>NZ_JAVMBW020000010.1:0-94363 GCF_031631895.2 Aequorivita marina
CAGCAAAGATAGTCATCAAAGCACTGGATTTAAAGGCGAGTTCCTAAAATTTAGGGGACGAACAAAAAATTTAGAGAAAATTTCGTAAGCCTAGCCCCGATGGCTATCGGGGTTTGGTTCGTTCCGATAGCTATCGGAATCATCAATGGAAAAAATGAACAGGTTAAATATTTAGGACAGGATTGGTATAAAAAGAAGATTTTGGTTATTTTATTCCAATTTTAGCCAAAATGCTCAATGAGTTGGTTTAAGTAGTATCTTTGTCTGTAATGAATAAAATGAAATCACACACCAGAACACGCGCTCAAGAAAGTACAGGCGCTATAGAAAGATTGTACATAACAATGCGCCACCTCTTTAACCGTGGGTTTTATAAGCCTATGGGCGTTTCGGGGGAATCGCTTCGGGAATCGTTGCTCATCCTTCAGCCCGAGATTTATGGCTCTATAAAAGATGAGAAAATTGAACTTCAGGGCTTGCTCTACGTAATGGACCGTTTACCTGCGGGCATTGAAGAGTGTAGGTTTATAAATCTTACCAGCGATGAAGGGTATAAAGACTCACATTTTGAGCCTATTATCCCAATGAAACGCCGTAGAAACTGTTACCGAATTGACCCCGAACAGATGAACATTGAGGTTACACGTGGGCGTTCGGAGATTTATGATATTCTTACCCATCTTACCTTCCTTTTTATCGAGTCGCACAAGATTATGAAGCAGGTGCTCATTAACGAGAAAGGCGCGGTAATACGCGATTGGAAAAAGCTGGAGGAAACGGTAATGAAAAAGGGCAAACTTACCCAGAAGGAAAAAGAGGTAACCCTAACCCATACTGCCAATTTCTTGGGAAGAACCTTTGAAGAGGTAAAAAACGTATATCCGTACTTTGCTACGGAGCAGAATGAAAACCGGTTTTTCAATATTATTTACTTCCTTGGGAAGCTTGCCATAGATGAGGTTTTAGAAGATAAGCAACGTATTATTACGTTTAGTCCCGTACTTCGTGAGCGCTTAGGCCATCATATTCATGGCGAATTATGGGCGTACCGCATAAAACAGAGCTTACAGAAAGATGGATTGTTAGATAGACCCATCCATATTATCAGTGCCAATATGCATAGTGTAATGAACAGTTTGTATGCCCCAAAAGCTTTGCCTACCGAGTTCGGCAAGAAAAAACCCATGCAAGTGTTTGAGGCTTTGAGTAGCCCCACCAGTTTAAAATTGCGCGAAAAGGTTGCAAAGGTAGCGCATTCAGAAGGTATGGTCTTTCTTGAGGACGAAAGCGGCACCAATATCGATATTCAGATAATTGATACGGCCAAAATAAAGACAAACGCTTATACTGAAGGCTTAAAAGATCTGGATGACGCCCAGAAGCCGGTTATAATTGTAATGGACTATGCCTTTGGCGAGCAAGCTTATGAAACCATGGATGAGCTGTTAAAACCATTTATAACTAAAAATAAGGATCCTTATTTTCTCAACGTTGCCTCGGTTTCAATTATGGGGAAGGCAGGTATTCTAGAAGGCGGGAAAGGAGATATTATGATTCCATCCGCCCATGTTTTTGAGGGTACGGCAGATAACTATCCCTTTGTAAACGAACTGGAGAATGAAGACTTTAAGGATGATGGGGTTAAAGTATGCACTGGAACCATGATTTCGGTCTTGGGAACATCACTTCAAAATAGGGATGTCCTTAAGTTTTTCCACGATTCTACTTGGAATGTAATTGGTCTGGAAATGGAAGGAGCACATTACCAAAAAGCAATTCAGGCAGCTTCAAAAATCCGTAGAAGTATTAGCTCAAATGTAAAGGTTCGCTATGCGTATTACGCTTCTGATAACCCGCTTGAAACGGGAAGCACTTTAGCCTCTGGCGGATTAGGAACAACAGGGGTTAAACCTACCTATTTAATTACCGAAAAGATGCTAAATCAAATATTAGACACGTCTAAAGATTAATTTTTATGAACGATAAAGTACTGGTTACCGGAGGAGCAGGGTTTATAGGGTCTAATTATGTGGACTATGCCCTTACCCATTCAGAAGACGAGATTTTTGTACTGGACAAGCTTACTTATGCCGGAAGTTTAAAGAATTTGGAAGGTGTTTTAGATAAAATTACGTTTATAGAAGGAGATATTTGCGATGCCAAATTAATCGATAAACTCTTTGCTGAACATCAATTTAAAAAGGTCGTTCACTTTGCTGCAGAGAGTCATGTTGACAATTCCATTTCGGGGCCTTCGGAATTTATTCAAACCAATATTGTCGGTACGTTCAATTTGGTTCAAAGTGCGTACAAAACATGGATGAATGCACCCAATGATTTAAAAGATGAGTTCAGTAATGCGCGTTTTCTGCACATATCTACTGATGAGGTTTACGGCACCTTAGGAGAATCGGGACTTTTTACCGAAAAAACCGCTTATGCGCCCAACAGCCCGTACAGTGCTTCAAAAGCATCGTCAGATTTTATTGTGCGCAGTTATTTCCACACGTATGGCTTACCCGTTGTTACTACCAACTGCTCTAATAATTACGGGCCCAATCAGCATAAGGAAAAACTGATTCCTACTATAATCCGGAAAGCTATTTCTGGAGAGCCTATCCCAATTTATGGCGATGGAAAAAACGTCCGAGATTGGCTTTATGTAACCGATCATTGCCACGGAATTTATTTAGCATTGGAAAACGGGAAACTCGGCGAAACCTATAATATTGGCGGCCGAAACGAACGTGAAAATCTTTATATAGCTGGTGTTATTTGTGAATTATTGGACGAAATGCTTCCCAAGACATCAAGCGGAGCGAAGAAAACTTCGTATAAAGAACAGATAAGTTTTGTAAATGACCGTCCAGGCCACGATTTTAGATATGCCATTGATGCTTCAAGAATTGAGGAAGAGCTGGGATGGAAGGCCAAGGAAAATTTTGAAACGGGTATTGAGAAAACAATTGCTTGGTATTTGGAGAATAGAGATCGATTATAAAAATCGGTCACGAACCTGCCTAACATGCCGGGTAGTTATATGAATATGTAACCATCTTGCAAGGTTTCCCCGACGAAGGAGGGAACCTTGTAGGTAAAAACCAGAAACATAAAATATCGATTAAATGAAAGGAATAATTTTAGCAGGAGGTTCAGGTACGCGTTTGCATCCGTTAACATTGGCGGTAAGTAAGCAATTAATGCCAGTTTATGACAAACCCATGATTTATTATCCGCTATCAACACTTATGCTTGCTGGTATTAGGGATATATTGATTATTTCTACACCGCAGGACCTCCCGTTGTTTAAACAGCTTTTGGGCAACGGAAATAAGCTAGGATGCAACTTTGAGTATGCCGAACAGCAAAACCCAAATGGTCTTGCCGAAGCTTTTATTATTGGAAAGAAGTTTATTGGTAACGATAAAGTAGCCTTGATACTTGGCGACAATATTTTTTATGGTTCTGGCTTAAAGGAGCTGTTACAAGCCAATAATAACCCCGATGGTGGCATTATCTACGCCTATCACGTTTTGGATCCTGAACGTTACGGAGTTGTGGAATTTGACAAGAACGGAAAAGCCCTTTCCATTGAAGAAAAGCCGAAAAATCCTAAATCTAATTACGCAGTGCCAGGTATTTATTTTTACGACAATAGTGTGGTAGAAATAGCCGAAAACATAAAACCCAGCGCCCGCGGCGAACTGGAAATAACCGACGTAAACAACGTGTATTTAAACCAAGGCAAGCTAAATGTAGGTATTCTTGACAAAGGAACAGCTTGGTTAGATACCGGTACTTTTACTTCTTTAATGCAAGCCGCACAATTTGTGGAGGTTATTGAAGAGCGTCAGGGTCTAAAAATTGGTGCAATTGAAGAATCTGCCTACGAAATGGGCTATATTTCAAAAGAACAATTAGTAACTTTGGCCCAACCCTTATTAAAAAGTGGTTACGGAAAACACTTAATTCAACTCGACTAAATTTTGGAACTACAAAAATCACCGCTAGAAGATTGCTTTATACTAAAACCACGGGTGTTTAGAGACGAGCGTGGTCTTTTTTACGAAACCTATAACCAAAGGGATTTCGAAAAAACTACCGGACTAAAGACCGAATTTGTTCAGGATAACCAATCGGTTTCGTCCAAGGGGGTGTTACGTGGCCTGCATTTTCAAAAAGGGAAAATGGCGCAAGCAAAATTAGTTCGGGCGGTTAAGGGCAAGGTTTTAGATATTGTGGTTGACCTTAGGAAGAACTCCAAAACCTTTGGAAAATCATTTTCATTGATCCTAGATGATGAGGAACACCTACAACTTTTTGTACCAAGAGGTTTTGCCCATGGGTTTATTACACTGTCGGAAGAATCTGTTTTCTCCTACAAGTGCGATAATTATTATCACAAGGCTTCAGAGGGCGGAATAATCTATAATGACGCAACCTTAGCCTTAGATTGGCATCTACCAAAAGAAGAATTTATTATCTCGGAAAAAGATTTGGAACTATCCACTTTTAAGGAAGTGGTATCTTCCATCCCAAGTTTTTTTTAAAAGAGAAGGGATCGGAAATTGCTTCATATTATTGAAAAAATTGAGATATAGGAATTAAGAATAAGTAAAAGTCCTTTTTGGGGATTTATGGGATGAAAAAAATACTAGTTACAGGTGCAAACGGGCAATTGGGAAGCTGCATAAAAGACGCGGCAGCCAATTATCCCGACCTTGAATTTGTCTTTGTTTCAAAACAAGAACTGGATATTCAAAAAGAAGAATCACTAACAGATTTCTTCAGAAAGAACAACTTTTCCCATTGCATAAACACGGCGGCTTATACCAATGTTGAAAAAGCAGAAAGTGAAAAAGAAAAAGCCTTTGCAATAAACGCCGAAGCCGTAAAAAACCTCGCCTTGGCCTGTGAGGCGAACAACGTGATTTTGTTCCATATTTCTACAGATTACGTTTTTGATGGTGAGAAAGGCGTGCCGTATCTAGAAACCGACTCACCCAACCCCATCAATGTTTACGGCGCTTCTAAGCTAAAAGGAGAGCAGTACATTCAGGAAATTTACGATACGTTTTATATACTACGCACCTCGTGGTTGTATTCGCAATACGGGCATAACTTTCTAAAAACTATTGTAAAATATGCTGGCGAGGGGAAGCCGCTTACCATAACCACAGAGCAAACGGGAACGCCTACCAATGCAAATGATCTGGCGGAGGCCGTATTGCAAATAATTGCACAAGATTCTACAGCTTATGGCGTTTATAACTTTAGTAATAGCGGCGAAACAACCTGGTTTGGCTTTGCCGAAGAGATACTAAAGCAGACCAAAAAATTAAAAGATGCAAATCTTGCAAAGACCAACCAATACCGTACTTTTGCCGCACGGCCGGTGTACAGCGTTTTAGACAATACAAAGGCGTGTAATAAATTAAAATTAAACCATAAAGACTGGCGTGAAAGCCTAAAGTCTGTACTAAAAAAGATAGTCATTAATTAATAAAATTGTTGTTTATGGCAGAGCAAAACGCATCGGAAGAGGTTGATTTGGGATATATGTTAGGGAAATTTAACGACTTCTTAAAAAGTTTAGTAAGAAGCTTTTTCTTGGTTCTAGACTTCTTTAAAAAATACATAATAGTAGTCATTGTCCTTATACTTATCGGCTTTGCTTATGGCTATTATAAAGACTATACAGAGGTTAAAACGTATAGCAATGAACTGATAGTAATTCCAAACTTCGGAAGTGTAGATTATCTATATAACAAGGTAGAAGAGGTTAATTCAAAAGTTTCTTCTAAAGACTCTGTATATCTTAAAAAAGTACTGGATACCAACTACACAAAGCTTAAACTAATAGAGATTGAACCCATCGTCGATTTATACAACTTCATATCTGAATCACGTCAAAATATTGATATTCTTAAAATCATTTCTCAAAATCAAGATTTTTCAGAATATGTAGAAAACATGACGACTAGTAAGTATTATAAGCACCACAGGATAAAAATATTTACGAAGGGAAAGGCATCTTCAGAAGAAATAATTAGTGATTTATTGGGGTATTTTAATGAGAACAAGCACTTTCAAGAATATCAAAAAATATATAAGGAAACAAAAGATCTTGAAGTAGGTGAACATTATATTATGATAGCTCAACTAGATTCACTTATAAAAGCGAATTATGGCGGCTTGAGAGCGGGTGCTTCTGTTTCAGTAAACAATATTTCAGATCAATATAATTTGGTAGAAAAGAAAAGACAAATAGTAGATAATCTACAGCGTCTTAAAATAGAGCAAAGTGATTATAGTGTTCCTATTAAAAGCATTAGTGCCAATTATAATATGGAGCCTGAAAAACTCTTAAATATACCGAATAAGATAAAATATCCTTTGGTTTTAGTTTTTCTATTCTCTTTTATATTTTTCGTCCTATATGTTTTTAGAAGTTTGAGAAGATTTTCTAGATTAGATTAAGTACTTGGACCATTAAAAACTGTTGTGATCCTTTAAATAAAATTAAATGTCTAAAAAGAACTTAATAGTATTTGGTACTCGACCAGAGGCTATAAAAATGGCACCTTTAGTAAAGGAATTTTTAAAAAACGAGGCCTTCGAAACTACTGTTTGCGTTACCGCCCAACATCGTGAAATGCTAGATCAGGTATTGGATTTCTTCGAAATAACTCCAGATTTTGATTTGGACTTAATGCGTCCCAACCAAAACCTATACACTTTAACGGCAGCTATAATTGAAAACATGAAACCCGTTCTTGATGAGGTTCAGCCGGATTATGTATATGTTCATGGTGATACTACAACGTCTATGGCCGTGGGGATTGCAGCTTTTTATAGCGGGGCCAAAATCTGCCATGTGGAGGCTGGCTTACGAACTTTTGACAGGCAGTATCCGTTTCCGGAGGAATTTAACCGGCAACTAACCGGAAAAATTGCGGACTATCATTTTTCTCCAACCGAGCTTTCTAAAAGTAATCTATTGGCTGAAAATACCAAAGACGAAAACATATTGGTAACTGGAAACACGGTTATTGATGCACTTCTATATGGAATTGAAAAAGTAAACGCTGAAAACTTCAAAGACGAAGAAATTGAGAATCTAAAAACAATCTTGGATCTTCAGAATAGAATAATTTTGGTAACTGGGCATAGAAGGGAAAACCATGGCGACGGACTTATAAACATTTGTGCGGCTCTTAAAACAATAGCCCAAAATAATCCAAATGTCCAAATTATTTACCCGGTTCATTTAAATCCAAATGTTGTTGGCCCTGTAAACGAATTGCTAAGTGGTGTTGAAAATATTCATTTGGTATCACCATTGGCATATCCGGCTTTTATTTGGTTAATGGAAAAGTCATATTTAATCATTACGGATAGCGGTGGCATCCAAGAGGAAGCACCTAGCTTAGGAAAACCGGTATTAGTAACAAGAACAACTACAGAGCGTCCTGAAGCCGTAGATGAAGGAACGGTGCTTTTGGTAGGAACAGATCAAGAAAGAATTGTTAAGGAATCAGATAAACTGTTGAACAATACCGAATATTATAACGCCATGAGTATGCTACACAATCCCTATGGCGATGGAAAGACTTCAGAACGAATTGTAAATTATATTGAACAAATACAAGATGGAAAGTAAACCCTCGGTAGTGATGATGGGGCTTGGCTATATTGGTTTGCCAACAGCTGCACTAATTGCAAGTAAAAAATTAAATGTTACTGGTGTCGATATCCGTAAACAGGTGGTTGATACCATCAATGAAGGAAAAATTCATATTGTAGAGCCAGAACTTGGTGGTCTTGTTCACTACGTGGTAATGGAGGGGTATTTAACAGCTTCAACCCAAGCTATAACGGCCGATGTTTATTTAATTGCGGTACCCACTCCTTTTAGAGAAAACAATATACCTGATCTTTCTTATGTTGAAAGTGCGGTTAGAAATATAATTCCTACGTTGCAAAAAGGCGCCTTAGTTATTTTAGAATCTACAAGCCCTGTTGGAACCACTCGTAAAATACAAGAGATTATTTTTGAGGAACGTCCTGATTTAAAAGGTGAAATCTATATTGCTTACTGTCCAGAACGCGTATTGCCTGGAAACGTAATCTATGAACTAGAGCAAAATGATCGTGCTATAGGCGGTATTGACGAAGCCTCAACAGAAAAGGCAGTAAACTTCTATCAAAATTTCGTAAAAGGCGAACTGCATAAAACCAATGCCCAAACAGCTGAAATGTGTAAACTGGTTGAAAATGCATCACGCGATGTTCAGATTGCTTTTGCCAACGAACTTTCAATGATCTGCGATAAGGCAAATATTAATGTATGGGAGCTGATCCACTTAGCAAACAAACACCCACGTGTAAACATTTTACAACCCGGAACGGGCGTTGGCGGTCATTGTATTGCCGTAGATCCGTGGTTTATTGTTTCTGAATTTCCAGAGGAAGCAAAAATGATTCGTTCTGCCCGAGAAATAAACAATTATAAAACAGATTGGGCTATTGAAAAAGTAAAAAATACCGCCCTTCAGTTTAAGATAGAGCACGGAAGAGATGCCGTGGTAGCTTGTATGGGGCTTGCTTTTAAACCTAACATTGATGATTTAAGAGAGTCTCCTGCGCTACATGTTGCACAACAATTAAAAACCGATGGTTTTAAAACCCAATTTGTTGAACCAAACTTAAAAGCACATGATGAACTCAATTTATCTACTATATCGGAAGCCGTTTCAGAATGTGATATTATAGTGTTTTTAGTGGCGCATAATGAATTTAAAAACCTGGAGATTGATTCCGAGATTCAAGTTTTGGATTTTTGTGGAATTTTAAACAACTAGCAGGCCAATTTTTAAAAGAATAATACAATGAAAATACTATTTGTAAACCCACACTTAAAGATGGGAGGAATAGCAAATTCGTTGTATAACTTACTTAGTGAGCTTCAAAAAAACAATCAATATACTTTGGAGCTGGTGTGTTTTAACCCTTATTTCGGTGAGAAATTTGATTCTTTAAACCATACTGTTAAAGTCCACGCACCATTTTTTCTGAAATGCTTGTATATCAGCTTTAAAGAAGCAAAAAAGCATTTGCCTTGGTATCTTTTGGCTGTTTATTTACTTGTTAAGCCCATTTCGAAAGTTATAGGAGATAAAGGTTCTAGAAAAATAGCAATGCGATACTTTTATGGCAATTGGAATAAAAAAACGGAGTATGACGCCGCTATTTCGTTTTCCAATGATATTCCCAGAACCGATGCAGTACTTGGAGCGAATGATTTTGTATTGACTTCTGTAAAAGCTAAGCAAAAAATAGCTTGGATACATAATGATCTTGATAAACTGGGATTCACCAGAGAATATATATTAGAACGCTACCGCAATTTTGATAAGGTGGTTTCTGTTTCAAAAAGCTGTAAGGAAGATTTTGATGGTTTAGCCCCTGAGTTTGCTGCGAAATCATATTTAGTTCATAATTATATCGATCCAAATGTAATTATTGAAAAAGCAAAAGCCTTCAATCCCTATTTAGACAAGGAGGATCACGTTATCTTTGTTACTGTTGCACGAATTGAGAACACACAAAAACGGATTGATAGAATTATAAAAATAGCTAAGGAGCTCAAGGAAAAGCAATACGCTTTTAAATGGTACATTATTGGGGATGGCCCCGATCTGGAAGCATTAAAAACCCAAGCAACGTCCTATGGCTTAAAGAACAATATGGTTTTTAAAGGGTTTCAACAAAACCCATATCCTTATATAAAAAATGCCGATTGTTTTGTCTTATCTTCCGCGTATGAGGCCCAGGGCATGGTTTTAAGTGAGGCTATTATGCTAAGCACGCCAGTTATCACCACAGATTTTCCTGCAGCTAAGGAGTTTGTTATAGCAAACGTAAACGGAGAAATTGTTGGCAATAACACAGATGCATTGTTACGTGGCGTTGAAGCTTTTATACAAAACCCTGATACTCTTGTAAAATTGAGGAAACAAGTGGAAATTGAAAATGCTACAAATGCCATTGCAACAAATGATAGTATTGAAGAATTCAAGTTGATACTAACTACGTAATACAAATAGATGGACCCAATAAAAGGCAGCGTAATAAAAGGGGTAAAATGGACCACCTTGGGCACCATGGGTGTCGCGATATGCTCGCTTTTAAGATTGTCTATTTTAGCGCGTTTTCTAGATAAAGCAGATTTTGGGCTCATGGCCCTAACGCTCTTTATTTTGGGCATTATCAACCTTTTTATGGATATGGGCTTAACCTCAGCAATATTTCATAAACAGAAAATTTCCAAAAATGAATACTCAAGCCTTTACTGGATAAACTTGACATTTGGAGTTTTGGTTTTCGGTATTATCTTTTTTGTATCGCCTTATATCGCATCTTTTTATAACGAACCCCTGTTAGCACAACTTATTGTAATTATGGCTTTGGCGGTTTTAGCAGCAGCACTTGGCGGCCAATTTAAGACCATTGAACATAAAAACCTCAACTTTCGTATCATTGCCCTTGTAGAGTTGACCAGCTCAATTATTTCCTTGGCTTTAGCTATTTTTCTTGCATATTATGGATTTGGAATATATGCTTTAATCTTTTCTGCTTTGTTTCAATATGCAGTTCCCAATTTATTCTTTTGGATTCGAGGCGTGTCATTAAACCCAGTGCGTTTCCATTTTAAATACAGTGAAGCTCTACCATTTTTAAAGATTGGTATTTATGAAGTGGGAAGCCAGTTTGTTAACTTCTTTAATCGCGATCTGGATATACTTATTATCGGAAAGCTCTTTAGTACAGAGCTATTAGGTGGTTATAGTTTGGCAAAACAATTGGTTTATAAACCTGCACAGATTATAAACCCGATAATTACAAAAATTGCAAATCCGTTGTTGGCGAAATTCCAAGCAGATATTTATGTGCTAAAGGAAAACTACCTAAAACTCATAAACATAATCTCATCGCTAAACTTTTTTGTTTATTTGGGAATTATAATTTTCGCTCCTCTAATTGTCAATATATTGTACGGGCCAAAATATGAAAGTATTGTGGTCTTGGTTCGTATCCTTTCTTTATATATGTACCTTAGAAGCTTAGGCAACCCAATTGGAAGCTTGGTAATTGCAACCGGTAAAACCAACCTTTCATTTTATTGGAATTTGTTCTCCATTGCAATAATGGCCATATTTGTTTTCTTGGGAAGCATGATTTCTATACAGGCCGTTGCTTGGGCGGTTACCATAGGGTTTATGTTTTTATTTGTTCCCAATTGGTGGTTTCTGGTAAAACGAATGACCGGTGCCAGCTTAAGTGAATTTATGTTTGCCATAGTACCCAAGCTGAATTTAAAGGAAATCAAGCAATTAATTTTTAAAAAGTGAATTTAATTAACTTGGTTTCAATATTATTTTAAACTGTGAACGATCGAATTTAAAAAGAAATGAAAAGTATATTGCGAACATCTGGATTATGTATTTCAATTATTGGACTCCTGCTCTTTATTGGTTCCTGTAGCAATAACAATAGCGATCATGCAAACCTTGTTAGTGATGGTTCACATGACCTAAGTCTTCCGCAGTGGGGACCTTATACCAAAAAATACGTTGGAATTTCCCACATTCCAAATGTTGAAGAAGGACTTCGTTTTGACCTGGCTGTCTTTCCTTCATTTTACAACAAAGCTATCACCCCGCCAGATGTTTTAAAAACCTCCAATTTTCATCCGTGGGAAGCTTCTCCCAATCTTGAATATTTTTCATATCGCCATGATTTAGAATGGAAAGACAAGGTATATGCAGATATAGCTTATGCAAAAATAGATGATGACGCCAGAGCAATTAAAATGACCTGCGTAAATAATACCGACACCATACAGGATTTGGCATTGCACATGCTAGCTTCCATGCATTTTCCTCCATTAGCACCGCATAAACCTGAAGTACCGTTAAATTACGCTAAAGTTAACCTGCCTGAAAATGGAATCTGGGTTGATGCATTAGATTATGAAACCTTTACTTTTAAACACCCTTGGGTTAAAGACCAGTTGGTTCCAGACGGTATGCTTCGGGGGGAAGTTCGCGAAAACGGACTTGTAAATGGAAGTGGTATTGGTAAGGGATTTGGAAAGAGAACAGGCGATTTGGTGACGTATCAATTTTCAATCCAAGAAAATATTAAAGATGCGGTAATTGCCATTCGTTATAAAACTGAAAAAGACGATGATGCAAAATTGCAATTAAACGGAATTGTAAATACTAATATAACTCTCCCTGCATCAGCAGCTCTCAATATGATTAAAGTCCCTCTTGGGGAAGTAAAAAAAGGTAAGTTTCAATTGAACGTGGAAACCAAATCAAAATCGCCACTAGTTATTGATGGCTATGCTATTGTTTCACAAAGTGACTTTGATGCTATTAAAATTGAACCCGTTAAATGGAATAGTGTTCCTAAAATAGTTAAGGGGCCTAGTCCAAACTCAATGATTCTAAAGTACGAAAACACAGATACCTATTACGGTGTTTCTTGGGATTATCCCGACTATAAAATGGCTGAATGGTTCGCAAAAGATTTGCCAAATAACTTTAACGAACAGCTAAACGCGTCCGAAAAAAATAAATTTTATGGCGATAAAGGAGGGCATTTTACGGATGCAGCAATTCAACAGATAAAAATAGATCCCAATGCATCCAAAACGGTTAACGCAATGGTTTGTTCAGGAAATCTAGAAGAAGTAAAAGCCCAGTTGAAAGATGTAGCGAATCTAAACTATCAAAAGGTTTTTACAGCAGCTAAAAAGAATTTGCACCAATACAATACAGTTCCGGAAGGAGAAAAATATTTGTTTAGCCAAAAGAGGATGGCTGCTACCACCATATCAAATGTAGTTTACCCTATCTACACGCAACATCAATACATTCGGCATCACGCTCCTGGCCGTAAGTGGGATTGCTTATATACCTGGGATTCTGGGTTTATTGGTATTGGGCTTACGCAGTTAGACCTGCAGCGAGGCACCGAGAACCTCAACGCCTACTTAACCGGTCCTGAAGAGCAATCGGCTTTTATACATCACGGTACGCCACTTCCTGTGCAGATTTATTTATTTCAGGAATTGTGGAACAAAAATCAATCTGATGATTTTTTAAAGGAAGAATACCCTAGATTAAAGCGATATTATGACTTTTTAATAGGAAACACGAGCACTTCTTCTACTCGAAATTTAGACTCTGGCCTTATCGCTACTTGGGATTATTTTTATAATTCTGGTGGCTGGGACGATTATCCGCCACAAAAATATATGCATAAAAATAAAATGACCAAAACTACGGCCCCAGTAGTTAGTTCTGCCCATATGATACGTGTCGCTAAAATCTTAAAAATGGCTGCTGAGGCGCTTAATAAATCGGACGATGTAAATGGGTATATTAAAGATATAGAGAGTCTCTCTACGGCTTTAAATGACTATTCGTGGGACGAGGAGAGTGGATACTATGGCTATGTACTTCATTCGAGTTCTGGAAATCCTGAAGAAATTTTAAAATATAACGATTCCATCAATTATAATATGGGCTTGGGTGGTGTTTCGCCTTTGATAGCGGGAATTGGTACTGAAGATCAAATAAAGAAAACCCTATCTCACCTTAAAACGAAAGGAGAATTATGGTCTGATGTTGGTTTGTCAACCGTAGATCAATCTGCGCCTTACTTTAACCCAATAGGATATTGGAATGGTCGCGTATGGATGCCACACCAATGGTTTTATTGGAAAGCAATGTTAGACCTTGGCGAAGCAGATTTTGCCCATAAAATTGCCACAACAGCTCTAGATGTATGGAAACGCGAAACAGAAAAAACCTATAATTGTTACGAAAGTTTTTCCATTGAAACAAAAGGTGGCAAAGGTTGGTATCAGTTTAGTGGGCTTTCGGCACCAGTGTTGTCTTGGTTTAATGCCTATTACCAGATAGGAAATCTTACTGCGGGGTATGATGTTTGGATTGAAAAGCAAAAATTCAATAAAGAATACACCAAACTAGAAGCCTCATTGAAAGTGATGGATCATGCCGACAAGCCTTTTTCTTTAATAGCTTGCCTTAACCCAGACTATTCCTATGATGTTTATTGGAATGATAAAAAGGTCTCGCACAAGGAGTTTAATAAAGGAACTTTGAGTATTACAATTACGAGTGATTTGAGTGTTGGGGATTTGAGAATTGAAAAAATTAAAGAATAATAACATTTGGAAGTTTTTCCTGTTTTATGCTCTTAAATCTTCACAACCTTTTTTGTGCTATTTCTACCTTGTTTATAAACCTTTACAAAATATATTCCCGAAGCTAAACTTGAAACATCAACTTGAGAATTTGATGTTTCTTTTATGAGGCTACCTGTTATAGAATAAATACGAACCGAATTGAAAGGCTCTGGTGAATCAATAGACAAAATATTTTGAGTGGGGTTTGGGTATAAGGTAAACTGGACATCTTGAAAATCTTCTGTTCCTAATGTGCAATCTCCGGTGTAAGTTGCTGTACTATCTTTACACCAACGGTCTTCATAACAATCTTTATTGTTGGCATCATCGTCGCAATCTACCATAATAATATTAAGATTGGGGTTATTATATGCATACATGCTAGTCATATTGTGATTGTTTCCGTTTCTAATATTTAAATAGGTTAAGTTGTTTTCATCACAGAATAACTCCTGAAGCATTGTGTTTTGTGATAGATCTAGACTAGTTAATAAGTTTCCTTTACACTGAAAATATTCAAACCTTGTGTTTTGTGATAGATCTAAACTTGTTAATAAATTTTCACTACATGTTAGAGTCTTGAGTAGAGGGTTTTGTGATATATCTAAATTAGTTAATGAGTTTTCATCACAGGATAACGATTCAAGTATTGTATTTTGTGTAACATCTAATTCACTTAACTGGTTATAACTACAACTTAATGATTCTAAATTTGCATTTTGGGTTACATCTATATTAGTTATTTGATTCCCTGAGAAACCTAAGATCTTTAGATTTGGATTTTGTGATACATCCAATTCGGTTAATTGGTTACTATTGCACCATAATAATTCTAAATTTGGGTATTGTGTTATATCTAAACTGGTTAATAGATTCTCAGAGACAGATAATTCTTTAAAATTTATATTTTGTGGCAATATTAAAGTTGCCAAAAAGTGGTTTTGAACACAAGATAATTTTTCTAGGCTCAAATTTTGTGACAAATCTAGACTAGCTATCTCATTATAATCACAATTTAAAAATTTAAGATTTGTATTTTGCGATACTTCTAATTCTGTCAAAGCATTCAACTTAACATTTAAGTTTTCAAGGTTTGTGAAGCTCTGGATTCCTTCGAGAGAGGTTACTAATTGGTAATCACCAACAATTAACCCTATAACAGCCTCTGCTTCAATAACTTGAATTTGTCCATCATTATTTGTGTCTGCTGGAGAATCGCCGTACCCATCTCCGTTCGTATCAACACAATTGGTGTTGACCAAGACATCTAGAAAATTAGAATCTGGAATATTTACAATTTGAGCTTGTGCAATACTGCTTAAGAAAAAAAGGAAAATAATGTAATAATTTTTCATTGTGATTCTTTTAATTTTTTAAGACCTTTTTGACTGTTGATCCTTTGTTCGATTGAATTTCAAGATAATATACCCCTGCAGGAAATGATTTAAAATCAATTTTTTCAAAATCATTATATAAATTTCTTATTCTTTTACCAGATATACTGAAAATGGCTATTTCTTCAATATTTAAACCATTTGCAGTTTCTATGGTTATGAAATCCCATACGGGATTAGGATATACGGCTATATTTTGAATTAGAAAATTATCTTCCACACCTATCATTTCACATTCCGTTTGACCTTCCATTTCAACAAAAATTGTAGTAGGGTCAATGTCTGTCCAGTTTATGGTGCTATAATCACAATCATCAACATAAATATAAGGAAGGTTTGGATTGTTTATTACCACAAATTCTTGAATCATTGTATTATTGCCATTTCTTATATCGACATTTAATAGGGAGTTATTTTGTCCAAAAAGACGGACTTCCCTAAGATTTGGGTGATTTGATATATCTAGTTCCGGAAATGAATTTTGGCCTGCTGTTAAATACTTCAAATTTGAATTTTGACTTAAATCTAGATTTACAATAAGATTATTGGCACAGGCTAGCTCGGTTAAATTTGTATGTTGGCTTAAATCTAATTGGGTTAGTTGATTGTTGCTGGCTGTTAATGCATATAGATTAGCATTTGGATGGAATGGAATATGAGGAAATTGATTGTTGCTGGCATCAAAATATCTCAAACTTACAAAATCTTGAAGACCTGTTAGGTCACTAATATTTTGGCTTTGAAGATCGAGCGAGGTAACTCCAGAAATATTACTCGTTAAAATATAATCGTCCAAAACATCATCTAAACCTAAATCGATTAATGCTTGTTCAAAATTATCGTCTGGCACATAAGTAGTCTGCGCACTTAATACTAAAAAAGGGATTAAGCATAAAATAAATGTAAATTGATATCTCATATGAGTGAACTTTATTAAATATACGAAATAATTTAACAGTATTTATTATAGACACCTAAATTTATAATCCTATAAAATTTTTTTCACCATCTTTTTCATACTTAATTTTCCCTTCTTGAATACTGATATTCGAAACTGGACTTTTGTAAGCTGGAGATTGAACCTCTATTACGGTAATTAATTTATTGCTCGCTTTCTGAACCTTAACTTGATAAATTGGAACTTTGGAATATTGGATTCTCGATCTATAGGATTCTTCTAGAGTGATTTTATCATTCTCCGTAAAAGACTTTACGGTTGCGGTAATATTCTTTGGAAAAGTGATAATAACACTGTTTTCTGAAACTTGAGCCTCTGTAGCTTGTTCTCCAAAGTTAAATTGTTGACTTATGATTTTAATCAGATTTGGATATTCTGATTCCGCCCAATCTTGTAATATTATTACGTTCGGTTTTATATAATACAATTTTCGTTTTACAGTTATGGAATCATACATTCCATGCTCCCCTGAAACAATTTCTACGTCATCGCTTTTTGAATATCCAGTCAGCTTAGAATATTGCTCTTTCTTTCCTGCCCAATAATCCTTATTGTTTATCGCAATAGTATTATGGGCAAATACTGACATTAGAAATGGTCTGTATTCTTTTTCATATCCATAGTATCCTTGATCAGTTAGAATATCCACTCCCAAGGTTTGAAAAATGAAAGATAAATCGTCATTATGCTTATGTGTACGTGAGTAATAATTTGCAAAAAGAGCCACATAGCTACTATCGTCTTGTTGGGTTCTTAAGGTGGCAATGTTGTTTTCAAAATTTACCATTGAAGGTAATCTCTTTCCTCCCAAAACATCCAAAACACGCTGATCATTACCGAAATCATTTGCTTGTCTTGTATTTAGTATTTCCGTTTGGCTGTCGCCCCATAACGGAAAAGTAAGGTCTGGTTTCACTAACTGTAGGAGCACGTCATTCTTGCGCAGTATCTTTAACTTGAAAGCTGGATTTATATCTTCTTCCTCAATAAGTGAAAGGATACCCTTATTTAGATTGTGGTTAAATATATGATAAGTAGTGGAATGCTCTCTTGCAAGACCCGTAGGATCGATAACCTTATCGATGTTTTCTATGGTTCGTGTTGCTGTTGGATAATATATATATTCATAAAATGTAGGATTTGCATTTGTAATCTTTGCTAGGTAGAGTAAGCTTCGATCCATCATTAAAGAATGGTTATGTGCCCTATAATTTTCGGGTTTCGTCATAAAACTTACATTTAAGGAAATATGATCAAAAGCATTTTTGATAAAATTTGTGTCTGGATCCTTCTGCTCCAATTCGTTGGCAATAGTCTGAAGTATATGTAATGTCCTAAAGGCAACTGCGTGGTCATACCAAGTATATTCGGAGGTTTTTTTATCTAATGATGGATGCTTTTCAATATAGTTTAAAGTGTATTTTTTGGCCTTTTCATGGTATTCTATTTTCCTAAAATCATGATATGCATGGTTAAGTATAGATACAAAAAAGAGCGCTTCATAGTAATTTTGCCAAGTATTGTTTTTTTCTGGGTTTTCAGTCCAAGTTATTTTATCAATTGGAAGATAATATGGTTTAAAAGAGTGAAGCACTACAATGGAGTCTTTCATTATTAAATCTGCAAACCTTTTATTTTTTATGGTATCATAAGGAACCGTTCTTGGGATATCTTCGAAATGTAAATCTTTTGAAATGTCATATAAGCTCAAAGAATAAGAAGTGCTGTCGGGTTCTATTTCTATAGATGTATCTTTTAATTTCTCGATCTTTCTGTCATCAGAAATATTACTACTACATGAAGTAAGCAGTACTATTGTAGTTAACAATAGGCAGTAAATTTTTTTCATAATATTTGTTATACAAATTCAAAGGCAATTATACGATTAAAGTTAAAGATTGATAACTATTGCCAATATTAAATTTAGAGTAAATTTGCCATAATATTTTTGTCTAATATAGTTACTCCTTTGTGAAAGTAATATACCAAATTTTATTAGTATTACTCTTCTTGCTCATTAGCACGGTAGATTACAGCAGCTTAACCTTGATAGTACTGGTATTATTAATAGGGAGCGTATGGATAATTGATAAAAAGGGAAAACTCCGGATACCACAATATTTATACCTTGCCTTCTTTATCTACTTTTTCTTTTTAATAATTGGTTTTTTTTACACGCATAAAAACCCAACAATAGATATCAAGTTTCAGATCTATGGCTTTCTCTTTTATTTATTTTTATTAAATGTAAAGAACTTTAATTTTTTAAGATTTCTGTTCATTCTTAATTTTGCAGTTTTTGCAGTTTATGTATTGCTTTATCTGGGGCTGTTGCCCAATCTTTGGTCGTTCACCGTTATTGGTTACAGAGGTAGAGTCTATGGGCCCGCTATTATTCCA
Organism: Aequorivita marina; assembly: GCF_031631895.2. Taxonomy (NCBI): domain Bacteria; kingdom Pseudomonadati; phylum Bacteroidota; class Flavobacteriia; order Flavobacteriales; family Flavobacteriaceae; genus Aequorivita; species Aequorivita marina. The sequence goes on from NZ_JAVMBW020000010.1 coordinate 19,040, forward strand.
ATTGTTTTAATAAGTTTTTATTACTTAGTAAACAGAAAACCCTTGGACTTAGCATTGGGCTTGTCTTTTCTTTTCGCTATGCCCTATCTTGTTCTAACCACCAACCTAATGAACATGGTTATTGCGGCTGTTTTGCTGTTCTTAATTATTGCGAATTTTAGGAAAATTTTTAAACCTGGTTATATCGTAATCAGTATTTTAATTATTGCATCGAGTATTGCATTTTTTAATTCAGATTTTGCGCCGCCTTTGATAAAGGAAAAACTCCCTTACGTTCTTAAACCAACAAAATATGCTAGTTTAAGGATAAGAATAGAGGATTTTGGAAAAGCAGTGCGATCGGAAGATTTTGGTGTGGTACAAAAGATTTTTGGAAAAGGTTTTGGTGCAAGTACAACAATTTATCGCGAAAATGAAGAGGTTCAGGCCTTCAGTCAATTTTTCACATTTCAGGAAATAGATAATGGATTTTATTACATATATCACCGGGGTGGTTTCCTTTTACTTTTCATATTCTTTATCCTGCATTTATACCTGTATTTAAAACTACCCACCCTGAGAGCAAAACTTGGGTTCGTATTTTTAGTATTATTTACAAACCTCTTATCTATTCATTATTTTAATAATGTTTTTTATTTACTAATTCCATTCTTGATACTTGAATCTACAAATTCAACAAAACTAAGGTTTACGAAAAATTTACCAAATGAGGAATAGTTTATATATAGTGCCCAATCTCAATAAAGTTTCAGGAGGACCAAATACTAGAATCAATTCGTTCAAAAGCATATTTAAAGCGAGGGGGAATTTTGTCTTTTATAAAGCCAATAAGCTTAAAACTATTTTTAAAAGTTCAGATGTAGCTTACGTTGAATCTGCCACCAACCGCATCGCACTTATTGATATCCCATGTCTTTTTTTTCTAAAATTGCGTTCAAAGAAGACAGTAGTTTTTATCCGCGATATTTATATAGAACTGTTCCCAGAGGAATACAACACTTTAAGAGGCAAGATTACATATATTGTCAATAAGCTGAGTAATTTTTACCTAACCTGGATTTCTACCTCCATGGTTTTTCCCACCAAGGAAATGGGAGCCGTTTTTTTTGAAAAGAATAAGTTCTTCCCGAAGCGACCTTATACCGATTTGCCTCCGGGAACACGCGATATTGCCCCAAACCGAATTCTACCAGATTTTTCTAAAAAACTTGGCATTCTCTATCTGGGAAGTTTGGGCTATACAAATTCTGGGTATCAAAACTTCCTTGACTTTGCCGAAGCCTATAAAAATGAATGTAATTTCTTTATTCTTTCGGGAGATAAAGATTTAAAAACCAAAGTCACGGCAAAGCACATAAACTTAAACAAAGTACCTAGAAATGAAATTCCGCAGTTTATTGCGGAAAATAATATTGCCTACGCTTTCCATACGCGCCCAAGAAATATGTACGACGATCTTACGTTTCCTATTAAAGTATTTGATTTTTTAAGTTTTCAGCTTCCATTTTTTACTGAAAAACACATTCCTTTAAAACATCTATTAGGCAACGATTATCCACTTTTTGCATCTTTTGAAAACAAAGCGGAAATCAATCGTAAAATAGAAACGATTCAGGCTCAGGAATATCAAGAATTAGTGGATTTGCTTAAAGCGATAGCCCTTAACAACACGTATGATAAAAGGTATAAAAAGTTATTGGAACAATAAATCGCCCTGGAGGATATTTTTTGAGGCCGGCACCTATTTATTTGTTGCGACCTTGCCGCTATGGGACAATTTAAACACCATAGTACTTTGGTTTTTTGTCGCTTCTTCCATTTTTCTGTTGAAGCCTAAAGAACGTCTAGAAAACATCAAAAAAAATAAGATAGCATTCTTTGGTCTGCTTGCACTTTACCTTTTATTTGTAATAGGCTTATTCTTTTCAGAAAACACAAAAGTGGCCTTGCGTGGTATGGAGCGCACCTTAACCTTGGTGTTGATACCGTTAATTATCTTATCTCATAAACGCGAAGATTTTAATCTGAAGAAAATTTATGTTTCGTTTGGTATTGGTCTCTTTACCGGGATGGTTATTTGCTGGGTGGTTATAATTGAATCCATTTTAACAAATGCTACGCCCTGGGTACAGGCTGGATATTTTTTTAAATGGGTATATAATAGCTGGAATGCAGTAAAACCTTTAGATGGACATCCTAGCTATTTTGCCGTAATGTTGGTGTTGTTTATCGTTGGACTAGTACGGATGCCCGAGTTTAGTAACTTGCGAAAAAAGAAATTAAAATTTGGGCTCTTGTTGGCGCCATTTTTTCTTTTTTTGATTGAAACCAGTAGCAGAATTGGAGTAATCTGTCTGGTTCTTATCCTTGCTATTACAATTTTAAAAAAGATTGAAATTAAAAGAATATTTTATGTGATAGGTTTATTCGTTATTCTCGCTCTATTTTCAATAAAATTTGACTTTTTGGGATCTAAAATGGCAACCATTGTGGACACCGACGGAAATATTACCCTAGATAGATATGATAGATGGGGTGTTATTTTTTCTGATTTTAAGGAACAAGGAAACTGGATTTTTGGTGTGGGTACTGGCGATGCACACTCACTGTACAATATAGCCTATAGTAAAGGTGGGTTTATGATTGCTTTAAAAAATGAGTATAATGCCCATAATCAATATTTGGAGTTTTTAGTTTCAAATGGTCTTTTGGGAGTTTTGATTTTTTTAATTGTATTTCTCATATTTTTTCAAAAAACAAAACTGAAGGGCGAGGCATTAAGCCTTTTTATAATACTAGTTTTGTTTTCGGGTTCAGAAAGCATTTTTGGAATAAGCAAAGGGGTGTTTATATTTTCCTTCTTTTATGCCCTTTTTATTCTTTGGTATTCAAAGCAAACGGTACATGGCAACTAAAAAACAACGATTATTCCTTATATCCAATATGTATCCATCTGCAGAAAATGTGCGGTATGGTATTTTTGTGAAAAATTTTGAGGGTGCCGTTTCAGATTTTTTTTACGTTGAAAAAGTAGTGCTTACCAAAAAATATTCTTTATCATCAAAAACTTTAGGCTATTTAAAACTATACCTTCAAATAGCAAAGCTCTATTTTAAATGTAAAAAGGATGATTTGGTATATGTACATTTTCCGTTGCATGTAGCACCAGCACTACTCCCATTTTGGTGGCTAAATAGAAAGGTTATTTTAAACTTTCACGGCAGTGATCTTATCTTTAATTCTACTTTTAAAAAAGGCTTATCTTTTTTCTTGATACCGGGGTTGAGAAAGTCGTTCATGGTCTTGCCGTCAAATTATTACAAAGAAAAACTAAAGTCACAATTCAATGTGTCTGCTTCCAAATTATTTGTTTACCCTTCTGGTGGCATAAACAACAAAGTGTTTTCGCCAAGCGGAAGAGAGAAAGTTGAGAGCTCTAATTTTGTAATAGGTTTTGTATCAAACTTTATTGAAGGTAAAGGATGGCGCATTTTTCTCAATGCTCTTAAAAAGATTAAAGAAGAAAAAAGTATTACCAATTTTGAAATACTGATGGTTGGCGATGGACCAGATAAATCAGAAATTCTAGATTTGCTTGCTGAGATAAATATTAAATTTGAAGTCATTTCAAATGTTTCACAAAAGAAGCTCGCAGCTATCTATAACCAAATGGACGTTTTTATTTTCCCTACCTATCGCGAAGAAGAAAGTCTTGGGCTTGTTGGTCTAGAGGCTATGGCTTGTGGCATTCCAGTAATAGCTAGTAAAACAGGAGGGCCAATGGGATATGTGGAAGAAGACAGTAATGGGTTTCTTTTCGACAAAAAAGATGTTGGAATGCTAACGGAAAAAATTCTTGAATTTTATTCTAGGCCTCAAAGTGAGAAGGATGAAATGAAAGATAATGCAATCGATACTGCCCAAAGCTATGATTCGGTTACGGTAAATAAACAGCTTGTGGAATTTTTAGAAAATTTATAAATCTTATCTTTACAAACAAAGAATAAATTGTGACGAGTACAAAAATAGAAATCCTAAACACCACCATTGACAACCTCTCCATGCAAGAAACCCTTGCTTTGGTGAAGGAAAAGATTCAGAAGGGAGAACAGCTGCATCATGTGGTAGTAAATGCTGGTAAAGCGGTGTCTATGCAAAAAGATCTTGAACTGCGAAACAGCGTAAACCAGTGCGATATTATCAATGCTGATGGCCAAGCAGTGGTTTGGGCTTCAAAATTTTTAGGAAAACCCCTTAAAGAACGCGTTGCCGGAATAGACTTAATGGCCAGCCTAGTTGAAATGGCACATAAAAACAACAATAAGATTTTTCTTTTCGGTGCCAAAGAAGAGGTTGTAAAAACCGTAGTTGATAAATATTCCCAAAACTACAATCCAGATATTATTGCAGGATATAGAAACGGTTACTTCTCAGCATCCGAAGAAGAGGAAATTGCCCACCAAATTGCCGATAGCGGTACACAGATGCTTTTCGTTGCAATCTCATCACCCATCAAGGAAAACTTTCTGTATCGTCATCGGGAAATTTTAAAAAATGTAAATTTAATTATGGGCGTAGGTGGCAGCTTTGATGTAGTTTCTGGAAAAACAAAACGCGCTCCCGTATGGATGCAAAATGCCGGATTGGAGTGGTTCTATCGCTTTGCCCAAGAACCAAAACGAATGTGGAAACGCTACCTAGTTGGTAATTCAAAATTTATTTACCTGGTAATGAAAGAACGTTTCTCAAAATAGAGCTATGAATTTTCACTACCCACTCCCACTACCCACTAATATCTCTTCTCTCACCGCTAATATCTCACCAGACTTTCCTATCTTCCCCTAAAATTTAAAAACATAGAACAAAAACAATGAGGATACTGCTTGCTGCCATATACCCCTATGTTTTTTTACTGCTCTACCTCACTATTCCTTTTGACGATTATATAAGAGCATTGCCAAATATACTTGTGGCAATTTTGGTGGTTGCATTTCCTTTTGTTGTAAAAAAGGAGGATTTTCAAAAATTGAAATCGCCTGCCATAGTTCTGTTTATTGGCTTTTTAATATATCTGGTTATCAACTCAATCTTTGGCGGAAGATTACTGACAGATTTCAACATTATTAAAAAAGTGTTGATTGTTGCTGGGCTGGCAATACTTTATATCCCTGTAAATGATGCTAACTCACCCGCAGGACGCACGGGGAAAATAAACGGTGCCATTATCTTTTCGGCTTTGGCAGCCATTATTTTTACGGTTTATAACTTTGTGCTTATTACCCATAAAACAGGACACTTTGCCCTTGGCGACTCTCCGGAAATTATAGAGTCGCTCCTAATAGATAGGTTGTATTTAGGGCTGCTTAGCGTTTTTAGCATTGTAATATCCTTTCAGGCCATTCGGAAAAAATACCATCCAAACAACAACTATTATTTAGCGAATATTTTTATCAACTTACTTTTTATAATCTTGATTGGTTCTAAAATCGCGCTTATTTCCATATTTGTTCTGGTGCTTATTCAACAGTTTTATGGCCAACCTAGGGTTTGGAAAGTGGTAATAGGTGTAGTTGCATTGGTAGCTGTATTGGGGTTGTTATTTCTTATTAAAAATGAAAATGTAAATAGGAACTTGGCAAGTGAAAGCCCTAATTCTCCTCCAGCTTTTATTGAAAATACATTGACGTATGAGTTAAGAGCTGTGGTCTGGAAAAGTGCGGCAAATATAAGTGACGAGGAAGGCTTTTTGTTAACAGGAATTGGCTTTGACCAAACTAAGGATAGACTGGTATTGGAGTATAAAAGCAGCATTGCAGATGCTAAAAAGCGGGATAGGTTTGTTTCCGAACGTTACAACACTCATAACCAGTTTCTAGATTTCTATTTAAGTGCGGGCTTATTAGCGTTAATTATTTTTCTAATTTTTATAGGTGCCAGCTTTATAGCAACGAGAAAACAATTTTTACCCACAGCCATGCTCTCAATCTTGATACTATATTGTCTGGTAGAAAATCTGTTTAACAGGCAGATTGGAGCGTATTATGTTGGTTTTATTTTGATCGTACTCATGACAAGTGCTAGAACATCTAAAAACAACGAGATAAAAGAGATATAAAAAGAATTGCAAATTGTATTTTTGCAAACGTTTAATTAAAGAGAAACCGCCATTTTTATTCTAAGTATTGCCTCCTAAGCGGAGCTCAAGGATATAACTAGGACGGATTATATTTATGAAAATTTCAGTAATAGGAACGGGTTATGTAGGCCTGGTAACAGGAACATGTCTAGCAGAAACAGGAAACGAGGTTATCTGTGTAGATATAGATGAAGAAAAGGTCGAGAAAATGCGCAATGGCGAAGTGCCAATCTATGAGCCGTATTTAGACGTACTTTTTGAAAGAAACATAAAAGCAAACCGTTTAAAATTCACAACTTCGTTAGAAGAAGGTTTAGCACATGGTGAAATTATTTTTCTTGCCCTCCCAACCCCAGAAGATGGTGATGGAGCTGCAGACTTGTCGTATGTGCTGGATGTTTCGGAACAGATCGGTAAAAAAATAAAAAACTATAAGGTAATCGTAGATAAAAGCACGGTGCCAGTAGGTACGGCCGAAAAAGTACATGCTGTAATTTCTAAAAACGCTACTACCGACTTTGACGTAGTTTCCAATCCCGAGTTTTTAAGGGAAGGCTTTGCTGTTGATGACTTTATGAAGCCCGAACGTATAATAATTGGGTCTAGTAGTGAAAAGGCAACCGAGCTCATGCAAAAACTATACAGTCCGTTTGTGCGCTCTGGAAACCCAATAATCATTATGGACGAAAAGTCTGCTGAACTTACCAAATACGCAGCAAATTCATTTTTGGCAACAAAGATTACCTTTATGAATGAAATTGCCAACTACTGCGAAAAAGTGGGAGCCGATGTAGATTTAGTCCGTGCCGGAATGGGTACAGATAGCCGTATTGGGAAACGCTTTCTCTTCCCCGGAATTGGGTATGGCGGGTCGTGCTTTCCAAAAGATGTAAAAGCGCTGCATAAAGCCGGAAAAGATGAAAACTACGACTTTAAAATTTTGAATTCGGTAATTGAAATTAATTCGGCTCAAAAAACAGTGCTATTTCCAAGAATTGAACGTTATTTTAATGACGATTTAAAAGGGAAAACAATTGCAGTCTGGGGCTTGGCCTTTAAACCTGAAACCGATGATATTCGCGAAGCACCATCCATAGATATGATGGAGGCTTTACTGGATAGAAATGCTAAACTCCAGGTTTTTGACCCTGAAGCAATGCCCAATATTGAAAAACGTTTTGGTGATAAATTGAATTATGCAGATTCTATGTATGAAGCTCTTGAAGGAGCGGAAGCGTTGTTAATCTGTACGGAATGGAGTATTTTCAGGACGCCAGATTATAAAAGACTTAAAAAGCTTTTAAAAAACCCTGTAATTTTCGACGGTAGGAATTTGTATAATATTCACGACATGCAAAAAGAAGGCTTCACATATATTTCTATAGGAAGACAAGCAGTAAATTTATGAAGAAGCGCGTACTGATAACAGGAGCGGCTGGATTTTTAGGTTCGCACCTTTGTGATAAATTTATTGCGGAAGATTTCCATGTTATAGCTATGGATAATCTTATTACCGGCGATCTTAAAAACATTCAACATCTTTTTAAGCATGAATCTTTTGAGTTCTATCATCACGATGTAACCAAATTTGTACATGTTCCCGGAAATGTGGACTATATTCTTCATTTCGCCTCTCCAGCGAGTCCGATAGACTATTTAAAAATACCAATTCAGACTTTAAAAGTAGGGTCTTTGGGAACACATAATCTTTTGGGATTGGCAAAGGAGAAAGATGCACGGATCTTGATAGCTTCCACTTCTGAAGTTTATGGTGATCCATTGGTGCATCCGCAGACAGAGGAGTATTTTGGAAATGTGAATACCATTGGGCCCCGTGGCGTTTATGATGAGGCAAAACGATTTCAGGAATCCATTACCATGGCCTATCACAGGTTTCACGGCTTGGAAACCCGTATAGCCCGTATTTTTAATACGTACGGCCCTAGAATGCGCTTAAATGATGGCCGCGTAATACCTGCTTTTATTGGCCAGGCGCTGCGTGGCGAAGACTTAACCGTTTTTGGTGACGGCTTGCAAACCCGTTCTTTTTGCTATGTTGACGATCAGGTTGAAGGCTTATACCGATTATTGATGAGCGATTATGTCTTACCCGTAAATATTGGTAATCCAGGGGAAATTACTATCCTTGATTTTGCTAACGAAATAATCAAATTGACGGGAACTGACCAAAAAATTGTTTTTAAGCCGTTGCCACAGGACGATCCCATGCAACGCGAACCAGATATCGCTAAAGCAAAGGAAGTGTTGAACTGGGAACCTAAAGTGTCTCGGGAAGACGGGATGAAAAAAACCTTTGAATATTTTAAAAACCTTTCAAAAGAAGAGCTTTTTAAAAGTGAGCATAAAGATTTTTCAAAGCATAATAGATAAAAGTAATGTTTAAAAGTGGAAGATATTCTGGATTTTTAAGGCCTATTTCGTACGGAATAGACCTTTTCCTTATTCACTTTTTTGCCTTTGAATTCTTTGAGCCGCCTTTTCCTTTTTTCAACTATGTTATCTTTTTAACCATTGCATGGTTTTTACTCTCTTTACGTTCCGGGTTTTATGAAATTTATCGATTTACCCATGTCGCAAAGATTATGTCGTTAATAGGGAAGCAAGGCGTTATTTTTGCATTAATCGTTTTTTCCTTTTTTGGTTTTTATAATGATTTGACCACTTCTGCATCAACAATATTCAAGTATCTACTTTTGGTTTTGCTTTGCATTACCGTGGTTAAATTAGGAATCTTTTTCCTTCTTAAAAAGTATCGACTCCATCTGGGCGGGAATGTTAGAAAGGTTGTTATTATTGGTCTTAATCAAAAAACCGACCAACTTCGGAAGTTTTTTACCACAAATCCCGTTTATGGATATCAGCTATACAAAACCTTCGACTTAAAAGGGCCCAATAAGGTGTCTATTGAGGAGTGCATGGATTATATTCTGGAGAAGGAAATAGATGAGGTATATTCATCTGTGGCCGAAATAGGAAATAAGGATTTAATAAAACTCATTGATTTTGTAGATAACAACCTCAAAGTTTTAAAATTCCTACCAGACAATAAGGAAATTTACAGTAAGAAACTGGATTTTTCGTATTATGGCGTACTTCCTATTCTTTCAATGCGAAAAATTCCGATAGATGAACCTTTCAATAAATTTATAAAGCGCGGTTTTGATATTGTACTTTCTCTATTTGTAATTATAGGAATTTTATCGTGGCTAACCCCCTTGTTAGGCATTATAATAAAGCTGGAATCCAAAGGCCCCGTATTTTTTAAACAAAAGCGAAACGGACTCGATTATCAGGAGTTCTATTGCTATAAATTCCGGTCTATGATACCCAACCCCATGGCAGATCTCCATCAAATTTCAAAAGGAGATGCGCGCGTAACTGGGGTAGGAAAAATAATCAGGAAAACCAGTATTGACGAACTGCCGCAGTTTATCAATGTGCTAAAGGGCGAAATGTCTGTAGTTGGCCCTAGGCCGCACATGGTAAGCCACACCCACATGTATGCCGAACGTATTGATAAGTTTATGGTACGGCATTTTATAAAACCCGGCATTACTGGCTTGGCACAAGTAAGTGGGTATCGTGGCGAGGTAGAAGACGACAACCATATTATCAACCGAGTGAAATTCGATATTTTTTACCTAGAAAACTGGAGTCTGTTCCTGGATATTAAAATTGTTTTCCAAACTATTTACAACGCCTTAAAAGGGGAGGAAAAAGCTTATTAAAATCATGGTGCGTCCCCTTGTCTCGGTTATAACTCCTATCTACAATGCTGAAAAATTTTTGGAAGCTGCAATTGGGAGCGTCCAGAACCAGACGTACTCTAATTGGGAACTGATTTTGATAGACGATGCTTCTACGGATGATTCTGCAAAAATTGCCAATGAATTTTATACTGAAGATTCCCGGATACACTACAAAAAACTTCCTAAAAATCAAGGGCCTGCCATTGCTAGAAATAGCGCTATTGAGCTGGCAAATGGAGAATACATAGCCTTTCTAGATTCTGACGATTTCTGGGCTCCAGACAAACTTGAAATCCAAGTTGAGTTTATGCAACGTAAAAATTGCGATGTTTCTTTTTCTAGCTATCTTTTGGTAGATGAATTGGGCAACTCATTGCGGAAAAGAGTGGTTGCTATTCCTATACTATCGTATAAAAAACAACTGCGTAATAATTATATCGGTAATCTTACTGGAATGTATAGATCTGGCACCATAGGGAAAGTTTTTGCGCCAGAGCTGAGAAAACGGCAGGATTGGGGGCTGTGGTTAACAGCAATCAAGAAAAGTGGAAAGCCGGCATTGGGTATTTCGGTAAATTTAGCATTCTATAGAAAACGCGAAAATGCGATAAGCAACAACAAATTTGGGCTGTTAAAATACAATTTTCTTTTTTATAAAAAGTATTTGGGCATTTCTTACCTAGGTGCAACCCTTGCTATGAGTAGGTTTTTGTGGGAGTATTTTATAGTGAGGCCCAAATTTATCCAGAGGCTACAATAAAGATCTTAATTCAGTTTTTAAACTTCAATTAATATTTCGTATTTCTATTAACTGCGGTTTTCCTGAAGGTGAAGCAGCAATATTTTTTACGTGCTTTAACTGAACCCGCATTGAATTATCTGCGAGTTTAAGAAGTTTTTCTTCTATTTCCCGCTGTTTAAGTAAAGGAATTGCAGCACTGTCTTTAGCGATGTATTCAACAAGTAACTTATCTTTTGAAACTTGAATAACCTTAAATTGTTTTATTTCTTGATAGTACTCCATAATGCCGGTAAAGCTGTGCAAAATTAGCACATTTCCGTTGGGCGCTTTGATAACATCAGTCTCACGGCCCGTTATCTCCTGTAGTAACGGATATTTATATTTGCAATATTTAGGATATTGGTCCTTGGGAAGTAGCACTCCCAAATCGCCTAATTTATAGCGAATAAGCGGCATCGCAAAATTGCTTAGACAAGTAACCAAGATATTCCCACGTATGCCATTTTTCAAGGGGTTTCCGTCGTTATCTACAATTTCTATATAAACATGTGGCGACATAATATAATAGTAGGGACTATCGATTTTACACGCCATTAAAGGTCCTTCGGCACAGCCATATGTTTCTACGATTAATGGATCCTGAAATGCTTGTGCAAAATTACTCCTATATCCATCAAATAATTTGTCGCCATAGGAAATTAGACTTTTAAATGGATATGAATTACCTTCGGAAATAGCGGTTTTGGCCATTTCATTTAATGCAGAGGGATAACCTGCAAGATGTTTTGGCTTTTTGTTTTGGGAATGGTTTAAAACAGCTAGCATGTTTTTTCTGTTTAGCGTGAAAGCTTCTAAATACTTTGTTTTAAAGAAAATGTCCTTTAGCTTTTTAGGAAAGCTTCGATGTGGTGAAATTCCGGTCTGTATCAGTCGTTCTCCAGGGTTATAGCCACCCCAAGACCACCAGTGCGTCTGTAAAGCCCGTAGGTAAAACTTATGCGCATGGGTCATGTAAGTAAATGACTGTACACCACTACTCCCACTGCTGTGATTTTTTTCGAGATTTTCTTTTTTGAATTCTTCTGAAATGAGAGCTTCAGATGCTTCACGTAAAATAGCTTTGGTTAAAATGGGGAAATCGTTTAAAGCTGCGTTGGCTGAAATATTGAGATTGCGATAGTACGGTACTTTGGCTGCAGCATAATTCAGGATTTTAGACAATCTTTTGTTTTGGTCTAGTTCAAGTTCTTCCGCAGTCATGGTGTCAAAGCTTTTCCATTGTCTTAGATGATTGGAGTAATTTCCATCAAAAAAGACAGAGCCTATTGGTAATAAAATCTTGTTTAAAAAATAGGAATACATCTTTTGTATGCTTTGATAAGGTTTTTACACTAAAAGTTAGTGGGTCAATTTACAAACAATTATTTTTGATGTCGGGGTTTCGATGCAATTTGAAAACCTTTTTGGTTTTTAAATCACGCAACCGCCTCTAATATTGCATTTTGATTAAAATTGATAGTTGTTTTTATAATTAACCATTTTCCTGCAAGATTTTAAAAACCTTGTAGGTGTTTAAAAAATATACCTATGAACATCTTAATTCTCGGTTCTGGAGGCCGCGAACATACATTTGCCTACCAGGTTGCACAAAGCAAACGCTGCAATAATCTTTTTGTAGCACCCGGAAATGCGGGCACGGCTGCTATTGCAACAAACATAGCCTTAAAAGTAACCGATTTTGAAGCCATAAAAAAATGCGTGCTTAATAATGCCATTGAAATGGTAATCGTTGGTCCTGAAGATCCACTGGTTCAAGGAATTGCCGATTATTTTGCTAAAACGCCAGCCTTGAAAAATGTTATGCTCATAGGGCCGTCAAAACGTGGCGCCTTGCTTGAAGGTAGCAAACAACGCGCTAAAGAGTTTATGATGCAGCACAAAATACCTACGGCGGCTTATGAAAGTTTTACCGCTGAATCTTTGGAAGCAGGTAAGACCTTTTTGGAAGGCCTAAACCCGCCGTACGTTTTAAAAGCTGATGGACTTGCCGCAGGAAAAGGAGTTTTAATTTTGAACAATTTAGATGAAGCCAAACAAGAACTTGAAAATATGTTGGCCCATAGTAAATTTGGCGAGGCGAGTGCCAAAGTGGTTATTGAGGAGTTTTTAGACGGAATAGAGCTGAGCGTCTTTGTACTTACCGATGGCAAAAATTATAAAATTCTTCCTACGGCAAAAGATTACAAGCGTATTGGCGAAGGTGATACCGGGCTAAATACTGGTGGTATGGGGGCAATTTCTCCAGTGCCATTTGCAGATGAGACTTTGATGAAAAAAATTGAAGACCGTATTGTAAAACCTACAGTAAACGGTCTTACTAAAGAGAACATAGACTATAAAGGTTTTATCTTTATCGGGTTGATAAAAGTAGATAACGAGCCCTACGTTATTGAATATAACGTACGTATGGGAGATCCTGAAACTGAAGTTGTGCTGCCGAGAATTAAAACCGATTTAGTCGATTTGCTGGAGGCTACCTTTAATCAAAAGTTAGACAACATCACTATTGACATTGATAAAAGAGCTGCAACAACGGTAATGCTTGTTTCGGGAGGATACCCTGAAGCCTATGAAAAAGGGAAGCAAATTTCAGGTTTAGATAAAATAGAAGACGCCATAGTTTTTCATGCAGGTACCAAGACCGAAAATGGTAATACACTTACCAATGGAGGACGCGTATTAGCAGTAACCGCATTGGATAAAGATTTTAGAACGGCGCTAAAAAAATCCTACCAAAACATAGAAAAACTAAGTTTTGACAGGATGAATTATAGAAGTGATATCGGGTTTGATCTTTAATAAAGAAAATCCCAGCCTGTTAAGGCTCCCTTTTCGGGTTGGGATAACTTAAAAATCAAATACTTTCATCGTACGTATAGGTGCTTTCCGTACTTTCGTTAAAGCTGTTTAACTTTAGCATCCAATACGTAAAGGCTGCGGCCCCAATTAATAAAAACACCCATGAGAATGCGTTTGCACCCCACCAGGTTTCTAATTCTAATTTGCGAAGTTCATCCAAGGGTAAAAAAAGAACATCTTCAAAAAGGGAAGCTATTCCTTCCCAAATACCTTTCCAAGTCATATCTTTAAACTTTAAGTAGCAAAAATATAAAATAACCCCTATGCTAACAAGCTTTTTTGGAAAATCTAAGCCGATAAACTATGTAATTCTCGCCGTATTCATCACTGCGGGATTTTTATTGGAGTTATTTTCTGAATTTAATGACCCAATGAGCCTGTCATTCTTTTTAGCAAATGGGCTTTATATTCTTGTAGCTGTGTTTAGCATGTTGCTCTTTGATTTTATAATTCGAAAAAATCACCTTACTAAGATTAACACCTACGCCATCTTGTTTTTTTCGTGTTTTATGGTCATGCTACCCGTAATCTTTCTGCATCAAGACATTCTTTTGGCAAACCTGTTTCTCATATTCGCCCTGCGACGAATTATGAGTTTGCGAAGTGATAGAAATTCAGAGCGGAAAATTCTTGATGCTAGTTTTTGGATTAGCCTGGCTGCTCTTTTTTACTTTTGGAGCCTATTATTTTTTGTACCATTATACATTGCAATTATCCAAAAGCCAAACTTAAATTATAAGCAAATGCTAATTCCCTTTACCGGATTTTTTACGGTTTTGGTTTTAAATACGGCCTACCAATTGCTGGTCAATGATTCGTTTATTTGGCTTTTTGAATGGAGAGATGCTATTGGCTTAGATTTTTCAAATTATAATTCAGCTTCAATTTTAATACCGGTAGCGGTAATTCTCGCTTTTTATATTTGGACAGGTATTTATAGAATGGCAACGCTTTCAAAAGTTTCGCTTAAGGAAAAGTCCAATCACATTCTGCTGTTTTATGTAAGTGTTACTTGTTTGCTTATTGCCGTAGCAGGTCCCGAAAAAACAGGTGCTGAAACACTATTTGTATTGGCTCCAGTATCTATAATGGCTGCCAATTATATTGAAAATTTCCAAACTAAAAGATATGGCGAAAGAGACACTGTAGAGCTTTGGTTTAAGGAAAGTATGCTCTGGCTGGTCGTAATTTTGCCTTTTGTGTTTGTGTTTTTATAGGCTTATTTCTGAAACAATTTCCGAGAAAATTTGAACGAGAACTTCTGAAGTATTGCGAAATAGAACGTTTCGGAGTATTTCGCTTAGTACCTTTGACAAAGTTTTTCCTTTTCAGTCGTTAGATTTACAATTTATCAAGCAAGTATAATTTTTTAAAGAAAGAGAGCATAACTTTGTCAAAGTTGATAAGTACGCTTTTAAAAGTTTCGCTTAAGGAAAAGTCCAATCACATTCTGTTATTTTATGTAAGTGTTACTTGTTTACTTCTTGCCGTAGCAGGTCCCGAAAAAACAGGTGCTGAAACACTTTTTATAAAGGCTACAGTCTCAGTTTTAAATAATTTTGCCACTCTTACATCATTCAGCTCAGGATAGAAAAATTCAGTATCTTTACAATTATGAAGACACTATCCTTAAACATACCTGATGGTTTTGATATAGAACCTAACGAACTCGCAATGTTTGTGGCTTCTCGTCTCTATGAAGAAGGTAAGCTTTCATTAGGTCAAGCTGCAGAAATGGCTGGCTTGACAAAACGTACTTTTACAGAACTTTTGGGACGCTATAATGTTTCAATCTTCAATTACCCAGCTTCAGATTTAGCAAAGGACGTTGCCAATGCCTAAAATTATAATTTCTGATACTAGCTGTTTTATTTTGCTTACAAACATCGAGAAGATGGATGTTTTACGAAAAGTTTATGGAAATAATAACAACTCCCGAAGTTGCGCTTGAATTTAGTGAAGTTTTGCCAGAATGGGTTATTATAAAGTCTGCTACAGATAAATATTGTCAGGCTATTTTAGAAGTTCAAATAGACAAGGGAGAATCCAGCGCAATAGCTCTAGCTTTGGAAATTGAAAACAGCACCATTATTTTTGGATGATTTAAAAGCTAGAAAAATGGCAGAACATTTGGGAATATCTTACACGGGAACTATTGGAGTAATTGTAAAAGCAAAACTAAATGGCTTAATTCCTTCAATAAAACCATTTTTAAAAAAATTAAAACAAACAGATTTCCGGATTTCTACGGAAATAGAGACTGAAGCACTTCGCCAAGCAAGAGAATTGCCTAAATAAACTACAAAGGCTCCATACGCAAACGCTCCAGTTTAATTATTGAAACTATTCTACAAGCTTTTTCCAGGAAAATGACAACCAACTTACAGCGATATTCGTTGGATTGCTTTATAAAAGTTAAACCGATTAAGTTTACTAATTTTCAAAGAAAAAAAGAACTTCTGAAGTATAACAAAGAAGTATAACAAAATAGAACGTTTCGGAGTATTTCGCTTAGTGCCTTTGACAGAGTTTTTCCTTTCTAGTCGTTAGATTTACAATTTATCAAGCAAGTATAATTTTTAGAGAAAGGGAGTGTAACTTTGTAAAAGTTGATTAAAGTTAATGCGTATACTAATTTGACTTAATACAATTTGTTATTGCACGTGAATCCAGAAAAACCTGCGGCACCTTAAAGCCTAATGAATATTTATATGATATTAAAATTGTAGTTCAAAGCTTTAGCTCGTACGTAAACAAGTTAGTTATAAGTTGAAAAAATAACAGCTTTCACTTCCCATTATCTGATTCTTGAATTTCATATGCCCATTATTATGATATAATCGCTAAGCTTCATTACATTTGTCTATGGAGCCAAAACTTCAATATCGGTAATAAAAAGATTTTGATAGATAAAGGATATGTTGAAAGTAAGTGGCTTGGGAACAGAAGATAACTTAGTTTAGAAATACACAATCAAACTATAGAAACATTAAAGGTTTCAGTAATAGAATTTAATAGTAGAAAAGAATTAAATGACAATAATACACCCATTGGGTAGCTTTATATACGAGCTTTTCCCTGACGCAGAAAAGAATCAAGAAAGTCTGGAAAAAGCTATTTCAGATTTCTATACAGTTGAAAACATTAAGCCTTCAATTGTATTCAGAAAAGACTTTATTGAGATAACTATTGACACAAATAGGATTGAAATTGAAGGGAAGAAGTTTGAAATGCTAACTTCCCTTTGTGAAAATTCTAAATTTGATGAAGCTAAGATTCTAGCCGAAGATCTAATTGATTCTAATCCCAATATTTCAGAATATCACAGAATTTTAGGGCAAATATTATCTGAATTGGGCAATCAAGATGAAGCGATTAACTCTTTAATTTATGCGCTTAGATGGAATCCAAAGAATGAGTGGGCTTTATTAATGATGGGTAACATTTTTGCTAAGTACAAGAATGACATTGAAACAGCTTTAAAATATTACGACCAAGTACTAGTTGTAAAACCCAATGATTGCATAACTCTTAATAACATAGGTGCAAATCTTATGCAGCTTGATAGAAAAGAGGAAGCATTAAAGTATTTCAATAAAGCACTAGAGTCTGACCCAAAATATCCTAATACTTATCATGCTTTAGGGCTCGTGGCCCATAATGATACTAATTATCAAAAGGCATTTGATTATTCTCTTCAAGCTCTAACACACACACACACACGCGGAACTTAATGCGAAATCTTTAAGGCTAGCACTTGATTCAGCAAACAAATTAAGACCTAAAATAGATGCTAAAAAAGTAATTGATGACTTCATTTCAAAGCTTGCCTATTTAACCGATAAGAAAATTCGAATTGAAGAAGATGAATCTATTTCAACCGCAGCTAAAATTGAATTTGCAGAAAATTATGAGAGAGATTATCACTTTGTAAAATACAAATCAAATCACATTGGTGTCGAGCACTTAATACTTCACGAATTAACACACCTCGAATTAGCTGAAGAAGCAAGAAAAAAGGACTTAAATGAATTATTTATTAGCAATCAAGCTAATAAATCAAAGTTTTTTTACGCTTTAGAAAAAGAAGCTTCAAAACTCCGTAAAAACGGTGTTTCAAAACATGATATCTCCAATTATTTTTCTGCACTATTTGATGGAATAAACAGTCAGATTTACAATACGCCAATTGATTTATTTATTGAAGACAGAATCTTCAACCAATGGGAATCGATTAGACCTATCCAGTTTTTATCATTATTTACACTATTACAGCAAGGAATTGAAGCAACTACAAAAAAAGAAATTGTAGATAATACTCCGAAAAATATTCTTTCAATATCAAAAATTCTTAATCTTATAAATGCTTTGCATTTTAAAGATTTATTCTGCGTCGATTTAATAAAACAATTCAAGCCAACAAAATTAGAGTTAAATCAAGCAGAACAGTTCTATGCTGAGTTTAAGGAATATCGAGACGACAAAGAACCAGGCGAGGAGTATGAAATAATAAATCATTGGGCAGAAGATTTAAAACTTGATAGTTACTTTGAGCTGGTTCCCGAATCAAAACATCGTCAAAAAACTATAGAATCGGTTCTTAAAGATATTGAGGATGATCCATTAGGGGTTAATCTGACTGATTCGTCTGCCGATAGAAAAATGAAGAAATTTCTTAAAGAACATTCTTCGGGAGAAATAAATATGGCTGTTGCGATGTATATGGCAGATGCCTTAAAATATTTTTCGAAACTGTCTCAGGAAGAAACTAAGAAAATTGCTTTTGAAATTGCTACAATTGGCACTCAAGGTATTGATCCTAGTAAGGGAAACTATTCAATTCCATCAATAAAGGACAGTAATTTTTCTGGTTATAAAACGCTCGCTTATTACTATGTGAGTTGGGCTAAAGGAATACCTGAAATGGTTGATCAACTGCAACTTCCTTTCGACAAGGAATATGATTTGGCAAATGAATTTTTAAAGAATTGATAATGAGCGATATAGATAAAATCATAGCAGAGTTAATAAAATTTAGAGATGAACGCGATTGGGAACAATTTCATAATCCGAAAGATTTAGCACTTGCTCTTAATATTGAAGCTGGAGAATTGCTTGAAGAATTTTTATGGAAGAATGCTGAAGAAGCTAATAAAGAAAATATTAAAGAGGAATTGGCTGATGTGTTCAGCTATTCATTTTTATTAGCAGAAAAATATGGCTTTGATGTGAAACAGATTGTTTTAGATAAAATAAATAAGAATGGTGAGAAATATCCTGTAGGAAAGGCGAAGGGAACGGCAAAAAAGTATAATGAATTATGAATTCATCTTTCGAGTTATCAGTAGAGGTTTCTGAACGCTATGATTTTAATAAAGAATCATTAGATAGGATTAATAAAAACACTTGGGTGAAAAACCAATGGCCTTTGGTCTACTTTATTCAAAACGACTCTAAAAAGGTAGCTTATGTAGGAGAGTCAACCAATTTTTCAAGTCGAATTAAAAACCACCTAGCAAATCCAGAGAAAACAAATGCTTTTAACCAAGTTTCAATAATTGGTTCAGATAAATTCAATAAATCAGCTGCTCTAGATATTGAATCAAAATTAATACAATACATTTCCTCAGAAGGCACTTATGAATTACATAATGGTAATTATGGATTAATTAATCACAACTACTATCAACAAGATTTATATAGCAATCTTTTTACGAGCATATGGGATAAGTTAATTGAGAAGGAAATTGTGAGCAAGTCGCTCCAAGAAATTGAAAATTCAGAACTTTTTAAATATTCTCCGTATAAATCACTTAATGAGGATCAATACAATTCCGTAATTGAAATTATGGAGGCCCTCACGAATAAAGATTCTAGTCAAATTTTCATTAAAGGAAGCGCTGGAACAGGAAAAACCATTCTTGCCACTTATTTAATTAAGTTACTTCTTTCTGATGTTTCAGATTCAAACATGGACGACTTTAGTGAAACCGAGATAATTGAAATAGAATTAATTCGGGCATTTAAAAAGAAACATCCTGATGCAAAAATTGGATTTGTGATTGCGATGACTTCTTTAAGAAAAACCATTCAAAATGTATTTCGAAAAACACCAGACTTAAAATCATCAATGATAATAAGTCCTTCAGAAACTTTCAAGCAGCAGTATGATTTACTAATTGTAGATGAGGCTCATCGTTTAAGACAATATAAAAACATTGGTTGGATGGGTGTCTTTAAGAAAAACAATGAAAAATTAGGTTTAGATAATACAGGGACAGAATTAGACTGGATAATAGCCAACAGCAAGAATCAAATATTTTTCTACGATTCGGCACAATCAGTAAAACCATCAGACATCCCTAAATCTAATTTTGATAAATTATTGAGTAAAAGTAATGCTATTGAAATAGAGCTGAAATCGCAAATGCGGTCTAAAGGTGGCAACGACTACATCACATTTGTAGACACCCTTCTAAATGTAAAAAGAGAGAACAAAAGCTTCTATTCACCTGAGAATTATGACTTAGTTGTTTTTGATTCAATGAAAGAAATGTACGAGCAATTATCTAAAAAAGAGGAGAAGTATGGTTTATGCAGGTTAGTTGCGGGATATTCATGGCCTTGGCTTTCTCAAAAGGATGATAATGCAATTGACATTAAAATTGATGGTCTTGATTTACAATGGAATAAAACAGATAAAGATTGGATAAATTCAGAGAATTCATTTAAGGAAGTGGGATGCATTCATACAACTCAGGGGTACGATTTAAATTATACTGGAGTCATTTTCGGCGAGGAAATATCATTTAACAAGGAGACTAATCAAATTGAAATAGATAAAACAAAGTACTTTGATAAGAATGGAAAGAGGGGTATAGATGATATTGAAGATCTGAAAGCGTACATTATTAATATCTATAAAACGATATTGTATCGAGGAATAAGGGGTGCTTATGTTTATGCATGTGATGAAAACTTACGAGAATATTTCAAAGACCATATTTCCTCCTACAAATCCGAGAGTAAGTTACGAACCCTTCCTTTTCAAGAGGTTAAACCTTACGTGAATTCAGTGCCAATATATGATATCTATGCTGCTGCCGGAGAATTTAGCGATTTGCAAATTTCAACTGAAGATTTTGAATGGGTTGAATTGCCTATGAATGTGACAGTTAAGAGAGATTACTTTGTTTGCCAAGTTCGTGGAGAATCAATGAATAAGAAAATACCAGATGGATCATGGTGTTTGTTCAAAAGAGATCCTGGTGGTTCTAGAGATGGAAAGGTTGTGCTTGTAGAACATTATGATATTCAAGACTCTGATTTTGGATCGGGCTACACAATAAAATCTTATCACAGTAAAAAAATTAGAATTGGGGATAGCTGGCGCCACGAAGCTATAACGTTAAAACCACTTTCTGATGATTCATCTTATGAAGATATTATTTTGGATGAAAGTGAGTTAAGTGAATTAAAAGTTATCGGAGAATTCATTACAATATTAGAATGACAAATCAAGAAGATCTGATACCCTAGAAAGAAGCATAACAACTATTTGAGGATGATAATGTGGTGTTATTCTATATTGAGATTTAGTTGTTATATAGTATAACAATAAATAAATCTTTGTAATTAACTTTCGCAACTACACCACCTTTGACAAAGTTTTTCCTTTTAGAGAAAGGGAGTGTAACTTTGTCAAAGTTGAACACTTCTAATACTAATACTACCCAAAGAACCGTTAAAAAAGCTTCTCCTTTTTAGTTATTCAAGCTCCAAGCAGTAAAAAAACTTTCCAGTCTAAATAATTTAGGAGTGTAACTTTGTAAAACATGAATATTTCTGGCTTACAGAAGACGATAGCAAGTCTTTTTTATGCCTCAAAAGATTAAGAAATTTCAGTATCTTTGAGTTATGGAAATACAAAATAATTAAAAAATTATAAGTTCTAATACTGAGCTTGTATAAGTGTATTGCCGAAGGAAAAAACCTAATCATAGGTATTAATAACTAAAATTTAAAAGGTTGAAAAAACCTTTCAAAAAATTAAAAATATATGTTTTCAGATAAAGCCAATACAATCTTCGCTGAGGTTATCAATAAATATCACGAGATAAATACCGTAGATCAAGACTTCAGTAATCCGTATGATAAAAAGTCGCATTTAATTGAACACTTGCTTTATCGCAAATGCTGGATTGATACGGTACAATGGCATTATGAAGACATTATTCGCGATCCAAACATTGACCCGGTAGGTGCGCTTAAACTGAAACGTAAAATTGACGCTTCCAATCAAGATCGTACCGATATGGTGGAATATATAGACAGTTATTTTCTCGAAAAATTTAAGGATGTAAAAGTAAACGACGATGCTACAATCAATACAGAGAGTCCAGCGTGGGGTATTGATAGGCTTTCTATTTTGGCCTTAAAAATATACCACATGAATGAGGAAGCTGAGCGTATCGATGCTTCACAGGAACACCAAATGGCATGTAAGGCAAAATTGGATGTATTGTTGGAGCAACGGGTAGATTTAAGTACGGCAATTAATCAGTTGTTAGATGATATTGCCCATGGCCGAAAGTATATGAAGGTATATAAACAGATGAAAATGTATAATGACGATGAATTAAACCCTGTATTGCGCGGGAAAAAATAACATTTTTAACTACTGCATCTAGGCGGAGTGCAATTGAAAATTTTTAAAAAACCTATGCCAAAAATCGATCACATATTGGTAATTCGTCTCTCTGCAATGGGCGATGTGGCTATGACGGTGCCAGTGCTTCGTGTTTTTGCGCAAACGTATCCCGATGTAAAAATCACCCTGCTCTCACGACCTCAGTTTAAACCTTTTTTTGAAGGAATTCCAAACCTCGACTTTTTGGAAGCTCATGTATATGGCGAACACAAACGCTTGGGGCTCATAAAATTAGCTAAAAAGGCGAAATCGCTAGGTGTGGTTGGAGTGGCTGATCTTCATAATGTTATTCGCTCTAAGGTAATTACACGGTATTTACTGTTTAAATGGATTAAAATAGCTACAATAGATAAAGGCAGAGGAGAGCGAAAAGCGCTAGTCAATGCTAAAGGTGGTGCTATTGAGCCTATTAAAAGCACCCATCAACGCTACGCCGATGTTTTTGAAAAACTTGGTTACCCGCTAGATTTACAAAAATTTACGCCCCCAGAGCGAAAAACACTTAAACCAAAACTCAACAGCCTTATTGGTGTAGAGCCTAAAAAATTAATTGGAATTGCTCCCTTTGCTGCACACGGTAGTAAGATGTATCCCTTAAACTTAATGAAGGAAGTAATCCGTGCGCTTGATGGAATGGACAAATATAGAATCTTCCTCTTTGGCGGAGGAAAGAAAGAAGTTCAACAGCTTAATAAGCTTGAAAATCCATTTGCAAACGTTACCAATCTCGCGGGAAAACTAGAGATGGAAGAAGAACTCGCCTTAATTTCCAATTTAGATGTTATGGTTTCTATGGACAGCGGCAATGGCCATATGGCGGCTATGTTGGGCGTTCCAGTAATCACACTTTGGGGAGTTACGCATCCGTATGCTGGCTTTGTTCCTTTTAATCAGCCCGAAAGCAATCAATTACTCGCAGATCGCGAACAATATCCGTTAATACCCACTTCTATTTATGGCAATAAGTTCCCGAAAGGCTATGACGAGGCAATGAAAACAATTGCACCAGAAACGGTGGTTGCTAAGATAAAAGAGGTTTTGCAGTAAGCACGCCATTAACTATCAAAAAAACCCTAAAGGTTAAAACTTGTCCACTGGAGAAGGAAAACCTTTGGGGCCTTTTTATATAGAGTTAAAACTTACTTTGGTGGTGATTAAACATCATCATAATCCACAACAACCTTTGCCGTTGTAGGATGCGCCTGACATGTAAGTATTAAGCCATCGGCAATTTCGGCTTCGGTTAAAATCTGATTTTTTCGCATTTCGGCTTTCCCTTCTTTTAGGCGTGCAATACAAGTACTGCATATTCCGCCCTGGCAAGAATACGGAGGGTCTAGACCTTCGTCTAATGCCGCTTCAAGAATAGATTTTGTCTGTGGCATTTCAAAAACTTCTTCATCGTCGTCAAGAATAACCGTAACCCCTGTGTTGCCATCGTGTTTTTCTACCAATAAGCCTTTTTCGGCTGTGGAGAACAATTCATGGTGAATCTGTTTTGAATTAACGCCGTTGTATTTTAAGGTTGCGGAAACATCATCAATCATTTCCTCGGGCCCGCAGAGGTAAAATGATTCAAAAGAAGTTTCACCATATTTATTTTTTAGGTAAAAGTTGACAAGAGAGCGGCCTATTCTTCCAAATTGAGCCCCGTCTTCTTGTTTTCGGCTAAATACAAATTCAACATTAAAGCGTTGTGGGTATTTATCTTGCAACTGCACGATTTCGTCATAAAACATGGCTTCTTCTTTAGATTGGTTGCCATAAATTAGCAAAAACGAGCTTTGCGACATTTCTTCTAAAGTAGATTTCACTAGTGATAAAACAGGCGTTATGCCACTGCCCGCAGCAAATGCCACGTAGTGCTTTAGGTTAGGCTCCAAGGTAAATTTACCAGTAGGTGGCATTACCTCTAATTTGTCGCCAGCTTTTAGTTGGGAATTTGCATAGCTGGAAAAAGCTCCTTTTGAAACCTTTTTTACGCCAACTTTTAATTCGCCACTTTTAGGCGAAGAACATATAGAATAGGCGCGACGCAGTTCTTGTCCATCGCTTACATATTTTACCGTTATATATTGACCCGCTTCAAAAGCGAACAATTCTTTGAGGTTCTCCGGAATAGAAAACGTTATTGTTACTGAATTGTGGGTTTCTTTTTTTACTTCGGAAACGCTAAGCGTATGAAAATCGCTCATAATATTTAAATTTTCTGCAAAAGTAATGAATCGATTTTGAACAAAACCTTATATTAAAAATCAAATGGAGAATGATTTCGCATACATTAAGAAACCTACGCTTCTAACCTGTTGAAATAGTGGTTAATACTCATTTTTTCGGCAAATATTCCAATAGATATTAAAAAGAAATGTATTTTTACCGCTCATTAGCGATTCTACATACTAAAATAGAACCTTTTAAGTTAGAATATTATATAAATGGAAAGCATTTTGAAAGCAGCCATCTCAAAAACTTTTTATACCAATAAAAGGCTATCAAGTGGCAATTTCCATTCAATACTAGAATATAAAATATAGATGAAGGGCACATATAAACTTACACTATTTATACTCACTGTTATATTTTTTGCAGCTTGTTCACGTAAAAAAGATAGTTTTTTAAACCGAAATGTTCACGCCGTGACCACCGAGTTTAATACGCTTTATAACGGCAACTTGGCATTTACAGATGGAAGGGCGCAATTGGCAGCTGGTTTTCGCGATAATTTTTGGGAAATACTTCCAGTGGAGCGTATTGAAATTGAAGAAGCGGAGCCTGATGTAAAAGCACCGGGTTCAAGATCAAATAGCGGCGATTTTAACCGTGCAGAAGAGAAGGCCGCAAAGGCAATTCAAAAACACTCCATGTACATTGATGGCAGGGAACGAAACCCGCAGATTGATGAAGCCTACTTACTACTTGGGAAAGCGCGTTACTACGATGGCCGGTTTATTCCTGCCTTAGATGCGTTTAACTTCATATTAAACCGGTACCCAACCAGTAATAGTATTAACGTCGCCAAAGTTTGGAAGGCAAAAACCAATATTCGTTTAAAAAATGAGGAGTTTGCAATTGAGAACCTTCAGAAGATGTTTGACTATGCCGATTTGAATGAGGAGGAAACCGCCGAGGGAGCTGCAATGATGGCTCAGGCATTTATAAATCTGGATAGCTTGCAACCCGCCCTTGACTATATTAAAATAGCTGCCGAGAATGTAAAAGATAAAGAATTGGTGGGCCGCTACACGTTTATAAAAGGCCAATTGTACAATCGTCTTGAGCAAAAGGACAGTGCCGATATCGCTTTTGATGAGGTAATAGATATGAACCGTAAAACATCCAGAGCCTATTTAATCAATGCCCATATTGAAAAGGGGAAAAACTTTGATTATAAAGATGGTGATCGTACCGCCTTCTTGGAACTTTTACGCGACCTTGAAAAAAATCGTGAGAACCGCCCGTTTTTGGATCGAATCTACAACCAATTTGGAGATTATTACTACAAGAGTGACAGTATAGACACCGCGGTTAAATATTACAATAAATCCATACAGTCTTTTAAGCAGGATAGAATTCTACAGTCGGTAAATTACCAAAACTTAGCAGTCATTAATTTTGACGATGCCGAATACAAAAAAGCAGGAGCGTATTACGACAGTACCTTAACTTTTCTAAAAGAAAATAGCCGTCAGTGGCGTCGTATTACTAAAAAGCGCGAAAACCTGGACGATGTTATAAAGTATGAAGACATTGCTACTGCAAACGATAGTATCTTGAGGTTGACAAAAATGAGTGAAGCCGAGCAGCTCGCTTTTTTTACTGAATACACTACAAAATTGAAGGAAAAGGCGGTAAGAGATTCCCTAAAAGCTGCTAAAGAACAACAAAGTATTGCCAACAACGAATTCTATGAAAAGGGTAAAACTGCTTCGGGCCCGAACAAAGGCAGCACGTTTTATTTTTACAATCCTACTACGGTGGCCTATGGAAAAGGGGAGTTTAGAAAAATATGGGGCGATAGAAAACTTGAAGACAACTGGAGGCTTTCAAATAAAATCTCGTCCTTAGAAGATATGGATGAGGTTGTAGCTGAAACACCGATTGACGAGAACGAAATTTTCAAACCAGAAACCTACATATCGCGTATTCCTACGGAAGAAAAAGAAATAGACAGCCTGGGGAAAGACCGAAATTTTGCATATTATCAATTGGGATTAATCTACAAGGAAAAATTTAAGGAATATCAGCTCGCCGCAAACAGACTGGAGAAACTACTTACTTTTAATCCTGAAGAGCGTTTGGTTGTGCCTTCCAAATACAACTTGGTGAAAATCTATGAGGTTTTAGAGAATGCTACGGAAGCAGATAAATATAGAAACGATGTTTTAACCAATCACGGCGAAACACGTTATGCCGAAATACTTCGCAATCCGAACTCGCAGTTGCCAACCGATGAGTCCAGTCCTGAATTTAAGTATAAACAACTGTATAAACAATTTGAAGCGGCTGAGTATGCTGAGGTAATCCAAAAATCCGATTCGTATATTACTACCTATAATGGCGATGATATAGTTCCTAAGTTTGAATTGTTAAAAGCAACGGCATTAGGTCGCCAGCAAGGTTTTGATGCGTATAAGAAGGCACTTAATTTTGTTTCACTTAACTACCCTAGCAGCGACGAAGGGAAACAGGCGCAACAAATTTTTACCGAAATATTGCCGCAATTGGAAAAATCGGATTTTGTGCAAGACGATGCCGCTACAAGCTGGAAGTTGGTGTATAAATTCGACGCCAGTGAAACCGAAGCAGCAGAAAAACTAAAGGAGGAATTGAGCAAAGCCATAGAAAATTACCGCTATACAAACATGAAAGTTTCGGTAGACTATTACAATCCAGAAACGAAACTTGTAATTGTACACGGATTAAATACTCGTTTAGGAGCACGAGGCTTTGGAGAAGGATTAAATGAAAATAAGAAGTATAAAATAAAACATTCCTTTTTTGAAATAGCTACTCCAAATTATAAGATTATCCAAATTCATAAAAACCTGGATGAATATTTGAAAGATATGGATACGCAGCCATAGTAAAACTAAGGACCGAACAACAGAATTGTAACCCTAAAAACCTACCACTATGTTTTCAGATAAAAAAGGAAAACGTGCTACTGCCGAACCCAGTACCACACAAAATAGAATCAATGAGGGCACCAATCTAAAAGGAGATGTTTCATCTACCGGATATTTTAGAATTGATGGCACCATAGAAGGGAATGTAAAAACCCCGTCTAAGGTAGTTTTAGGTAAAACAGGTGTAATTATCGGGACGCTTAGTTGTGAAGATGCCGATATAGAGGGAAGGTTTGAGGGCGACCTTGAAGTATCGGGAACTTTAAGCCTAAGGGCAACTGCGGTAATAAAAGGAGATGTTGTTGTGGGTAAACTTGCCGTTGAGCCAGGAGCTACCATGAACGCTTCTTGTGTTATGCAAGATGGAAAACAAAAGAATGCGGCTCAAACAAACGCGACCACACCAAAATCGTCTAAGAAACATCCTTATGATAGGCAACAACGCCTTAAAAAACCTACCGAACCTACCGCAAATACGGCTTAGTTAAATTTTTATGGGAGATAAAAATGACGGTCTCAGAAAATGGGCTATTTTTTCAGGAATAGCTATTCAGATGGGTGTAACCATTGGTATTGGCGTTTTTATTGGCATAAAGCTAGATGAGTGGTATCCCAATGAATATTCAGCATTTACTATTGTCTTTTCCTTATTAGGTGTCTTTGTTTCGCTATATGCAGTAATAAAACAGCTGGAAAGAATCAACCATAAAGATTGAGAAATTGAAACTTCAGAAATACTATAATATTCCCGTTTTCTTACTAATCATTAGCCTTATACTTTTTGCTATCCAGAAAGTAGTGATTGCTATTCTACCGCCAGATTACATTTTTTACTATCCAGTCTGGGCTATTTATCTCTTTCATTTTTTACTCACCCTTTTGGTGCTAACCGGCCTTTATTTTGTTGGTAAAATTTTCCCTAATTATATTGGGTTAACATTTATGGGTTTCATTTTGTTAAAGATGATTGTCGCCGTAGTATTTTTAATTCCATTAATAAAAATGGAAAATGTTTCAAAAATACCGGATTTTGTATCTTTTTTCGTCCCCTATTTTATTTATCTTTTTCTTGAGATCCTACTCACAATGAGGCTTTTGAAGCGATATTTACGATAGAAGTTTGAAGTTAACTTCATAAAAATTAAACATTAGTACTTTCGCGCTTTTTTTTATGGGTAAAAGTTGTATTTTTGCACAAATTTTAACGGGTACAATTTTTTATAGTTATTAACATATGAGGCTTACTCAAACACTTATCGGTAGCTTGGCATTTATGGTTTTTTTGTTAATGCCACTTCAGGGTATCGCATCCGATACAAACCCCCAAGAAGATTCGGGAGGTTTTGACCCCAAGGAATTGATTAACAGTCACGTTTGGGATTCGCATGAATTTCATATTGCAGATTGGAACGGACATCCAATAACGTTGGCCTTGCCGGTTATTTTATGGACAAATAATGGCCTTACTGTTTTTCCTTCT
Source organism: Aequorivita marina (assembly GCF_031631895.2). Taxonomy (NCBI): domain Bacteria; kingdom Pseudomonadati; phylum Bacteroidota; class Flavobacteriia; order Flavobacteriales; family Flavobacteriaceae; genus Aequorivita; species Aequorivita marina. The sequence continues at coordinate 47,923 of NZ_JAVMBW020000010.1, forward strand.
TCAGAATTTCATCACGATAATACCGGAAGCACAGTAGTAGAAGCTAACGGCGATAAATTTGTTAGGTATCGCGAGCATATTTTTTATGCAGATAAGTTTGATCAACAGAAGTTTGAGGAAACCAGCACTATGGGGCGCCCGTTTCTGTATGAAGACAGACCCTTGGATTTCTCAATTACCAAAACAGTCTTTTCTATGTTTTTGGTTGCTATTCTATTACTTATTGTTTTTGGTTTTGCTGCACGTCATTATAAGAAAAATCAAAAGGCACCAAAAGGGCTTTCAGGTTTCTTGGAGCCAGTTATACTTTTTGTGCGTGACGAAATTGCCATTCCAAACATTGGTACTTCAAAATACCAAAAATACATGCCGTTGCTCTTAACCATATTTTTCTTTATCTGGTTAAACAACCTAATTGGTCTTATTCCATTTTTCCCTTTTAGTGGAAACGTAACCGGGAATATCATTTTCACGATGATAATGGCCTTGATTGTATTCCTAATTACCATATTTAGTGGTAATAAATATTACTGGAAACATATTCTTACGCCAGACGTACCTTATATATTATACCCCATTATGATCCCAATTGAAATTATTGGGATGTTTACAAAACCCTTTGCGTTAATGGTTCGTTTATTTGCGAACATTACTGCGGGGCATATTATAATTTTGAGCTTAGTAGGCTTGATTTTTATTTTCGAAACTGCCGCTATTTCGCCGGTGTCAATAGTATTTGTACTCTTCATGAGTGTGCTGGAACTTTTAGTTGCCGCACTTCAAGCTTATGTGTTTACATTACTTGCAGCCCTGTTTATTGGCCAAGCAGTAGAGGAGCATCATTAATTTTTGTTTAATTATTTTTAAAAAAGTTTCAGTTATGACAGGAACATTAGCAGCAGTAGGAGCAGGATTAGCCGTAATAGGTGCCGGTTTCGGTATCGGTAAAATCGGTGGATCCGCAATGGATGCAATGGCTAGACAGCCAGAAGCCTCTGCACAAATTCAAACCGCAATGATTATTGCAGCAGCCCTTATTGAGGGTGTTGCACTTTTCGCAGTGGTTGTGGCATTGATTGCCTAATTTTAAAACACAACATTTCGTGGCGGTTGGCTACGAAATGTTGTTTTAAACAAAAAAGCTTTTAAAAAAATTATCAGATGAATATAGTAGCACCAGAGAGTTTAATATTATGGACCACCTTAATATTTTTAATTCTATTATTTCTTTTACGCAAATTTGCTTGGAAACCAATTCTAGGAGCGGTTAGAACTCGCGAAACTTCTATTAACGATGCCTTGGCAGCTGCCGAAAAGGCAAGATTGGAAATGGAAAACCTACATGCCGATAATGAAAGGTTGCTTCAGGAAGCGCGTGCAGAGCGCGAGACTATGATGAAGGAAGCACGTGAAATTAAGGCAAAGATGATTGCAGAAGCAAAAGAAGATGCAAAATCTGAAGCCGATAAAATGGTAGAGCAGGCGCAAACCGCAATTGAAGGTGAAAAGAAAGCCGCAATTGCCGAAATGAAACAAACCGTAGCAGGTCTTTCCTTGGAAATTGCCGAGAAAGTGGTAAAACACGAACTTTCTGATGGCGATAAACAATTGAAACTTGTTAATGACATGTTGGGAGAAGCCAAACTAAACTAAGTGATGTAGTTGGTCCCGAAGAATTAAAATTTAAGTAGAATTAAAAGATACCCGCTTGCGCGGGCATTAATATGAGCAGAGCAGCAATCAGATACGCAAAGTCACTTTTGCAGAAAGCAAGCGAAAACAACACCCAAGCTGTCGTTTTTGGCGATATGCAATCTGTTTACAGCACAATTGAAGCTAGTAGAGAATTGCAATCAGTGCTTCAAAGTCCAGTTATAAAAGCCGAGGATAAAAAAGAGGCTTTATTAAAGATTTTCAGTAGTCAATCAGAAGCTACCCATGCCCTTATACAGGTGCTTGTAAACAACCAACGCACCACCTTATTGCAGCAAGTAGCTAAAAGTTACGTAAGTCTTTATAATGACCAACAAGGTGTAAAAGTAGCTACCGTTATTACGGCTGTTCCACTTTCTTCAACATTAGAAGAAAAAGTAATGGCCAAAGTAAAAGAGTTAACAGGGAGTGATAAAGTAACCCTAAAGAGCGAAATTGATCCAGATATTATTGGCGGATTTGTACTTCGCGTGGGCGATATACAATACAACGCAAGTATTGCGAATCAATTAAGTAATTTAAAGAGAGAATTCAGTAAATCAATTTAAAGGAAATTAGATTTAGTCTAACGTCTAAAATCTATCCCGATAACTATCGGGACTAATATCTAAATAAAATGGCAGAAGTAAAACCAGCTGAAGTATCAGCGATATTAAAAGAACAACTTTCAGGCTTTGAAGCTACAGCTTCCCTGGACGAAGTAGGAACTGTGTTGACCGTGGGTGACGGTATTGTACGTGCATACGGACTTTCAAACGCCCAATACGGCGAATTGGTAGCCTTTGAAAGTGGTCTTGAAGGTATTGTATTGAACCTTGAGGAAGACAACGTAGGGATTGTACTTTTGGGCCCTTCAAAAGAAATTAAGGAAGGTTCAACCGTAAAACGTACTCAGCGTATTGCTTCGCTTAATGTAGGTGAAGGAATTGTGGGTCGTGTGGTAAATACCTTGGGGCAACCTATTGATGGTAAAGGCCCAATTACTGGCGAAACTTACGAAATGCCATTGGAGCGTAAGGCACCAGGGGTTATTTATCGTGAACCAGTAACCGAGCCATTGCAAACTGGTATTAAGTCTATTGATGCTATGATTCCCGTGGGCCGTGGCCAGCGTGAACTTGTTATTGGTGACCGTCAAACAGGTAAATCTACCGTTTGTATCGATACCATTTTGAACCAAAAGGAATTTTATGACGCAGGCGAGCCTGTATATTGTATATATGTTGCAATTGGGCAAAAAGCTTCAACTGTAGCAAACATTGCACAAGTATTAGAAGAAAAAGGTGCCTTAGCATATACTACAATAGTTGCTGCAAACGCATCAGATCCCGCACCTATGCAGGTTTATGCGCCATTTGCAGGAGCTGCTATTGGTGAGTACTTCCGTGATACTGGACGTCCGGCATTGATTATTTATGATGACCTTTCTAAGCAAGCCGTGGCATACCGTGAGGTTTCACTATTGCTTCGTCGTCCACCAGGACGTGAGGCGTATCCTGGAGACGTTTTCTTCTTGCACTCAAGATTGTTGGAGCGTGCCGCTAAGGTAATTGCCGATGATGGTATCGCAAAAGAAATGAACGACCTTCCAGAGTCACTCAAAGGAATCGTTAAAGGAGGAGGTTCATTAACCGCACTTCCTATTATTGAAACGCAAGCGGGTGACGTTTCGGCGTATATTCCAACCAACGTAATTTCTATTACCGATGGGCAGATTTTCTTGGATGGCGATTTGTTTAACGCAGGTGTTCGTCCAGCGATTAACGTAGGTATTTCGGTATCGCGTGTGGGTGGTAACGCACAGATTAAATCCATGAAAAAAGTTGCAGGTACTTTGAAACTGGATCAAGCGGCTTTCCGTGAATTGGAAGCCTTTGCTAAGTTCGGTTCAGATTTGGATGCCGCAACCCTAAACGTGATTGAAAAAGGAAAGCGTAACGTAGAGCTTTTAAAGCAATCTGAAAATGACCCATATACGGTTGAAGATCAAATTGCTGTTATCTATGCAGGTTCTAAAAACTTGATGCGTGATGTTCCTGTAGATAAGATTAAGGAATTTGAAAGAGACTATCTAGAAATGCTAAATGTAAAGCATAGAGATACTTTAGATACCCTTAAAGCAGGAAAGCTTACTGATGATACCATTGACGTAATGACAACTGTTGCAGGCGAGCTTTCTGCGAAATATAAGAAATAGCAGTTATGAGTTATGAGTTCAGGGTTATGAAAGCAATAGTAACTCTTAACGCTGAACTCAAAACCAGAAAAAATGGGATTAAACGATAGTCCAATTAGAATAAAAAGTTTTGCATTTGCGTGTGATATTGTAAGGTATTGTGATGTTTTAAAAGCTAATAAGGATTTTGAGTTGGCATCTCAACTACTTAAAAGCGGAACAAGTATTGGTGCAAATACAAGGGAAGCGCAGCGCGGGGTAAGTACAAAAGATTTTAAAAATAAATTTGGTATAGCTCTTAAAGAAGCAGATGAAACCAAGTTTTGGTTACAAATATTAGAAGCAACTGGAAGAGAAGTACCTAATGAAATGATGAATAAGTGTGAAGAGTTAATACGTATTTTGGTTTCAATTATCAAAAACTCATAACTCATAACTCATAACTCATAACTTGTGAAATGGCGAATTTAAAGGAAATTAGAAACAGAATAACATCGGTGAGTTCAACGATGCAGATTACCAGTGCCATGAAAATGGTGTCTGCTGCAAAGTTGAAAAAGGCGCAGGATGCCATAACAGCAATGCGTCCTTATTCTGAAAAGCTTACTGAACTTTTACAAAATTTGAGTGCCACGCTAGATGAAGATAGCGGAAGCAAATATTCAGACCAGCGAGAGGTAAATAAGGTGTTGGTAGTTGCCATAACCAGTAACCGTGGTTTGGCGGGCGCTTTTAACAGTAATATCATAAAGCAAGCTAGAGCTTTGGCGGCAGATACATACGCTGGCAAACAAGTGGACTTTATGACCATTGGTAAAAAGGGTGATGATATCTTAAAGCGATTTGGAACCATAATTGAAAATGATAACGATATTTTTGATGCGCTTTCTTTTGAAAATGCTTCAGAAATCGCTCAAAAACTTATGGATCTCTTTTCTGAAGGCGAATACGATAAAATTGTTGTGATCTATAACCATTTTAAAAATGCCGCAACACAACTGGTAATGACCGAACAGTTTTTGCCAATTTTACCGCCAAAACCCATTGAAGGACAAAAAGCGGATACTAACGATGCTTTTTACATTTTTGAACCGTCAAAAGAAGAAATAGTTGAAGCCTTGATCCCGAAAAGCTTAAAAACACAGTTGTTTAAAGCCCTTCGCGATAGCGTTGCCAGTGAGCACGGAGCCCGTATGACGGCCATGCACAAAGCAACCGACAACGCCACGGAACTTCGCGATGAGTTAAAATTACAATACAACAAAGCACGTCAAGCTGCTATTACCAATGAAATCCTTGAGATTGTTGGTGGTGCTGAGGCATTGGCCGGATAGCTTCGGTACATCCCGAATTAATTCGGGACACTCAGCTACCTGGGCATTATAGAGATAATTATTAACCCTGTCAAAGTTTAAAACTTTGACAGGGTTTTTTAGTACTTCATATTTTTTCTATTTTCATATTCGAAATTTCTAAGATGAAAAAGTTATTCATCGGTTTCTCGTTTCTGCTTTCTGTTGCGCCGTATCCTACCACTACCAATAGCCAAGACGATTTCGGTGCTTTAGGAATTGCCACATTTTGAGTTCTTTATTTCAAACAAGACTTCCCTTTCGGGGAACTTTTCACTTCAAACAACACCCGAATAAACAACAATAGCGGCCTTACCATCCACTCCTGTGGGTTTACGCCTTACTTTCAAATTCTCAGAACATCCAAACCTAGAGATCTGAAACCCCTGTTTGGTATATTGTTCAATATTATTTGTAAATTTCGGGAATGAAAACAATGATGAAAACCATAACTATTATATTGACCTTGCCCATCCTGCTTTTTAGCCTTTCTAACTGTGGTGGAGCGCAAAACACGAACACTAAAAAATCACTGGTGCAAAATCCGCCGTTTAAAATTACCGAGGCCTATTTCCAAGAATGGGTCGCTGGCGTTCAGGACGGAGGTTCGGGTACCGATGTGCATATTGTTTTTAAGGATATGGCCCCAAAGGTTGAAATTCAAAATATTTACTTTAGAAACCAAATAAAGGCAGCCAAGGAAAAGAATAAGCAACCGAACCGATACGTGGCTAATTTTGAAAACGAAGGCAAGCCCGATACAATTATGGATGCGGATCCTATTAAGGAAGCGCAGAACACACCGGAAAAGGCATTTCCGTTTCAGTTGAAAGACAACCAAGCGGTAGTGGAGTATCGATTTAAAGGTGAAATTAATTATTATAAGATCTCAGAACTTTCGGAAAAACGAATGATTCCTTATCCGCAAGCAAATCCTAACATTCACGAATAAACTGAAATCCTCCTGCAAGGTGTCATTGCGAGGCACCAAGCAATCTCCTTGTAGGTATTAAACCTTCCGAACATGAAAATTCTTCACTTAGATAACAACCATCCTTTATTGTTGAATATGCTAAAGGAAGCCGGTTTTGCAAATGAAGAAAACTATAAAGCTTCAAAATCTGAAATAGAGAAAATCATTTCAGATTATGACGGAATTGTAATTAGAAGTCGTTTTAACATAGACAAACAATTTCTCGATGCTGCCAAAAACCTAAAATTTATTGCCCGGGTTGGTGCCGGACTGGAAAGCATTGATACGGAATACGCAACCAAACTCGGTATAAAATTATTTGCCGCTCCAGAAGGGAATAGAAACGCCGTAGGTGAACATGCGCTTGGAATGCTGCTTTCGTTGTTCAATAACCTAATTAATGCCGATAAAGAGGTTAAAAGCGGCTTGTGGAACCGTGAAGCAAACCGCGGATTGGAACTGGAAGGAAAAACCGTTGGCATTATCGGTTACGGTAATATGGGAAAGGCTTTTGCTAAAAAACTTAGAGGCTTTGATTGTGAAGTGCTTTGTTATGACATTCAGGAGAACGTAGGTAATGCAGACGCCAAACAGGTTTCTTTACAAGAGCTTCAGGAAAAAATTGATGTGCTAAGCCTTCATACCCCATGGACACCACAAACCGATAAGATGGTAGATTCAAAATTTATCAATTCATTTTCAAAGCCCTTTTTTCTAATAAATACAGCACGGGGTAAAAGTGTTGTCACAGCACATTTGGTTTCAGCCTTAAAATCGGGTAAAATATTGGGAGCGGGCCTAGATGTTTTGGAGTTTGAAAAATTATCTTTTGAAACCCTTTTTGGGTCCGATGAACTTCCGGATTCTTTAAAAGAGCTGTTTGCTATGCAGCATGTTGTTTTAAGTCCGCATATTGCTGGCTGGACTGTAGAAAGTAAAGAGAAACTGGCACGGGTAATTGCTGAAAAAATAATAGGAACTTTCAAATAAAATTAGACCTTTGCCAACACCTCATGTAGCGATTGACTATTTGAGGTACTTTTAAAATTAACTTTAAGCTAATTAATTATATTTATGGAAGAGCAAAATTCAGGATACGACAGTACGAAAAAACAAGGAGGCAATGGTGCCGATAACTTTGAAGATCAGGCCAAAAAGAGCGCCAATGAATTTAAGGAAGGTTGGAACCAAGCAACCCACACCCAAGAGAACAAAAAGATACTTGCGGGTATTTTGGCAATTGTTATTGGCTCTTTGGGAATCCACAAATTCATCCTTGGCTATACCCAAGAGGGAATTATCCAAATTGTAATCACTTTTGTAACTTGTGGTATTGGTGGAATCATTCCGCTAATTGAAGGCATAATCTACCTAACTAAAAGCGACGAAGAGTTTTATCAAACTTATCAAGTAGGTAAGAAAGGCTGGTTTTAAATTCAATAAGGGCTTTGGTGTTAAAAAAACGCTAGAGTCCTTTTTTAAAGTGCTAAAATAGTCGTGTCCGACTCAGACTTCAGTCTTAAGATTGCTGCGCTAAAGGTCGTAAGACGTAAGACTTGATTCCGAATAGATTGATAATTAGGCTAGGTTGATTAAGCATAACCTTTTCTTATTAAACCCTAGTTGTGAATGCAATAGCATGGTGTAAATTAACAAAGAGCTTCAAGAGCCTGATAGCATACAGGTAATTGATTTTTTAAATATTTTAATCGGACACTACTAGTACTAAAACTATTTTTACGAGCGTACTTTTAAGTTTTATTACCAAGGTATTATTTGTTCAGGCTATTTTTGAAAAAATTTGTGCGGAAGCTTTCATTTAGCAGGAATTATCCTTTATCTGAATTGGTATCTGCCTTTGAATTATCCACATCAAATTTGTCAGTGTCTTTCCCTGAATATTTCTGCTCCAGTTCTTCTTGAAACTCTTCCATAACAGGTTTTACAGTGCTTTCAGGTAAATCTGCAATGCGTATATACATTAAGCCATCAACTGCATTGTTAAACATGGGGTCTACGTTAAAGGCTATTACCTTGGCATTTTGTTTAATATATTTTTTTATCAGAACCGGCAAACGTAGGCTTCCGGGTTCAACTTCGTCTATAATTTTATCAAACTTGTTGAGATCTGCTTCACTTTCATCAAAAATAAAATCCTTATCGGCATCCTTCAACTTAACTTTAAATTCTTTTTTGGGCTTTATAAATTGTGCTACATAAGGATCGTAATAGTTTGATTTCATAAACTCGATCATCAAACTTTTTGAAAATTCAGAAAACTTATTGCTTATGCTAACGCCGCCAATTAAATAGCGGTGTTCGGGATAGCGTAGGGTGGTGTGAACAATTCCTTTCCAAAGTAGAAACAATGGCATGGGTCTAAGTTGATATTCCTTGATAATAAATGCACGACCCATTTCAATGGATTCGCTCATCATATCGTACAATTCCGGCTCAAAGCGAAACAAATCCTGAAGGTAAAATCCATCAATTCCAAAACGTGTAAATATTTCAGACCCAAGGCCCATACGGTAGGCGCCTGCTATTCTATTCGCGTCGTTATCCCAAAGGAACATGTGGTGGTAGTAGCTGTCAAATTTATCTAGGTCGGTGCTATTATTGGTGCCTTCTCCAACTTCCCGAAATGTAATCTCGCGTAACCGCCCTATTTCCTGAATAATGTATGGAATTGAGTTGGCCTCTGCCAGAAATACTTCATAGTTTTTACTAACCAGCAGTCGTTTGCCGCGCACGCGTAAATTTTCAATTTCGGCTTCTATTGATTTTAACGGAATAGGCCCGGCAATTTTTTTAGGTGGTTTTGGAAATTTTAAAGTTTTTGGAAGGCTATCCAATAGTTTTTTCTTCTGATAAACATTGGAAAGCATATATGTTTTTCTTCGAAGGAAATCGGTAAACATAGGTAAGGAGTCATGCTCCTTTTGGTCGGTTACAGAAATAGCTTTACCAACACGTACTTTTATTAAACGCTCTTTTTGAGTGAGTAATTCCGAAGGTAATTTTGCAGTGCGCAAGGTATCGCTCATTTTGGCCAAACGGTAAAATAACTTGCTGTTTTTAGCGTGAAAATAGATGGGTACAACTGGTACTTTGGCTTTTTTAATAAGCTTCATGGCAGAATCTTCCCAAGGTTTGTCAACCAGTAACCTGCCATCTTTATAGGTAGAAACTTCTCCCGCAGGGAAAATACCCAACGGATGACCATCCTGTAAATGTTTAAGAGCAGTTTTTAAACCTAATACACTAGATTTTACATCCTTCCTTTCTTCAAACGGATTTACGGGCATAACGAATGGCTTTAATGGCTCTATTCTATGTAGTAAAAAGTTTGCAACAATCTTAAAGTCTGGTCGATGCTCAAGTAGTAATTTTAATAAAAGGATCCCGTCAATTCCACCAAGAGGATGGTTAGAAATGGTTATAAAAGGTCCTGTTTTTGGTATTCGCCTGAGATCTTCTTCATGGACTTCAAAATTAATTTGAAATTCGTCGAGCAGGGCATTTATAAACTCTAAGTCACTTAAATGTTTGTTTCTATCGTAAATTTTATTGAGAGTTGAAATACTGAGGATTTTCATTAACGACCAACCCATGAAGGTGCCCAAAAAGCCAAATTTATCGATATTTATTGCTTGTGCAACTTCCTTAGCGTTGACTAATCCCATGAAACGGTTTGGTTGATATTGTTAGACAAAGATAAGGAAACATCAATGATAAATTTTACACAAATTAATCAATGTCCTTCCTAAAGGTGCGAACTATCCCTTAAAAAGCAATTAGCACGACTTGTTAAAATAGCTAGTTATTAGGTTTTAATAACTAACTGAACTGTCTCCTTGCTTTCCTGTTTTAAAAGAATATTCTTGTTTTCTGCAAGTGCTTTTACTTCGGCTGGATTAAAATGACGAATGGTGTATAGGGTTACGTTTTCATTCCACTTCACGCTATAATTTTCGCGAAGCTTAGCTAATAGCGGCTCTAGGTTGTTGAATTTATTATCTACGCAGACAGAAAAACTAATGGCGGAATTTTGAATAAGATTTACCTTCATTTTATACGTATGGAGCAGCTTAAAAACATCGCCAATATTGTCTTCCATCATAAACGAAAAATCTAGAGAAGACAAAGAAATCAATATCTGATTGGTTTTTAAGATAAAACTCGAAACCATTGGGTCTAAGGTGGCTCCTTTGCCAACGCAGGTTCCTGGAGCGGTGGGGTTGATAAAAGACCTAACATAAAGCGGTATTTCCTTGCGTTGCAAGGGTTGCAATGTTTTTGGGTGAATTACTGAAGCCCCATAAAAAGCCAACTCAATTGCTTCGCGATACGATATATGATTATAAAGTTGGGTATGATCAAAATAACGCGGATCTGCATTTAACACTCCTGGCACATCTTTCCATATAGTCACACTTTCAGCGTTTAGGCAATAGGCAAAAATAGCTGCGGTATAATCACTACCCTCCCGCCCAAGGGTTGTTGTAAAATTATTATTGTATTCAGCACCTAAAAATCCTTGGGTAATACAAATTTGATTGGCGTTTACCCTTTTGGTTATTTTTTGTTGTGTCCTTGTCCAATCAACACTGGCGTCGCGGAAGTTAGCGTCAGTTTTTATACACTTTCGAGCGTCTATCCAAGTGTTTGGAATGCCATTTTCAGCAAAATATACAGCGATAATTGTTGAGGAAATTATTTCGCCATACGAGACTACTTGGTCATAAACAAATGCGTGATTTTTAGATTTATTGGTTTTGAGAAAATACTTCAGCTTCTTGAATATTTTGTCGAGTTCCGCAAAAATAGGGTGTGCTGTTGAGGAAAATAGGTCAATAAGAATTTTATAATGAAAATCATAAACGGTACTTAAAGACTGTTCTATGTTCTTTTCTTTGGAAAAATAATCGGTTATTACTGCTTCTAGAGCATTAGTGGTTTTTCCCATTGCAGAAATAACGACCACCAAACTCTTTTCATCACACTGCTTAATAACCGAAACTACATTCTTTATACTTGCAGCATCCTTTGTGGAGGCACCGCCAAACTTGAAAATTTTCATCTATTCTTTCTAAGATTTAGGTTTTAAATACTGTTTTAATCCCTCTTGGTCCATATGCACAACCCGCCAGTCTTGCATTAGTTTTGCGCCACTTCGCTCATAAAATCGAATAGCTCCAGTGTTCCAGTCAAGTACATCCCACGCCACGCGTTTTAAACCGCGATCATCGGCAAATTGCATAACCTGTTTATACAGAGCCTCGCCAATTCCGTTACCGCGATTGGCTTCCTTTACAATAAGATCTTCCAGATGAAGCATTCTCCCTTTCCAGGTTGAAAAACGATAATAAAACAAAGCGGCTCCAACAATTTCATCGTCTATTTCGGCTACAAAGCAATTGAACAATGGATTTTCACCAAAGCCTTCCCGCTCTAAATCTGCAACATTTACATCAACTACATCGGGCTCATTTTCAAAAATAGCCAGTTCTAGGATAAGCTCCAGAACTTGAGGCATATCGTTTTTAACAGCTTTCCTTATCTTCATTATTTTAATTTTTTTTAGGCTCTAGTTTATTCTAGCGTTGATTTCAATGTTCCATATAAAAACACAAGGGTTTCAAGTTGGTCTGAATGGAGAAAATCTGATTATTCCCTTAGGGATAGGGTAAAAATAATCGGATTTTCGGCATTTTGTTTTTACCCCGCCCCTAAAGGGTGAAAAAATACCAAAAATTTTAAATACCTAACATAATAGCTGTTTTAAACTAGAGCCTTTTTTTACTATTCCCAAAAATATGGTAAGGCGATAGCAATTGAAAGTAACATTGCTTTTCAACTTCAATTTGGTTTTCCTTTGACAAATATCGGTTCAATTTCCTAAAATTCCCGATATTTGCGTGAAATTCAGGAATCTTATCAATCCCATGGCAAAAATAAATCAATCCCTCGGCGAGTTTATAATAGAAAATCAAAGTGAGTTTAAATACTCGTCCGGAGAGCTTTCGCGGCTAATCAACTCCATCCGTTTGGCTGCAAAAGTAGTAAACCACAAAGTGAATAAAGCCGGATTGGTAGATATTTTGGGCGCGGCAGGTGACACCAATGTTCAAGGTGAAGACCAACAAAAGCTTGACGTTTTTGCCAACGATGTGTTTATCAACACCCTTACCAATCGTGAGATTGTCTGCGGCATTGCAAGTGAGGAGGAAGATGATTTTATTACCATAAAAGGTAGAAACCAGAAAAACGACAACAAATACGTTGTACTCATTGATCCCTTAGACGGCTCATCAAATATAGATGTAAATGTTTCGGTAGGTACAATATTTTCAGTTTATAGACGGGTAACTCCTTCGGGTACACCGGTTACGATTGAAGATTTTCTTCAGCCCGGTATAAACCAAGTAGCGGCTGGTTATATAGTTTATGGCACCTCAACGATGATTGTTTATACAACGGGTCATGGCGTTAATGGCTTTACATTAAACCCTGCTATTGGCACCTATTATTTATCGCACCCTGCGATGACTTTTCCAGAAACAGGAAATATTTATTCTGTAAATGAAGGAAACTATGTTCATTTTCCACAAGGCGTAAAAGATTATATTAAATATTGTCAAAAAGAAGAAGGTGATCGTCCGTACACGTCGCGTTATATAGGGTCTTTAGTGTCAGATATCCATAGAAATATGATCAAGGGTGGCATTTATATATACCCAAACACTTCAAAAAATAAAGATGGAAAACTTCGGCTTTTGTACGAGTGTAATCCAATGGCAATGATTGCTGAACAAGCCGGAGGAAAGGCGAGCAATGGTTTTGAACGTATTCTGAACATCCAGCCTACTACCTTGCATCAACGTGTTCCTTTTTTCTGCGGAAGTACAAAAATGGTAGAAAAAGCGGAAGAGTTTATGAAAAAATCTGTTGAATAGACTTTAAAGTGAAATTGAAGAAAACTTAAGAAATAAAAAAGCTCCAAAAGGAGCTTTTTGTGTTATAATAAGGTATGATTGTATTTTTATTGCTTCTTGTTCAATAAATATCTGTAATCTTCAAGACCTAGTCCACCACTGTAAATTTCAATGGAACGCTTTATAAGATGCTGGGCGGTTTCTGTATCATAACCAAGACCGATAGCATATCGTTCAATAAGGAAACGTTCGTGGTCGTCAATTTCATTATCTGCAAAAACCATTTCAAAAAGATCGTGGATACGTTCTAAACGCCGCTCCGAATTATTTGGTGGGTTTATAGGGTATTTGTTTGGGTCTTTTAAAACAGCAATGTACTCATCTTCAGCAATATTAAGCTTTCGAGCAAAGCGTTTTAATAATTTTTCCTCTTCGGGATTCACTTGCCCATCAACCGATGCAATATTTGCGATGGATGCAAAATGTCCTAAATTTCGGGAGTGCTCCCCGCTTTCAAAAAGATCTGTAAATGACATAATTTGGTTTGAATTAAATTACAAATATAGGAAATTGCAGACATCGAAATACATTCTATTTATATACTTCTTGAAATTTCTTAAAGAAATAACAAAACCAACTTTTGTTTAACTTGTTTTAGAAACTAGTCAACATAAAATTATCTTAATTCCTAGTAGCACTTTCTTTCCATTCAGTATTTTTAAGCTGAAAATGGAAAGAATATAAATGAAACAACCTCTTTTAATCTTTAACGATAAAGGGATTTATTGCCAACAAGCCGATGTATATATCGATGCTTGGCGGCCTGTTGCTAAATGTATCGTAACCCACGGCCATGCAGATCACAGTCGTTGGGGCCATAAACAGTATATTACACATAATAATAATGTTTCTATTATAAAACACCGTTTGGGGGAGATAGAAGTGAGTGGAAAAAAATGGAATGAAACATTTACTATAAACGGAGTAAAATTCTCATTACATCCGGCAGGCCATATAGTTGCTTCTTCGCAGGTTCGGGTGGAATATAAGGGCGAGGTATGGGTTTTTACAGGCGATTTTAAAACCGAAGATGATGGCTTGTCCGAAGTTTTTGAACCCATAAAATGCCATACCTTTATTACCGAATGTACTTTTGGTCTTCCCGCTTTTAAATGGATGCCCCAAACCGAAGTCTTTAAGGATATAAACGAATGGTGGGCAACCAATAAAAACGAAGGAAAAACTTCGATTCTTTTTGGATACAGTTTGGGAAAAGCACAACGGCTGTTGAAGCATTTAGATACTTCAATCGGCTCAATCTATACCCACGGTGCTGTGGAAAATATGACTGAGGTAATCCGTTCAAATTACAATTTGCCCGAAACCACCTTAATTACCCGCGAAACACTCAAAAAAAAAATTAAAGGAAGTATTGTTTTAGCTCCGCCAAGTACGCACGGCAGCACGTGGATTAGAAGGTTTGTGCCTTATGTTACCGCATCTGCCAGTGGTTGGATGACGTTTCGAGGCGCGCGAAGAAGAAGGGCAATAGATCGGGGTTTTGTATTGAGCGACCATGCAGATTGGGAAGGCTTGCTCGCTGCAATTGATGCCACGGGTTGCGAAAAAATAATTGCTACCCACGGCTATACTGATATTTTTTCCCGCTATTTAAGAGAAGAATTAGGATACGACGCTAGAACCGAAAAAACCCAATATGAAGAAGAATCTGCAGAACAAAAAAAGAGTGATATAGATGTTAAACTTCCCTCTCCCTCGGGAGGAGGTACTGAGGGTGGGGGATTATGAAACACTTTGCCCAACTCATAAAAAAACTGGACAGCACCAATAAGACCAATGAAAAGATCGCGGCGCTCACCGCCTATTTTCAAAATGCGAACGAGGATGATAAACTTTGGACCATTGCCATTCTTTCGCATCGTCGTCCAAAACGTCCGGTAAACACTACATTGCTTCGACAATGGGCCACGGAAATCAGCGGAATTCCGCTTTGGCTTTTTGAGGAAAGTTATCATATTGTTGGGGATTTAGCAGAAACGATTGCCTTAATCTTACCAAGTTGCGAGCGTAGCGAAGCAACCTCTAAGTCGCTTTCTAAATTTGTTTCTGAAATAATTGAACTTCGAACGCTTCCCGAAGAGGGAAAAAAGAAATACCTCCACGATAATTGGTTGACACTGAATTATTTTGAACGTTTTGTATTCAATAAAATCATAACAGGAAGTTTTAGGATAGGGGTAAGCCAAAAATTGATGACCCGCGCACTATCCAAGGCAACCGAAATTGATGAGGATATTCTAGCCTATAAGTTAATGGGCAATTGGACGCCTGAAACAACCACCTTTGAAAAATTAATTCTCGAGACAAACGAGGAGGACTACCTCAGCAAACCCTATCCGTTTTATTTGGCCTATGCCGTTGAAGCTAATTTTCAAGAGGATTTGGGCGCTATTTCAGATTGGAGCTTTGAACATAAATGGGACGGGATTAGAAGTCAGATAATTATCAGGAATGATGAGGTTTTCATCTGGTCACGAGGCGAAGAATTAGTCACGGATAAATATCCGGAGTTTCAGAATTTTTTAAAAGCGGTTCCCAATGGAACGGTAATAGATGGTGAAATCTTGCCATTTGGTGAAGGCAAAATAGGCAATTTCAATGCGTTGCAGACCAGAATTGGGCGAAAGAATCTTTCAAAGGCACTTCTCAAGAAAACACCCGTAATTTTAAATGCTTACGACATTTTGGAATGGCAGGGTGAGGACATCCGTCAAAAACCATTTTCAGAACGAAGAGCGATTTTGGATGGATTGGTTCAAAATATTAATTCCAATGAAATTGGCTTGTATTTAAGCGAAACAATGAATTTTGAAACTTGGGAGGACGCCGCCGCCGAGCGCGCTCGTTCCCGGGAAAAACGCAGCGAAGGCCTGATGTTAAAGCGAAAAGATTCACCTTATCTGGTAGGAAGAAAAAAAGGTGACTGGTGGAAATGGAAAGTCGATCCCTTTACAATTGACGCCGTTTTAACGTATGCGATGCGCGGTCACGGAAGGCGTGCAAATTTATATACAGATTATACATTTGGGCTTTGGAACGAAGGCGAGTTAGTAACATTTGCGAAGGCCTATTCCGGCTTGACCGATGCGGAATTCAGAAAGGTTGATGCCTGGATAAAGAAAAACACCTTGGAGCGTTTTGGCCCGGTGCGAAGCGTAACCCCACATCACGTTTTTGAAATTGCCTTTGAGGGAATTGCCGAAAGCAGTCGCCATAAAAGCGGGATCGCCACCCGTTTTCCAAGAATTTTAAGATGGCGAAAAGATAAACCAATTGAGGAAGCGAATACGCTCGATGATTTAAAGGCATTGATTCCGAAGTAATTACAGTAGGTCTGGAATTACTGAAGGAATCTGTTCAATGAAAACTCAGGATTTAAAGAGTTATATCTAATTATATTAAAACAGGAAGCTATAGATTGCTTCGCTACTACTGAAATTATGGCGGGATTTACTTATATTACAACTAATAAAAACAAAACGGTACTTTATGTAGGAGCAACTAATGATATAGTTAGACGGATTATAGAGCATAAAACCAAAGTTTATAGAAATTCTTTTACGGCAAAATACAATTGCGACTTACTGGTATATTTTGAAGAGTACGAAAACACAAGTGATGCTTTCTTAAGGGAAAAACAATTAAAGGCGGGCAATAGAAAAAAGAAAGAAGCTTTGATTAATGAAATGAACCCAGAATGGAAAGACTTAGCGATTAATTGGAAAGACGAAAATTTCAAATTACGATGAAAAACAATGAGGCTAAGGACACAAAGCCCTTACAGGGTTTTGTCAACGATAAGATTGCTTCGCTTTGCTCGCAATGGTTCCAATCCAAATCCTGGACCCCCTTCCCCTTCCAAAAGAAAACCTGGAAAGCTTTTTTGGATGGAAAACACGGCTTGTTAAACGCGCCTACGGGCAGTGGAAAAACCTATGCTTTATGGATTCCTATTGTACTTCAATATTTAAAAGATAATCCAGATTATAAAACAAAACATAAAAATGGAATAAAAGCCATTTGGATAACGCCCTTGCGTGCGCTTTCAGTGGAAATTCAACAAGCAACACAACGTTTTGCCGATGATTTGGAAACCGGAATGACCGTGGGGATACGCACCGGCGACACCCCACAAAGCGAACGCGCCAAGCAAAAACGCAAGATGCCCGATCTATTGATCACTACGCCTGAAAGCCTGATGCTGTTATTGGCTTCAAAAGGATACGACAAAACCTTTAAAACTCTTACTGCCATTGTGGTAGATGAGTGGCACGAACTTTTGGGAAGCAAGCGTGGCGTACAGATGGAACTGGCACTTTCTAGATTAAAGATCGTTTCGCCTAAGCTGCGAATCTGGGGAATATCGGCTACCATAGGGAATTTGGAACAGGCGATGGACGTTTTACTGGGCCCAGATTCCCACCTTCGTGGGAATACAGTTCTCATAAAAGCCAAACAAAAATCTAAAATTGAGGTGCGCTCTATCATTCCAAAAAAGATGAAAACCTTTCCGTGGCGCGGACACCTGGGGCTGCATCTTTTGGAAGAAATTGTACCGATAATCAAAGCCAGTAAAACCACCATTATATTTACCAACACCCGCGGGCAGTGTGAAATTTGGTTTCAGAAACTGCTGGAAAAACATCCCGAATTTGCCGGAGAATTGGCAATGCACCACGGCAGTATTGCAAAAGACACTAGGCTTTGGGTAGAACAGGCAATCCGCAATGAGTCTTTGAAAGCGGTAGTTGCAACCTCTAGCTTAGATTTGGGAGTAGATTTTGCACCTGTGGAAACCGTTATCCAAATTGGTAGTCCCAAAGGTGTGGCAAAATTTCTGCAGCGTGCCGGGCGGAGCAACCACAGGCCGGGCGAACCTTCGGTTATTTATTTTTTGCCTACACATGCATTGGAACTGCTGGAAGCTTCAGCATTAAAGAGAGCTGTAAAAGAAGAGGTTGTTGAAGATAGAACTCCTTATTTACTGTGTTTTGACGTCTTGATCCAGTATTTGGTCACTTTGGCGGTCAGCAATGGATTTTTTCCGAAGGAAGTATTTTCAGAAATAAAAAATACCTTTTGTTTTCAGGGAATTTCAGAAACCCAATGGAATTGGTGCCTCAATTTTATTACAATGGGGAGTCAGAGTTTGCAGGCGTACGATGAGTATAAAAAAGTTGAAGTTACGTCAGAAGGTATTTTTAAAGTTGAAAACAGACGCATAGCAATGATGCACCGCTTAAGTATAGGCACCATTGTGAGCGATGCGATGATGCTTGTAAAATATGTTTCTGGCGGGTTTATCGGTACTATTGAAGAATGGTTTATCAGCAAGATGAAACCTGGCGATACCTTTGTTTTTGCGGGAAGGACTTTAGAACTGGTTCGGATTCGGCAAATGCAGGCACAGGTTAAAAGATCCAATAAACGCACTAAGAACATCGTGAGCTTTATGGGCGGTAGGCTGCCCCTATCTTCACAAATGAGTAAAATCCTTCGGGAAGAAATGCAAACCGCCCGCCTGCCGAGGCTGAAAGGAGAACACAAACGCCGAACGCCGGAACTGAAAGCGCTTCAACACATCTTTGAACGTCAGGAAAAAGAAAGTACCGTACCTGGAGATAACGAATTTTTGATTGAAACATTTAAAACCCGGGAAGGATACCATTCCGTTTTTTATCCTTTTGAAGGTAGATTTGTACATGAAGCGATGAGCAGCTTACTGGCATACCGAATCAGTTTACTGTCTCCAATTACGTTTTCATTGGCCTATAATGATTACGGATTTGAACTCCTGAGCGATCAGTTTTTGGATATCCAAACTGTACTGGATAACAATCTTTTTACCGACGAATTTCTATATGACGATCTTCAAAAAAGCTTGAATGCCACTGAATTGGCAAGGCGAAAATTTAGGGATATTGCGGTTATTAGCGGAATGGTTTTTCAAGGATACCCAAACAAAGCTATTAAAGCTAAGCATTTACAAAGCAATAGCCAATTGCTTTTTGACGTGTTTCGAGATTATGAACCTGATAACCTGCTATATCTTCAGGCCTTTCGCGAAACTTATGAACATCAGTTAGAAGAAGGCCGGTTGCGAAAAGCTCTGGAACGCATCAATTCACAGGAAATAATCTGGAAACAATGCAAAAAAGCCACGCCTTTTAGTTTTCCTATAATAACGGATAGACTGCGGGAGAAACTTTCTTCCGAAAAATTGGCAGATAGGATAAAGCGAATGACGTTGAAATTGATGAAATAGAGAGATTTCTATCCTTTAGAGCTTCTTAAACGCTTTTGGTATATCGTTATTTTTTCTTTTAAATAATTTTAAAGCAGGGTTTCAAACTTTCAAAAATTCCCTAAAGTTTTCAGTATTTACAACTTTTACCTCGGTACTATAAGTTTCCCCAAACAATTTTGGGATTTTCGTTTTTGCCTTAGGATTAAATTTAAACTCAAAACCTTTTATGATTCCTGTGTTTTCTTCCACATAGTCAATTTCCTGTTGCCGGACGGTTCGCCAAAAATACATTCGGGCATCACTTTTTGAATAACGAAGCACTTTTAATCTTTCCGAAATTATAAAGTTTTCCCATAGTGCTCCTTTATCGGTGCGTGTTTCAAGCAAATTTAAGTTCCCAATTACCGCATTTCGAACTCCGTTATCATAAAAATAAATTTTTTGATTTCTTTTAATTTCATTGCGGAGGTTTTTACTAAAACTGGGTAATTTAAAGATTACATAAGCTTTACAAAGCATATCTATATAATTTGAAACCGTATTCTTATCGATGCCTACCAATTGCGCAAGCTCATTATAGCTCACTTCATTGCCAACTTGGAATGCCAGTGCCCGCAAGAGTTTGTCCAAAACTTCCGCCTTGCGAATTCCGCTTAATGCTAAAATATCTTTGTACAGGTAACTACTCACAAGTTCCTTTAGAACCTCTTTTTCTGAACCGATTGCGGTAAGTACTTCCGGATACATGCCGTAGATCAATCGGAGGTTTAATTGCTGTTTCGCTTCCAGATAACCGGTGGTGTTTTCCATTTCCTTCCAAGAAACCGGAAACAATTCGAACTCCCATTTTCTGCCGGTTAAGGGCTCATTTATTTGATTGTTAAGTTCAAATGCGGAAGATCCACTGAGTACAAGCTGAACATTGGGAAATTGATCGGTTATGATCTTTGAGGTAAGTCCTACACCTTCAATTCGCTGGGCTTCGTCTATAAAAATATATTCTTTTTTGCCAATTATATTCTCAAGCTCTTTGGTATTGGGCGAATTTAGGACTTGGCGAACGCTGGGATCGTCGCCATTTAAAAACAGGAAGTTCTTATCTTTCAAAATTTCCCTGATTAAAGTGGTTTTGCCCACTTGTCTTGGACCAATGAGGATAATGGCTTTGCCATTGCACATTTTCATTTCAATATTGGGCTGTAGTACTCTCTTAAAATACATATTCAGTGATTGTATTCACCAAATATACGTGTTTTTAGTGAATACATTCACCAAAAACACATTTTAATACGATTAATTATTGGTATAGTTGTATTAACTTTACAATTGCAGATGAAAAAAATCCAGATTAACTCCCAAAATTTTACACTTCACCCAAGCGGTGCCATATTTTGGGAGGAACAGAATATGCTGCTCATTGCCGACGTCCACTTGGGAAAAATAGCACATTTTAGAAAGCACGGAGCACCTGTTCCCGCTAATGCGGCTTTTAACAATCTGGAAAAACTCACCGAGGTTACCAATTATTTTAATCCGAAAACAGTTTGTTTTCTTGGCGATCTATTCCATAGCCAATTAAATGAGGAGTGGAAGGATTTCGTGAAATGGGTAGAATACTGTACTGCTGAGGTGATATTGATTTCGGGCAATCACGATATTATTCCACAGTATTTATATAAAGATTTGGGCGTAAAAGTTTTTGATGATATGCTGTTGAACGGTTTTCACCTAACTCACCACCCTACAAACTTGGAAGATACTTTTAACTTTTGTGGTCATATTCATCCTGGAATCATTATGAAGGGCATGGGAAGACAATTTCTGCGGTTGCCGTGTTTTTATAAAACCCTTAACAGCTTAATACTGCCTGCTTTTGGTAACTTTACGGGAAAGCATATTTTAACCCCTTCAACAAAAGATGAGGTTTTTGCCATTGTGGAAGATGAAGTTATTTGTGTATCCAAAAATTGAATTGTTATGAAAAAAACATTACAGCTTGCTAACATTATCACCTTTATTGCAATGGTTTTTGTAAACTATCTTTCTGGGACGGGAGCAATAAATGATACAACCATTGCCGAAATTTCCGAAGCCAATAACAATCTTTTTACGCCTGCTGGTTATGCCTTCTCCATTTGGGGATTAATTTATTTGATGCTTCTCGGGTTCATCATTTATCAAAGCCGAAGTCTCTTTAAAGAAGTTCGTGATGATGCTTTTATTTTAAAAACAGGCTGGTGGTTTGTGCTTTCCTGTTTCGCCAACATTATGTGGATTACTTTTTGGCTGTACGGATTTATGGAATATTCAATTATTGCAATTTTTATACTGCTCTATTCCCTTTTAAAAATTGTGATGAAAAACCGAATGGAGCTTTGGGATGCCCCAATCTCTGTAATTGCTTTCCTGTGGTGGCCCTTCGTGTTTTATAGCGGATGGGTTACTGTTGCGAGCATTGCAAATGTTTCGGCCTATTTAACCAGTATAGAGTGGAATGCTTGGGGGTATAGCGAAATCTCTTGGGCTGTAACTATGATTATTATAGCGGGAACTATCAATCTGGTAGTAACCTGGAGACGCAATATGCGGGAATTCGCCTTAGTTGGGGCTTGGGCGCTGATTGCAATTTCGGTGGCCAATTGGAGTGTTAGTCAAACCGTTGCCAATGTTGCACTTGCAGTGGCGGTAGTTTTACTTATAAGTAGCAGTTATCACGCCCTTAAAAATAGGAGTACAGCCCCACACATTAAATTACAGGAATATTTTGATAACAATAAATGATAGAAGGTTTTAGAAGTGGGTTAGATATCAGATTGTAATTTCAAATTTTTCTTCATTTTCGATATCGATTTCAACAGGTTAAACCATTCCCTTAATATCATTGCCCCATGTGGGATAGGCAAAAATCATGGCTTTTATGTTCTCACAGGTTAGTTTTCCGCACATTGCCAAGACGAACAGATTTATCATTTCCCCGGCTTCTGAAGCAATTATATGTGCCCCCAAAATAATGTTACGGTCGGCATCTACTATAGTTTTGTAGGCATATACTTTTTCATTGATACGCTTGGCGTTAAACCAATCTGGGACACTTTTGTATTCCACCACATAATTATATCCTTTTTCTTTTGCCTGATCTTCGGTCAAACCGATTGTAGCCACCTGCGGAATTGTAAAAACCACCGAAGGAACTGGCGGAAAATCCATTTTTGTATGATTTCCCTTTCTGATGTTTTGAGAGACAATCCGCGCTTCCTGCGAAGAAGTGGGCGTTAAAGGAAGTGATCCACTAGCTGAAACATCACCACAGGAATAAACCGATTTGTTGGAAGTATTCTGAAGAAATTCGTTTACCGAAACGCCCCCTTTTTCAAAAGCCACATTGCCGTTTTCTAAATCAAGTTCGTCAATGGAAGGAACACGGCCAGCAGTATTAAAAACCATTCTGGCGTCAACGTATTCTGTTTTAGAGTTCTTTTTATAAGAAATCCGATAATTTTTCTGAAGTTTTTCTACTTCGGAAACTTTTGCGTTAAAAATAAATTTGATTCCCAAATCTTCGGAAACTTTGGTTAAATGCGAAACAATATCTGCTTCAAAAGGCTTCAACGGACGCGAACCAGACTCAATTACCGTAACTTTTGCACCACAGCGGGCAGCGATATGGGCAAATTCCATCCCAATATAACCTGCGCCAACAAATACGATACTTTCCGGCAATTCTTCAAGCTCCAAAAAGTCATCGCTTACTTTCAGATAATCTCTTCCCGGAATTTTTAGCTCCATTGGTCTGTTCCCCGTTGCAATAACTATTTTCTTTGCTTTTACTGTTTTTCCTTCAACCGAAAGCGTGTTTTCATCTAAAAACCGTGGCGATTGATGATACATTTCAATGCCTGCTTCTTTTAAATCTCTTTCCGTAGCAAAGGGAACGGCATTGGTAAACGTAGATTTAAATTCTTGAAGTGCTGCCCAATCCATTTTCGGAGCAGATGTGATTCCCTTCCCTATTAAAGCTTCAGAAAGATGCATTGCTTCGGTTATTCCTACTAAAACTTTCTTGGGGTCGCAACCACGGTTGGCGCAGGTTCCACCATATTCGCGATTATCAGCAATTGCCACTTTCATTCCTTCGGTAGCACAATCGTATGCTACAGTTTTACCTGCGGTTCCAGTTCCTATTACAAAAACATCGTATTCTTTTATTGCCATAATAATGCCCGTGAAGGCGGATTTTTCTTTTTAATAGTACACTTCAAGGTTCTAAGGATTAGAATCTCAAACCTAAAATTACAGATTCATTTCACAGATATATGTTATTAAAATGGTAAAATCGGTTTAAAAGCCAGACAGGTCTTTGAGTATCTGTCTAGTTTGGATTAAATTTGCAACTTCATGCAAAAAACATTCGTTACTAGCCTCTATTCCCAGTCTTTGCAAACGCAGAAACTGTGGGAAACTATATCTAAAAACCAAACAGATATCGCTGTTTCGGGCCTTATTGGCTCTTCGTTATCAATGGTTGTAGCCGAAACTTTTACCAATACAGACCTGCCGTTTTTGCTGGTTTTGAATGATAAAGAAGAAGCGGCATATCATTTAAACGATCTCGAAAATCTTTTGGGCGATAAAAACGTACTTTTCTATCCTGGAAGTTACCGCAGACCCTATCAGATAGAAGAAACCGATAATGCGAATGTTTTGCTGCGAAGCGAGGTGTTAAACCGTATAAATTCACGTAAAAAACCTGCCCTCATCGTTACCTATCCAGAAGCGCTTTTTGAAAAAGTAGTTACGCGGAAGGAATTGGAACGCAATACATTGAAAATTGCGCTAAATGATGAGGTTTCAATTGATTTTGTAAATGAAATTCTGTTTGAATACCGCTTTAAAAGAACCGATTTTGTTACTGAACCAGGTGAATTTTCAGTTCGTGGGGGGATTTTAGACGTGTTTAGTTTTAGCAATGATGAACCTTTCCGCATCGAGTTTTTTGGTGATGAGGTGGACAGTATCCGAACCTTTGATGTAGAAACACAGCTGTCTTTAGATCAAAAGAAGAAAGTGTCCATTATTCCTAATATTGAAAATAAAATAATCGAGGAGCAACGAGAATCTTTTATTAAATATATTGCTGCAAAGACGGTTGTATTTATAAAGAACGAGGAGCTTTTTGTCAGTGCAATCGATAGTCTTTATAAAAAGGCCATTGCTGCTTATGATGCGCTAGAACCTACCATAAAACGTGCAAAACCAGCCGAATTGTTCTGTACTTCAGAATCATTAACAACGCAGTTAAATAAATTCTCAAAAGTATATCTATCTCCCCTCCCTCGGGAAGGGGTCGGGGGTGGAATTTCGTTTTCAACCAAACCACAACCTTCATTTAATAGGCAGTTCAACCTTCTTATTGAAAATTTGAATGACAATACCGAAAAGGGCTATAAAAACTATATTTTCTGCAGCAGCGAACAACAAGCAAAACGGTTCCGTGATATTTTTAGAGACTCAGATCAACACGTAGAGCAGTTTGAAACAGTTGTTTTTTCTTTGTTTCAGGGTTTTGTGGACGACGATTTAAAGATTGTGTGTTATACAGATCACCAAGTTTTTGAGCGTTACCATAAATTCCGACTTAAAAATGGCTACGCCAAAAAGCAAGCGATAACCATTAAGGAAATTTCCAATCTAGAAGTGGGCGATTACGTAACGCATATTGACCACGGAATTGGGAAGTTTGGCGGGTTGCAGAAAATTGAGGTAGAAGGAAAAATGCAGGAAGCCATCAAACTTTTTTATGGTGAACGCGATATTTTATATGTCAGCATTCATTCGCTCCACAAGATTTCAAAATACAATGGAAAAGATGGTCGAGAGCCCAAAATTTATAAATTGGGTAGCGATGCGTGGAAAAAGCTAAAGCAAAAAACTAAAAAGCGCGTCAAGGAAATAGCGTTTAACTTAATTGAACTCTATGCCAAACGACGAACTTTAAAAGGGTTTGCTTACGATCCAGATAGCTATTTGCAAGCCGAATTGGAATCCTCTTTTATTTATGAAGATACCCCAGATCAAAGCACCGCAACCGAAGATGTTAAGAAAGACATGGAGAACGAGCGGCCTATGGATCGCTTGGTCTGTGGCGACGTGGGGTTTGGGAAAACAGAAGTTGCTATTCGCGCTGCTTTTAAGGCCGTGGATAACGGAAAACAGGTAGCCGTTTTGGTGCCTACAACCATTTTGGCATTTCAGCATTATAAAACTTTTAAAGAGCGACTTGCCGAAATGCCCGTGAATGTTGATTACCTCAATCGTTTTAGAACTACCAAGGAGCGAAGAGGCGTTTTGGAAGGATTAAAAGATGGCCGTTTGGATATTGTAATTGGCACCCATCAATTGGTCAATAAAAAGGTTGAATTTAAAGATTTAGGGCTGCTGGTCATTGACGAAGAACAAAAGTTTGGCGTAGCGGTTAAAGACAAGTTGAAAACCATCAAGGAAAATGTAGATACATTAACCTTAACTGCAACGCCCATTCCGCGGACTTTACAGTTTAGCTTAATGGCCGCGCGCGATTTATCGGTAATTACTACGCCGCCGCCAAACAGATATCCGGTGGAAACCCACGTAATCCGTTTTGCGGAAGAAACCATTCGTGATGCCATTAGTTATGAAATTCAACGCGGCGGACAAGTATTTTTTGTCCATAACAGAATCGAAAATATTACCGAAGTTGCAGGAATGATTCAACGTCTTATCCCCGACGCAAAAGTTGGTATTGGCCATGGGCAAATGGACGGAAAGAAACTGGAAGATTTAATGCTTCGGTTTATGAACAATGAGTTTGATGTTTTAGTTTCAACCACTATCATTGAAAGCGGGTTAGATGTACCGAATGCGAATACTATTTTTATCAATAATGCTAATAATTTTGGACTCTCAGATTTACACCAAATGCGCGGCCGTGTGGGTAGAAGCAATAAAAAGGCCTTTTGCTATTTTATAACACCAGATTATTCGGTGATGACCGATGAGGCGCGTAAAAGGATTACCGCGCTGGAACAATTTTCAGAATTAGGAAGCGGAATCAATATTGCCATGAAGGATTTGGAAATCCGTGGTGCAGGAGATTTGCTAGGTGGGGAGCAAAGTGGTTTTATTAATGAAATTGGCTTTGAAACCTATCAAAAAATCCTTTCAGAAGCTATTGATGAGTTGAAAGATAAAGAGTTTAAATCGCTTTATGAAGAAACAGAGGGTCCGAAGAAGGATTTTGTTAAGGAAACTACGATAGATACCGATTTTGAATTGCTGTTTCCAGATGATTACGTAAATAATATTACCGAAAGACTCAATCTTTATACAAAATTGAACGCGCTTAAAAACGAAGCTGAACTGGAAAAATTTGAAAAAGAATTGCTCGATCGCTTTGGAGAGCTGCCAAAAGAGGCAGAAGATTTACTGAATAGCGTTCGGGTAAAGTGGCTTGCCATAAATATGGGCTTGGAGCGCTTAATAATGAAAAAGAAGAAAATGGTGGGGTACTTTATCGCAGATCAAGAGAGTGCGTTTTATCAAAGTCCGTCATTTTCAAAAGTGCTTCAATATGTACAATCCCATCCAAGGAAAGTAACGATGAAAGAAAAACAAACTCGCAATGGTTTGCGATTAATCTTGAGTTTTGAAGGGATTACTTCTGTAGATAAGGCGCTAAAAGCTATGGAGCCATTTGCAGATTAACTTTTCAACTTAACTTCAACTTTGACAAAGTTCTAAGACCATCAAAGTTTTTTAAGCCGCTTGTAGCCTGCAATGTCGGGTAAATGTCGGGTGAAATTCATTTAAAAATATTGCACTATATTTACTACCATCGTACTATTGCTTCATAAATTTTCTAAAAATGAAACAACCTGAACTTGGCAAAAAAATTTCAGAACTCCGAAAGCAAAAAGGGTTTACGCAGGAAGAACTCGTGGCACAGTGCAATATTAATGTGCGCACCATTCAGCGTATTGAAGCTGGTGAAGTAACGCCGCGGAGCTTCACCCTTAAAACTATCTTAGATGCTTTGGGAGAATCATTAGAGAACCTTGAAGAGAAGGAAGTTTCGCCTTTTAAAAACTTTGATGTAAGCGAAATAAAAACCTACATCATTTACCTAAAAGCTGCCTGGATTTGTGGAATCATCTATTTTCTTTCGGGCTTTGTAGAATTTGCGGTTGACTATGCCAGATTTTATGAAGACGAACTTTTAATTCCGAAAGGAGCATATATAAGCATGAAGTTTATTGTGTTGCTTTCATTCATTTACTTTTTATGGGGGTTTGTATTGAGTGGGAAATTTTTAAAGAATTATTTGTTAAAAATCGGTGCTTTCTTCTTGATGGGCACTAGTATTTTGTTTTACGGCTATGATATGGTTTCGCTTTATTTTGAGCCGTTTTATGTAGATTATGTCAGTACTGCACAGTCTTTTTTCTTCGGAATTGGCGGTATTGTTTTTGGTTTGGCATTGATGCGTTTAAAAGAACCAATGGGCAAAATTCCGGAAATAGCGGGTGGATTTGAAGTAGTAAGTGGTATTTTATTTACTCTTGTCTTCTTAGGCGGATTGGGACTGTTGTTTTTGATTCCAGCGATAATTCTACAGATTATTTTGCTTTATAAAATTGGAGAAATGTTGAAAACAGAAATTAGCTGATACCCACTGGTTAACTTTGACAAAGTTCTAAACTTTGTCAAAGTTGAGAAGTTTAAAAATGACAAAACGCATTTTCAAAATGCGTTAGGCTTTCAACTTTTTTGTTTTACAAAATAGCGATAACATCAAATCGAACTTCAACATCGAGTTCATTTGAGATTTTAAAGTCATTTCGTATATTTGATTGATGTCTGTAAACCAAAACTATACAATAGAACAATTGGCTGAAGCTTTTCAGGAATTAAGTATTTCTGAAAGAGCGAAACTGGTATCGCTTTTGCCAGAAAATTGGTTTGAGAGTTTAAATGAATTGACAGAAATTCAAAAAAAAGCGTTGAATTTTGCGTCAGAAAAAGAAAACGAAGGAAGAGCGGTTTTTCATACTTGGGAAGAAGTTGAAAGTTATGTAAAAAATAGACCGTGAAGGACTATCATATTTTGATAGAAGAAGATGCAAAATTCGACATCGCCGAAGGATATGATTGGTATTCAAAAATTTCTTCAACAGTAAGTAGTGATTTTCTCATTCAAATAAAACGAACAATTAGTTATTTAAAGGTAAACCCTTTTCTTTTTCAAGTGGTTTACAAAGACTATCGACAAGTTCCAATAAAAAAATTCCCTTTTGTTATAATTTACAAGGTTGATGTACAGAGCATAAAGATTTACAGAGTTTTTCCAACAAATACGAATCCTTCAGGAAAATTTAAAATTCTAAGAAATTAGCTGATACTCACTGGTTAACTTTGACAAAGTTCTAAACTTTGTCAAAGTTGAGAAGTTTAAAAATGATAAAAAGCATTTTCAAAATGCTCTAAGCTCTCGGTTTTTTGATTTTTTAAAATAGCGATAATATCAAATCGAACTTCAACATCGAGTTCATTTGAGATTATAAATTCATTTGCAGCCTTTACTAAATTTTTAATTTTTCCTGGCGTAACAAAACTCTGTGGATCGCCAAAAAAATCACTATTTCGGGTTTTTACTTCTACAATTACAACGGTGGTTTCTTCTTTTTGAGCAATAATGTCTATTTCGGCTTTGTCAAAATAAAAATTACGGCGTAGGATTTTATAACCGCTTTTCATTAGATATTGAGCGGCTATTTCTTCTCCTATTTTTCCAAGTTCGTTGTGGTGTGCCATAGCCTAAAAGTAACAATTTTCCCACTAGTAAATTTTGAAACTTCGATTAGACGTTTAAATAAACAAGAATCTAATTTTCAATATTTTAAATAGGAGAGCGAAAAAGCTATTCATGGCCAATAAAGATTGTTTTAACCTGCGATCTTTCTGCCGTATCACGAATTAATATTTTGACTATCAAGCTATGGCCAACGGGAGATCCACTAAATGGTATTTTTTCATCCTTAATACCGTCAGGTTCATCTACAACAAAAGGGGTCCAATCTTGAACCACTCCATAAAATCCATGAATATTCTCCCTTAACGTTTTGATTTCCACAGTATGTCCTGTAGTAGCTTTCCATTGTAATAACATAAAATTTTGTATTTGAAAATCATTTGAATTTGGATATTGCATATTCGAAGGAGGATAGAGAATGGAAATTTCATTACCCGACGATGGATTGTATTCCGGAATTAACTCTTGAGTAAGTGGGTCTAAACGAATCCGGTTTCGCTTTTTTGCAGGAGTTATAGTTTTTTGAGGTCCATTTATTATAACTCGCTTCATTCTCTTTTGCTGTTTCCCCTGCATCTTTTGCCTCTTTTCTATTTTGGTCTTACCTTCTTTAGGTTGTTTGGTGCCTTTTTGTGCATAAAATGCTGTCGTTGTTAGCAAGAAGAATAGGGTTCCTAAAAATAATAATTTGGAATTCATAGTTGTTATCTGTAGTTAATAAGTAAAATATATGTTCAAAATGCTATTAATATTTCATTCTGATTTGTAAGTGAAATTATTATGGCTTTTCTTACATTTTCAGATAAATGCATAGTTTAAACTAGTCGTGTCCGACTAAGACATAAGACCGCTGCGCTTAAAGACATAAGACGTAAGACTTGCTTTTTAATAGATTGAAAACTAGATAAAATTGATTAAACATACTTTTTAATTGATAAATTTTGATGCTAAGTATAATAGCATGCTGTCATTAAATAAAAAATATTCTAATTGCCTATTATCTGTGACTCAACAAATTTTCTCACTCTTTTAATCGGACACTAATGATTTTAAAACTACAAAACTATTGTCTGCAAGTATAACCCTTTTAGTAATTAGCAGGTTCTAATGTGTGTATGGTGCTTTTGAGTGAGCGTGTGGTATTTTAGACTTTGGTGAAAAGTAGAAAGTACCAGGAAAAGTAAGGGATAATTTTTTCCTTAATGTGAAAGAGGTACTTAAAATAATAATTAATGTAGAAAGTTCTAAAAGTCCTACTATCAAAATTAATGTTGCGGAACGATTACTATTGCTTTACCGAACAATCTTCAGTTCATTTTTTGCGAAAAGTTTAGAATATTGAATTCTGCCGGTCTTGATGCTGCTATCCCTATTATCATAATCATCTTTCCTTCTTGAACGTCTTGAGGAGTCATTGTTTTGCCTAAACCCACACTTACAAAAAATGCATCTTCGGGTTTAGCACCGCTCAATGCTCCTGCTCGCCAAAGGCCATTCAGATAGTTTTCGGTCATTGCCTTTGCCAGCGTCCAGGTTCTAGCATTATTAGGTTCATATTTGAAGCGTTCTAAAGCATTATTTACAGATTCTTCAATGCTAATGCCTAATCGCTTAACCGAAATATATTTCCATTCATTATTATTTCCCGCTAAAGTACGTGCACCCCAAACCAATACGCCTTTTCCGCTGAAACTTCGTATGGCGTTAATAGATTTTCCACTGCTATGAACGTTTAAACCAGCTTGGGTATTTCTGTCTATGTTAATTTTAGGAGCGCTTACCTTGTTTAGTGAAATATTTGCTGGAGCCTTCCACACGCCACGAGAAGCATCTACGGTGGCATAAATTCCCGCAACTGCTGCACTTGGTGGCAATTCGAGGTTCTTGGCGTTTATAAAGTTCTTTATTTCTTGGTATTGTTTCCTATACCTTCCATTATCAATATGGTACAGGGATTGTTCATTTTTAGCGGCTTCATTTAAAATAGTTTTGTCAGTATGCCGCAATACCAAATCCTTGTTTCCTAGTTTTACTTTAATTTTATCTTCGGAAAAGGTGTAGTTAAGGCTAGTTGCCAATGTGGGGAAATACGCAGCGCCAAATTGTAAGTTTTGTGTTCCCATAGCAAATCGGAAGTTTTCCGCCGATTTTTCAATATTCGTATCAACTTCTTCTACATCGCAAATAAGAAAACGATCTCGTCTTTCTGCACATTGCGCTAGTGCTGCCTTGTAAAGCGCTGTAGGCTGATTTCTATTTTTGGAGCTAATGGCATCGGGAAAAAGAATTAAGGTTGGTAAGTCTTCATTGTTAAGCCTGGAAAGTCCCGCGAGCATTTCATTATTTTTTATTGAATATGCATCATTATTATAGCTGCCTACAGAAGTAATAAAACAGTCGCCACCGCCATTTGCAAAATACAGTTTGAGCATGTAATACATCTTGTATTTTGGACTGGCCGAAAGACTAGGATATGTAATTGTTCCGTCACTTTCTACTATAAACGTTTCAATATCATCATTTGAAGGGCCACCAAATTTGCTTTTGTAATCTGCCATAGAGCTAATCTGTGTAGGCTCTGTAGGCCCTTTTTCGGTGTAACCTATAAATGCGGGAATAGCCGTTGCTACTTGATTAATACTGGGCGGTTCGCTACGGTTTTCTTGAACCGAAACTTTGGCTTTATTATTATTTTTGACGGTAGTTGCCTTTTTTCTTTTAAGAAGAATACGCTCTTTTTTAGCACTTTTTTTAATCGTTTTACCCTTTACTTGTGAAAAGCCTGAAAAGGTGAAAATAAAAAGTAAGATAAAACTGAAGACAAATCGTTTTTTCATAATACAGTATTTAAAATTTTGCGGTATTTATTTGACGGTAACAAGGAAATTACAATTTACCATTAATCAGTCGAGCTTCATAAAAACAAAGACTAAAACTTCGGGTCCTGAGGGTTTTCCTTGATGTCTTTCACGTCTAGATTCACTTGCTATTTCCTCAAGCTTTAAAGTAGTTTCATTAATACGAATGATCCTAAACTCCTGTATTGGCGGAAATGGACTATCCTGATATTGCCTACTATCTGCCAGATCAATTTTTATAGTATTGCCCACTACGTGATAACGCCCAACGGAATAATGATGTATCATACAGCTCTCATCATACCATCGCAAAGACATTTTATTATCTGATGAAAAGTGCAGGCGATCTCCCTCTTTATGGCACACATTTCTATAATTTACAAGACGTTCGTTAGAGCCATTGATGATGGTACCCGTTTGTACAAATGCCCAGTTTCCCCAAAGACTGCCAGGAAGCGGCTGCTGAAGCGTTATACAACTAGAAGTGAATGTGTAAACCAGCAACAATAAAACTACCATCTTCAATTTCGGACTTTTCATATTTTGAACACTTATTAATAAAATACCTATGGTTTTGAACAGCTTAAAGTTACGGAAACAAGAAATAGAAACAGTGGTTTTTGAGTAAACGGCAGGTTTTTATAGTTAAATGACTCTTTTTAATGAGTAAACGGTGTTTATAAAACAAATGAAAGGCATTGACATTGCCGCCTTAAAACACAAGATTTGTTTCGTTTTTATTTACTTTCAAGGTAACCTTTCTGCCCATAATCAAGGCACGGTTATCGGTGATATGCCCAACAGGAAAATTAAAGACAACCGGATAATCGTATTCTGATACTGTTTCCGTAATAATCTCAACTGCCGTTTTTCCGAAGGGATTGTCTTTCGCAAACCCAAAGGAAATGGTGTTGTCGTTCATCTTGGTCATTCCGCCAACAACAAGACCTGCAAGGTTTTTAAACATTCCGTTTCGCTTTAAATTCATCATCATTCTGTCAATGTGATATAGGTATTCGTCTAAATCTTCAATAAATAGAATCTTCCCATCGGTATTTACTGCTGAATTACTTCCGCAGAGCGAATACAACACAGAAAGGTTTCCGCCAACTAATTCGCCTTTGCCCATACCTAGTCGATTAAATTTTTGTGCGACGTCTTCTTGCGATTCTTGAAAGTGTGCTTCCGCCGCGGCGGACTTCTTGAATGATTGATTGTCTTCCTGCAGGGCGTTATGCTGAGTTTGTCGAAGTATGTTGCCGTTGGCCTCCTTGTAGGTCTTTACTTCAGAAAAAATTGAATATTCCTCTCCAAACAAAACCTTCCGAAGCGATTCAGTGGTTTCGGGAGTTTTATTCTCAATATCCAAACACATTTGCGCGTGCAAGGTTTCCACTCCTAAAGTATGAATATGCGAATGTAAAACCGTAACATCGCTATAACCAATGATCCATTTTGGATTTTTCTTAAATGCTGAAAAGTCCAACTTATCAATAATCCGTACGGTTCCGTAGCCACCGCGAGCGCACCAAATAGCTTTTATTTTTGGATTGTCCATCATTTGCTGAAAATCTGCTGCACGCAAATCATCGCTCCCGGCAAATTGATTTTCCGCAGCACCAATGGTTTTTCCCAATACTGTTTTTAGTCCCCATTTTTCTAATAGTTGAAGAGCAGGTTTCAATTCTTCAGCCTCGGCAGACGGATTTTTTAAAACTTTTCTAGCGGTGGAAACTATCGCAACGGTATCGCCTTTTTTAAGTGAAGTAGGTGTTATCATAGCTTGTATTAAGCCTACAAATTACTACATTTATATGTACTTTTGCACCTGCCTGTCTCATTTTGGCGGGTCTCAAATAAAAATTATGGATCAAAACCAAAACAGCTCCGCTACGGCGGAAAGGTACACGATTACCGCCGCATTACCATATACGAACGGTCCCGTTCACATTGGCCATTTAGCTGGCGTTTACGTGCCAGCCGATATTTATGCACGTTTCCAAAGACTTCAAAATAAAGATGTTGCCTTTATTTGTGGGAGTGATGAACACGGCGTTCCAATTACTATAAAAGCTAAAAAGGAAGGTATTACACCGCAGCAAGTGGTGGATAAATACCACGGAATCATCAAAAATAGCTTTGCGGAATTCGGAATTTCTTTTGATAACTACTCTCGGACCTCTGCTGAAATTCATCATAAAACCGCTTCAGAATTCTTTAAGAAATTATACGAGGACGGAAAGTTTATTGAAGAAGTTACCGAGCAATTATATGATGAAGAAGCCAACCAGTTTCTCGCAGACCGTTACATTACTGGAACTTGTCCGAAGTGTGGAAATGAAGAGGCTTATGGCGACCAATGCGAAAAATGTGGCTCTAGTTTAAGTGCTACGGAATTGATTAATCCAAAAAGTGCTATTTCTGGAAACGTACCTATTCTGAAGGAAACAAAACACTGGTTTTTACCTTTAAATGAATATGAGGATTTCCTAAAACAGTGGATTCTCGTTGATCATAAAAAAGATTGGAAAAGCAATGTGTACGGCCAGTGTAAAAGTTGGATTGACGATGGTTTACGTCCGCGAGCAGTTACCCGAGACTTGGATTGGGGAATAAAAGTACCTGTTAAAGGAGCCGACGGAAAAGTGCTTTATGTGTGGTTTGATGCGCCAATTGGCTACATTTCTGCAACTAAAGAATGGGCGGAAAGAGAAAGTAAAAATTGGGAAGATTATTGGAAAGATGATAAAACCAAGATGCTTCATTTTATTGGGAAAGATAACATTGTTTTTCACTGTATCATTTTCCCAGCAATGCTAAAAGCGGAGGGAAGTTACATTCTTCCTGATAATGTTCCTGCAAATGAGTTTTTAAACCTTGAAGGCGATAAAATCTCGACTAGTAAAAATTGGGCTGTTTGGTTGCACGAATATTTGGACGATTTTCCAAATCAGCAGGACGTGTTGCGATATGTTTTAACTGCCAACGCTCCCGAAACAAAAGATAATGACTTTACATGGGCAGATTTCCAAGCGCGAAACAATAATGAATTAGTAGCGATCTTTGGAAATTTAATAAACCGTGTGATGGTTTTGACCGATAAATATTATGATGGAATTGTTCCAGAACCTTCAGCTTTTTCAGAAGTTGATGAGCAAACGCTAAAGGAGTTAAAAGCCTATCCCGCGGTAATTGCAAGTTCGTTGGAACGCTACCGTTTTCGTGAGGCACAGGCAGAAATGATAAACTTGGCCCGTCTCGGAAATAAATATCTTGCAGACGAAGAGCCTTGGAAAACCATTAAAACTGATGAAGAACGCACAAAAACTGTAATGTATGTTGCATTACAGATTGCATCAGCTTTATCGGTTTTAAGCGAACCTTTTTTGCCGTTTACGAGCCAAAAGCTAAAAAAGATGCTTGGACATGCTGAGCTTGTCGAAGCACTTACCTGGAAAAACGTTTCTTCAGAATCAGAACTACTAAAACCAGGTCACAACGTAAACAAAGCCGAACTGCTTTTCAGCAAAATTGAAGATGAACAGATTGAAAAACAATTAGAAAAATTACAAAAAACGAAAATGGATAATACGAAGGAGAGTGTCTCGAATGATATCCCACAAAAAGAGGGGCAGACTGCTTCGGCTGAAATAGCCTCGCAGAAGGAAACCATACAATTTGATGATTTTATGAAACTCGATATGCGAGTAGGAACCATCATTGAAGCCGAAAAAATGCCAAAAACTGATAAGTTGATGGTTTTAAAAGTTGATACAGGCATTGATGTTCGCATCATTGTTTCTGGAATTGCACAGAGTTTTACAGCGGAAGAGATTATTGGTAAAAAAGTAACAGTTTTAGTAAATCTTGCACCAAGAAAACTCCGTGGCGTGGAAAGTCAAGGTATGATTTTAATGACAGAAAATGCCGAAGGGAAACTTGTTTTTGTGAATCCTGGTGAAGATGGGGTTGATAATGGGGCGACTATTAATTAAGGCCTCTTGCTTATAAAGTGCTAAGCCTGTTTTCTTTTCAGATATCTGCGATAGATGATAACAGAAATGTACTATGATTCTGCATAAAGTCTTGAGGTGTATTTTAGTTCTAAATCTTTTTAATCTTAGACCAATAGGATAAGTATAACGCCCTTTCAGGGCTTGAATCCTGTGGGTGTTAATCAAAGGGCTGCACCCTTTGTTTATGATATAGCGCCCCTTCAGGGCTGTCTATAATGAAGGCTATCCATTATACCCAGCCCTGAAGGGGCGGCATGTCCTAACGATGTGGCGAAGCCTATCGGTACGCATAAGAAAAGATTAATCCGTATATTAGAGGTGTATAACAAACTCTTTCTATAATATGGGACAGTCACTGGTAAAAAATTACATCCACATCGTATTCAGCACGAAGTATCGTCAAGCTTTGATACTCCCTCCGGTAGAGAAAGAGCTACATAGCTATCTTGGAGGAATATGCAATAATCATGATTCACAGGTTATAAAAGTTGGCGGTTATGTAGATCATGTTCACATTCTTTGTAAGCTCTCCCAAAAGATAGCTCTTATGAAACTGGTAGAAGTTGTGAAATCACACTCTTCAAAATGGATAAAAACAAAGGGGGCGGGTTATAAAAATTTTTATTGGCAGAATGGCTATGGTGCTTTTTCGGTAAACCCTTCCCAGGTTGATATTGTAATTGCTTATATCGCAAATCAGCACGAGCATCATAGAAAAAGAACTTTTCAGAATGAATTCCGGGCATTTTTAAAAAAGTATAAAATGGATTATGATGAACGATATGTATGGGATTAGTTTTTGGTTGATAGGCCGCATAGTCTGCTAAGCTAAAAGTTAAAGTCTGGAGTTAATTATAACGCCCTTTCAGGGCTTGAATCCTGTGGGTGTTAATCAAAGGGCTGCACCCTTTGTTTATGATATAGCGCCCCTTCAGGGCTGTCTATAATGAAGGCTATCCATTATACCCAGCCCTGAAAGGGCGTATACTCTAACGATTGTTGGCTCTATAGCTCTTTAATGAAAGTTATCCATTATACTCAGCCCTGAAGGGGCGGCATGTCCTAACGATGCGTCTAAGCCATCGCCTATTAATCTATCGTCCATCATAAGGAAGATTAACACTACACCCAAAACCCTGAAAGGGTGGAATACTGTAACGATGTGGCGAAGCCCATCGTCAAAGAGTCAGAAAGGGTACTACCAAGTCTCTAAAAGCCCTGAAAGGGCGTAGTATCTCTATGGAGTGCTGATGGTAATTATTATAAAGAAGAATTCCTCCTTGAGTATAATCTGGATTGTATAATACCTATTTTTGCCCAAAACCCATATAACAACAATTCCCGTGACTCTTATAAACTTTATAACATCCCAAACCCAACTTCCAAAAAATAGCGTTGAAAACACAGTTAAGCTTTTAAATGAAGATGCTACTATTCCCTTTATTTCACGTTATCGGAAAGAACTAACTGGCAATTTGGATGAGGTTCAAATTGGCGATATCGTAAAGTTTAAAGAACAGTTTGAAGCATTAGAAAAACGAAAAATTTCTATTCTGAAAACTTTGGAAGAACAGGAAGTTTTGACTGCTGAACTTCAAAAGAAAATAAAAGGAGCAACAGATTTAATCGCTTTGGAAGATTTGTATTTGCCTTATAAAAAGAAGCGGAAAACTAAAGCAGATACGGCTCGGGAAAATGGTTTGGAACCTTTGGCAAAAATTATAATGGGCCAAACCCGAAGTATTTCGAATTCTGATATTGCTGCACTTGCTTCAAAATATGTGAAAGGTGAAATAACGTCTGAAGAGGAAGCTTTGGAAGGCGCACGCCATATTATTGCCGAATGGATAAACGAGCGCATGGACATTCGGAATATGCTTCGGAAGCAATTGAAACGATATGCCGTGATTTCAACAAAAGTTGTAAAGAAGTTTGAAGATGATGAAAAAGCTCAGAAATTCCGTGATTACTTTGACTGGAATGAAGCCTTAAACCGAATTCCTTCACACAGATTATTGGCCATTCTACGCGCTACTTCCGAAGGATTTATTCGGAATAAAATCGACCTCGATAGCTATCTGGAAGGCGATGAAAAAGCAATCTATAAAATTGAGGACCGTATTATAAAATCGAACGATGCTGCTTCAAAGCAAATTAAGCTTGCAATTGAAGATAGCTACAAACGCCTGTTGTTTCCGGCACTTTCAAATGAAGCGCTCTCCCTTGCCAAAGAAAAAGCCGATGATACGGCGATTAATGTTTTTACAAAAAATTTAAAACAACTTTTATTGGGTTCACCTTTGGGAGAAAAGCGAGTACTGGCCATTGACCCTGGATTTAGAACCGGTTGCAAAGTGGTGTGCCTTGATGCGCAGGGTGGTTTGGAACACAATGAAACCATATATCCGCATCCGCCAAAAAGCGATGCTAAAGCTGCGATGAAAAAGATAAGTTCCCTTGCCGATGCTCATAAAATTGAGGCGATTGCAATAGGAAATGGAACCGCTTCGAGAGAAACGGAACAGTTTATAAAACGAATTCACTTTAAGAATCCAATTCAGGTTTTTGTGGTGAGCGAGGCAGGTGCTTCTATTTATTCGGCTTCAAAAATTGCACGAGATGAGTTTCCAAATTACGATGTTACCGTTCGTGGTGCAGTTTCCATTGGTAGAAGATTGCAGGATCCGTTGGCGGAACTTGTAAAAATTGATGCTAAATCTATTGGTGTGGGCCAATATCAACACGATGTAGATCAGACGAAGCTGAAAAAATCTTTGGATACTACCGTTGCTCTTTGTGTAAATTCGGTTGGGGTAAACATCAATACTGCTAGTGTGCCGTTGCTGAGTTATGTTTCGGGAATTGGGTCTAAACTTGCTGAAAACGTAGTAAAACATCGCGAGGAAAATGGTGTTTTTACTTCCCGTAAAGAAATTATGAAGGTTTCCCGATTGGGAGAAAAGGCTTTTGAACAAGCGGCCGGATTTCTTCGTATAAAAAATGGTAAAAATCCATTGGACGATTCTTCCGTGCATCCTGAAAGTTATTCTATAGTTTCAAAAATGGCAACGGATGAAGGTGTAAAAGTTTCAGATTTAATTGGGAATAAGGAACTTCTTCAGAAAATAAAGTTAGAAAAATACACCACTGAAAATGTAGGACTCCCCACCTTAAAGGATATTATTAAAGAATTGGAAAAACCAGGATTAGACATTCGAGAGGAGGCTAAAGTTTTCACTTTCAACCAAAACATAAAAACTATCAAGGATTTACAGGAAGGTCAATTGCTACCCGGAATAGTAAATAACATCACTAATTTTGGCGCTTTTGTAGATGTGGGAATAAAGGAAAGCGGACTGATTCACGTTTCAAATCTTACCGATGACTATGTTTCTGATGTTAGTGAACACGTACATTTACACCAGCAGATTATTGTAAAAGTTCTTGATGTAGATGTGCCCAGAAAACGCATCCAGTTAAAGCTCCATAAGGGCTAAAGTTTTAAGACTGTATTATAAGTTGTTTGGGGGTCACTGCTATCGTCCAATTGCGGCCGGTCTGTTTTCTTTGCAACTGAGAAGAAGCTACTATTATAGATACGTTGTCAACGAAAAAAGTGATATTTGCTGACTTTTTATTACAAATTACCATCGTGCTGAAAATTGCTTACCACTACACTTACAACTATCCATTGCCGAAAAAGCATCGTTTCCCGATGGAGAAATATTCGCTTTTGAAGCAACAATTGCTCTATGAGGGAACTTGTAGCGATGAAAATTTTTTTAACCCAGGATTGCCCAGTAACGAAGTTGTCCTGGCGGTGCATACTAAAGCGTATTTTGACAGTTTGCTGAATTTGACCATTGATAAACGTGCTGCACGAAAAATTGGTTTTCCACTTTCAGCCAAGTTTGTTGAAAGGGGACTTCGTATTGCCCAAGGAACAATAGAGGCCTGTAAATTTGCCTTGGAAAATGGAATTGCAATGAATATTGCTGGTGGTACGCACCATGCCTATTCAGATAGCGGTGAAGGTTTTTGTATGCTTAATGATCAAGCAATTGCAGCTACGTATTTATTGCAAAACCATGCCGAAATTCACAAAATTTTAATTGTAGATTTAGATGTGCATCAAGGAAATGGCACTGCTAAAATTTTTCAGAATAATGATTCTGTTTTTACCTTTTCAATGCACGGCGCAGGGAATTATCCTTTTAAAAAGGAAAAAAGTGATTTAGATCTTGCAATTCCTGATGGTAGTGGCGATGCCGTTTATCTGTCAATATTAAAAAGAACCTTGCCGCAGTTAATGGATGAACAGCAACCAGATTTTATCTTCTATTTAAGCGGTGTAGATATTTTAGAAACAGATAAATTAGGAAGATTAAATTGCTCCGTAGAAGCTTGTAAAGAACGCGATCGTTTTGTGTTGCAAATGTGCAAAGATTTAGAAATTCCCGTTGCCGTTAGTATGGGCGGTGGTTATTCTCCAGAGATAAAAACTATTATTGGGGCGCATGCAAATACTTTTAGATTGGCAAAAGAGATATATTTCTAAAAAATGATACGAATAATGAAGTGCTTTTAATATTATAGGTAGAGTCCTAATTTTATCTTCCAGTAGGGCATTTGCTCCTCAAAATATTCAAAATATGTTTTTAGCGAATCGGGATTTTCGAGTCGTTTTTTTGCTGTTTTTATTTTTTCAATTTCTTTTGAAGATATAAATGCTGAAAAATCTAAAGGCTCGCCAGATTGGTGCATCTTGATGAAATGCCCATAGATAGAATCTATTGAAAGTCCGCGTTTTTTAGCAATTTGATTGGGTGAGAGTCCTTCTTCTCTAAACAATTTATAACTGCGTTCGTGGGTTGGAAGCTGGCTTTCTAGATTGTCAAAATGCCGGTTGATGACTTTAAGGAAATCATTGGCGTATTTTTCCAGTTTTGCTTCACCAACTCCTGAAACTTGAGCAAATTCTTCAAGAGTTCTCGGCTTTTTAAGCTCCATATCTTCAAGAGTTGCATCGTTAAACACTATATAAGCAGGCATATCTATGTCTTTTGCCAATTTTGAACGCAACATTCTTAATTTTTCAAAAAGATCGGCTCTTTTTCTAGGGGTCTTCTCCGTTTTTACTTTTGCAGTTTCTTTAATTGTGTTTGCTAATCGCACTTTTTCACCTTCAAATAAAACTTTTTTTGCTAGTGGCGTGAGCAACAACCTCCCTTTTTCATGGAAATATATTTGCAATACGCCTTGGTTTAAAAGTTGGATAACATATTGTTGCAAATCGCGCCACGAAATATCTTTTGCTGCACCGAAGGTTTTAATGTTTTGATAGCCTTTTTCGTAAACTTGGGCGTTTTCAGAACCGCGAAGCACATCTAAAACCATCCCCAGTGCTTCTTGTTCTTTTAGTCTAGTTACTGCAGAGCATACTTTTTGTGCGATTAGGGTGCCGTCAAAATATTTAGGCGGTGCTTTGCAGATGTCGCAATTGTTACAATCTTCGGTAATGTGTTCTCCAAAATATCCTAGCAAGACTTTTCGTCGGCAGCTTAAAGCTTCAGCAAATTGTTGCATTCGCTCCAGTTTTGCTAATTGAAATTTTTCTGTTGCGGTGCCTTCAGCAAACTTTCTAAGTTGCATTACATCGGCATAACTATAGAATAACAAAGTATGTGCTGTTAAACCGTCACGACCGCTTCGTCCTATTTCCTGATAATAGCCTTCAATGTTTTTAGGCATATTATAATGAATAACCCAGCGGACGTTGCTTTTGTCAATACCCATTCCAAAGGCTATAGTTGCAACAATGATGGGCACGTCGTCGTTGATAAAACTTTCTTGAATTTTTGAACGCTCTTCAGCGCTAAGACCCGCGTGATAGGCTTGGGCTTTATAGCCGGCTTTATTGAGTTTTTGGGCAAGATTTTCGGTGCTACGTCGGCTTAAGCAATAAATAATACCGCTTTGTTTCCCACGCTTTGCAAGAAAATTTAAGATTTGCTTATTTCTATTTTGTCCCGGCTTAACATCTAAAAACAGATTAGGCCTATCAAACGAAGCGATAAATGTTTTGGCGTTTGGTATTGCAAGTTGGGTGGCAATATCTTCACGGGTAGGGCGATCTGCCGTTGCGGTTAAGGCAATTAAAGGAACCTTGGGAAATTGGGTCTTTAAACTTTTTAACTGCGTGTATGCAGGACGAAAATCGTGACCCCAGCTGGAAATGCAATGGGCTTCATCAACGGCAAAAAGACTTATGGGCGTAGATTGTAGAATGGCGTTTAACTGCGGTAAACTTTCGGGCGCAACGTATAGCAAATCTAGCTTTCTGTTTTGTAAGTTTCGCAATACCTCTTGTTGTACCTCATGAAGTTGCGAGCTATTGTAATAAGAAGCAGAAACTCCATTGGCTTTTAAGGCATCTACTTGGTCTTTCATCAACGCAATTAGTGGTGAAATTACAATTGCGGTACCCCTAAGTGCCAAAGCTGGCAACTGAAAACACAATGATTTCCCGCCGCCAGTAGGCATTATGGCTATGGTGTCTTTTTGAGCCAATACGTTGTTTATAATTGCTTCCTGATTAGAAAGAAATGTCTCGTAACCGAAGTGCGTTTTGAGGAGGGACTTTATATTGGTTTGGTGGGTTTCTGTTGTTGAATTCATGAGGGTAAAATTAAGGCTAATTTTTCGCATTGATTTCGCTCCTTCCTTACAATTCCAATAAATTGCCTTTAAAGCAATTTGTCGGAATCATTCAGGGGACTTGGGTTTTGCACTTTAATTGAACTACAAGATTAAGATTGCTGAGTAATCCTGAAAAGAATTTATAAAGTATTTTAATCGGGATTGTATTGAAGTACCGACAGTATAAAAACTTCTTTTTTGAAAGTACTTCCAACTCTTTTATTTCGTCATTAATTAATGCTTCTTTTTTTATGGGATAATTTTTTTTAGTTGATGTTCTCTAATGAAAGCGTAATCAATTCTCGTAACAATTTCTACATCAATTTATTTTAGAGGTAATCTTTCAGAAGTAAATTCATCACTTTTAGTATTAGCCTGCTGCCAAAAGCGTCTACCAACATCTTTAGTGCTACCTACATAATAACTACTGTCACAACATAACAAAATATATGTGTATGAATTTGCCACAACCTAAGGCTGTTGAGTGATTTAAAAATAGGCGCCACAAGGCGCCTATTTTTAAATTGTACCGAAGTACTATTTACTCAACATCAACAATTCATTACAAAACACTTCGGTTATATAACGTTTGTTGCCCTCTTTGTCATCCCATGAGCGATTCGTTAACTTGCCTTCTATGGCAATTTCCTGGCCCTTGGTTACATACTCTTCCACAACCTTTACAAGCCCGCCTTTTACTACTACATTATGCCAGTAGGCGCGTTCTACTTTGTTGCCGTCTTTGTCTTTGTAACTGTCGTCTGTTGCCATTGAGAATTTGGCGATTTTGTTTCCGTCTTTGAAAGTGATGATTTCTGGTTCTTGACCTAATCTTCCA
The DNA here is from genome assembly GCF_031631895.2 of Aequorivita marina. Lineage (NCBI taxonomy): Bacteria > Pseudomonadati > Bacteroidota > Flavobacteriia > Flavobacteriales > Flavobacteriaceae > Aequorivita > Aequorivita marina. The sequence continues at coordinate 91,658 of NZ_JAVMBW020000010.1, forward strand.
ATCAGCTGTACTTTGTTTCTAAGTGCGTTCATGATTTCTAAATTTTTATTGTTCCGTACTGCGGAACGGGTTAAACAATTAATACTATCGAAGTTCATGTTATTCGACACCACAAACATATAACAGCGTGCAAGTTCTAATCGGTTGGTAATCATTTACTTTCGTTTATAGTTGTTTGTAAACGTTTGTAAGCGTTTACAAATGGATAATAGCCTTACATTGCTGGTGTATAGCGCTTTGTGAGTTATTTTTAAAAACTTAACTTTTTATTCATTTTTTACATTCGCCTAAAAAGAAAGTATATTTTAGATTGATTTCTACCTCTTTTTAGAAGCTAGTTCAGTTTAATACTAAATGAATTGAACGGAATGCTCATTTAAACCTTGTTGTTGCTAAACTGGTCTTGAATGCAGGAAGTGCTTTTTCTAATTTGCACCTAATTACAAATTTAAAGTCACAAAAACTGAAATTATGAAAAAGTTTACTTTACTTATTACCTTGTGTTTTATTAGCTCTTTGGGGGTAATAAACGCACAGAAAAAAATTGGAGAAGCAGGTTCTTCTAAAACTAACGGTTCGCAGCAGACCGTGAAACTACCTGCTGCTTATTTTAAAACTACTACGGCACCAGTACGCGAAACAGCACATGGCGTTAAGAGGTCTCAAGTCTCTCTTGATTTTCAGGATTTACGAATTTCTTCTTATGGATCTTATGGCCCAGCAGCCAAACCCGAAGGCACCGAAGGCTTTGGCGAAAACCTTATTTATACTAGTGGTCCGTATATTAATGATGGACCAGATTTGAGTATATTGGAAGACCTGAGCGAAGATATGTCAACGTTTGGCTCAGGTGCCCAAAAGGGTTCTGATAATAGCGTTGCAGAGGATTTTACACTTCCTATGGATTTTGATATTAATTCAATAGATGTTTATGCCTATCAAACTGGTTCTACGCCACCATCTATTACAGCAGTCTATATGCAAATTTGGGATGGAGATCCTAGTGCAAGCGGTACAGTTGTATGGGGCGATTTGACCACCAATATTCTAGAAGATGTTGAAGATACAGAAGTGTACAGAGTTTTGGAAAGTGATCAAGGAAATACAGATAGAAAAATACAAAAAGTAACAGCAAACACTAGTGGCCTTTCCTTATCAACCGGAACATATTGGGTTGAATATACTTTTGAAGGTTCTGGTAGTTCTGGTCCTTGGGTACCACCAATTGCGGTTATAGGAGAGACGATAACCGGAAATGCAATTCAAAATTCAGCTGGTACCTGGCAAGCATTAGTGGATGGCCTAAATGATGATCCACAAGGGCTTCCCGTACAGATTTATGGAGCGGCCGACTTAGGCGGAAATAGCTGTGTGGAAATGAATCCACCCTACGATTGGTTGTTTGAAATTGGTTTGAATATTACTTCAACATCAAGTTATTCATCCGCCAACGATTTAACGCTTGCTGCAAATGAGAGTTTCACACTTAAAAATATTACCGCCATATTGATGTCGGAATGGCCTATTACTGAGGTAGATGTAACGTATTATGACGATAATAATGGACTGCCAGGTGCTGTAGTCGGTTCTGAGAATTCGGTTACCATTGATGCGATTGATGCCATTGGCGCAGCTCATGGTTCAAATCATAATGTTTATGAGGTGAAAATGACCGTAGACCCATTTGAGTTTACGGGAGATGAGAACAGCGGAACGACCTACTGGATAGAGTTGAGTGCTACGAGTTCGCAAAACACCGATGTATATTGGGCTGGCAGTTACGGGAATACGGTTGGAAATCCGATGGCTCAAGACGATGGTGGCTGGGGAGAGTATGATTCTGGTCTTGATGGGCTTTATATCTGGAGTGGAGACTGTAGTCCTGTTCTGGGTGTAGAGGATAACGAGCTTGCACAGTTTAGCGTTTATCCAAACCCTACCCGCGATGTGCTATACTTAGAAACCAATGGGAATATTGAATCTATTTCCTTGTTCAATCTCTTGGGACAAGAAGTACTGGCTGGAAAAATAGACAAGAATACTACCGAAATCAGTTTGGCAAGTCTTCCAGTTGGAACTTATATTTTAAAGACAACTGTTGCCGGGCAAGTGCAGACTCAGAAGATTATTAAAATGTAATCTGTTTTTTTTATAAAAAACCATTAGTGTCCGATTAAAAGAGTGAGAGAATTTGTTGAGTCACAGATAATAGGCAATTAGAATATTTTTTATTTAATGACAGCATGCTATTATACTTAGCATCAAAATTTATCAATTAAAAAGTATGTTTAATCAATTTTATCTAGTTTTCAATCTATTAAAAAGCAAGTCTTACGTCTTATGTCTTTCAGCGCAGCGGTCTTATATCTTAGTCGGACACGACTAATAAAAAATGAAAGCCATTCTCATTTGAGAATGGCTTTTTTGTGAGCGCGAATAACGTATTATTATATAAGTTAAGCTTACATTTTCCTTCAGATTATATTGCTTGTCACTCACTTGCTTTTATTCACATTTGATTGTAGGCATTTGTTTTTGAGAAATATAATATTTCACTTATAATTCATATAAAACCAATCCTGTCCTAAATATTTAACCTGTTCATTTTTTCCATTGATGAAAAAACGAACCAAAAAAATCTAGGCTTACGAAATTTTCTCTAAATTTTTTGTTCGTCCCCTAAATTTTAGGAACTCGCCTTTAAAT
>NZ_JAVMBW020000011.1:0-94927 GCF_031631895.2 Aequorivita marina
TTTTGTATGGCAAGGGAGAAGTCGGGGTTGTCCAAAGCGGCCATCCCGGCGTCTATTGCGTCTTGCTCTACTACATAAAAATACAAATCGTATAGTTGGGGGTCTAGGCCACCCAAGATCTCGTCTTCCTTGGTGGTGAGGTCAAAAATGGCAAGGCCGTCGCTGTCGTCATCACACAGACGGTAGGGCTCGGGAACCGTGAGCACGGGGCTATCACGGACTTCCAATTCTAGGGCTACAAGGGCGTAACAACTGGTGTTTGGGCCCACTACGCGTGCCCAAACTTCATCGTTATAGGGGATGATGTTCTCAAAGGGCTCAGGGAGCTCTCCCTCGTCGGTACGGGCGTCAAGCTCGGTGTAGTGATAGGTGACCGTAAGGGTGGGGTCGCCACCGGTAATGTCATCGTCTGCGGTGTGCAAGAAGAAGTCTGTAAAACCATTGCTGTCGTCGTCGCAGGCGATTAAGGGGTCTATGCTATTGGCAGTAGGTAAAGGTTTGACAATAAGCTCCAATTCAACCAGAGCATGGCAGCTATCATTTTGTTTTTCTACTCGCGCCCAAACAGAATCGTTAAATGGTACAACATTGGTGTAAAGATAGGGAGCGGGTATATAACCAGGACCTCCAGCTTCTGCTTCTGCTTCAGTAGGATAGTATTTTAATATAAGACTAGGGTCTCCATTAGTAATCTGAGTTATTCTCAAGCTAAGGTCAAATTCAGCGAAGCCACCACCTTCATCACATACTTCTATGGGATCTGGTTGTGAGGGTGAGGGTACTGGATCTACTACCAAAGTCAAGTTTACAACATCTTTACAATCAAACCCATTGGAAACCCTGGCTACAATATTTTGTGGGTTTGAGGTGTTTTGGTAGGCAGTAGGGTTGGCAATTGGAACATTTGCAGCCTCGTCTGCCGGAGTTTCAAACCATGTAACGAGTAACTGCGGATCTCCTCCCGTAACTTCATTGTCTTTAGAAGTGAGATTAAAGCTGCTAATTTGATCATTAGGCGTACTTCCATTCAAGGTATCATCACAAAGGTGGTAGTCTGCTGGATTAACCCCTTCTGGAGTAGGGTCAACAACAAGCTGCATTTCCACAATATCATAACAGCCTTCAGCGCCGTTATTGGGTGTGGTATTGGCTGCTGTACCCACTCCAAGCACATAAATAGTCTGTGCGTACTGCACTTCGTTTTGATAGTTGGTTATATTGCTTATGGCTTCAGAAAAATCTGGGTTTTCAAGTGCTGTTTCCCCTGCATCAATGGCTTCTTGCAGTACGCTATAAAAATATAAATCATATTCCAGCGGATCTAGACCATTGCGTATCTCGTTTTCCTTAGTAGTAAGATCAAAGATTTCATACCCATCATTGCTTGCATCGCAAATACTATATGGGCTTGGCTCCGTTAGCACTGGGCTATCCCGAACTTCTAACTTCAACAGAACTGTAGCGTAGCAATCAGCAGGTGAACCTTCTATTCGGGCATAAACTTCATCATTATAAGGAACAATATTATCAAAGGGTTCTGATAATTCTCCTTGAGCATTCTGGGCTTCTAAAAGCGTATAGTGGTAGGTAACCGTCAAACTAGGGTTTCCTAAGCTAATATCTGCATCGGCATTGTGAAGAAAAAAAGAGGTGATACCATTGTTATCGCTATCACAAGAAACTAAAGGGGCTGGAGTTTGGTTAACATTAGGGGTAGAGTCTATTGTAATATTTACCGATGTTGTTAGGTAACAGTCACCATCTATTGCAGTTTCAATTCTAATAAAAACCCTTACTCCTGGAACTGGAACGTTATAAATATTCGGCAAGGGAGCGTTTCCATTATCAGCATCACTTTGGGTGCTATGGTAGGTTACTTGATAATCAGTAGCACTTTGACCATCTAGGACGATATCATCAAAAGTACTCGATAGGTTTAGGCTTTCGTTACCGCTACCGTCCAAGTCACACAAAAAAATCGGCGAAGGATTACCCGCACGGATTGGAGAATAGTAAATTTCAAATTGCTCGAGTTCATAACACGATTCATTTGCCTGATTGTGAATACGGACGTAAATGGTTTGTGGTGAAGGTCCAGCTATGGGATAGGCTTCGGGGCTTGGAATGGCATTTACATTATTTTCACTTTCTGCGAAACTGGTAAAATACTTCACCTCAAAAATCGTAGGGTCCTGGCCTCCCAATACGGTATTATCATTTTGGGTAAGGTTAAAAGTGCCTGTTTGCGTTCCATTGTTGCATCTATATAGGTCAACAGGTGTATTTGCAACTGGTGTAGTATTGAAACTAACGTTAAATACTGGTGACTCCGTTATAAAGCAATTTCCCACATTTCCACTAACGGTATAGTCTCCAGCTTGGGTTACATCTATAGTTGGGGTGTTGCCACCATAGGGGTCGCCGTTAAAAAACCAGTTATAGGTATCTAAGTTGTCAAAATTTGCTGATAAGCTTATAGTTTCGCCTTGGCAGTCTTGATTGTCGCCAAGTATTAGTAAACCGTCACTTGTCAGAACCACTGCCTGTTCAAACTCATTATTGTCTTCATTGGTTTCCTCGATTATTCCATTTCCTGTTCCATCATCATCAACTACCGCTTTTAAGGTAAATGTTTGCGGTGTTCCTAAAGGTATATTTAGATTAACACTACCGCTTTCCGATCCATTTCTTGGAATTGTATTTACAGTATATGCTTGCCCTAAATGTATATTATCGGCGTAAAATGCAATTGGGACATTTGCTGGCAAGGGGGCAGTACTATTAAAATTTGAGACCGTATAATCAACGTTAATACTTTCGTCCCCACAATTTACTTCATAATCGTCAATAGTTATTGTAGCATCTGGCAACTCTGAATTTATTTTTGTAATGATGTTGTTCACTAAAATCCAATCGCGATCTGAGGTCAATTTAATATCTATGGTATTGAGACCAGATTCAATTATTCCAACCAGACTATAATAATCCAGATCCATATTATAGTTCTGTGCATTTTCAGGGGGGGGGATATAAGAATTAGTTCCGTTAAATGCATTATCGGCAGGATTTAAAGGCGGATTTGAGATTACTTGGTCACGGATATATAGTCTTTCTTTAACACCGTGTTGATTATCTCCCTCCCAAGCAAGTAAACCTATTTTTGAATCTTGATCTGTAGTTACTTCAATATTGGTCAAGGTTAAATTTATTGGATTATTAAAACTTCGAACGCTTTCTAATCCATCAAAAAGGCTAATCTGGTTTAGAAGCTCTGTATTAGAATCCTCATAAATTACATAAATTGCCCACCCACCAAAATTATATTTACAATATTGACCTATAATGTCCATAACGTCCAGTTCTGAGAAGGTATAGTTGCCATTACCCGTGTTGGTAACTAGGTCGGTAACATCGGAATAAGCAGAAAAATATGTACCCCCGCTAGCTGAGTGATTAAACGTTCTTTCAGCGTTAATTGATTCTCCGTTTAAGCTAATCTCAAAATCTCCCGGTCCTATAGAGGCCCAATATAAATGGGCTGAAATTACAGTTTGTTCAGGTTCCAAGTTTAAAGTAGCACTACTTTCAGATAGCATATCGCAATACCCATGGCCATTTTCTTCGGCGTTTAAGGTGTTCCCAATAGCGGTATAACCATAATGTCCATTAAATTGTTTATATAATTCAATAGACTGACCAAAAGTAAAAAGAGGCAAAATAAAGAGTAAAAGAAATACTAATCTTTTCATAATTAGGAGTTGACGTTTCAAATATATTGAATAGGACGCTTAATTGCTCGTTTTTTTTACGAAAAAGCTAACAATTAGCACTGTTTCTTGTCTAAAGATTAACATCTTGTCCATTTAGGATTTAAATTTCATAAAGTTGTTACCAGAATTTGATTGGTTATAGTTTTAAAAGACAAAAGACAAAAGACAAAAGACAAAAGATATAACCCCAAATAATCTAACACATTTTACAGCTTTTCTTTTGCAGTTTCTAGATTATAATCAAATATATTTAGTTATATAATTAACATTCAAAAAAATAATCTTATTTTTGCTCTTTGTTCCGTAAAAGGAACAAGTACTTAAAAATCTAAATTTTTAAAATTAAATTATCCATGAAGAAGTTTTTGAATATTAAAATTCTTTCTATTGCTGCATTCTTATTTATTGGCATGAGTGTGTCTGCCCAGAAATATGAACGTCCTTATAACCAATGGTCATTAGAGGTGCAAACTGGCTACCACCTGCCCGTTGCTCCTAGTGATGATGTAAAGCTGGGTGATTATTCTGGCGCTTTTCAACAATTTAAAGGAGGGATTCGTTATATGGTTAATGATACGTATGGTATTAAAGCGCATTACTCATTTCTAAGTTTTGAAAATTCCGATCTTCCTGGCGATTATAAATTTAATAGCGTTGCTATTGAGGGGGTTGCAAATTTATGGAAAGTAGGTAATGTAAAGGGAGATTTTAAAAAGACCTTTGGGCTTTTGTTTCACCTAGGTGCTGGCGTTACTTTCGCTAATCCTTCCGGTTCAAAAGGTACCGACCATGTTGGTAATATTTTGGGAGGGTTTATGCCCCAAGTAAAACTTTCCAAAAACTTTACCGTTTTTGCAGATTTGGCTTTTCAGACTAATTTAAAACAGCATTATGCTTATGATGGAGGTTTGATTGATAGAAGTTATGAGCACAAAACTGGAGGCTTATTTAACTTTAGTATAGGGCTTACCTATAGCTTTGGTAAAAAGGACAATCACGCCGATTGGTATTATGAGAAGTAAAATTCCTTTTCAATAAAGAAAAAGAAATTCGAGTCAAGAACAAAAATATTGAGGAATGGTCTGTTTTGAACTTCAAAAGAGGCCATTTTTTATTTCCCTTTTCTTAGTTAATTAATCTTATAGTTACATTTTTTATCAGCACACCTTGTTAAACTATTCATTTAATCCATTATTAATATAGCCTGCTTAAAATATGTTTGATTGGATTCCAGTAGATGATTATACTAATGTCCATTATTATATAATGTATTTTTTGGTATTGTTGACTTTTACTCATTCTCAGAGTACACCTATTGATAGTGATCAGAACTTTCGATATATGAAGGTCATTGGGTGGATATATTTGATATTTTTAGTTTTATTTATGGGGTTAAGACCTATCAGCGGGAAGTTTGTTGATATGATGACATATAACCGACTTTTCCAGCATTACGCAATAGGAGGGTCAATAAGATCTCCAAATGATATTGCTTTCCACATTTTTACGCAGATTAGTTCACAGATTATGAGTGCTAAGATTTATTTTCTAGTCTGTGCCACTTTGTATGTTGTGCCCTTATTCTATGTAGCTAAAAAATGGTTTAAGGACTATTGGTTTTACGCACTATTATTTTTGGTTACCTCTTTTTCATTTTGGGCCTATGGGACTAACGGAATTCGTAATGGAATTGCTGGCTCTTTATTTTTGCTAGGAATGTCCCGTGATAAAAGAGTTTGGCAGATAACAATTATTTTGTTGGCCATTGGCTTTCATAAGTCTATGCTAATTCCGGCTGCTGCTTTTCTCTTGGCTAATTTTTATAATAAACCCAAGGTTCTGATTTATGGATGGTTGTTTTGTATTCCTTTGTCGCTGGTAGCAGGGGGTCTTTTTACACAATTTTTTGGAACACTCGGATTAGAGGATGAGAGATTAGCCTATTTTGCTGGAGAAAATAAATACAACGTCCAGTTTGCTGGTACCGGGTTTAGATGGGATTTTTTGTTATATAGTGCTACGGCTGTATTTGCGGGTTGGTTCTATATATTTAAAAGAAATTATAATGACAAGATTTATTTTTGGCTGTTTAACACTTATATTATTGCAAATGCTTTCTGGATTTTAGTAATACGAGCAAGCTTTTCAAATAGATTCGCGTATCTATCATGGTTTATGATTGCTTTGGTTATTCTATATCCTTTATTAAAACATTTTATTGTGGATAAACAACATAAAAAAATTGGATTACTTCTTCTTGCTTATTCTGGTTTTACTCTTGTTATGATTTTATTGAAGAGGCTATAATTGATATTTATATGGACGAAAATTTGAAAAACCTAAACAGGATTATGAAAAATCTTAGTTACCACAACTTCCTCTTCTATTTTTAAAATAGTGAATTTGCCTGAGGACATAAATTAAATTTAGAATCAAAATAAATCCTTAAGAAATGGATGAAATATATAAACTTGCTCCCAATTTTTTTCAAAACCTAATGGTAACTCTTTACAATTATAAAGCTTATAAAAGACGTTATGGAGGAAGTTATTATGAATTTTTAAAAGTTTTTAAGGCGAATAGAAACTTAAGCAGAGAATCTCTAATTGAACTTCAGAAAGAAAGATACTCAAGATTTATAGAGGGGGCGATGTCTCAATCTATATTTTATCGAGAGCGATTTAAAGACATTAGTGATCCCACGAATCTTAATAATATTAGGAAATTACCCATTTTAGATAAAGAGACCCTTCGGACTAAAACTGATGAAGTCGTAATTCAAACTGATGAAGATTTAAAGACTGCAAAAACAGGAGGAACAACTGGTAAGTCGCTTCAAGTTAAAATCAGGGCTGTTAATATTCAGGAACGTTTCGCTATGCTTGATGATTTCCGTTCGAGATTTGGTTATAAACTCGGAAAAAAAACAGCGTGGTTTTCAGGAAAGGATTTGTTGACTCAGAGAGATATTAAAAAAAATCGATTTTGGAAAAAAGATTACTTAAACAAGGTGCGTTACTACTCTACATTTCACATGAAGAGGGAGTTTATTCCTTATTATATTGAAAATTTAATTCGTTTTAAACCAGAATATGTAGTGGGTTTTCCTTCCTCTATTTTTGAAATTGCTAAATTTGGTAAAAGAAATAATTATGAATTCCCACCGAATACTGTTAAAGCTGTATTTCCAACCGCTGAAACTCTTTCTAATGAAATGCGTATCGCTATTGAATCTTTTTTTCATACCAAAGTCTATGATCAATATGCATCATCAGAAGGGGCGCCATTTATAATTGAATGTTCGGAAGGCGAGTTACATTTGGAACTCCAAAGTGGCGTGTTTGAAGTGTTAGACAACAATAATAACCCTGCCACAACTGGGAGGTTAGTGGTAACATCCTTTACAACTGAAGCCACACCCTTGATTCGTTATGATATAGCAGATACAATCTCGTTAGCGGATCAAGACAAGATCTGTAGTTGCGGCAACAATAATCCGATGGCCTTAGAGCTTCATGGACGACTTGATGATTATGTCTTTTCACCAGAGATGGGCAAAATAAATATTATTAATGTGGCAAATGCAATTAAGGACGTTAAGGGCATCGCATCATATCAAATTGTACAGAATGAATTAAATCAACTTGTTTTTAAAATTGTTGCCGATAAAAACTATTACGATAAAAGCCAAGAAAAATTATTTATCAGGAATTGGCGTGATAGAGTTGGTTATCAGATGAAATTTGATTTACAATATGTGGAAGATATCCCTGTAGAATCGAGTGGTAAATTTAGGGTTGTAAAGAATAGCATCAAGCATTTAGTAGATGCTTAGTAAATGAAGTTTATATTATACTATATTCTTCCGAAAACAGATAAAACGATTAAATAAATGGGATTTCCAAGTTTGAGCGTTTAATTTAATTGGTTTTGGAAATTCTTCTTAGGGACTTGTCAGCCTATAATCTTTACAGTTATATCCATTTATTCCGTTAGGCAACTTTTTCACTCACTTTATGAAGTGCATACTTTTTTTAAAATTCGATAGATTAAGATATAGTATTATACTCCCGTGGGTGGGTCAATACATTTTTTCCTTACTGTAAATAACTATATTTTTGCGCAAACCAATGATACCATTTATAAATGTTAATTAAGTGAGAAGGAAAAAATTAATTTTAGGAGTCACTCTTGGAGGAAGTTCAAGATTATTAGATGGGCAACCGCAATATTTTAAAAACCTTGGATATGATGTTTTTTTAACTTCTCAAGAACATACTAAAGGAGTTGTATTTTGCGAAAAGGAAGGTATAAGTTATTTGCCTGTTACTATTGATAAAGAAATAAATCCACTCTTGGATATTAAAACCTTATTTCAACTTATAAAGCATTTCCGAAAAGTAAAACCCGAAGTTGTAAATTTAGGAACGCCAAAAATGGGGCTTTTGGGTATATTAGCAGCCACTATTGTTGGAATAGAAAAAAGAGTCTATACATGTAGAGGACATCGATATGAAACAGAAGCTGGTTTTAAACGAAAAATACTCATGTGGGTGGAACGTTTAACTGCCAAATGCGCAACAGATGTAATTTATGTGAGTAAATCCTTATATAACAACGCCCTTATTAATAAATTGGCATACCCCGAAAAATCCCATATAATTGGAGAAGGCAGCAGTAACGGAATCGATATAGAATTTTTTAATAGGAATGCCATTGATACTGCAAAGCAAAATGAATTAATTCAAAACCTTAATTTAAAGGAGAAATTTGTTATAGGGTTTGTGGGCAGAATTAGTTTACACAAAGGGGTATATGAATTGATTGAAGCCTTTGAAGATATATATGAAAACCATACTAACTCTAGACTAATTTTAATGGGGCACATTGATTGCGATGGCAAATTTGAGGAGCGATTTCGTTCGCATCCAGGCATTATTCATATTCCATTTCAGGATGATGTGCCTTTATATATGTCGCTTTTCGATATTTTTGTTCTTCCCTCGTGGAGAGAAGGCTTTCCAAATGTGCCAATTCAAGCAGCTGCAATGGGTTTACCTGTGATTGTAAGTGACGCTACAGGATGTGTTGATTCAGTAGAAGATAACGTGAATGGAATCGTGTTTCCTTGTAAAAATCCTTCAGCTTTAAAGGCCGCTTTAGAAAGTTATATTGAAAATCCAAGCTTAATTAAAAAGCATGGAGAAAATGGTTTAAAATGGGCCGGGAGTTTCTCTCAAAAGAGAATTTGGAATGGCATAAATGAAATTTATAAATTATGATTATACTCGGTGATATCGCATCCCCAAATATAGATAGTAGTCTTAAGGTTAAAAATTTTATCGATAGCTTGAACTTGTCAAATGATCAGGCTATTCTCTTTAACTTGGAAGGACTAATTACAGACAGCTATAAGCTTTCTGATAATAAGCCTATCCTGTTTAATCATAGTTCAATCCTAGATTCCTTTGACGACTTTAAGGTTAAAATTGCAGCATTAGCCAATAATCATACCTTAGATTTACCTGAATATTTAGAACCTACTAAAAATCAACTCAACTCAAGGAATTATCTTGCAGTTGGTGCAGGAGATGTTCAAGATGAAGATTTTGAAGTTATATCATTTTATGAATCCGGATTTCAAGTGTTTGTCATCAATGCCTGTTGGAGTTTTTTATTGTATCATCAAAATAACAATAATCCAGAAAAGAAAGTAAACACCATTGACGAAGAAAGAATCTTACAAATCGTAAAGAAGATTAAAGCCGAAACACCGGATGCTAAAATTGTAACTTACTTTCATTGGAGCTTTGATCTCGAAACATTACCATCACCGTCTTATAGATTATTTTCCCAACATTTAATAGATTCAGGTGTTTCATTAGTTGTCGGTGGGCACTCACATTGCGTACAAGGAGGTGAAATGTATAAGAATGGGCTAATTGTTTATGGTTTAGGAAACTTCCATATACCCAGCGGTGTTTATGCTAATGGAAAATTAAAATTTCCTCAAATGTCTCATTTAGGCTGGATGTTACAATGGGATATAAAAGAAAATAGAATCACTAATTATTGGGTGAATAGTGCTGATAATAATTTAGAAATAGTTGCAATTGATTTATTTAATAATTCGAAAATTTTAAAGGAACACTCATTGTACTCTAAATTTGACAATAAGACTTACATACCTTATTTTAAGCGGAACAGAAGAAAAAATTTATTGAACCCTATTTTTATAGATTATAAAAAGTCCATTACCAATTCGTTGAGGATGAATTTTCTGATACTTCGAGCCAAATTTGCAAGAAGACTGGCTGAGATGAATTTAATCAAATGGCAAAATTAAAATAATGAACAGTACAAGCATTTTGTTTAAATTAAAGGATAGGCTAGAGGGGGGGGGGATTAATTTGCACTATAATGATATAAAAAATCATTTCGAATCTATAAATCCTAGTTATGAAACAGCTTTAAATAACTTATTAGCCCACACTATCGAAAATGTTCCTTATTACAAAGATTCAGATATTAATAATTTGGATAACTTTTCTATTGTAAATAAAACTTTAATTAAATCGCATTTTCAAGAATTCAGGGCTACAAATTATGACGAAAAGGGAATAATTAAAATGATAACCTCTGGTTCAACTGGTACCCCTTTTACCGTTTATCAAGATAAAAATAAAAAAGCTCGTAATTATGGAGATACATTATATTTTGGAAACTTGGGGGGATATCATTTAGGTAATAAATTGATATACCTAAAAATTTGGGTTAAAAAAAAGATGCAGGCATCTTGGCGCTATAAGCTACAGAATATTGTACCTGTAGATGTTATAAACCTCAATGATAAAGAAATTAAAAAGTTGATATTTTTTTTTAACAACAACTCTAACCAAACCCTAAATGTTTTAGGCTATGTTTCGGCCTTAGAGCAAATAATTAGATATTGTGAAAAAAATAAAATACTTGGCTTTCAATGTAAGTTTTCTGGAATTATTACTATGTCTGAGGGACTTTCTTCGGAAACCCGCCAAAAACTTCAAGAATTGTTTGAATGTCATGTTGTATCTAGATATAGTAATATAGAAAATGGTATTATTGCTCAACAAGAAATTGACACTGATTATTTTCTTGTAAACACCGCTAGTTACTTAGTTGAGATCTTCCACCCAGAAAAAGATAATCTTTTACCTGATGATAACCTAGGACGGATAGTAATAACAGATCTTTATAATTATGCTATGCCTATGATTAGATATGATACTGGAGATTTTGGGTCGAAAATTGAAAGAAATGGTAAAACTTATTTAAAAACTGTGGAAGGGCGCAAATTAGATTTGCTTTTTGATACCTCTGGAAACATAGTATCTTCATACATTATGTATAAAAATATGTGGCAATATGAGGAAATTGAGCAATACCAATTGATCCAAATTGGAAAAAAATCTTATGAGTTTAAAGTCAATTGTCCTCAAGGATTTAAAAGAGAATCGCAATTGGTACAAGAATTTAAGACCTTTCTGGGAGCAGATGCAGATTTTAGAGTGACCTATGTAGAAGGAATTCCTTTGTTGAGTTCTGGAAAATATAGAAAGACTGTAAATCTTTATAGAAAAAGTTGATATGTATAGGAACGGACTTAAAAGATGTATCGATTTTTTAGCTTCATTTATTGGATTTATTTTGATAAGTCCAATTATACTTATTATTGCTATTGCACTTGCTTTTCAGAATAGAGGAACTCCTTTTTTCTTACAAACACGGCCTGGTAAAAATCAAAAAGCCTTCAAGATCATCAAGTTTAAAACAATGACAGATCAACGAGATGTTAATGGTGACTTATTGCCTGATAATTATCGTGTAACGAGTTTGGGGAGAGTTATTAGAAAACTGTCAATAGATGAATTACCGCAATTGATAAACGTTCTAAAGGGAGATATGAGCTTAGTGGGGCCAAGACCGCTACTTTTCAAATACATTCCGTTATTTTCCCCCGAACAATTACGCCGTCATGAGGTTAGACCCGGTATTACTGGCTGGGCGCAGGTTAATGGAAGGAATTCTATATCTTGGACAAGAAAATTTCAACTCGATGTAGAATATATTGACAAACTGAGTATGATGTTAGATCTTAAAATCTTGTATCTAACCATTTTAAAAGTAATAATAAAAGAAGGTGTAAATCAGGAAAAGGATAGTCCTATGCAGCCTTTTAATGGAAAAAATTAAGAATATGAAAATCACGATTTTAATCAATGGGGTAGGTGGGCCAACGCCTCGAAGTATTGCCCGATCCTTGCACCGTTATAGTAATTTGAAGGTTCGTCTTATTGGAACTGATGTAAATCCATTAGCATATGGCCTCTATGAAAGTGAGCTTTATGATAAAACCTACGTAATTCCTCCAGCTGGTCACGATCAATATTGGACCACCTTAACAGAAATTGTAAACTCTGAAAAAATAGATCTTGCCATAGTGCAACCAGAAATGGAAGTCTTGGAATGGACCAAGTATAAGTCCTTAGGTAATAATTGGCCTTGTAAGGCCTTATTGCCAGATTATGCCATTGTAGAAAATTTGATTGATAAATCCTTAATGACCGAACTTTTAAAGGAAACTGATTTAGTTCCAAATTCCTTAGATATTTTTCCAAAGAATATAGATTTAAAAACAATAGAAGAAAAACTGGGATATCCATTTTGGATACGTTCAACTTCTGGTTCAAGTGGATTGGGTTCTTTAAAGGTAAAGGACGGCAGTAGCTTAAAAAATTGGATAACCATTAATCCCAATGTTTCCAAATTTATAGGAAGTGCATTTTTACCGGGGCGCAACTTGGCCTGTAAGTTACTTTTTAATGATGGTAAACTTCTAAGGGCTGCCTCAGGAGAACGTGTTAATTATATAATGAGTAAAGTAGCTCCTTCCGGCATTACTGGGAATACCTCTTTTGGCAGACTTTTAAACGAGCCTAAACTTGTTGAGTTATCTGAAAAGGCACTTCGAATTGTAGAAAAAAATACAGGTGCCAAACTTCATGGGTTCTTTACGGCAGATTTTAAGGAAGACCAAAATGGGAAACCATACCTTACAGAAATTAATGTAAGAATGGTGGCCTTTAACATGTCTTTTGCGGCGGGAGGAGCTAATTTTAGTGAAGATATTGTTAATTTGCTTCAAAACCCTAAGAGTTTTGATCAAAACTATAAAATGTACAAATTCGAAAAAGATCTTGCTTTTTTAAGAGATGTTGATGCTGAACCAATCCTTATGAAAGAGTCTATGTTTTTAAAAGAAACCTTTTATTGATTTTAAGATGGTAACAATAATTTACTCCTGTGTTTCACAAAAATTGCATAGGCTTTGAATGAAATTTCCCTCTGTGTTTCAATTAATGCTTTTATACTGCCTATAAGGAAATACTTATAATTAAAAGTAATTTTAAAGTATATACAGAGATTTTACTTGGAAGATGCCTTTATACTATTGGTTAATTTCATATAAAAAATTCATATATTTGCGACTCCCCCACGTTGTTTTATTAGAGCTAGCTTATTAAACAAAAACATGTTTGATTATAAACTTTATTTTTTCAGTTATAATTCGTTTTAAGAGCCCAACTTGTGAAAAAAATCAATTATCCAATTGCTAATGGAAGAAAAAATATACCTTTCGTCTCCACATATGGGTGGAAAAGAATTAACCTACATTAATCAAGCGTTTAAATCCAATTGGATAGCGCCATTAGGTCCCAATGTTACCAAATTTGAATCTTCTTTGGAACACTACCTTGGTGGTGAGAACCACGTAGCTACGCTTAGCTCAGGCACTGCCGCTATTCATCTGGCCTTGATTTTACTTGGCGTAGGCAAAGGAGATGAAGTGCTCTGCCAGAGTATGACCTTTTCGGCCTCAGCAAACCCTATTGTTTATCAGGGGGCAACTCCTATATTTATAGATAGTGAGGCAGATACATGGAATATGTGTCCAGAACTTCTGGAAACTGCTATTCTAGACAGACAGGCAAAGGGGAGAAAGCCAAAAGCAATAATCGCTGTGCATTTATACGGTATGCCTTATAAGGTGGAACAAATTAAAAACATTTCAGAAAAATATAATATCCCTATTATTGAAGACAGTGCGGAAGCCCTAGGATCTAGTTATAAGGGTGTGAAATGTGGTAGTTTTGGCGACTTTTCAATCCTCTCTTTTAATGGAAATAAGATTATCACTACTTCTGGCGGAGGTGCATTGGTTTCCCGAAAACAGCAACACAAAAACAAGGCTATTTTTTTGGCAACTCAAGCTAGAGACGATGCTCCGCATTATCAACATTCAGAAATTGGTTATAATTATAGGTTAAGTAATGTTAGTGCTGGTATCGGGTGTGGGCAAATGGAAATCTTGGACTCACATGTGAACTTACGACGAAAAATGAATTTTTTTTACCAGGATCTATTTGTTGATTATGAGTGTATTAGCGTTATGGTAGAGCCTTATAGCTATGTTTATAGTAATCATTGGTTGAGTTGTGTTACCTTTGCTGACAATGAGAGGTATAGTCCTGAGGGATTACGAAATGCCTTATTGAAAGAAAATATTGAGTCCCGACCCCTTTGGAAGCCGATGCACTTACAACCTGTTTTTAAAGACGCCCCAAGTTATAGAAATGGAGTCAGTGAAAATTTATTTAATTCAGGATTGTGTTTGCCTTCGGGAAGTAACCTGAGCGATACGGATCGTCAACGAATTTCGAATGCTGTTATAGGCTACTTAAAGCAACCATGAAATGGGAAGACCTGGAAAACTGACATTGTTTTTAACTAGGGTTTACTGTAACTTTAGAAGTAATATTCTAGGGCAGCGGTATTTGCCTAGATGGATAGTGGCGCTTAACGACTTGGTGATTTGCGCCCTTTCATTCCTTATTACTTGGTTTATCTTGAGTGAAACTCCAGTTTTTTTTGATCAGTATTTATCGGTCTATCAAAAGGCAATTACTCTTATATCTATACATTATTTGTGTTTTTTCCTATTTCGAACCTATTCAGGGATTATTAGATATAGTACTTTTTCTGACGTTTATCGCTTTGCCAAGGCCACAATTACCTTCGTTGTAATAACCTCGGTTTTAAATATGGTATTTTACCATTATACAAACTCAAAATTATTCCTGACCACTACGTTATTACTTTACTCTTTTATATCAATAACGCTGTTGCTAGGGTTTCGTATTGTTATTAAAGAAACATACCGTTTTTTACGTGCTGCAGCTTCCGGAAACTTAAAGAAACGCGTAATAGTTTTAGGAACAGATGATAAAACCATATCATTAGCCCACGCAATTCTGACAGATCCAGCTTCTGGCTACAGACCAGTGGCATTTTTAACTACCAAGGAAAAACGAACGAGTTTTAAACTTATTGACCTCCCAGTTTGTTATACTGATTCAAATTTGGAAACGAATCTTAAAAAATTCACCAAAAGGTATAAGGCTTCGGGGGTTTTGTTAATAGGAGACATGCTTTCGGTAGAAGAACGCTCTTGGATTGCGGAAGCTTGCTTTTCATTAGATGTTGCAGTTTATAACCTCTCACTTCCCGAGCAATGGAATGATTTTTCAGATAAGCCTTTGAAAATTGTACCATTAAAAATTGAAGACTTGTTAGAGCGCAGTGTAATTGAAATTGATACGGATAATATCTCCAATGACCTTAAGGCAAAAAAAATACTAATTACTGGAGGGGCCGGAAGCATCGGTAGTGAACTTGTACGGCAAATTGCAGCATTTGACCCAGAAATGTTGGTGGTGCTAGATAATAGTGAAAGCCCGCTTCATGTTACAGAGGTTTATTTAAAGAAAAACTTCCCCGAGCTCAATTATCGAATTTACTTAGCAGATGTTACCCAAAAAGAACGAATGGAGGGCGTATTCAAAAAATTCAATTTTGATGTAGTCTATCACGCTGCAGCCTATAAACACGTACCTATGATGGAACGTCATCCACGGGAGGCTATAAGAACAAATATTCTTGGTACACGAAACTTAGCCGAGCTCGCTGTAAAATATGGATGTGAGCGGTTTGTTATGGTTTCTACTGATAAAGCCGTAAACCCGAGTAATGTAATGGGCGCCTCTAAACGCGCCGCCGAAATGTTTGTTCAGGCGTTACAACGATCTCCCGGTATTACTACTCGGTTTATTACCACTCGTTTTGGGAATGTGCTAGGTAGTAACGGTTCGGTGATTCCTTTCTTTAGACAACAAATCAAAAATGGCGGCCCCGTTACGGTTACACATAAAGATATTATTCGTTACTTTATGACTATAGAAGAGGCTTGCCAACTGGTGCTTCAAGCTGGAACTATGGGGAAGGGCGGTGAGATTTTTGTTTTTGACATGGGAGAGCCTGTTCGAATATTAAGCCTGGCGGAACGAATGATAAAGTTGAGTGGCTTTAAACCGTATATTGATATTCCAATAGAAATTGTTGGCCTAAGGCAGGGAGAAAAACTATACGAAGAGCTTTTGATTGACGGCGAAAGTACACTTCCTACTTACCATCCAAAAATAATGGTATGTAGTACAGTGCAACACGATTATACGGTAATATCTGCTGCTATTGATGAACTTGAGGCTTTGGCCAATAGCATCTGTAAAAAGAGAGACATTATTATAAGGTTAAAAATGCTGGTTCCAGAATTTCTAAGCCAAAATTCAGAATATAGTAAATTAGATCGATAGCTTAAAACCACTTTATAGCGCCTTGTAAAGTTGCTTAAGTTTACATTTTCTAAACTTATAGAAAGCGTTTTGTTTCTCAATTTGGTTTTTAGTCTTTAACTTTCTTCATTAGGAAGTAATAAAAATAACATCATCATTCAAAATTTAACAATAGTGTTTTCCTACTAGGTATAATAGTTTATATTTGCGTCAAATTTAATTAGATGAGCCGAATTGCAATAAAAATTATTCTTGCGGCACTGCTGCTACAATTTGTAGCTTCTTGTGTTTCGCCAAAGGAAGTTGTATATTTTCAGAATCTCCCTGAAGAACTTGCCCAATTAGACAGCGTTCAAAACAATTTTAAGATTAAGCCGAATGACATCTTGAGCATTACGGTTACTGCATATGACCCTTCTGCGGTAAAACCTTTTAACCTAGTTTTGGAGTCAAAGGGAGGAGTGTTGGCGCAAAATCAAGGTTATTTAACAGATGTGGATGGGTTTATTAATTTTCCGGTTTTGGGAAGAGTTAAAGCAGCTGGCCTTACAAGGGCGGAGCTCAGTGAAAAACTTACTGAAGAGATTTCAGAATATATTTTAGACCCCATAGTCACTATAAATATATTAAACTTTAAGGTCAGTATACTAGGAGCAGTCAATAGTCCAGGAGTTTACTCTGTGCAAGGAGAGCGTTTTACACTTACCGAAGCTATCGGATTGGCAGGGGATCTAAGTATGTATGGGAAACGCGATAATATTTTGGTGCTTAGAGAGTCTAATGGTAAAAAGGAATATGCCTATTTAGATCTGAGAGATGCCAAAATTATGGAAAGTGAATATTATCATTTACAACAAAACGACCTTATATATGTTGAACCAAATAACAAGGTTGTGCAAACTGCAGGAATTGTAAGTGACCCTAGAACTATTTTGAGCATTATATCCTTATTGACTACTTTAGTGGTCGTTTTTATTAAATAAACAATGCAAGACTTACCACAAAATACCAATCAGCAACAAGAAACTTCAATCCGAGAGCATATTGATGCTTACCTAAGAAGATGGCCGTGGTTTGTACTAGCCGTTTTTATAGCCTTAAGTGCTGCATTTATCTATTTGCGATATACGCCATCTACCTATAGTGCAACAGCTACAATTTTAATAAAAAACCAAGGTAGCAAGTCGGCTTCCGAATTAGGTGCGTTTAAAGACTTGGGACTTGTGGATATGATGAATGTTGTCGATTTTGAGAATGAAAAAATTGTCCTGAACTCTAAGAGCCTTAGTGAAAAGGTGGTAGATGCTCTTAACCTTACGGTTAGATATTTTGTAGAGGGAAGTATATTAGACTCTGAAATCTTTAACAATAAACCTTTTGATTTAAAAGTGGTCTCTCCTCCGGATGAAACAAGAAGACCTCCAGGCCCCTTATATATTCAACCTATTTCAACTACACAATTTAGATTAAAAGCTAAAATTAAGGAAAAAAGTGATCTATATAATTTTGGAGACTTGATAGATCTAGGATGGGGTGTCGTTTTAGTTACCCCAAATGTTGAAGTCTTAAAAAAAGGGGAACGTAAAGGTTATTTTTCTGAAGTACGTGCCTCAATTAGTAATCGAGAGGGGGTTGCGGCAGGTATTCGTTCTGCAATTCAAGTAAGGTCCATGACGGATAGAAGTAGTGTTGTTAAACTCACGATGGTATCTACTGTGCCAGAAAAAGCAAGAGCAATTCTCAATGAGCTTATTGAACAATACAACGCCGATTCAATGAACGACCGGAACTTGATATCTCGTAATACCGCAAATTTTATTCAAGGCAGATTGGAGATAATTACCGAAGAGCTGGACAGCGTTGAAACTGGTAAAGTTGAGTATAAAGAAGAAAATCGTCTAACAAGTATTGAGGCAGAAAGCCAGATTTCTCTTCAAAATGCCAACCAAGCCGATATGCAGCAGATGCAAATAGAGACGCAGATAGCCTTGGTTAACACAATGATGGATTATTTAAAAAATAGTTCAGATACAGATTTATTGCCTACAAACTTAGGTGTGGGTAAAGAGAGTTTTGCTACGGGTATAAATGAATACAACAAGCTTATCATGGAGCGCAATCGCCTGCTGCAAAGTAGTACAACGAAAAACCCTTTGGTTGTTGGCTTGGATAAGCAGATTGGTGAGGTGCGAGGCAATGTGTTGGAAAGTATGGAAAATACTAAAAGAACACTGCGTATTAATTTAAGAGAAATCAACAGCCAGAGGAAAAATATTGGATCGGAAATTCATCAAATCCCTGAAAAAGAAAAAGACTTTAGAAGCATCAGTCGTCAACAGGAAATTAAAGAGTCGCTTTACCTATATTTACTTCAAAAGCGAGAAGAAAATGCTATTACTCTTGCTGTAACTGCGCCAAAAGCTAAGATAGTGGATTCAGCCTACAGTCAATCTATACCTATATCTCCTCAAAAATCAATTATAATTATAGGAGCAATTTTTGCTGGATTAATGATTCCATTACTCATAATCTACCTAAACCAGCTATTAGATAACAAAATTAGAAATCGAGCTTATGTGGAGCGCCACGGTGGCGATGTTGCAATAGTCGGAGAGATTCCAGAAATTGGTAAAAAAGACCATACTCTAGTAAAAACTAACGATACCTCGGTCTTGGCCGAATCCTTTAGAATATTAAGTACTAACTTAAAATATCTAGTACTGGATAAAGTAGAAAATGAAAGTAATGGAAAAACTATCTTTGTTACTTCAACGGTAAAAGGAGAAGGTAAAACATTTGTATCTGCTAACCTTGCCGTTACTTTGGCAAATGGTGGAGCAAGTGTTGTTGTAGTTGGAGCAGATATTAGAAATCCGCAACTACACCGGTATATAGAAGGTGATTTTAACGATAAGGGAGTCGTGGAATATTTGGTCTATCCAGATAGTACAACAGACGACTACCTTCAACCGGCAAACAATCAAAAAAATCTTTGGATGATGGTTACCGGAGCCATTCCGCCAAACCCTGCCGAACTGTGGATGCAAGACCGCGCCAGTGAAATGTTTGAGGAACTTGCTTCAAAATTTGACTATGTAGTGGTAGATACCGCTCCTGCAATGCTAGTAACAGATACCTTATTAATTAATAAATATGCAGATGTAACAATCTACACCTTAAGAGCAGGCTATACAGAAAAGAACCTACTTAACTATCCTTTAGATAATAAGAAAAACGGAAAACTTAAAAATATAGCATTCGCCTTGAATAATGTGACCATGGCCAACTTTGGGTATGGTAATAAATATGGGTACACCTACGGTAGCAATAAAAAGAAATCTTGGCGAAATATATTTGGAGGATAGTATAATCCTGAATAGACTAATAGTGGAGGCTGATAAACTAGCCTCCATTTCATTTGCCTGGAAGCTTAACTTCATTTCTAGAAAAAGTCTTTCTTCTTGTGGGCAAGTGTTATCATTATCACAATTTTATCAATTTTCAGGTAATAGATTTTGTTATCCTAAAAATAGCCGTTAATTTTGTCCTCTATTTAAAATCAATCTAAATTCTATATATAATGAAAAAGTTAGTATTAGTATTTATGGCCGCTCTTGCAATTAGTTGTGGCGATAACAAGAAAAAGGAAGAGAAGTCTAGTATGAAGATCGGTACGCCGAAAGTAGAAGAAAAATCTACTCCTACGGAATCCAATACTTCAACAGATTCTGACACTGCTTCTGATGTAGCGGTTGTAACCATTGAAGGGAATGACCAGATGAAGTTTAATAAAAGTGAAATTCGTGTAAAAGCAGGTCAAAAAGTTAAACTTACTTTAAAACACGTAGGGAAAATGAAAAAGGCAGTAATGGGGCATAATTGGGCTTTACTTACACAAGATGCAGATATAGCCACTGTTGGTCAAGCTGCTGCCACTGCGGCTGATAACGATTATATTCCAGCTGATATGACCGATAAATTTATAGTTCACACCAAAATGCTTGGTGGAGGCGAAAGCGATACCATCGAGTTTGAGGCTCCAGCACCAGGAACTTATACATTTATGTGTACCTTCCCTGGGCACTATGCCTTGATGCAAGGAAAGTTTATAGTTGAATAACTTCAACTATATAAAAAGTTAAAAAAAGCCGCAATAAAAATTGCGGCTTTTTTGTTATCAACTCCCACGGTAATTGTTTTTAGTCCGTGGTGCTATTTTCAACTTTAAACAAGATACAGTTAACCCTTCCTCGCTCTGGGAGCAAAGAGGCCTAACTAAACCTCATCTTCCCCATAGATTAAGTCAATAAATTCCTCTTTCTGAATATCACCAAAGTATTCTTTAACATTGATATCTTTTAGTAATTCTGAGATATTGTTTTTTTCATACTGCGTCCCTGTAAGTAAGTTTTCCAATTTTTCTACGGGTTCTTTTCCGAAGAAATCTCCAAAGACCTTAAATTCCTTTATATGGCCTTTTTCAACAAAAATTCGCAGGTCAATTTCTCCAACGGGGAATCGCTTATTGCGCTGGATGTTAAACTTTGGAGAACGACCATAGTTCCACTCCCACGTGTCGTACTTTTCTTCCTTTAATTGATGAACTGCCTCCCATTCTTCTGGGCTTAGATGATATGATTCAAAGGCTTCGCTTTCCTCATAAAGTCCTTCGAGCAACAACTGGCGAAACTCTTCAATAGTGAGTTGTTTTTTTAAAAACTCAGAAATATTAGCTACTCTGCTGCGCACAGATTTATGACCCTTGGACTGGATCTTGCTCATTTTAACGTTCAGGGCATTTGCAACTTCGCCTAAATCGGTATCCAGTAATAAGGTGCCATGGCTAACCATTCTTTTTCCCGTAGAAAACTGGGCCGTTCCTGAAATTTTCTTCTCTTCAACCTGGATGTCATTTCGGCCTTTTAACTCGGCATTTAGACCTAGGCTATTTAAAACCTTAATTACCGGTGCGGTAAATTTTTTAAAGTTGTTTAGGCTTTTTACATCGTGATTGGTGATAAAGCTAAAGTTTAGATTTCCAAAATCATGATAAACCGCTCCACCGCCCGAAATACGCCGTACTATATGAATGTTATTCTCTTCAATATAGTTCTGGTTAATTTCCTCCAGAGTATTTTGGTTACGACCTATTATAATTGAAGGTTCATTGATATAGAACAATAAATAGTCGTTTTCTGCACTAAAATTCCGCAGTGCATATTCTTCTAGGGCCAAGTTTAACTTCGGGTTGGTGTTGCCTTCGTTTTCTATAAAAATCATAGTCTGTTTGGTTTGGTACAAAGATAAATAAATGTTGGACGGGAAGGAAGAAACCAAGAAAGAAACCTAGGCGTTTTTTAGTTGAAAATTAAAGCGAAGTACCTAGGATTTCAGTATTTAGAAAACCGTTTTCAAATTTAACTATAAACCGATAATTATTCCTCAGAAATTTGAGTCGTACTAACCATTCAATCTCACTTAAACTTATACTTTTAAAAAAATGTTCTTAAAACTTGGTGGTTATTACGTCAGAAATTCTCAAATTTACACTTTGTTAATATTTGTTAAAAAAAATTGGTTTAATTAAGCTGTAATGTCTTATTTTAAATTAGATTTTTCAAAGACTTTGAGTTGCCACGAATGAATATACGGCAATTGAATTTTGATAGCTAGGGATGCTGCCTAGGGAAAGGAATTCAGTTTTCGCAATTTTGTTTACGCGCTATCCCCAGTATAACGCAACTCGAGTAATATAAACAAGTTGTTTTAAATAATTGATGGTTTAATGCAACTGTCAGCGACTTTGTTTATTTAAAATTTAGAGTTTTGATTGGAGTTTATACAAAATAGCTCTTAATCAATCTGATTAGCAAGCATACTGAATACTATGGAGAAAGTTGTAATATATGGAACTGGGCACCACGCCGAGGTGATAGCGTACGAAATGAAGGCGTATAACCTACACGATGTGGTGGCATTTACGGTAAAGGAAGAATATTTGGATAAAACTGAATTAAACGGACTTCCAGTTGTGCCATACGAGGAACTTAAAGAAGTGTATCCACCAGATCAATTTAAGATGTTTATAGCCATAGGGCCGCAACACGTTAATCGTTCCAGGGAAAACATGTTTAATGATGCTAAAAAAAGAGGATATAGCCTTGTAAACTGTATTTGTCCTACCCCTTATAAATCAGAAGACCTTATTGTGGGGGAGAATGTATATTTAGATTACGCTTCCCAAATTTCAAGATTTGTTGAAATTGGCAATAATGTAATTATTATAGCCTCGCAAATTGGGCATCATTGTAAAATAAACGACAATGCTTTTGTCTCTGGTAGCATCATGGCAGGGAATATAAATTTGGAGAAAAATGTTTTTATTGGGTTGGGCTCTACTATAGGCCCAAATATTACCCTTGGTAAACATACCGTGGTGGGCTTGGGATGTGTTATATCTAAAAATACTGCTCCAGCTTCGGTTTACTCAAATCAGTCTACCCGAAAACAAACGTTTGATTCTTCGAGGTTAAAACTATTATAATCCTTAATTTTAGTGTTAAGAGTATTGCTTTAATCAATTAAAAATCCAGATTTGAAAATCTTTATATTCGGTCAATCTACAGTGCATTGGGGAAGGGTAGAGTTCGGTAATATTGGGAACTACTATATTGTAGAACCCGCCATTAGAATGTTGCACCGCACTTTTCCACAGGCCAAAATAAAAACTACCCTACAGTTGTCTAAACGTTTTTGTAGTGATGAGAATATTGAAGTCGTTCCCATGGAATGGTATTATGGCTTTAATGAACAAGATTTGCCCGTGGCTCAAAAGGAATATAGGCTCGCATTAAATTTTAATAATGGGAAACCGCTTCCAGAAACAACTCCTTTTATGGATGCAGTTCTGGAGGCCGATCTGATAATTGACTTTAGCGGTGATATCTGGGGCGATAACGCAGATTTTTTGGGTGAAAACCGTTTCTTGGTTGGGCTATATAAAGACCGTACAGCCCAATTATTAGGAAAGAAAACCGTTATGATGGCTGGTTCTCCAGGACCATTTAGCCCAGGGAAAAATCTTGACTTTGCAAAAGAGGTTTTTAAAAACTTCGATCTTGTAACCAACAGGGAAAGCTATAGTAGAAACGTGTTAGAAGAATACGGTTTTAATCTAGACAAACTTAAAGATTTAAGTTGCCCATCTTTTTTGTTTGAGGCTAAGAAAGATTTTAATCCCGCTGATATTCATCCTTTGCTAGACGGAAAGGAATCGGACTTGGTGGTAGGTCTTATTCTCTGCGGATGGAATTTCCCAACCCAAGCTTTTGATACAACGAAGCGATCAGACTCAGACTACGATTTTTTGGTAACCCCATTGATAAAGTTTCTCGATGAGAATAAGAAATTGAAACTTTGTTTAATGTCCCATTCCAATGGATTCAATCCGGGGGAGGAACCTTTTCGCCTACTTCAAGGCCGAGATTACGAAAACATCAAACAATTGGAGGATATATTAATAAGAAAAGGCTATGAAAATAGAATTTTTGCGCTGAATGATGTATATGATCCCTGGACAACAAAAGCCATAATCGGAAATTTTGACATGTTAATCAGCGGTAGAATCCACGGTGCGGTAGCCGGTTTGAGCCAGGGGGTGCCAACAGTAATTATAGATTACGGCAATGGCCCAGAAGCCCATAAATTAAAAGGTTTTGCGAAAGAAGCTGAAATGTTGGAATATGTAGCTAACCCTAATAAAACCGAAGATATTTATAATAAAATTACCGATTGCATCCTAAACCTTAAATCCATAAAAGAAAAACTTGATAAGCAAATTCCAATTGTTAAAGAAAAATCTAAACAGAACTTTGAGCTTTTAAAAGAAATTTTGAAATGAAGAAAATAGGAATCATGCAACCTTACTTCTTGCCGTACATCGGTTACTTTCAACTGATAGCTATGGTAGATGAGTTTGTTATCTATGATAATATTGAATTTTCTAAGGCCAGTTGGATTAGACGGAATCGTATGCTTCAAAACGGGAAAGGTGTCTATTTCACCCTTCCTGTTAAAAAAGATTCAGACTTTTTAGATGTAGATCAGCGTTACCTGATTGACGATTTCAAGCAAAAGGGCGATAAGCTCCTACGGAAAATCGAGGCTAACTATAAAAAGGCACCTCACTTTGAAACCTTCTTTCCCATTGTAGAAAAAATTATTTCTTATAGAGACTTTAATTTGTTTAACTACATTCTTTATAGTGTAGAAACAATAAAGGAATACTTAGAAATTCAAACCCCCATTAAGGTGTTTTCGAAAATAGGAAAGGAAATTAATCAACTAAAGGCTCAAGACAAGGTTATTGGGGTTTGTAAAGCATTGCATGCCACGCATTATATAAATTCAGCTGGAGGAAAAGAGCTTTATAACGCAGAAGATTTTGCTAAAGAACAAATAAAGCTAATTTTTTATAAGACTGAGGCTATAACCTATTCGCAATTTGGAGAAGAATTTGTGCCCTTGCTTTCAATTTTAGACGTCTGCATGTTTAATAGCCGTGAACAGATTAAAACTTTTTTAAAGGAGTATAAGATCATTTCACCAACAATGAAAGCCTATTCATTCAACAAATCAAATGTACAACAGATTCAGGAGCACCTTTGGCGTGTAGATCAAGATTTTAAACCCGCCTTACACACCTATGTAGATATAGACGCTTACGCGCAAAAAATAGCGGATAGTGCCGTTCGACTAGAGTTCTTTGTTGAAGATAAATTAATAGGCCTGATGGCTAGTTATTACAATCCTGAAAAACAGTTTCTTTTTATCACTAACTTTAGTATTGAGAGTAAGTATCGTGGTCACGGGATGGATTTGATCATTGGTCTTTTACACTACTTAGGAAACCAAAATTCTACAGTTTCTCCAGAAATAGAAGTAGTTGCCAAAGATTTCTCTAAAGTTCTTTTTGATGATTTAAAAGGAGCTAAAATTCCAATATCCAGTGTGCGTACCGAAGTTCGAAATGCCAACCAGAAACTGATAGCATTCTATAAAAAACTCGGTTTTTTCGAACTTAAGAAAGAGCTGCAATCTACTTATCTGATTAAGCAAATATGAAAGCGCCTTTAGTTTCAATACTTTGTGTAACCTACAATCACGAACAGTTTATTGGTGCTTGTCTTGAAAGTTTGGTAAGTCAAAAATGTGACTTCAATTTTGAGATCTTAATTCACGATGATGCCTCTACCGATGGCACACAAGACATTATTAAAACCTTTCAAAAAAAGTATCCCGATATAGTTAAACCTATCTTGCAGACCGAAAATCAATGGTCTAAACAGGCAGGAGGTATTAACCTACGGTTTAATTATCCAAGAGCAAAAGGAAAGTTTATAGCGCTTTGTGATGGTGATGACTATTGGATAGGGGCTGATAAACTTGAAAATCAAGTACGTTTTTTAGAAAACAACCCGAATTATTCATTGGTTTGCGGCGGCTATAATCTGGTTGAAAATGGAGTAGAAACCCCGGTGATTAAATCGGGACTGGCAGCTACAGAAAAAGAAGATGAGAAAGGCTTTAGCTTTAATTTGGAAGCTTTGATAAAAGGCTGGTTTATACGGCCCTCTACCGTTTTATTTCGGGACCTGCCAGATCAAGCTGATATTATGGAGAGCTATGAATTTTCATTTGATGTCCACCTTTTTTATCATCTGTTAAGAACGAAAGATGCTTATTATAGCAAAGCTGTATTAGCAGGTTATAACCGGCATGGAGGTGGTGTTTACAGTGGAAGAAGGCCTCAAGACTTATTGTTGGCGCATTATTATATCTTTAAAGAAATTTATGAAAGGGATAATAATGAATTTGTTAAGAAAAAGTATTTAGATATTTCTTATAAGGTTCTCAATTTAAGGATTTCGGGGCTAATGCCTACGCGAAAAATTAAAACGTTAGCATTAAAAAATAAAAATGTCGGAATCAGGGATCTCTACAAAGAAATAAAGTCCTTAATCAATACAAAAGAGGAGCAACAAAAACTGCAAAAAAGCTTAATACCTTTACAGTTAAAACTGATAAAAGCGAAGGTTTTTAGGTTGCTTTCTCCATCTAAAAAAGCCTAATTAGCTTTACCGAATAGGTGTTTAGCCTACCAATATTAATAGTATGAGCAAGTCCAAAGGAATTTTTAAAGAATACACATCGGGGTTTTCTTTTTTCTATGCCCACCTCCGAAACAAGGTGTTTTTGATTTTGCTACTAAGCGTCTTAATCAGTGTTCTGGATGCTTTGGGTTTATCGATGTTCTTGCCTTTATTGCAAGTTCTTAACCAAGAAGGCGGGATAGATGCTTCTAGTATGGGGAAGTTAGGTTTTTTAGTAGAAGGCCTTCAAAATTTGGGTATCAGTCTCAGCTTAACTAAGATTATCTTGGTTATGTTGGCCTTTTTTATAATAAAGGGTGTGGTAAAATACTTTGCCAATATCTACTTTATTGTTTTGCAACAGGCGTTTATCAGAAAAATGCGGATGTATCTTTTAAAGGGACTCAACCAAATTAGCTTTAAACAGTTTATGTTAACCGATTCAGGTCGCATCCAAAACACCTTAAGTGGCGAGGTAGATCGGGTTTCCAATGCCTTTACCACATATTTTGGCACCCTTAGAAACGCGTTGATGGCTTTGGTTTATCTTGGCTTTGCCTTTCTTATTAACCCTGGCTTCGCACTCTTGGTAATTATCTTTGGCGTTATTTCACACTTTTTATTTAGAATGGTCTATTCGCGTACTCGGAAGGCATCTAGAGGCTTAACCAATCAAAACCACGTTTTTCAGGGGCAGATTATTCAGCATGTAGCGCACTTTAAATACTTGCGTTCTACCGGAATGATTGATAAGTTCACTAAAAAGCTTGAGGAAACTATTGTTTCCATTGAAGCCTCACGAAAACGATTGGGGATGTTATCCAGTATTGGTGGTGCCGTTGTAGAACCGGCGGTAATTGTTGTATTGGCAATTGTTATGTGGGTGCAGTTTTATTTTTTTGGCGGCACCTTGAGTACAGCCATGGTTAGTTTGCTGTTTTTCTATAGAGCGCTCACCTCCTTAATTGGCCTACAAGCCCAGTGGAACACTTTTTTAAAGGTCTCGGGGTCCTTAGAAAATATTGAATCGTTTAGCGTATTACTAGAGCAACATGAGTTTAAAGATGGCACACGTCCTTTTAAGAAATTTACTTCGGGCATTGCTATCGAGGATCTTAATTTTGCTTATGGTACAAAACCAATCTTAAAAAACATAGACCTTCAAATTTCAAAAAATGAAAGCTTAGCTTTTGTAGGTGAAAGTGGGAGTGGTAAAACCACGCTAATTAGTTTAATTACTGGCCTGCTAAATCCCGATAGCGGAAGCATTAAGGTAGAAGGTGTAGCTTTAAACGAATTTCAATCTAAGTCATACCAAAAACGCATTGGTTATGTAAGCCAGGATCCTGTTATTTTTGATGACACCCTCTTTAATAATGTAACATTTTGGGCGCCAAAGACACCAGAAAACCAACGTCTTTTCGAGGAGAGTATTCGCAAGGCTTCATTAAAGGAGTTTATGGATGAACTCGAAGGAGGTGAAAATGCGATTTTAGGAAATAACGGAATAAACTTAAGTGGCGGACAACGACAAAGAGTTTCTATTGCTAGGGAACTCTATAAAGATATCGATGTTCTTATTTTAGATGAGGCTACTTCGGCCTTAGATTCTGAAACCGAAAACGCAATCCAGAGCAGTATTGAAGCGCTACAAGGAAAATATACCATACTAATTGTAGCACACCGTCTTTCCACAATTCGCAATACCGATAGAATTGTATTTATGGACAAAGGGGCGATTATAGATGTTGATTCGTTTAATAACTTAATCCAAAAACAAGATAGGTTTAGAAGAATGGTAGAATTGCAGGAGTTGTAAAATTTATGAAAATTTGAACTGGTCTATAATTGGTGTCTTGTAATGGGCTTGACGAAATTGATTTCATTATCAGGTTATTATGTTTTTAGGTATTAGTCGTAGGTCGTACGTCGTATCGCGTCGTAAATGTCAAACTCGACTGAAGTTAAATCAAACCTTAATTGGTCTATTTATCTGCGAAGCATAGATTATCTTATCAAAAATGTATAATTTCGCGACCTATTTAAAAAGCATAAATAACACCCACAAAACCACATGCAAAAACTGAAAAATTTAGTCAAAAAATATTTTAAGGATTTTTCCTTTTTCTACCGATACCTTCGGGGTAAGATATTTATTGCTTTTATTCTGAGCGTTGGTGTAAGTTTTCTTGATGGGTTGGGCTTAACTATGTTTATCCCTTTACTGCAAATAGTAGAGGATGGGGGGATGGCAAATCCAGATGAAATGGGGCAGTTGGGAATATTTGTAAAGGTAATACAGGGGTTAGGTATTCCGATGACATTAATAGGGGTGTTAGTTATTATGATTGTATTTTTTTCCTTAAAAGGAGTCGCCACTTACTTACGCAGTATTTACCTTGTTATCTTATTACAGAGTTTTAATCGTAAAATTAGATTAAACCTTCTAAACCTTTTAAATCGACTGGATTTTAAACGCTTTATATTATCAGATGTCGGGCGTATTCAAAACACCATGACAGGTGAAGTAAGTAGAGTTGCCTCCGCCTTTGCCAATTATTTCCGTACTTTTCAGCAAGCTGTTATGGTACTTGTTTACATTGGTTTTGCCTTTATGGCGGATGCCCAATTCGCTATCTTGGTTAGTATTGGTGGAGTCTTGACTAATTTGCTATATAACTTTATTTATAAACGCACAAAGGGCGCATCTCGGGAACTTACGCGTTACAACTCTGCGTTTCAAGGTCAGGTCATACAGCATGTAGGGCATTTTAAGTATTTAAAAGCCACTGGTATGGTAAATACTTACGGTGGGAAGCTTAACGAAACCATTTTTAATATTGAAAAATCCCTTAGACGTATTGGTTCTTTAAATGCAATTGCTACTTCTGCACGCGAACCTATGCTGGTTTTTATTATTGCAATTGTAATTTTTATTCAAGCCACTTTCTTTGGTGGTAATATTGGCGTAATTTTAATAAGTTTATTGTTCTTTTATAGAGCACTTAGCGCTTTAATGGCATTGCAAGGTCATTGGAATTCATATATGGCGGTTTCTGGATCCATTGAAAATATGCAAGACTTTCAAAAACACTTAGAGGCTGGAAAGGAAAAAGTTGGGAAAACTGCTATTAAGAGCTTTAAAAAGAGTATTAATATATCAGATGTTAGTTTTTCGTATGGAAAAGAGCAAATACTAAAAAATATTAACCTTGAGGTTAAGCACAATGAAAGCGTAGCCTTTGTTGGCGAAAGTGGAAGTGGAAAAACGACTTTAATTAACCTAATCGCAGGTCTTTTGCCAGAAAGCGAAGGTCACATATTAATTGATGGTACTCCGCTAAGAGAACTAAATAAAGAGACTTATCAAAAGCGAATTGGTTACGTAAGCCAAGATCCAGTGGTCTTTAACGACACCATTTACAATAATGTAACTTTTTGGGCGCCACCAACCCCTGAGAATCTAAAACGTTTTGAGCGAAGTGTAAAACAAGCCGCACTCCATGTTTTTCTTGATGAGTTGCCGGAAGGAAAAAACACCCAGCTTGGTAATAACGGAATTAACTTGAGTGGCGGACAGAAACAAAGGATCTCTATTGCTCGCGAACTATTTAAGGAAATTGACATCCTGATTCTGGATGAAGCAACTTCGGCCTTAGACTCTGAAACTGAAAAAACAATTCAAAAAAGTATTGATGCCTTAAAAGGTGAATATACTATCTTGGCTGTTGCCCACCGTCTTTCTACCATTCGTAAGGCCGACCGTATTGTCTTTATGGATAAGGGTAAAATTTTGGACGTGGATAATTTTGAAGGCCTAGTCCAAAAACAGGAGCGGTTTAAAAAAATGGTAGAGCTTCAGGAATTATAAACGATACAATAGATAGAGTTACTACTTAATAAGTAGCTAAAAATATAGAATAACCATGAACAACTTAAAAATAGCACTTCAAGCCGGATTGTTGGCAGGAAAAAAAATCATGGAAATTTATCGGCAAGACTTCCAAGTTGAGCTTAAAGCCGATCAATCTCCTCTGACTAAAGCCGATCAGGAGGCGAATCAGGTTATTCTGGATTCCCTTAAACCAACAGGAATACCGGTTATTAGTGAAGAAATTAAAAACATGCCATACGAGGAACGTGCAACATGGAACTCATGTTGGATTGTTGACCCCTTGGACGGCACAAAGGAATTCGTAAAGAAAAACGGAGAATTCACAGTGAACATTGCCTTGATAGAAAACGGAGTACCTGTATTAGGGGTTGTTTTTTGGCCCGTAAACCATAAACTGTATTTTGCTTCAGATGATATAGGAAGCTTTAGCATTACCTTAAAGGATGACCCCCTACATACAGATATAGACACTTTGATAGGTCAAGCTACAAAACTAGAAACACAAACCAAGACAAAACCATATACTGTTGTCGCTTCGCGCTCACACTTATCTGAAGAAACAGAAGAATTTATCGAAAAATGTCGTACAGAATATGGCGATGTTGAATTGGTGAGTCGGGGTAGTTCGCTAAAGCTTTGCATGGTAGCCGAAGGAAGCGCCCATGTGTACCCTAGGTTGGCGCCTACTATGGAATGGGATACTGCAGCAGCCCATGCCGTTGCGAAATACGCTGGTTGCAAAGTTTTACATTTTGAAACTCGCAAGGAACTGAAATACAACAAAGAAAACTTGTTAAACCCTTATTTTATTGTAACTCGGTAAAACAGAATTAAGTGATGCTTTACTAAATTAAACAAATTATAAACCATGGCCTTGAGCTTCGCATTACCAATCCAGCAAATAATTGTCTGCGGCGTCACCTTGGTGTTAATTGTTTTTTTATTTTTAGAACGAGTTAGACCTGCCTTTTTGTTTTTTACGGCCGTCTTGATTTTCTTATTGGTGGGCATCATCGATACTGCCGATTTATTAGAGGCCTTGGCTAATGAATCAATCCTCAGTGTTTTCCTATTAATTTTTATCACCACAGGAATAAAAACACATTTTAATTTAATTGGCTGGTTAGATCGGCTTTTTGCGAAAGCTAAGAATGGTAAAAATTTTATGCTTCGGATGACCACCACGGTGGCGGGCGCTTCGGCAGTATTGAACAACACTCCAATCGTCGCTTTGTTTTTGCCCTACGTATATCAATGGTCTAGAAAAAACAAGGTTTCCCCTTCCAAATTATTAATACCCCTTAGTTTCGCTGCTATTGCAGGGGGGATGATGACGGTTATAGGTACTTCTACCAACTTGGTTCTAAAAGGCCTAATTGAAGCTAAAAATGAAACTCCTCCGGGCATTTTAGATTACCTGCTTCCGGGGTTATTTGTGAGTATTGGTGGTATTTTGTTCCTATATTTTTGGGGCTACAAACACTTGCCCAACCGTATAGATCTCTTAAAAGAGGTTGAGCGACAACCACGAGAATATCTGGTTGAAGTGCGCATTGTAACCAATTCTTCAATAATAGGTCAATCTGTAAACCAAGCTGACTTAAGAAATCTAAAGGGAGTTTACCTCTTTGAAATTATTAGGGAGGGTAGAAGTATTTCGCCAGTGAGTCCGCAGGAGGTTATTCAAAAAGGCGATGCTCTGGTATTTGCGGGAGATACAGATAATATTATGGAACTCCTGGAGCGAAAACAGGATTTCACCCCACCCTTGGGTATTGATAAAAATGAAAAATTAGACCGCTTAAACATTATTGAAACCGTCATTCCTTTTAATAGTGAATTGGTAGGCAAAAGTCTAAAAGATTTAGAGTTTCGAGAAAACTATGATGCAGCGGTACTTGCTGTTCACAGAAAAGGGGAACGCTTAAACGGAAAAATTGGAGAGCTTCCCTTACAGGCAGGAGATTTATTGCTGATTTCCCCCGGAGAAACCTTTCAGCATCAAATGGAAAACCGTAAAAGCCTTTACTTGGTTTCTACCCATCAAAAAAGAAATAAAGCCCATTCCTTGGCAAAAAAAGGATTTGTAGTCGTATTAATTGCTTTAATTGCGGGGATTTCCTTTGGGGTTTGGTCCCTGTTTTTTGCACTTTTATTACTTATGGCTTTTATGGTTGCTACAAAACTGCTGAGTATTGGTCAGATTAAACAGGAGCTCGATATTGATTTATTAGTCATTTTAATATCTTCATTAGCTTTTAGTACTGCCTTGATTCAATCGGGAGCTGCCCAATTATTGGCCGATAACCTAATGCTGTTTTTTCAACCCTTGGGGCCTGCGGGGGTAATAATAGGAGTTTATATAATCACCTTGCTCCTTACTACTTTTGTAACCCATGTAGCTGCCGTTTCTATCGTTTTTCCCATTGGTTATGCCTTGGCGCTTCAATTACCAGATGTAAATAGTACCGCCCTTTTTCTGGCTATTGCTTTTGCGGCATCGGCGTCATTCCATTCCCCCTTCAGCTATCAAACTAACACGATGGTTCTTGGCCCTGGCGGATATAAACTCAAAGACTTTATCAAAATAGGAAGCCCATTCACACTAATTTATTCTATTTTGGCATTGGCTTTTATTCTGTTGTATTATTAAAATTATAATCATGAAAGAGAAACTACACATCATCCCCCACGATCACGTTATTACTCAAGATGACCGTAATAAACTTCACGGCCATCAATCCAAGGTGATCTGGTTTACGGGATTATCAGGCTCGGGAAAATCAACCCTTGCCAGCCGTCTGGAGCAATTACTGATGGAACAGGGCATGCACACCTATATTCTAGATGGCGACAACGTACGTTCGGGCCTTAATAAAGACTTGGGCTTTACCGAAGAAGACCGCTATGAAAACCTGCGTAGAATTGCTGAGGTTGCAAAGCTTATGACAGATTCAGGGCTTATCGTGTTGAGTGCTTTTGTATCACCTTTAAATAAAGACCGCGAAATGGTACGAGATATCATTGGAAATAATAATTTTGTGGAAATTTATATAGCCACTTCTTTAGAAGAATGTGAACGCAGAGATGTTAAAGGCTTATATAAAAAGGCAAGGTCGGGAGAAATTAGTAATTTTACAGGCTTATCTGCTCCTTATGAGCCGCCGGAAAATCCAGATTTGGTTATCCGTACGGAAAATCAAAATGTAGCGGAAAGTGCAACCCAAGTGCTTAAATTTTTATTAGAGGTTCAAAAAATAAACCAGCTATGAATTCATATTATTTAAATTATTTAGACGAATTGGAGGCCGAAGCAATTTATATTCTTCGCGAAGTATATGCCCAATTTGAAAACCCCGTAATTATGTTTTCAGGGGGAAAAGATTCAGCCTTGGTGACCCATTTGGCTAAAAAAGCTTTCTATCCCAATAAAATACCTTTTCCTTTATTGCATGTAGATACCGGTCATAATTTCCCAGAAACCATATCTTTTCGCGATGAACTAGTAAAAAAACTAGATGTTGAATTGCTGGTTGGTTCTGTTCAAAAGTCTATTAATGACGGGCGTGTTGCAGAGGAACGTGGAAAAAACGCTACCAGGAACGCCCTACAGATTACTACCTTACTCGATGCAATTGAAGAGCATAATGTAGATTGTGCAATAGGTGGAGCACGACGTGATGAAGAAAAGGCACGCGCTAAGGAACGCTTCTTCTCACACCGTGATGATTTTGGCCAATGGGATCCAAAAAATCAACGTCCCGAGTTGTGGAATCTCCTTAATGGAAAATATTTTGAAGGCGAACATTTTAGGGCGTTCCCTATCAGTAATTTTACCGAAATGGACGTCTGGAACTACCTAACCCGCGAACAAATAGATTTACCCTCCCTATACTTTGCCCATGAACGCGAAGTAGTATGGCGAAACGATACATGGCTACCCAATTCAGAACATCTTAAGCTGGAGGACGGAGAAGAAGTTGTAACCAAGAAAATACGCTTCCGAACTTTGGGCGATATTACAATTACGGGCGGTATTGAAAGCGAAGCAGACACCTTGCAGAAAATAACTGAGGAAGTCGCCACTATGCGTAAAACCGAGCGTGGCAATCGTTCAGACGACAAACGTTCAGAAACCGCAATGGAAGATCGAAAAAAACAAGGATACTTTTAAAGAAACACGAATTAACGCAGATTAGCACGAATTTACACGAATTAGCACGGATTAACGCGGATTGACACCGATTAAGATGACCGATAAGAACAAATTATTATTTGAAGCTGAAACCTATAATATAATAGGAATTTGTATGAAGGTACACCGCAGTATGGGAGCCGAGTTTTTAGAGTCGGTTTATCAAGAAGTTTTGGAAAAAGAATTCACAACTCAAAAAACACTTTTTAAAAACATAAGAAATTAAATTTATATTCATAATTAGTCAGAAAAAAATAAAATGGTTTAATTAGAATCCGAATAAGCCTTACCCCAGCCCTAAAGGGCGGCTTATTCTCAATATTAGAGTGTTTTTACACCCTTTAGGGTTGGGGCAAATAAAAATACGGTTCATGTTTTTCATTTGATGCCTAAAGCCTTTTACAAACAATTAAACAATTACTTACTGGCAACAAATAAAGAATTAGGCATGCTTGTAAATTTCGGAAAGCCTTCCCTCGAATATAAAAGAATTATAAAAACAAAGCATTCGCACAAAAATTCGCAGTAATTCGTGACGATTCGCATAACTTTTAACTCATGGAAATAAACAACAATCAACTTTTACGTTTCACAACTTGTGGCAGTGTCGATGATGGCAAAAGCACCCTTATTGGGCGCCTGCTTTACGATTCAAAATCTATTTTTGAAGATCAATTTGAATCCATCGAAAAAACCAGTAAGAAAAAAGGCCATGACCAAGTAGATTTGGCCATGTTTACTGACGGCCTGCGCGATGAACGCGAACAAGGCATCACCATTGATGTTGCCTACCGCTATTTTAATACCCCAAAGCGAAAGTTTATCATTGCCGATACCCCTGGGCATATTGAATATACCCGCAATATGGTTACTGGAGCATCTACTGCAAATGCTGCCGTTATCTTGATTGATGCCCGAAACGGTGTAATAGAGCAAACCAAACGCCATGCCTTTATTGCTTCGTTGCTCAATATTCCGCACCTCTTGGTTTGTGTTAACAAAATGGACTTGGTGGAATATAAAGAGGAGGTTTATAACGACATCTTAAAGCAATTTGAAAAAGTAGCTTCAAAACTTAATATTAAGGACATTCGGTTTATTCCAATCAGTGCGCTAGATGGCGATAATGTGGTTAACCGTTCTAATAATATGGATTGGTTTCAGGGGGCACCTTTGCTTCACGAGCTGGAAACCTTACACATTAGTAGCGATATTAATAAAATTGACGCCCGTTTTCCGGTACAGACCGTTTTACGCCCGCAACGCAAAGGCTTTGAAGATTACCGCGGCTATGCTGGCCGTATTGCCAGTGGAATCTATAGGGTAGGGGATGCCGTAACTGTTTTGCCTTCGGGGTTTACTTCAAAAATTAAATCTATTAACCGGGACGAGGAAGATATGCAGGAAGCCTATGCTCCAATGTCTATCGCAATGACCTTGGAAGACGATGTTGATATTAGCCGTGGCGATATGATTGTAAAAACCACTAACCAGCCCGAACCTAAACAGGAATTCGATGTTATGCTCTGCTGGCTCAATGATAGACCGGCTCAGGCCCGCACCAAATACACCTTGCGCCATACCAGCAATGAACAGGTGGCAATGATCAAAAACGTGGTTTATAAAATTGATATCAACACCTACGACCGTATTACCGACGACCAAAGCCTAAAGATGAACGATATTGCCCGTGTAAGCATACGTGCCAGTCAGGCCTTAATGACCGACCCTTATCTAGACAACCGCCATACCGGAAGCCTTGTTTTAATAGATGAAAACACAAAAGAAACCATTGCAGCAGGGATGATTGTTTAATCTGTTGCAGTAGAAAAATTAAATTTAGGTGTAATAGTTCGGCTCTATGTTGTTTCAAGTGTGTAATTTTTTCAAAGACCAAAATTTTATAAGTGCTGTTTTGGCCTAGGAAAAGTTTACGAAAAAAATGAGGTGAGTGGAGGGTTAAGCAAACTAGCGCTAGCCGCTCAGATAATTTTAATCTTAGCGATATTAAAATATTAACTTTTTTGAACTAATAAATGTGAGCCTTTAGTTTGCGCCGCAACGAGGGAAATTTTTAGTAAAGTTTTGCTCAGCCTAGCCTTTTTTTGGTTCGTTTTTTTTGGCAATGAAAAAAAATGAACAATTATATTTACATGATTCAATTTTAACAGTTAGACATATTTTTATTAATACAAAAATTAATCTACCATCTATATTCAACATAGTACTAATAATTCTAGGTCATTTCTAGTTCATTTGGAAAAAAACACCTTGTTTAAGGTGACTGTTAATATATAAGGGCTGCAGAAGGAAGTAAATTTATTTAAAAACCCATTATGGTAAAATGTTTTTAGGAAAAAGCCTCAAATCTTACTTGTCCTGTGAAACTAAAAATAACATGAATTAAATCCCTAAGTAGTTTCAAGTTCTGTTTAACGGGATTTCACAAGTCGGGATAAAGGAAACAATTAGACTAAAGAGAATTGAACTTAATGAAAAAAACAATTATTATTACGGGAGGCGCAGGTTTTATTGGAACCCATGTAGTACGTCGTTTTGTAAACAACCATCCAGAAAACAATATTATAAATGTAGATAAATTAACCTATGCTGGTAATCTTACCAACCTAGAAGATGTTGAAACTGCCGAAAACTATCAGTTTATCAAAGGCGATATTGTAGATGCCAATTTTGTAAACCAGCTATTTGAAGCCCATCAGCCAGATGGTATCATTCACCTCGCGGCCGAATCGCATGTAGATCGATCAATTAGTAATCCTTTGGAATTTGTAATGACCAATGTTGTAGGTACCGTAAACCTTCTTAATGCTGCAAGAAACACAAGTGTGTCAAACTTTAGATTCTATCACGTTTCTACCGATGAAGTTTATGGAGAGCTGGGAGAAGAGGGCCTGTTTACCGAAGAAACCAAATATGAGCCACATTCACCGTATTCGGCTTCAAAAGCAAGTTCAGATCATTTTGTACGTGCCTATCAGGATACCTATAATTTGGACGTTGTAATATCAAATTGCTCCAATAACTACGGTTCGTATCAATTTCCTGAGAAATTGATTCCGCTGGCTATAAACAACATTAAAAACCAGAAAGCTATTCCTGTTTACGGCGATGGTTCTAATGTTCGGGACTGGTTATGGGTAGAAGACCATGCTAGAGCAATTGAAGACATTTACTTTAAAGGAAAAACAGGAGAAACCTATAATATTGGCGGACATAACGAATGGACTAATCTTAACTTAATTCACCTGTTGTGTACATTAATGGATGAAAAGTTAGATAGGCCAGCTGGAACATCCAAAAAATTAATCACTTTTGTAAAAGATCGTGCAGGCCACGATGTACGGTACGCAATTGATGCCAGTAAAATTGAAAAAGAACTAAATTGGAAACCAAGCCTTCAATTTCAGGAAGGACTTTCAAAAACTATCGATTGGTATCTGAAGCATGAAGATTGGCTGAAAGCAGTGACATCTGGCGATTATCAAAAGTATTACAAGGAACATTATGCGGAGTGAAGAGGCGAGGGGGCGAGAAGTGGCGACTTGGCGAAAATGGGCGACATGGCGAGAAGTGGCGACTTGGCGGTGAGGCGAAAAAAGGCGACTGGCGAATGGTGAGACTTGAAGTATAAAAATATAAAAAATGGAAAAAATACATTCACATAGAGATTTAAAGGTGTATCAGCTATCTTTTAAAGGAGGAATGGCTATTTTTCATTTGTCGAAGGCTTTTCCAAAGGAAGAAAGGTATTCGTTAACTAGCCAAATAAGGCGTTCGTCACGATCAGTTTCTGCTAATTTGGCTGAGGCTTGGCGCAAAAGACGCTATCCGAAGGCCTTTATAGCTAAATTATCCGATGTGGAGGGTGAGGCCGCCGAAACCCAGAATTGGTTGGACTATGCGCTAGCCTGTGACTATATACAACAAGAAGACCACAAAAGCTTAGACGACCAATACGACCACATTATTTCAATTGTTGTTAACATGATAAACAATCCCGGTAAATGGACACTATAAACCCACCCAAGTCGCCAGTTCGCCCCTTCGCCCCATCGCCAAGTCGCCAGTTCGCCCCATCGCCAAGTCGCCAAGTCGCCCCATCGCCAAGTCGCCAGTTCGCCCCTTCGCCCCATCGCCCCATCGCCCCTTCATCCCTCATTGACATATAAGAGAATATTAAACAAAACCAATTCGCGTAATTCGTTCTAATTCGCGTAATTTGCGTCAATTTGTAATAATTCGCAAATATTCGCAAACATTCGCATTAATTAGCATTACCATGAAAGGAATAATACTAGCCGGCGGTTCCGGTACTCGACTCCACCCATTGACGCTTGCCGTTAGTAAGCAACTTTTGCCAATCTACGACAAACCCATGATTTATTACCCACTATCGGTTTTAATGTTAGCAGGTATCAAAGAAATATTGATTATATCTACACCGCACGATTTGCCTAACTTTAAACAACTTTTAGGTAATGGCGATCAACTTGGTATAGCTTTAAGTTATAAAGAACAACCAAGCCCAGATGGTTTGGCGCAGGCATTTATTTTGGGCGAAGAGTTTATTGGCGATGATGACGTTTGTTTAGTCCTTGGCGATAATATATTTTACGGTGCTGGCTTACAAAATATACTAAAAGAAACGGTGACCACTGTTAAAAAGGAAGGTAAGGCTGTTGTCTTTGGTAATTATGTTAACGATCCAGAGCGGTATGGCGTGGCAGAGTTTGATAAAGAGAAAAACGTTATCAGTATAGAAGAAAAACCAGAGCACCCAAAGTCAAATTATGCGGTGGTTGGTTTATATTTTTACCCTAATTCGGTAATAGAAATAGCTAAAAATGTAAAACCATCGCACCGAGGCGAATTAGAAATTACCTCAGTAAACCAAGCTTATTTAGAGCAAGAAAGCCTCAAACTTCAAATTTTAAGTCGTGGCTTTGCTTGGCTAGATACAGGTACACACGAAGCCTTGACCGAAG
This sequence comes from Aequorivita marina, assembly GCF_031631895.2. Lineage (NCBI taxonomy): Bacteria > Pseudomonadati > Bacteroidota > Flavobacteriia > Flavobacteriales > Flavobacteriaceae > Aequorivita > Aequorivita marina. Next base: position 39,746 of record NZ_JAVMBW020000011.1, read on the forward strand.
CTACCGAATTTGTAAAAGCCGTAGAAAAAAGAACCGGATTAAAAATTGCCTGCTTAGAAGAAATTGCTTTGCGATATAAATGGATTTCTGATTACCAATTAAAAGAAAACATTCAAGGTAAAAAAGGTGATTATTATAACTATTTGAAAAATATAATAAATCAATACGCGTAATTCGCACTGATTCGCGTATAATTAGTACTAACTTATTGTTCAATTGTTAAGGGTTGCTTAAATCATATCTCTTTTATATTTAGCAGACTATAATGGGGTGAAAGCTTTTAACTTGTTTCATTGAAGTTAGTTGAAAATCTTATGTAAAAGTTTTCTTTAAAGAGCTTAAATCAATTTATTATATGAAAAAAAAACTTAAAAAAATCCTTAGACCCTATTATTACCAAATTAAATTTGGTAAAGGTCCAAAGGTTTTTGGTGTAGGCCGTAATAAAACGGGAACTACATCTTTGACTGCAGCCATGAAGGAATTAGGCTATACCCCAGGTATTGAAGACGATGGCGCCAAATTATTAGAAGAATGGGCGGTTAGAGATTTCAAGAAGTTAATTAAGTACTGCCATACGGGTAATTTTTTTCAAGATGTACCTTTTAGTTTACCTTATACCTATCAAGCAATGGACAAGGCATTTCCGAATAGTAAATTCATTTTAACGGTTCGGGATAGTTCAGACCAATGGTATAATTCGGTATTAAAACATGTAACTAGAAAAAGTGGGAAAAATGGACAGCTTCCAACAAAGGAAGATTTGAAAAATTCAAATCCCCCAAGAGGGAATAGATGGCGAAACAATAGATTGGTAGCTATTACTCCAGAAGATAAGCTTTATGATAAAGACTTGCTTATTAAGCACTATGAAAATTACAATAAAACTGTAAAAGATTATTTCCGACATCGGCCTGATGATCTATTAATTTTGAATGTTGCAGAAAATGGTGCCTATAAAAAATTATGTGATTTTTTGGGTAAAGAAACTGACAAAGCTGATTTCCCCTGGAAAAATAAAAATCCGGAAAAAGCCAAAACTAAATGATACCAGTAACCAAACCTTTTCTTCCACCAAAGGAAAAATACGAAAAATATCTCGATAAAATTTGGGAGTCCCAATGGTTGACCAACATGGGACCTTTAGCCAATGAATTGGAAGACCGCTTGTGCAAACATTTAAACGTTGCAGATTTACTTTTTGTAACCAATGGTACAATCGCTTTACAAATGGCAATTAAAGCTTTAGGCTTAAAAGACGAAATTATTACCACGCCGTTCTCCTTTATTGCAACCACCAGCAGTATTGTTTGGGAAAACTGTAAGCCAGTTTTTGTAGATATAGACCAAGACTCCCTTAATATTGACCCCACAAAAATTGAAGCGGCCATTACCGACAAAACCACCGCTATTCTGGCAACCCATGTATATGGTAATCCCTGTGATGTTTTAGCCATTGAGAAAATTGCTAAAAAGCATAACCTAAAAGTTATATATGACGGAGCCCACGCATTTGGTTTACAGGTAGGAGGGCAGTCTATTTTTAATTACGGCGATATAAGTATTTGTAGCTTACACGCCACCAAATTGTATCACTCCGGAGAAGGCGGATTTATGGTGGCAAAAGATGAGGCGATCCATAAAAAATTAAAGTCCATACGCAATTTTGGTTTTGCCGGTCCTGAATCTTTTTCTGAATTAGGCATTAACGGTAAAAACTCAGAGTTTCATGCCGCTATGGGATTGGTTAATTTAAATTATATTCAACCGATTCATAATAAGAGAAAACAACTAGCCGAAGCTTATGATGAGGGTTTAAAAAACTTTCCACATAAAACTCCGAAATGGCATAATAGTGCTACTAAAAACTATGCCTATTACCCTATTTTGTTTGAGAATGAAGCCATGCTTTTAAAAACAAAAAAACGTCTAGAAGAAGAACAAGTCCTGACGCGACGCTATTTTTACCCATCTCTTGCAAAGGTATTGCCCTACCTCCCAGAGAATGAGATGCCAATTACCGAAAGCCTTGCTAAACGTGTGTTATGTTTGCCCTTTTATTACGATCTTAAAATAGCTGACGCCCAACGTATTTGCCAGCTAATTCAAGAGGGAGTGATTTAAAGCTACAATACAATTATCTTTTTTTAGTTCAAAAAGTTGTATTTTCGTAGGCTTGAAATCAGAGATTAAAGTTAACACCCAAAGAGATGCCCAATAAGTATTTAGACCCAAATAGCTATCGCAACTTTTATAAAGGGCGTTTAAAACAACCTTTATTAAAAAAAATTATACCGGACCAAAAACCAGATTTTTTGATTGTAGGCGCACAAAAGGCAGGCACTTCAACGCTATTTAACTCTTTGGCACAACATCCTGATTTATTGGGGGCAAGAACTAAAGAAATTAGATATTTTAGCAGGAAAGAAAATTTTCAAAAAGGAGATCAATGGTATATCAACAATTTAAAGGACCTTAAAAAACCTTTTAAAAGTGGATTGCTTTTTGAAGCTACGCCGGAATATTTAAACCATCCTGAGGCAGCGCAACGGATTTATAAATTTAATAAGGGCACTAAAATAATTATCGTTGTAAGAGAGCCTATAAAAAGAGCCTATTCCGCATGGAATATGTATGGTGATTTTTTGGTAAGTCGCAAGCATCTGCCGCGTGTTATTGACCCTGCCTATTATCCAAATAGTAATTTGGCGCAAGAATTTTACGGCAATGGTGAGTTTCCTTCTTTTGAGGAGATTATTGCTTCTGAAATGAAGAAGATAGAAAACAATGATAATAGATCGCCTGCTATCCTCAGGAGGGGGATTTATTTACCGCAAATTAAACGTTATTTAGATTTAATTGGAAAAGAACAAGTGCTTACCTTAGGATTTAAAGATTTGGTTACCCAAAATAAAACGGAACTCAATAAAATACTTCGTTTTCTCAACCTGCCGGAAAGCGATTGGCAATTTTTAGATAGTTTGGGTAAAAAGGGTAAAAATGCCCGTACTTATAAAAAGAAGATAAATCCCGAAGCAAAAATAAAGTTAGAAGAGTTTTATAAACCTCATAATGATGCGCTTTTTGAGTATTTGGGTTATGAGTTGAACTGGTAGGATATAATATAAACTTAATCTTATCGGTATAAAGCTTTTATTTATATTATTATTGAGCGTACAAACTAATTATTAATGAAAAAGTTATTGTTTCTTGGAGGTCTTCGCTATCTTATTCCTGTAATTAAGACAGCAAAAAAGATGGGGCATTACGTTATTACATGTGATTACCTCCCCAATAATATAGCCCATCAATATTCAGATGAATACCATAACTTGAATATAGTTGATAAGGAAGCCGTTTTAACTTTAGCAAAAAAACTTGAGATTGATGGCATTATGTCTTTTGCCGTAGATCCAGGGGTTACTACAGCAGCTTATGTAGCTGAAAAATTGAATCTTCCCTGTCCCGGCCCTTATCAATCCATAAAGATTCTACAAAACAAAGGCTTGTTTCGTCAGTTTTTAGAGCAGCATCACTTTAACGTGCCACGGTCAAAATGTTATACTAAGTTAGATAAGGCCTTAGAGGAATTTGATTCTTTTGATTTGCCGGTTATTGTAAAACCTGTAGATTCGGCAGGGAGCAAAGGAGTGACCAAGGTTTCAAAAAAGACAGAATTGGAGCATGCAATAACGCATGCTCTTTCAGCTTCCCCCAGCAAAAATTTTATTATCGAAGATTATTTAAAAAGTAAAAATCATTCTTCCGATAGTGATTGTTTTTCGGTGAACGGAAAATTTGAGTTTATTTCATTTTCCAGTCAACGATTTGACGACAGCTCTCCTAACCCATACGTACCCTCGGCTTATAGCTGGCCATCCAGTATTTCTAAAAAAAATCAAGAAGAACTGAAATCTGAATTACAACGATTAATTGAATTATTGGGGATGAAATCTTCCGTTTATAATATAGAAGTACGGGAAACCCAAGATGACCGCGCTTATATTATGGAGGTATCTCCGCGAGGTGGTGGCAATCGGCTTTCGGAAGTATTGAAACTCGCTACAGGTACTGATTTAATTTCATGCGCCATAAATGCAGCCTTAGGAGCAGAAATCGGTAAAATTCAGGACGTCGCCTATGAAGGGGAATGGGCGGAGATTATTTTGTATAGCAATCATACCGGCCAGTTTAAAGAATTGAAAATTGACACTGTTTTAGATAAATATATTAAAGAGGTAGATTTATGGATCGAAGAAGGAGATCAAGTAAATGCTTTTACAGGCGCTAATGAAGCTATAGGAACCTTAGTCCTTCAGTTTGATTCTGCCGAACAATTAGAAAACATAATTTCTGAGTATTCAAATTATATTGAAGTAATTGTAGAATAGAACTTTTTTCGGAGTTGATAAGAGTAATAGTTGAAAATTTATGGATTTAAAAAAAATTGCAATACATAGTGTTCCACGTTCAGGTTCTACTTGGGTAGGTAGTATTTTTGATTCATCTCCACAAACAGCATATCGTTTCCAACCCTTGTTTTCGTATGCTCATAAAGGACAATTGGATGTAAAAGCTTCTAGAAATGAAATAGATGAATTTTTTAATGATATTTTTAAAACGACAGATTCATTTGTATTACAAAAGGATTATAAAGTTAAAGAATTAACACCTCGATTCAATAAAGACGTGCCAACTCATTTGGTTTATAAGGAGGTTCGATATCATAACATTCTTGAAAATCTTTTACAAAAAGATGATGATGTTATAGTTATTGGAATTGTGAGAAGTCCGTTCGCAACAATTTGCTCTTGGTTGATGACTCCAAAAGAGTTTAAAAAGGAATTGGGTTGGCTGGAAGAGGAGGAATGGAGATTTGCTCCAAAAAAGAACTCGGATAAACCTGAAGAATTTAATGGTTTTGAAAAATGGAAGGAAGTTACCAAGCTATTTTTAAAACTGAATCAAGATTACCCGAATCAGTTTTACTTATTATCCTATGATGATTTACTTCAAAATACTGAAACAGAAATAAAAAAGATGTTTAAATTTTGCCAGTTGGAAATGTCCGAACAAACACATGCGTTTTTAACAAAATCAACTTCAAGTACAGCTAAGGATGATGACCCATATTCAGTTTTTAAAAGTAAAAAGAAAGACAATGCATGGAAGAACAATTTACCTTCGTTTATAGAAGAAGAAATTAAAGCGGATAAAGAATTTAAAAAGTTAAACTTTCACTTTAAATGGGTTTAAACCTAATCTATGGAATTAATAGAAAAACAGCAACCCAAAAGGGATAAGGAGAATTCAAGCTCTGGAGGTGTGCAGCCAACTGTTTCGGTTTGTGTCCAAACCTATCAACACGCATTGTATATTAAGGACTGCTTAGATGGTATATTGATGCAAAAAACTGATTTTACAATAGAAATTCTTCTTAGGGATGATGCGTCTAATGATGGGACCGCAGAGATTTGTAAAGATTATGCAGCGCGTCATCCTAACAAATTTAATTTATTGTTGTATTCAGAAAACCAATTTGTGAAAGGAGTAAAACCTCTACCAGATAATGTAAAAAGGGCCAAAGGCAAATATATTGCAATGTGCGAGGGCGATGATTACTGGACTGATCCTTTGAAATTACAAAAGCAGGTTGATTTTTTGGAACAGAATGCCGAATATGTAGCCTGTTTCCATAAATATAAAGAATTAGTAGATGGCGCGTTTAGCGAGAAAATATTACCGGATATAGAGGATGATTTTGTTATTACAAAAAAGAATTTTTTTGATAAATGGTACACCAAAACTTTAACGGTGGTTTTTAGAAAAGACGTGCATAGCAGTATTGATTATTCTATGTATGAAAAACATCGCGATACCACCTTATTTTATGAGCTTTTGAAAATCAATAATGCAATTTGTTTAAATTTTATTGCGGGGGTATATAGAATCCATCAAGGTGGTATTTGGTCTTTAAAAAGTAAACGTGATAGAGATATTGCCGCCTACATTCATTTAGAGGAAATTTATTACTTCAACCAAGAAGATGAAAATTTGAAAATAAAAATAAAGAAGGTTTTATATCGTCTTAATTTAATTGCATCATATAATACCCTTCTCTTATTAATAAAAAACTCTAGGTCGTTTTATTTCAAAATGTATTTACTAAAGAAACTCTTAAAAAAACCAGTAAAAGACTTTAGACATAGAACAGGGGAGGAGTAAATTTAATTATACTTACAATAGAGTTTTAAACAGTAAGTAGATTCTCAATACGCTGCAAAGTGGTTAAAAAACTATAAATTAAAATGCAAAATAAAAACCAGAGAGCCTCTGTTATTATTCCAACTTATAACAGAGCAGAGTTTATAACAAAATCACTTGATTCGGTTTGGGCGCAAACCTACAGGCCTATAGAGGTTTTGGTTATTGATGATGGTTCTACTGACAATACCAAAGATGTAGTTGAGCAATGGTTTACTGCTCACGAGAGTAAAGACTTTACCGCTAAATATATTTATCAAAAAAAGTCTGGAGCTCCAGCGGCCCGAAATACTGGTATTAAACATGCTACAGGCCGATACTTGCAATTTTCCGATTCTGATGATGTTTTGTATCCTAATAAACTAGAATTGCAAATTTCAAAAATGCAGGAGGAAAACACGCCTATTTGTATTTGTGGATATTATCATTTGGATGAAAATGGCAATATACTTCTCGAAATTACCAATAACCGCTCTTTTAAAGAAATTCTTCAAAGCGATCTTCGTTTAAGTACCTTAATTAGTGTTATAGATACAACGCTCATAGATGCAAAGTTTTTAAAATGGAATCCAAAATTAAAAAAATATCAAGATCGTGATTTTCACCTGAAGTTATTCCTCATCATAGAAAGCTTTTCAATTATTGACGAGCCCTTATTTGAATGGATACGACATAAAGGGGAACGTATCTTTGACTCTACAAAGACATCGGTAAAAATACCAGGGTCATTTTTAAAATCATTAATAGTTTTTTATTATAGAAACCTTAGTAAAATAGAACCTTATAAAAGACCATACATAAAAAAACTTTTTAAAGCTTTATCAAAACGAACTTATATTACTTCCGGCTTGGGAAATATAATCCCCAAACAATTAAAAATATGGCATTATTTTAAATAATTTGAGGTAATTGTTTTTTAAGGATGTTAAAATGATAAACTTTGCGTGTAACTTTACCTATACTTATATACTCCATACCACTATGATATGAGAAAATTTAAAACAGTAATTATTCATAGTGATTATAAATTTGTTAGCGCTTCTAAATGCTTTGAAACGCCATATCTTGAAAATACAATTGTTATAATTAAGAGGCTAGGTGAGGAATATAAAGGCCCTTATCAAAACAGCGCTGTCTTTATAGAAAAACACGAAAAAAACAAGCTTTTGCAACTTTGCCAAGAAGCAGATTTGGTTGTGATGTATGGTTTATACCACTTTAATAGTACTGTTGTTTTAGAGCTGCCTAAGAGCATAAAAATTATTTGGCGTCTATTGGGCTATGAATTGTATTCAAAGAAACTTGATCTCTTTGTAAGTGATTTAACTAAAGAATTTGTTGATTTGCCTGAGCAGCTCAGCTTCCTAAAGAAAATATATCGAGTTGCACGGTATGGCTACATTGATAACCCAACTTTTTATAAAGCTGTTAAGAGAGTTGATTTTATGATGGCTATATGCCAGGAAGAGTATGATTTTTTACAAGGCCATTTTAAAAATTTACCCAAATTTATAAAGGTGCCTCATCCGCAATTAGGCGAAAAATTTAAACCGAAGGCACCCAAAACCAGATCTCAAAAGCCTATAATCCTTTTGGGCAATAGTAGGCATGCGTTTAACAATCACTTAGATTTAATAGCACTTGTAGATTCAGTACAAGTAAAACATAGATATAGCTTTAAATTACTTTCTAGTTATGGGCCAACTACTGCGTATTATAATGCTTTAAAAAAAGCTACAGCAGACAAGCCATATTATCAGCTTGTAGAGAAGTTTTTAGAACTTGATGAATTTAAAGATTTTTATGCCAATGTAGATGCCTTGGTTATTAATACGTATCGCCAAATGGCGGTTGGCAACATTCTTTATGGCGTTAAAAATGGCACTAAAATTTATCTTAATAAAAAAAATACAATCTATAAATGGCTTAGAAATGAGGGATTTATTATCTATACTATTGAAAACTTTAAAAACGATTTAAAAACTGGAAACTTTTGTTTGGCGGCTGATAAAGCTGAGCATAATATTAAGCTAAGTATAGCATTAGAAGAAAAATATTCTGTAGAGAGTTTTCAACAGCTTCTTTTAAAAAAAGTTTTATACCTTCAGAAATGATTTTATTTATAGATATTCGCGCCTACCAAGAGTAAAAGCAATTTAATAAAATTGTAATTTTAATCATTACGAGCATATAAAAAAGTGAAACCAAGGTGGGGGTAAAACCCAGATAGATTTTGTGCAACAACATTTTGGGTTTACAGATCAGTTTACAATCAATCGGAAACAATATTTAACCTTGCTTTTTCCCAGTAGAAAAAATGCATTGGTTTGAATGCGTTTTCTTTTGGGAGATTCAGCTTTTTTCAGGTTAATTAAATTTAAGTAGAAGTAAGCCTTTTAAAAAAACGAGAAATTAAGTATATAATGAAAACAATTTATGTAATTGGGGTCTTTGACCTCTATCATCGCGGCCATTTAGAGCTGTTAAAACGTGCAAGGGAGCTTGGCGATAAACTAGTAGTTGCAATAAATGGTGATGAAATGGTAGCATCTTACAAACGTAGGCCGTTTTTTAATGAAGAGGATCGTTTGGCACTAGTGGAGGCGACTAAATATGTAGATGAAGCATTTATTATTAGGCAATATGACAATAAGGAAATCATAAAGAAATATAAAATCAATAAGATTGTCCATGGTGATGACTGGGAGGAAGGCAGTTATATGGAGCAGATAAGGGTGACGGAAGAATTTCTAAAAAATAATGATTGCGAATTAGTTCTTCTGCCCTATACAAAAGGCATAAGCACTTCAGATTTAATTCAGAAAATAAAAAGTTCGTAATATGATTTATACCCAACAATCCAATTTACCCATCATATTTCAGGTAGATGAGGGTATTATTTTAGACGTTGCCTATTATTTAAAAAGAAACAACTTGGCTTTTCCAAAAGTGCTGGTTGTTTCGGGTAAAAATCATTCCTTCCATTATGCCAAGCAAATTGCAGCATTGAATAATTGGATTAATTACACTATTGATGACAATACGTTTAAAGTTGTAGAAGACTTAAAAAACTATATTAACTCTAATAATATAGACTTATTAATAGGTGTTGGTGGGGGCAAAGTGATTGATACGGTAAAAAGAGCGAGCTATTTGTCTAACACCAACAATCTTTCCATACCAACTATTATTTCTAACGATGGCTTAATCTCTCCGGTTGCAGTCATTAAAAATGAAACCGGGAAAACAGATAGTTTGCCGGGGATGATGCCAATGGGTGTAATAATAGACCTTGATGTTATTAAAGAATCGCCCACAAAGTACCTAGAAGCAGCGGTGGGAGATGTCTTCTCTAATTTATCTGCCACCAACGATTGGGTATGTGCTTTTAAAGAGGAAAAAGAACGAATGAATGATGTTGCTTTTCACTTGGCTAAGGGCGCAGCCAATTCATTAGTAAACTTTGGCGATATTGACCTCAAAGCTAAGCCGTTTTTAAGGCTTTTGGTCCAAGGTTTGGTCAATTCGGGAATTTCCATGTCGTTGGCAGGTACCTCCCGTCCGTGTTCCGGTAGCGAACACATGCTGAGCCACGCTATAGATTTTCTTGGATTAGCTCCAAATGTCCTGCACGGCCAACAAGTGGGGGCGTTAAATATTTTCACTTTATTTTTACAGAACAAATTAAAGAAAGATCATTTAAAATTTGCGCAAGAGGCTAATATTCCTTTTGATTTTACAAGCTTTTTAGAAGATAAGAGCGAAACGCAACTAAAAGCAATGTTTCATAAAGCAAAGGAAATGCGTCCAGGACGTTATACCATCTTAAACCAGCTTACCGAAGTAAAATTTTTAGATGAACTTAAAAAGTTTCAAAAGACCATAAGTTGAGCACTAATAACGCCTTAATCATTTTTGTGGATTCTTCCTAAGTAACGTTCATGATTCAGATTCAATAGCAGAATTTAAGTTATAAAAGCAAAACTAATTTACCGAAGTAAAGAAGATTATTGCAAATGAGTTGACGGGTTGGCTAGTTAGGGGTTATCACGCTGATTCGACACGAGTTGAAAGCCCAAAACCTTCCAAAAGTTAAAATAAAATAGGCGTAAAAAACAATACGGATGAGATTGCACTTAATTTTATAAATTTGCAAGCAATAAATTAAAATAAGCCTAAAACACCTTTGCGTTAATCTAAGAACTAAAACCCAAAACTTCAACTGGTAAATACCTAAAAACAAACTTATGGCAGAAAACGCGAGCAAAAAATAAGAAATACAATGTACAACACAACTGAATTACTGTCGCTTTGTTTTCTGTTTAGCAGTGGTGTACTTTTATTGGTGACCTTTTATTGGCAGTTATCTTTAAAACATAAAGAACCAATTAGTAAAGCACTACAATTTGTGGTTTGCATTTTTATATTCCATCATCTATATGTCACAATTGCTCGCATGGCTTGGAAAGACAACCTTTTTATTGATTACGGTGCTCCTTTCTCCTTACTTTATCCGCCCTTAGCCCTTTTTGCGACAATTATAATTAATGGACACAACTTTTCCCTAGCCAAGGCTAAATGGCATTTTATTCCCTTTATAATATTTGTTTTAGGGTATTGTTATTGTCTCTTTCACCTAAACAGTAAAGAGATAGTTTCTAACTACACTACGATTTTATACGGTCTTACGGCGCTGCAATGGTTTATATATGGCGCATTAATCATTGTAAAAATCCGATCTATTTTTAAAAATCGAGAAATTTTTACTTTTGTCAAAAGAAGGTTTTTTATATATATACTATTGACCTTAGGTTTATTTATAACTCTAATCTTAGTAGTCTTAGTTCAACATAGGTACTTTAATGTTGATATGCAAGCTTCTTCCTATTTAGTACATTTTTTGATGTTGATGTTTTCCATAATCTTATCTTGGAGCGTCTTTGACTATCATATTCAAGTAATAAAGGAAAAATCGGAACAGACTGTTTGGCATATCCCACTTGAAGAAAAAGTCATTTTAGAAAACTGCTTGACTCCCGAAATGGAGGAAGAGTTTGAGCAGATTATCTCAACTTTAGAAAAACTTCCCCTAAAAACCTTCAGCGATCTTGAGCTTAATTTATCCAAAATGGCAGATCAATTGGCCATAACTCCTATATCGCTTTCTCAAGCTTTAAACAAAAAGTTACAGGTGAATTTCAATCAATTTGTAAATGACAAGAAATGCCAAATCGCTGTAAATTATCTTATGGATCCCAATTTTGAGGGAACTATGAAAGACCTTGCTTTCATCTCAGGATTTAATTCCGAAACAACGTTTTACCGTTCGTTTAAACAAAATTTCAAGCTCACCCCACTGCAATATAAAAATAAGAACGGAAACTAATTCAATAAACTACTACTCGTCAATTCACTTCACAGCGCTGATTGTTTTCCGGAATTCTGCCAACGTTAAAATCGCATGGCGTTTTGAATGTTTGTAAAACGCTGTTTGTTAGTAGATTGAGCGCACTTTCAAAAAACTTAAAATTCGAATGATCATTTTTATGAAGGTCTTTTTCATTCGCAAGCGGTTATTTTTGCACTTGAATTTAATGAGTTGAAAAGGATTTCTTTTGCTTTTACATTCCAAAATCTGGTAATGCTAAATGGTATGTTTAAAAAGAAATAGTATTAAAACTCAGTCGATGCTTGAAATTAATTCAAAGAGCAAAAATTTAAAGGTTCGCAAACTAAAAGTTTATTTTATTATGAAAAACACTATTACAACTATTATCCTTTCACTATTTACGATTGGAGTGTTATATTCTCAATCATGTGCTAGAGAGTTATCATCCTTGGAGCCAAATGACCCAAATAATAGTAACTGGGTGGTTCCTGCCGATGGTGTTACTTGTGTAAGTAGCGATATAACTATTAATCGTTTAGAGATAGCCGATGGCGGTACATTAATAATCGCTGAGGAAGTTACTTTAACGATTGCGCAGGGAGTTTTTCCTGACCAGATTCCTAATCGAAATAGCACAATTGAAGTTCATGGAAACTTGAAATTCAATCAAGCTACAGTAATTCCTATGAGTACTGATTTAACGGTTCACGAAAATGGAAGTCTTTCAGTGGGTAACGGAAATGCGAACCTTAACTTTAAAGGTAATGCTGTAAACTTCCTTAACAAAGGTACTGTAGCGTTTTCTGTTTTAGATTTGTCAGACAATTCTAATGCCTATTTTGATAATGAAGGAACGATGAATGTTAATCAAAACATTAACATTGCTGGTAAAGCTGAATTTATAAATACGGGTTCTTTGACTATCGGCAGTAGTTTTAACAATAATGCCGATAGCCGTTATATAAACTGCGGTGAAGTTCAAACGGGAGGTTTTAACCTTCAGGGAGGAGAAGTAATTAATACAGGCATATTTAATGCAACCAGTACAATTGAAATGAATGAATCTTCATCCTCAATTAAAAATTACAATACATTTACTGCAAACTCAATAAATTTAGCAGGTGCCACAATTTATAATGCTGGGTACTTCACTCTTCCTACTATTACTAGTACCGGTAATTTAGAAGGTCCAGATAGTGAATCAAATTATTGGGGAAGCTTTACTTTTAATGGTCCACAGAATGGTTTTAATACCGGAAACATATCAGGTCAATTGAATATAATAGATCAAAATGATCCATCTTCAAATGCTAATCTTTTTAACCCCAGTAACGCTGTTGATAGTTCAGTTGTTTTCGGAACCTGTACTTCTTGTACTGTGAATACGGATAATGAGGAATGTCCAAGCTCTGATAATCCTTTGGTAGCCGGCTCTGCCGTTGACGACAATGCAGCTACCGATCAAAATACGCCAGTGAGCATTGATGTTGCGGCAAACGACATTGATATGGATGAAACTACTGTAAGTATTACAAATCAACCTGTCAATGGAACAGTTGAAGTAAACGCAACTACCGGTATAGTAACGTATTGGCCAAACGAAGATTATGCAGGACCAGATACTTTTACCTACCAAATTTGTACAGACAATACCGAAACAGATTGTGAAACGGCAGAAGTGACAATCGATGTTTTGGAACTCCCTTGTTCAGTACCTATTAATGGAAATTATTTTGAATGGGATTATGAAAATAGCAATGATGATACTGTAACCGAAACAATACAACAGCCCAGTGCTAACGCAGGCTTTGTGATTGATATATGGAGGTTAGATAACTCTTTTAATATGAATATTAATGGAGATGATTTAGCGACCAGCGAAATTGAATTTCAGTCTTCTGGAACTCCTGCGCCTGGCATTAATATTCGTTTTCAAGATGGGGATGAATATGAAACTAATACTTCTCCAAACGCTATTTGGAAAATGCAAGGATCGGAAGAAACCCCACTAATTCGTGTGAAAGTTGGTCCCAACGGTAATGTATCAATGTTTGGTAGTAAAGTAGATAACGGGCCTTTATATCCTTTAGAATTGTTCAACGGAAATAGTTTTAACACTGTTACTTGGAATCCTGATTCTGATAATACGGTGATTTTCACCCAAAATGTAGTTGGGGTTACTAACATATCAGGAAAAGGCTATGGCTTGAATCAGACGGACAGTCCTGTAATTACTGTTCTAAACATTATCCAACCAACCTGTGTTGATGGAGAAAGTGCCAATAATGGCGCCATAGAAATGACTGTTACCGGTCTTGTAGATGGAGTTTATAGCTTTCAATATGACGGAGGTACCCTTGAAAATGTAGAGGTTGTTAATGGTGAAGCAGTTGCAAATAATCTTTCAGGCGGTGATTATAACAATATCGTAGTAGGAAGCGGGAATTGCCAGTCTCCTCAAGGAGTAAGTGCAATGCTTATAGAGCCAGATTGTGGTAGTTGTATAGAAGTACTCCCCGGTGGCGAATGGAACCAGTCTATTAGCAAGGCTGAAGCAAACCAATTAAACCCACCCGTACTTACTTATGATCCAATCACGGTGGCAGGAACAAACGCAGGAATGTTTCTTGATATTTATAGATTGGATAACTCCTTTGATCTAACAATTAATGGAACGGCGATTGCTACTGAAGAGATCCAATTTGATTCAGGTACTCCTGCAGCTCCTTCGAACAACATCAGGTTTTTGGATGGAGACTTATACAGATATGATGCTCCTGCCATTTGGCAAATTGTTGGTACATCGGATAAACCTGTTATACGTGTTGAGATTAGTCAATTAGGAGAAGTAACTTTATATGGCAGTAAAGTAAGTGGTGGGCCATTATACGAATTAGTTCTGAGTAATGGTGCAGCGCTTAATACCGTAACTTGGAATGAAACTACAGACAATTCAATTGAGGTGACTCAAGACGCCAATGGATGGACAAGACTACATGGAAAGGTTTATGGAGAAAGTATTTGCTCCACGGGGCTTTATAATTTCACCAAGACTAGTTCATTTGACAATTCAACACCAGCAGAAGTAGGAGACATAATCACCTATACAATTATAGTTGAAAATGTAGCCAATGAGGATATTTCTGATGTGGTAGTGATGGATCCCTTGTTAGGTGGGGAACTTTCAGGCTATGTAGAAAGTGACACTAACGATGATATTTTAAACATTGATGAGACTTGGACCTATACAGCTCAATATGCAATAACATCGGAAGATATTGCAAACGGTGGCGTATATAATCAAGCAACTATATTTGGAAAAGACGTTAATGGCAATGCCATTCCAACCAAAAAATCCTATGACCCCGCTGGAGCTCCAGGTCCAGATCCAGATTGTGCAACCTGTACGTTTACGCCTTTAACAGGAGATGATAATTGTGAGGTTAGGTACCCTATAGAGTCGGAAGATCCTTTTTATTGGATTGTAAATGGATCCAGTGCACAGTCACTAATAAATCAAGGAACTGTTGTGGGGACTAATGGAGGTTTTGTTTTCGATATCTATAGATTAGACAACTCTTTTAATATGAACATTAACGGAACAGATTTGTCCACCCAAGAAATTCAGTTTCAATCTCAAGCAACCTCAGGTATAAATGTTCGTTTTAAAGATGGTGATAGTTATGAAGTTGATACACAAGAAATCTGGAGACTTAGAGGAAACCGCAGTAATCCGATGCTTAGAGTTAAGGTTGCTCTTGATGGAAGCGTACAGTTGTTTGGAACCAAAGTAACTAATGGCGAACTCTTTGAACTTGAGCTTTTCAATGGAAATAGTTTTAATAATATAGCCTGGGAGTCAACTACAGAAAATACAGTGATTGTTTCTCAGTCAAGAACGGGGAAAACGGCAATGGATGGTTCCGGTTATGGAGTTGAAATAGCTTGTAAGCCTTATGAGCTTGAGAAAATAGGGGAATTTAACGATGAGAGTGGTGATGGAGTAGCTCAACCTGGAGAAACAATAAAATATACATTTATTTTGGAGAACACAGGAAATATGGACGTATATGATCCGATGGTATATGACGCCCTTTTAGGAGGCGAAATAACCATCGCCCCTGTGGGAGACACCAACAATGATGGTGTCCTGAATATCGGTGAAACCTGGGTATATCAAGAAGTGATTTACGAAGTGACGCAGGAAAATATTGCTCGGAAAGGTGTTTATAACCAGGCCGAGGCAACGGGGTACGACATTCAAGGTCAGTATTTAACCCCTGTGTTGTCTAAGGACCCTGGGAATACTTCTCCAGATGCCGAACGACCCGACCATACTTTTGTATTATTGATAGGAGAGGAATGTATAAACCAAGTTAATGTAGCTAATATTGAATATAGAGCTTATGGAAGTCCTAATAACGGACAATCCACAACTAATAATATATCAGTCAGAGCGTCGAATGAAGGGTACGTGCTTGATTTCTATAAGTTAGACAATTCCTTTAACATTAATATTAATGGAACGGATATCTCAACTGATGAAATTGAGTTTCAATCCCGACAAACCTCTGGTATAAATGTTCAATTTGCTGATGGCGATCAATATGAAGTGGATACCCCACTTATCTATAGAATAATAGGTGATGAGGTAAATCCAATGCTCAAGTTGATTATTAATAAAAATGGAGAAGTAAGTCTATTGGGCAGTAAAACAAGTTACGGTCCTTTATTTGCACTTGAATTGATTAACGGAGATCCTTTCAATACGGTTCCATGGAATAATAACGATGACAATACTATTTCAATAAGTCAAAAATTGAATTTTCTAACAATTTTAACAGCTGATGGACATGTTGTTATAAACCAATGTGCTAATGATTATGTCCCCTTCAGACCTAATGGCGAAGAGAATGGTTTAGAAAACCACGGTAAAGTCAATACAATTGAGTATTATCCAAACCCGGTAAACTCAATGCTGTATGTTGAGGCTAACACGCTTATCGAAAGCCTTGAAATCTTCAACTTGTTAGGGCAAAAAGTTATTAACCTTAGTCCAAACAGTAAAGAGACCGATGTCAATATGGAGTTTTTGCAAGCCAATGTTTATATGATGAAAATTACTGTTAACGGTAAAACTGAAACCTATAGAGTGGTAAAAGAGTAAGTGAATAGATAGATTTTTTAAATTAATCTGATAAAACGCTCCGTTCATTGGTGGAGCGTTTTATTTTTTTATATGCTTCATTGTTTACTTGTCATGCTGGATTATTCGCAAATGATATTACGAGTTTTACAGACTTTCATAATTTAATATCATTAGTATTTAATATCATTAGTGTCCGATTAAAAGAGTGAGAAAATTTGTTGAGTCACAGATAATAGGCAATTAAAATATTTTTTATTTAATGACAGCATGCTATTATACTTAGCATCAAAATTTATCAATTAAAAAGTATGTTTAATCAATTTTATCTAGTTTTCAATCTATTAAAATGCAAGTCTTACGTCTTATGTCTTTCAGCGCAGCGGTCTTATATCTTAGTCGGACACGACTAATTTAATATCAATGCATCAAGCTGTTTGGTGAACGATCACAATATCTTTATTTCAAGTTAGTATATTCAATTATTGTTTTTTATATAGAAGAGTGTAGCTTTGCAACTTTCTATGTAATAATTGGTTTTCGGCAGTAGAAAAGGTTAGATTAGGTAACTTCAAAAGGGTTTCGGTAAGATTAAGATTAAGGTATTTGCTTTTTTCTTTCAAATACTTTAGAAGTTAAACCTCTATTTTTTAGATAAATTATTGTTGTAGCGATTATAATAATTTAACCTTAAAAGATTATTTTAACTTTGCTATATAGCTTACTAAGAATAAGAGAAATGAGAGAGTTAAATATTGAGCAGGTAAAAGAAATTCAGCTATCAATATTGCAAAAAGTAGCGGATTTTTGTGATAATAATGACGTTTCTTACTTTTTAGCTGCAGGCACCATGTTAGGTGCAGTTAGGCATAAAGGCTATATTCCTTGGGATGATGATATTGATATAATTGTTCCAAGACCTGATTTTGAGCGTTTGCTTAAACTATTTGATGTCGATAACCTGTCGTTAGGCTATCCTTCATTGTCTTCAAATTACCTTTATCCGTTTCTCAAAATTTCTGATAATAGAACTTATTTAAAGGAAGAGTTTACTTCAGAAATGAATATAGGAGTTCATATAGACGTCTTCCCTTTAGACGGTTTCCCAGAAGAGGATAAGTTAATAGACTGCCACTTAAAAAAACTAAAATCCCTTAGAAAGCCAATTTTGTTTAAAGCTTTTAAGTTTGGTAATTCGCTTAGCAGTTATAAAAAGACTGTTTTGAGTGTTGCTAAGTTTTTTACACCTATAAATTACTATATCAAGAAAACTATTAAAACGGCTAAGTTGTATGATTTTGAGTCGAGTAAAAACGCTGGTATTGCTGTTTGGGGTTATGGAAAACGGGAGATTTGCCCTCGTTCAGTTTTTGATGATAGCGTTATAATAACTTTTGAGAAGAGAAGATTTAAAGCTCCAATTGGATATAAACAATATCTGGAAAATTTATATGGAGACTATATGCAATTACCCTCAAAAAATGAAAGAAAGCCTAAGCATAGTTTTAAAGCCTTTTATAAATAAGATAATCAATTAAAAAGAGGATGTCTAAAGTATTAATTTCTACTATTGTCCCTATCTATAATTCAGCCAATTATTTAAAAAGGTGTTTAGACTCTATGTTGGCTGCTCAAATTAATGGTGTAATCAATGAAATTATTTTGGTTAATGATGGCTCCACCGATCATTCACTAGAAATTTGCAAAACGTATGAGAACAATCATAAAAACATCAAAGTTGTTTCTCAAGAAAACCAAGGCTTGTCAGGTGCAAGAAATACCGGTTTAAAAGAGGCGACAGGCAAATATATTTCCTTTGTTGATAGCGATGACACCGTTAATGCTAACTACTTTAGAGCTATCCAACCCCATCTTAGTGAGGGTTATGACATGATTCACTTTGGATATAATAGAGTTAATAATGGAAATATTCAGGAATATTTACCAATTGAACGAACCTTTACTAGAGTCGAAATAAATGATTTACTTGTTAATACCTCTAACAATAAAGTTCTTTGGTTTGTTGTAAGACGAATATATAAAAGAGAGTTTTTATTAAAACACAATATAAAATTTGATATAGAATTGAGGTATGGTGAAGACTCCACATTTATGTTAAGGATCTTTAATAATCTTGAGAGCTTTATTTCATTGAATAAATCATTATATAATTATTATGATAATGAGGATTCGCTAACTGGTCAAAAATACAAACTAGCCTTATTAGATAAGTTTGAAATTCAATATAAAAAAAGGAAGGAGGTGAAAGTTCCTGACGTTAATGATAAACTAGTAAAAACTGACATTGCAAATAATTATATTAATCACTCACTATTCGCTTTATTAAACAATTTAAAAAATGCTCCAAAAGGTTTTGATAAATTGAATGAGTTAGAAAAAATGAGACATTCAATCGTTTTTCAAGACTGTTTTCAAAACTATAAATATGATTGGAAACGTCCAAAACGTTCCTTAATCATTAAACTGTTCGAACTAAAACAATATATGCTGCTTTTTAAAATACTTAAGATAAATGCCTAAAGTATCAATTATTCTTCCCTGTTACAATGTAGAAAAGTACATTGCAAAGAGTATTCAATCTGTATTGGACCAAACCTATACCGATTTTGAATTATTGGTGGTGATTGACGGTTCCCCAGATAATAGTAAGGCTGTTACAGAGACCTTTAAAGACAAACGTATTCGTATTTTCGAAAAACCAAATGGCGGGCTATCTGATGCCCGGAACTTTGGTTTGGAACGTGCAAAAGGAGAGTTTATTTACTTTATGGATAGTGACGATTGGATTGAGCCAGATCTGTTAGCCGATAATATGGCCCTAATAGAGAAAAACAATCTAAACGTCGTGGTTTTTGGATACATTCAAGATGATGAAAACATAGCGGGGAACGTAATTAATAGTAAACAAATGGCACCCCCTAAAATCTGTTTGGAAAAAGGAAAGGATAGTTTCCCCACAGATACTCATATAATTGGCATTTTAGGATATGCCTGGAACAAAATCTATAGAAGGAGTTTTTTACAGAAAAACAATATCATGTTTGAAAAGGGCACTTCCCTCATAGAAGATATTCTTTTTAATAGTCTGGTGTATGAAAAAGTTGATACTCTTTGTTTTAATGATAAATGTTACTATCATTATCTAAACAGACAAGTACCCACATTGATGAAAAAATTTCATGTAAATTCTTTTAAGTTGAGTAAAAGAAGGATGTTTGCAGTCGATGAATTTTTAAATGAATGGAAAGTTGAGGAGGCTATAAGAGAACAGCGAAAAGCGGCTGGGGTTGTGGGTGGAATAAGATATAGTATCCATAACCTCTATGCTTTTAAAAATCAATTAAGCGAAAAAGAATCTAAGACGTATGTGAAAAATATGCTTAATGATCCTTTAACGGAAAAATATATAGGCCTCTATAAAAGTAAAACAAAAAAAGATTTTCTCTATAAAATCATGATCGAATATAAAATGCTAAATCTTTTAACTCGACTTGCAAAATTAACAAAGGAAAAATCAAGGATATGAGTTTGAAAAACATTCTAGATTTTAGGAATAAGTATTTTGTTTTACTTCAATTACAGCGGTTTAAGGCCCCAGCTTACTTTAAGGATCATAAGGTTGAACCGAATAAGAAGCACGCCTTTATTTTTTTAGCTGCAGATTATGGAAACCTGGGAGATGTTGCCATTACTTATGCCCAGACGAAGTTTTTAAAGGATAATTTGGGTAATGATTTTCAAGTTATTGAAATCCCTATAAGTCAAAGTTTGGAAGGGCTTCATTTTGTAAAGAAAAATATTAAGTCCGGTGATATTGTTACTTCTGTTGGTGGTGGAAATATGGGTGATATGTATGATCAAATAGAATATATTCGTCAGTTGGCAGTGCACTCTTTCCCCAAAAACAAGTTTATTTCCTTTCCCCAGACTTTTGATTTCTCAGATACTGTTCAAGGAAATAAAGCCTTGGCAGTGGCTAAAAGGTTATATAATGCCCACCCAGACTTATATATGGTGGCGCGAGAAAAAACCTCCTATGGTTTAATGAAAGCGCATTTCAACAAGGCCAAAGTTTTACTTACTCCAGATATTGTAATTAGCTTAAATAAAGAACAGCCAGTGCGTGAACGTAAAGGCGCGGTAATTTGTTTAAGGGCGGATAAGGAGAAGAATTTAACTGAGGAACAATTTAACTTTATCCATTCTCAAATTAAAAATAGGTTTGACGCCGTACGTTTTAATGACACGCATATAGATCGCGATCAATTAAGCATTTCAGAAAGAGAAACAGAATTGGAAAAAATTTGGAATACCTTTAAAACTGCTGAATTGGTGATAACAGACCGCCTACATGGTATGATCTTCTGTTATATTACCAATACTCCTTGTTTGGTTTTTCAAAATAACAATCATAAAGTACGGGAAACGTATGATTGGATTAAAGAAAATAAAAATATTAATCTTGTAACGGAGTATTCCGAAGAAAGAATCAAGGAATTTATGGCCCAAAATAAATTCAATATTGGTGAAATCCCAGAACTTTCGAGTAATTATAAACCTTTAATAAAAGCTCTTAAATATATTTAAGTATAACATTTGGTTAGCTTGGGCAATAAACTCAATAGGGAACTGTGAATATTATATATTCATTTATCGAAATAATAATCTTTTATCGTGGAATTAAGAAAATATTGAAATGAAAAAAATAAAAAAATCAATAAAGAAGAATCTCTTAAATTCTGATGCAGGTGCGTTGATGTTCTATAAGATTAGAGCAATAAGAGAGTCCCTCTCTCTTTTCTTAACTAACGATTATAATTATATTAAAAATGACTACCGAAAGCGTTTTGGAAGAGAGATAAATTTAAAAAATCCAAATACTGTTTCTGAAAAATTGCAATGGTTAAAATTATTCTATCGTAACGAGAATATGCCCATTTGCTCCGATAAATATGATATAAGACTATACCTTAAAAAATTTGGATATGAACATCTATTAAATGACGTTATTGGAATTTATGAATCTGAAAAGGAAATCGATACCCTTGAAATAAACAGTCTGCCGAAGTCATTTGTAGCAAAAGCAACCCATGGAAGCAGTTGGAATTTGATTTGTAATGACAAAGAAAAATTAGACTGGAAATTTCAAAAAAACATTTTCAAACAGTGGTTAAAACTCAATTTATATGTTTTTGGTAGAGAATGGAATTACCAATATTTAAAACCGAAACTTCTAATTGAAGAGATGATTGAACATAAACCTTTGATCGATTATAAAATAACTTGTTTTAACGGTGAACCTAAATACTTTCAAATAAATACTGAAAATGAAAATGGACGGTTTGTTGATTTTTATGATATGGAATGGAAGAAAATGACGGTTACTTTAAAAGGATATCACGTTTCAAACTATGTCACTCCCAAACCCCCTGCTTTGGAAAAACTTTTAAGCATAGCCAAAGATTTAAGTAAGGAATTTCCTTTTGTACGGGTAGATTTTTATAATTTTAAAGACACCATAATTTTAGGGGAATTAACATTTTTTCCCGGTGGTGGTTTGACTGCCTTTTATCCCGAGACAGAAAAGTATGAACAACTTTTTGGATCGTATTTATCTTTGCCAAAACCAAATCATAATATTGAACTTTACAATAAAATCAACGCCTAGATAGTACAAATTATGACTAAGAAAAATATTTTGTTTTTAATCAATAATTTAGGAAGTGGTGGTGCAGAAAAGGTGTTAGTGAATTTAGTGAACAATATTGATAAGAACAAGTATAAGGTAACCTTAAGAACCTTAATAGATCAAGGAGCGAATAAAAAATTAGTATCAAATTCAGTTACCTATGAGTCAGTTTATAAAAAGGGTTTCAAAGGGATAAATTATCTTCACCTTTTACCTAAAAGATACATTTATAATAAAATAGTCTTTGGTAAATTCGATATTATTGTGGTTTATTTACATGGTGTATTAACTAAAATAGTAGCTAATGCACCTTCATCACAAAAAACAATAGCATATTTACATGCCAATATGCACAACTCCCCTTTTATAAAGAGCTTTAAAACTAAAGGAAAGCTTCAATCTTGTTTTAAAACCTATAATGCAATTGTCTCAGTTAGCAAAAGCGTAGAGGACTCCTTTAGGGCTGTATCGGGCATTGAAGAAAAACTACATATAGTTTATAATACGTTCGATGTAGAAGGAATAAAGGCAAAAGCCGCAGAAAAAATTGAGCAGGAATACGAACATGATGGCCCCATTCAACTCTGTGCAGTTGGAACATTAAATAAAGTTAAGGGCTTTGATAGATTAATAAACCTATTGGGAAGAGTAAAAAAAGAAGGAGATAATTTCATTTTAAATATCATTGGTGATGGTCCTGATAGACCATTATTACAGAAATTAATTGAAGAAAATAATCTTAAAAATAATGTCTTCCTTCTCGGATTTAAGAGTAATCCATATAATTATATTTCAAAAAGTGATTTGTTTGTCAGCGCCTCCCTTACCGAAGGTTTTAGTTCAGTAGTGGTAGAGAGTGTTATTTTAGGTGTTCCAGTATTAACAACAAATACTTCGGGAATGACTGAGATTTTAGGTAATAGTAACGAATTTGGGCTGATAGTTGAAAACAATGAAGAAGCTTTATATAGTGGTTTAAAAGAAATGATTCAGAATAAAGATCTTTTAAATGATTATAAACAAAAGGTTAAAAACAGGTCTTCGTTTTTTTCAACTCAAAAGACGGTGAAAGAAGTTGAAAGCCTTTTAGATGGTATCTAAAAAAGGTGATCAATCTCCTATTAATTAAAATTGCTGTTTTGTAAATTTTTACTTTTTCATAAAACATGTTTTCTGCCGTTGCGATTGGTTAAGGACAATTTTTAAAAATCAATGCAAAGTACTTGTAGTTATACTATTTTTGCTTTTCCTTTTAATATTTCAAGTTATTAATTAATGATTCAAGAAAAATCAGATCCTCGAATTACCATTCTTATGGCAATCTATAATTGTGCGCCTACACTTGCAGAAGCAATAGATTCAATTTATGCACAAACCTATACCAATTTTAAATTGGTGCTTTGTGATGATGGCTCTACTGATGATACTTATAAAATAGCCCAAGAATACGCAGATCGTTATCCGAATATTATTCTCCTAAAAAACGAAAAAAACATAAAATTAGCGGCTTCGCTTAATAGATGTTTGGAATATGCAGATACAGAATACATTGCCCGGATGGATGGCGATGATATTTCATTGCCCAGTAGGTTTGAAAAGCAGATTAACTTTCTAGATTCTAATCCCAAGTATGCAGTAGTTAGTTCCCCAATGATCTATTTTGATGAAAACGGGGATTGGGGCGAGGGAAAGTCTAATCCCACGCCCGGAATTGAAATTTTTAAAAAGGGAGCACCTCATCCGCACGCACCTTGTATGGTTAGAACGGAAGTAATGAAAGAAGTGAAGGGTTATACTGTAAGTCCTAAATTGGAACGTGGGCAAGATTATTATTTATTTTATAAAATTTATAAGGCAGGCCATATAGGCTATAACCTACAAGAGCCGTTATATAAAATGAGGGATGATAAAAATGCAATGGCTAGACGAACCCTTAAAAGAAGATATAATGCTTTTTTAATTAAAATGGAAATTTTAAGGGGTTTGGGCGTTAAGAATGGATTTATCTATGCATTGCCTAGTTTAATTAAAGGATTTATCCCTTCCTTTATAATGAAAGAGATTCGACAAAAGAGAATGGGTGCATAATTCTTTAAAAAATTAAGTCTAGATACCATTTGAAGGGTGTTTCATCATCTCATCTCTTTGATAATTGAAGACGGAATTGTTCCGCTTGAGACAAATTTTGTTTATTTTTAACCCTCTCCAGAAATCGTCGAAACGATTTTATCACTCGAGTCCCCAGCTGCGGTGTGACTATAACGAGGCTTTAACTTGATCATCAGATAAATATACAACTACTTTGCATTTGTCTCATATAGTCCTTTCGTCCCCAGAACATTCTCCGTTAACCTCTTTAATTACCTGTTCTCTGGGAGGAATAAAACCATCGTTTTCGGTAGTTCCCGGTTTGTCCATAGTTTTAAGTGAATGCTGGTAACGGGTAAAGTCCATCGAACTTTTATAGATTTTTTCCCGAAGAGAGAAACTGGCACAATAAAACCGAAATCACTGGTGCAAATCCACCAGAAATATCCAACACTAATTAATAAATATCCAAATCTAAGGTACCAGAATGATTCCAATATATTCCGATTACTATCGGAATTCATCGGGATTGTATCGAGGGCCGAAACAACAATAAAAGAGCCTCTGACTCACGCCAGAAGCTCCTTTTCAAAACCACCACTATAATTACAACTATTGTTTTTCTAAGCCTAAGCGCTTGCTCAACCATTTTAGTACTACTGTCACTAAAAAGCTGGTTACCGTTCCAAACGTTGCCATACATATTGTAACTATAATATTCTCTACGGGCAAATTGGGTAATATCCCGCATACCATTCCACCAAAAATACTGATCTTATAACTGTTCATAGGTCTTAAATTTAGCGGTTAACATCCAATAGCGGATTCGGTCCGGGGGCCTCCATCCCGCTGGGTGGTGGGTAGTCGTCATCATAACCATCGTTAATCACAGCCTGACTAACCAAAGAGGCTACTGCGCCTGCCACTATTAGGTATTCGGCAAGCGCTATAACAATTGACGGCAGTAGTATAGGTTCCGCAATCATCGTTCCTCCAATGGCCGTCATTCCAAGTCCGATATTTCGCAAGTGTCTAAAAAAGCGTGGCGTAGGCCGCTCCATTCGTTCAAATAAATCCATAATCCAAATTTTTTAAATTAATACTAAATCTTGACTATAACTAAGCACTCCTATATAATATGACTTCCCTATCACCTCCCCTCGGAGGAGGTCAGAACCGCCTCTTCAGCGGTTCTGGGAGGGGCAGCTCCATGAGGGGACAGCTCTAGCAGCGAACGGTTCTAGGTGGGGACGCTTCTGTGTAGATATAGTTTAATCTGAGAAAGCATAAATACCTCCCTTAGCCTACACGCCTCCTATCTGTAACACCATGCCGAGCCGAAATCCCAATCTCAAGTCTCTAAAAAAAACAATTTACGAAGCAATCATCGCCCTGAAAGCTCCGAGATCACTGTCAATGTTAATGCCTCCCCAGGCTCGCAAAATCCTTCAATCCGCATCAAGAGTAAATCTAAAGCCCTTCTAGACCCAAGCCCTTTGCCAATTCCAGTCAATTGGGAAACTGGAGCAATACATCCGCGTAACTCTTCAAGCGCATCATTTGCGGGGTGAATTAGAATACCACTTCGGTTTGGTACGTTTTTCAACAACAAATGATGTTTAAAAGTAGGGGAGTGAAAAACTGCCATTTCGTATGTACCATCTGGAATACATGATACATTTCGTTGATTTAGTCGCCAGGGTAATTCAATACAAAAGCAAAGAAAATGTTGCTTATGGAATAAAGCGCCGTTTGTGCCCGCCCGGTAATGGGTTCTGTGAAGATAGAGTCGCATAGCTTCAGTTTTTTAGGATTACAGCTGATCTACATCAACAATTGCCAAGGCATTAAAAGATCCGTTTCTAAGTGGATACATATCTCCATTAACTTCCTGGAAAAAGTTTACTCCTACTAACTGAATCACCGGTAAAACACTCCCTGCGCTAATACTAGCGCTTAGTGTCAATGCTGCTTGCTGGGTTAGATCCCAAGGAATAATTGGGGAAAAAGCATGATCTTCCTCAAAAGTTCTCTCTGGAAAATCTAGGGCGCAAATTCCCCCTACCATTTGAATATGTGTTGTCCCACGTGGCGCATCAATGGTCTCGTTTGGCACAAAAGCATCAATAGCAACATCATAGGTTCCCGCTGCCCGATCAAAAACTGGATTGTATCCATTAAAAAAAACTGTGTTGAGCTTAGCTTTCAGGTTAAAGTTAAAATCCTTCATTAAACTCATGTCTCCGTCCTGCACTGTTCTCTCGCCACGCTTGTTAAGCGCATCCGCTTTAATTACTCTCATCAGTACCTGCACTAATCTCGAAGTTATACGATTATCACTTGCCTGTCGCAGTAATAGTCGTTCCGCCTTTCTGATGAGCTGCCCACTTTTTCCAGCCGTTCCAAATTCCATCCCGTTTTCCCGAGTTCTTTTAAACGCCGGATCGTTCATAATACGGTTTTTCTCAATTCCGCCCTTTTCTCGAACCAAATACCCGTCTCCCGATTTGTAAAAGGTAAAATCTCCCATAGTACCTTTTAACTTAATAATTCCTTTTTGTTTT
The DNA here is from genome assembly GCF_031631895.2 of Aequorivita marina. Classification (NCBI taxonomy): domain Bacteria; kingdom Pseudomonadati; phylum Bacteroidota; class Flavobacteriia; order Flavobacteriales; family Flavobacteriaceae; genus Aequorivita; species Aequorivita marina. Next base: position 66,907 of record NZ_JAVMBW020000011.1, read on the forward strand.
GCCATAATAACAGATTTTAAGGTTAAACATGCCATAAACTTACAGCCCAAACCTTCTGATTCAATATTTCAAAACACAGATTGCATGTTTTTGCATAATTCTGCATATTCCTGCATACTCAAAATGCCTAACACCAACTCCTTTCCCTACCACCCAATCAATTAATCAATGACAAGACCATTCTCATACTGTTCGAAAATACAAGTAGAAATAACCCTTATCTTTCCAGCTTAGAAAAGGGGGTGAAGCCATCCTAAGGAAGAACCTTACAAATTACCGACTCCTTCGTGGCGATACCCCAATGGCAGCCCGGAAATCTTTACTAAAATGCGAGGGATTCGAATATCCGCACATTTCAGCTATGGTTTTTATTGGTAAACTAGTATTCTCCAAAAGTAGCTTCCCTTTCTTAATCCGCTCCTTCTTTAAAAAACGGAACACCGTGATACCGTACATTTGCTTAAACCCGTATTTCAGCTTAAACTCATTCGTTCCAAACTTATTCGCCAATTCTGGTAAGTGGGGTAGAGGCTTCTCCAGATTTTCTATAATATACTGGTATATGGCCCGTAATAATTTACGATCCTTGACATTTGTTAAAACATTGGGCGGTTTATAGCTTTTTTGCTTTCTATAAATAGCTGGTCTCTTATGTGTTGCCTTGTCCTCTAACATTCTAGCTTGTAGAATAGGCTCATAAATGCTTACCATAAAATTTTGATTTTGGCTGCCTGTTGAAAAAAGAGGAGTAATAATACAGTAGTAAGGTCGCTCAGTTCTATTTTTATCTAACAAAATTAAGCTGTGCCGTTTATTGTATTTCATGGGGTAGAGGAGTTTGTTGCCCTTCGTTCGCCATAAATCATTATGGGTTTTGGATAATAGAATTAAAAAAGGTTTATGTATTAAATCCTCTGCTTTATAGCCTAATTCGGTCATTACATCAGAGCTTACATATTGTATGTTGAGACTTTTATCTAATATAAAGACTATATAAAGATGTTCTTGATGCTCCGTTTGAATATGGAGCTCTGAATACAGCTGCAAGGTTTCGCGCATTTCTTCGGCCATCATGTTTACCAATACTATAATGCTTTCTATAACATCGTCTTCCTTAGTTCTTGGAATTCGCATATTAAACTTTCCCTGTGCTATGGCAAACAAAGCGCTGCTGATGCTTTTTAACCGCTTATTGTCTTTCGTTCCCATTCCGCCATCTGTTAATCGTAACCTGAATTACTTTTTAAAAACTCCAAAGCTTTCTCTTTCTCCTTAAAAATGGCCGTGGGAACCGATGGTTTATTGCGGAATAGATAATAGCGAAGCATGTGCGTACTCAAATTCCTATCGTCAAAAATCACTAGTGCCTTGACCAATGTAGAACCTTCCCTTGCTAAATAGTCACGGGCAGGTTTACTACTGTCCTTGATACCGCGAGTGTCACAAAAAACTAAAAATGCTTCATTTTCCTGAAAATGAAGCCTGCTGGAAACGATATTTCTAGCAATTTCCAACGTGATATAGGCTATAGGCTTGTATAGACAAAACAGGATTCCATCTACCATGCCATACTTACAGTAAAGAGTTTCATGCGTTCGATCCATATCAAAATTCTATTTTATCACACTTCTAATTTAAGAAATATTTTAGAATAATCTTAAAAACATAAGTTTTTAAGTGTTGACGTTCAGTGCTTAAGAGTCGAAACTATGCTGTAAAGGATTAAGACTAGTATAAAAGGGATTATTCTATGATATCCTCTCCTATTAATTTGTGGGAAGTATAATTTTTTATAAACTTGGCTCTAGTTTAAAACAGCTATCATGTTGGATATTTGAAATTTTCGGTGTTTTTTCACCCTTTAGGGAAGGGGTAAAAATAAAATACCGAAATTCCGGTTATTTTTATCCTATCCCCAAAGTAATATCCGGATTTTCTCCATTCAGACCAACTTGAAACCCTTGTATTTTTAAATGGACCATTGAAATCAACGCTAGAATAAATTAGAGCCATAAACTTTAATCGAAATAAAGCCTAGAACTTAAGCTGATCTTTTTAAACGCTATAGCGAAATTGTCAAAATAGAGCGTAATTATATACTGCTGTATATAGAAACCTAATTCTAAATTAAAAACTTCCCCTGCGTCCTTCAAATTTATTGGTAGATGAGTGAATTAAAAAAATCAACATTATGGAAACGCTAATAAATAAATTTTGGAATTGCTTTTTAGCCATTCAATCCGATCTATTACATGCCAATAGTGTAGGGAATACCGAATTAAGAAATAAGCTATTTGGCAAGTTGTACGCAAAAGTAATTCAAGTAAACCCTGGATTGCAGATTTCTGTGCTTTTTGCATCAAACTTCCCCAATTCCTCCAGTTTGATATTCATTGTAAAAGGGAATTACCGCTTAAAAGCACTGGTGAATAAAGTCTTGATTGATGCCCCGCAATTAAAACGCTGGCAGTATCAGATGGGTATTAAGCCCTATGAGGAATCCCTAATTTCCCTCTGCTCAAAATTCAATTTTTTAGGCGCACAGACTATCATTTATGAAATTTACTTTGCCGTTTCAAAAGTGTATAAAACCTCGAATAAACTTCATTTAATGATTTATTTAGAAACGGATAGAAAATTCGCAAAGGCTGATCTTCGCGCTGCTATGGATAACATATTTTTATGGTTTTTGGGTGATACGCTCTATTATAGGCATATTAGTCAGTTTAAAATAGTTCGACGAAAATTTTCAAGAATTAACTTTATACCTCTTGATGAACTTCGAAGTTTTATTGGGTATAAACACTAGAAGCGGAAGAAAAATATAAAATAAACTAAAAACCTAACCCTTTACAATGGGTTATTAAAATGTATTAATGTAGTGTTGGAAAGTATATGAGCATACTTCACCTTGTACAAATGTACTTTTAATACCATTGTTATTTATTGTTTCCTAACCTTTAATACTAGTGGAATGCTAGTTTTATGCTAGTGTTTCCCTACATAACCTCTAGTATAGTCCTACTATCACAATAAGATTAAAAATATCCCTTCTTTTTCTTTCCCCAGAATTTATAAAATTAATAGACATTGCCGCCTGATAAAAATTTTGATAATCGCTGCTATTTCATTCATAATAAGGCCTTGAGGAAGTTATAAATTGTAACCCCTTGCGTTTCGAAAAATTATAAACGAAGTTGTATAAAAGTAGCATGATGAATACAAGCATGAGTTTTAAGCTGGTTAGTGCTCAGTCGTAATTCTTTAAATAGACAATAGTGATTAAAACGTATAAAAGCCACTAATACCCATTTACTTTGAAATGTAATATAGAAAACGAAGTTTCCTTTCGTTCCTTGATGCTATAATTGGTTTGTATCCAGCGCGGGGGATTCAAATTATGAGGAACCCGCCCGAAATGCAGTGAAAATAAAATGGAAAATGACCGAATTTAAAGGCGACAACATTTTGTTAACAAGGTAAAAGCCTTTCCCCAGTATATAATGAAATACGGTATGAGATGGGTATTTCCCTTCCATACAAAAGACTACGCCTTTCGTTACCGTCATTTAAAAGTGAACCTCTATGAAAAAACATCAATCTTTATGCAAGGCGATGAAGAAAATAAAGGAAAACCATCTCACAGCAGACGGCCTGGACCTTCCCGAGTAATAATCTATCCAAAGGATATTCAATTACTAACAGGGTAGTCTTATCGTCATGCCCTATATTTAAATAAGGAAATTAGAAATTACTTCCGTAAAAAGAAGCACCATCTCCTAACCATCTATGAATTTGCAGACTACACTGGTATCAACCCCGAAGTAATTATCACGCATATAAAATAGCCGCTCCATTAGAAACCCTTCAACTTTCTTTTAAAGAGTTCATAGCTCTTTTCGCCAGTCTCCAATCCATTTATAGTTTATCCAAGTTGGGGTTATATCAGTACAAGATTACATACTGCACTATAATCTAAACCATCAAGAACAATTATTAATTCATCACTCCAAACCTTCTCTCCTCAAATCAAAAAAGGCCACCATCACGGCAGCCTTTTTAAAAAAAATATATTTCTTAAAAATTACTTGATCTCAAGCAATTCTAGATCAAAGGTTAAATCCTGACCTGCAAGTGGGTGGTTTGCATCAACAATGATAAACCCTTCCTTAACATCGGCTATACGCAATTGGCGTTCAGAACCGTCAGGGTTTTTAGATACTAACCCCATACCAACTTCTGGCTTTATTTCCTGAGGAAGATTCTCATTTGGTATTTTTTGGAAAAGCTCTTTTTGTACTTCTCCGTAAGCTTCCTCTTTAGGAATGGTAATAGTTTTCTTTTCATCAACCTTCATATCAACCAGACCTTTTTCAAAACCGGGAATTAAACGGCCTTCACCAAGCTTTATCTCTAGTGGCTCACGCTCTACAGAACTATCGAACACTTGTCCGTTGTTTAGTTTCCCTGTGTAGTGAAGTTTTACGGTTTCATTTCCTGTTACTTGACTCATAATGTTTGTTTTTTCGATTATTTAATCAATAAGTGGGCAAAACTATAGGTTTGAGTCGCCAATTCCACAGAATGTAGGCTTTAATTCTAAGTTTTATGTAAACGTTAACGAAATGTTTAGTTCAACGTCAATAATCCTGTAATACACAGTAATACCATTTAAAACTTGAGAGTTAGCAACGACTTTTACGTTTTAGAAAAAACTTAGTTGTAAAGATTCTAAACCTTATACAAGAAATTAGAATGTTCCCTAAAAAATTAAACCGAACCTTAGTTTAAACTATTTTACAGCACTTAGAACTTTATTTGCAAAAGGAAAAAAACCAAAATAATCCATAAAAACGCCCCAATTGTTGCAGCTTTTTTTATTTTTCTCACATCTCACATCTCACATCTCACATCTCACATCTCACATCTCACATCTCACATCTCACATCTCACATCTCACTCCTTCCATTCTCCCGCTTCCAAGATTTTTTCCTTTCTATTATCGCGGTCTGGATCATAGGTTTTATACATTTTTCCCATTTGCGCTAAGTGCTTTTCAGGGTTTGCAGTTCCGCGGTGACACATTACACAATTTACTACATGTACTTGCTGAGGTTTTGGATCTGGAAAATATGGCTTAAAATTATTTTCGTTAATATCGTCTGTCATTTTAATCATTCCCCGAGCAATCTCCTTTTCAATTTTTGCATCGCTGGAAAAATCCAATTCGGTAGGGTCGGTTTTACTGGGTACATGACAATGATTACATTTTACGCCAAGAGAAAGCGCGTAGTTTTTCATCAATCCATTGAGGCTGTCTTTTGAAATATCCTTCGGGAGTACTTTTAGGTTTTCCCATGGTGGCTGTGGCGCATACCCTTCATTTGCCAAAGGCGCAGATTTAAATGCATATAAACCCAATACCAGAAAAATAATTCCAATCCCTGAAAAAATTGCGAGTAGTTTCTTCTTTGTTTCCATAATTATTTTGCTTTAAGATGAATGAAAGATTAAGGTATTAAAAATTAGCTTTAGAACAATTTTAAATTAAAAGCTTCGCGCTTAGAGCATTAATAATACAGGGACTTTTCCCCATGCTAATTGTGAACATCTATTCCTTTTTTTAATTTGTAAGCATATTATAAATCCAATAGCGTCCTAAACGTTTATAAGGTACTCCTTGAAAGCCTTTATTTAATTGGGATTTAGGAGTTATATGAACCTTAAGGGTTATAATTAAAAAACCTATTTTTGGCCTATCGAAATTTTATCGTAAAATTTGAAGTGAAGTCCCCGTAAAATTTTAGGCTGTCTGAGCCAACCAAGATAGTCATCGAAGCACTGGTTTTAAAGGCGAGTTCCTAAAATTTAGGGGACGAACGAAAAATTTAGAAAAAATTTCGTAAGCCTAGCCCCGACAGCTGTACGGGGTTTTTGGTTCGTTCCGATAGCTATCGGAATCATCAATGGAAAAAATGAACAGGTTAAATATTTAGGACAGGATTGTTATAAATCCTATTTTTGGCTTCCTAAAAAAAAACAACTATGAATGTAACTTGGTATGAATGTAAGGTGAAATACAAAAAAACACATGAAACAGGAGAGCAAAAAGTAACAACAGACACCTATCTGTTAGATGCCGTTTCTTATACCGAAGCCGAAGCGCGAATTACTGAAGAAATGAAGGCATATACCGATGCGGAGTTCAGAATTATGAATATAAAAGTAGCCAACTTCGCCGAAGTACATCCGTTTGAAAATTCCGATCGCTGGTTTAAATCAAAGGTCTCCTTAGTGGCTCTAGATGAGGAAAGCGGGAAGGAAAAAAAGACCAATATGTATTTGCTCGTACAAGCCAATGATGTAAAAGAAGCTTTTGACAACAGCACAAAAGCTATGGCAGAGACAATGGGAGACTATACAATCCCTTCAATTACCGAATCGCCAATTGTCGATGTATTTCCATACTTCACGGGAGAGGAGGAGCAGCTGGAAAAATTTAATGTTTTGGAAATTGCTGAGCTTGTAGAACAAGAAGGTTAGTTTGAAAATTGACTTAGGACTTTAAGACGTAAGACATAGGACTAAAATGGAAGTCATAAACCTTTTGTTTTAAATTGATTGGTCTCAAATAGAGTTAAAACTATGTACTTTAGTGCATCTCGCTTTAGCTTCTAAAAACTTTCGCCACGAATTCCGCGAATATTCACGAATCTATTTATTCTCTAAAAATGCATTCGGATGAGACGAGACTCTATTAATTTCACGAATAAAACAGACTTTCAGTCTGTTTAAAAAATCTATGGTACTTTAATCCATAGTGGTTTATTTCAGCCGTTAGCAGATTTTAGGAATTATTATTCGTGCAATCTCGAAAAGATTTCAAACAGTTTAATCTTTATCCAATTATTAATATGTAAGAAATTAAGTCTTACGTCCTACCTCTTATAGCGAAGCAGTCCTATATCTTTGTCCAACAGTACTGAATTTTAACTTTTAATACATTAAGCATGAATACAAACAGAAAATACGGCATTGGTGGAAGTACACCAGAAAAAGAACTTTCTAAATTAATCGAACCAACTTCAAAGCCTAACGCCATTGGCCAAAAGGAGTTTCAGGCTCGAATCCAAAAGGCGTGCGTAGCCTTAAAATCTGAAGGGTTGGATGCGTTATATATAAATGCCGGCACCAACTTACAGTACTTTACCAATACACAATGGAACCCCTCTGAACGTTTGGTGGGCGCCCTTCTTTTTGCCGATGGTAGCCTGCATTATGTAGTTCCAGAGTTCGAGATTGGTACGTTTAATGACTTTATAGGTGTTCAAGGAGATATTATTCCTTGGAAAGAACACGAATCACCAGTTCAGAAGATAGCGGAAGCAGTAGCAGAAGGTACTCGTTTAGCTATTGATGATACTACGCCTTTTACAATGGTGTCACATTTTCAGGAACATAAAAAATTTAAAATTAGCAGTGCCGAAGTGTTGATACGCGATATTAGGATGCTTAAAAGTGAAGCCGAAATAGCCCATATTCAATACCCCATGGATTTAACCATGCAAGTGCACCAGGCAGTAGCACGTATTTTAAAACCAGGTATTACCACGGCCGAAGTGGAAGATTTTATTGATAAAGCACATAAAAAACTTGGTATTGCCAGTGGCTCTTATTTCTGTATCGTGCTTTTCGGCAAAGACTCCAGTTTTCCCCACGGTGTAAAATCGCCCAAAGCCTTGGAAGAAAATGATATGGTCTTGGTAGATACCGGAGCGCAGTATAAAGGCTATCTGTCTGATATTACTCGAACGTATATCTATGGAGACGCTACTGAAAAGGAAAAGAAGATCTGGGCAAATGAAAAAGCCGCGCAATTGGCCGCTTTTGATGCCGCCCAACTCAATAAACCTTGTGGTTATATTGATGATATGGTTCGGGTTCAATTAGAAAAGGACGGACTGGGACCAGATTATGACCTTCCGGGCTTACCGCATCGTACGGGGCATGGCATTGGCCTTGAAATCCATGAACATCCATTTATTTTAAGGGGTAATGCTATTAAAATCCAGGCGGGAATGGCCTTTAGTATTGAACCAATGATTGTGGTGCCAGACGAATTTGGCGTTCGTTTAGAAGACCATATCTTTATGACCGAAGATGGGCCACAATGGTTTACAGAACCATCACATAGTATTGATAACCCGTTTGGGGTATAATATTGATAATTAAATATAGCTGTTCAATAGCGTCCTAAACGTTCATAAGGAAACCATTGAAAGCCTTTGTTTAATGGGGCTTTAGAGATAATATGAAGCTTAGGGGTCTGTAGTTGAGAATTCCTGTTTTTTGGCCTATCGAAAATTTATCGTAAAATTTGAAGTGAAGTTCCCGTAAAATTTTAGGCTGTTTGAGCCAGCAAAGATAGTCATCAAAGCACTGGATTTAAAGGCGAGTTCCTAAAATTTAGGGAACGAACAAAAAATTTAGAGAAAATTTCGTAAGCCTAGCCCCGATGGCTATCGGGGTTTTTGGTTCGTTCCGATAGCTATCGGAATCATCAATGAAATCAAAGATTCACGAACTCCAATTTTATTATTTAAAAGAGTGAGTAAAAAAATGAACAGGTTAAATATTTAGGACAGGATTGATAGCTGTTATAAAACCTAATATAGAATGGTGTTATAGCAGCTATAATTAGTTATGATAAACCATGAATGAAAAATAGTTGTTCTTTAACCTTTTAACGATCCTAGGACAAAACACGCTAACATAGTTAGGTTTCTCGATTTTCGTATCGTATTTTTCTGTTTGCAAACTAAACTTCTGGACGCTTTTGGAGTACCCAATTAAATTCTTTCGTTTAAAAATTAAAACACGACCTAATTTGTGTAAATTATGATTTTAAAATTATAGCGTCTTAAACCTTTTTAATAATCTCTGTTAAACACCTCTTTTATTAATATTTAAGAAAGTTTAATTTTTTAAGGAGTTTAAAATTAAATGTCAAATCGGCCTATCGAAAATTTATCGTAAAATTTGAAATGAAAGTAGCGTTAAAAATTTTAGGCTGTTTGAGCATTATAAATTTTTATATTTAGCAAAAATATCAAAGCGAGTTCCTAAAATTTTGCTACCGAATGATAAATTTAGATAAAGTTTCGTCAGCCTAGACTTTTTTGTTGAAGCCTGTCCTGAGCGGAGTCGAAGGGTTTTGGGCGATGCAAAAAAGAAAAGAGGTTAAAAAACAACAGAAAATTTTTCAAATGGATAACAAAGTTTCTTTAAGACAGGATTAATTTTAAATAATTAAACGCAAAATCTTTTCAAAATCACAGTTTATGAAATTTGTTGGTAGTCAATTAGCCTATTATTTAAGCGATAGGGAGTTTAAAAGAAACTCCAAGGTGCTTTTTAAATACTTGGTTTTTCTAGCGATAGTCATTGTTGTTTTTTCTGTTTTTTTCCACTTCATTATGGAAATAGAAGGACAAAATCACTCTTGGATTACGGGTTTTTACTGGACGCTTACCGTAATGAGCACCCTAGGTTTTGGAGATATTACCTTTGAATCTGATATGGGCCGGTTTTTTAGCATCGTTGTGTTGCTTACCGGTATATTTATGTTACTCATCTTTTTGCCCTTTGCCTTTATTAGGCATTTTTATGTACCGCTATTAGAATCCAAAAAGAAGAGCAGAGTGCCGCGAAGCGTTCCACCCAAAACAAAAGATCATATTTTAATATGTGCCTATGACGTTATTGCAAGAGATTTTACTGAGCGATTAAAACAGGAGGACACACCTTATTTCGTTATTGAAAATGATCCAGATAAGGCGCTTAAAAATTTTGACGAGAACGTTCCAGTCATATTTGGAGAGTTGGATAATGAAAAAACTTTTAGCTGTGCCAATGTAAAGGATGCAAAACTGGTCCTGGTCAATAGGGACGACATTGTTAACACAAAAATTATTCTTACCATACGTAATCTTGCGCCCAATATTCCTATTGTTGCCATTGCTACAGATGATGAATCGGTAGATGTCCAGCAACTAAGTGGAGCGGATCATGTTTTGCCCATAAAAAGATGGCTTGGAGAGCAATTGGCCAACAGGGTTAATGCCCAGCATGCAAAATCGCAGCCCATAGGTCAATATGAAAATCTATTGATTGCCGAATTGCCCATCCACCATACTTCCTTAGTTTCTAAAACTATTCGCGAGACCAGATTAAGGCAGAAGTACGGCGTGAGTATTGTAGGAATTTGGAAACGCGGGCGGCTACATCCAATCACGGGGAGCGAAAAACTATCAGAAGATAGCGTTCTGGTTATTATCGGGAACCAAGAACAGCTCCAAAGCATTGATGAGTTATACTTTGACTATCTAGCCAACTCTAATCCCGTTGTGCTTATTGGTGGGGGTAGAGTAGGCTCGGCAGCCGCTGAGTCTTTACATAAAAACGGAGTCTCGGTAAACTTAATAGATAAAGATTCGTCGCTCTGTAGAAAAGTTAGTCCTTTTTGTAACAAAGTTTTTACCGGAAGAGCTTCTGATTACGAATTGCTTAAGGAAGCAGGAATCATGGAAGCTCCCTCCGTCTTGCTTTCTACCCATGACGACGCTATGAATATCCACTTGGCATCCTATTGCCGTAAGCTGAATCCAGATGTGCGCATTGTAAGCCGGATTTCAAAAGCCCGAAATATTGATATCATGCATAGGGCCGGTGCTAATTTTGTGTTGAGTTATGCAACCTTGGGGTCTGAAGCAGTACTTTCCATTTCAAAAGGGCAAGAGCTAAATATACTTGGCGAAGGCATTAAATTATTCAGTACCTCAATACCCTCAGTATTAGTTGGGAAATCATTGGGAGAGTCTGGAATAGGTGCTAAAACAGGGCTTTCTGTTATTGCCGTAAAAGAAAATGACAATGTAGAAACCTTGTTATCGGCAGATACCATACTTCCGCGTAAAGCTGAAATTATCATGCTGGGGAACATTGAAATGAGAGAGAAGTTCAATAAAATATTCGTTAAGGATATTTAATAGACATAATTAGCATTTAACCTTGATACGTTATTTTTGAGCGAAACGCCTAGATTACTATCTGTATTGACTTATTAACCAGAAATTAGTGATTTCTAGTAGTGAACGATGCTGTTTTATTATTCAACTCCCCGTTCAACTGCTTCAATAAAAGCCTGTCGTTTTTTGGAGAGGTTTTCTGAACCAGCTTTCGGCCAAGCCGCAATTTGGGCGATCACAAGGTTTTTATTCGGATTGATGTAAAGCATCTGACCAAAAATTCCGAAGGCGGCGTAACTTCCGTTTTTAAAACGCCACCACAGATAACCATATCCACCACCTTGGTCATTGGTTTTGTAGCGTAAAGCAGTAGCATTATCTAAATATTCTTCAGAAAATATAGTGTCGTCTCCCAGTTTACCTTTGTTTAACATTAGCGTTCCCAAACGGGCATAATCCCTTAAACTGGCCGAGAGACCACTTCCGCCAATATTTAAATTACTGCATTCATCGGCAAGCCAATAGGCACAATGTTCCATTCCGTAAGGTTGCCAAATCTTTTCTGAAAGATATTCGGCTAGGCTTTTTCCGGTAGCTTTTTGTATCAAAATTCCAACCAGATCGGTTTCTCCAGTACTGTAATTCCAATGGGTTCCTGGTTTATGAATAAACTTAAGCGGCTTCATATAGGTTAAAATATGAGATTCCGTATCTTCACAAGGTGCTTTGTACATTTGCGCCACGTCTGAATTTGCGTCTTCATAATCTTCGTTCCAATCAATGCCAGAAGTCATGGTTAGTAGCTGGCGAACGCTCACTTCTCCATAATCATAGCCTTCAAAATCTAGAATGTATTTTTTTAATGGATCATCCAAACTTTCAATATCACCTTCTTTTAAGGCTACACCTAACAACATAGAAGAAACTGATTTTGCCACTGAGAAGGAGGTCCAAAGTGTTTCTTGGTCAACTCCATCTGCATATTCTTCCAAATTTACTTTACCATCTTTTAAAACAATAACGCCTTTAACACGGTTCTTATCCATATAAGAAGATACACTGGTTTCGTCTTCCCATTGTGGATTGACACTTTCTATACTTTCAAAGGGAGCACTTTTTGAACCATTCGCAACTTGAATGCTCGGAAAAATAGCATGCATAATTGAAAAACGCTCTTCCTTTTCCTGTTGCGACCAAAAGAGAAGGCTTTCAAGTTTCTGCCCCATAGTTTCTCCGGGAATCGCTGCACTTGTATTATTGGCGGCTATGGGCGTAAGGGTTTGGCAATCCTGTGCCGAAAGTGTTAGCGTAACTAGACCCAGCGTTAAAAGCAGGAAAAGTTTAATATGTTTTATAACAATCATAGTTTTATCTATTTTTTTCATTAGTGTCCGATTAAAAGAGTGAGAAAATTTGTTGGGTCAAAGATAATAGGCAATTAGAATATTTTTATTTAATGACAGCATGCTATTAAACTTAGCATCAAAATTTATCGATTAAAAAGTATGTTTAATCAATTTTATCTAGTTTTCAATCAATTAAAAAGCAAGTCTTACGTCTTATGTCTTAGTCGGACACGACTATATTTTTTATTGAAACGTGCAAAGATAGTAAACTCCTATTCTTGTATGGCCAAATAATACGTTTTAGACTCTCCTCGGCCATATCAATTTTATAGTGCGATAAAAATGTTGATTACTAACAATCTGTCCACTAAAGTTGTTATTTTTGTCCAAAATTTTGTCTTGCGGTAAAACGTGATATAATCTAAGTGAAGCAATTTTTAATAACTAGGCTTTTATAGATTTAATCACATATTTAATCACATAGTGTTGCCTAAAGGAGACAAGTTATAACACTTATGCCGAACAATTTTAATAAAAACGCTAATCGCAATACCCTCAACTTGTTTCTTGATGCCGAACAGGCCTCTGTTTATACTGCCAAACAGATAGCGGAACTTATCGTTCAAAAACAGAAGCAGGGCAAGCAAGCCATTTTAGGCCTGGCTACTGGCAATACACCTAAAAGGGTTTATCAAGAATTAATTCATTTACACAAAAATGAAGGTTTAAGCTTTCGTAATGTTATTAGCTTTAACCTTGATGAATACTACCCAATTGCAGCTAAAGACAGCCAGAGCTACACCTACTTTATGTATCAAAACCTATTTGATCATATTGATGTTGACCCAAGTAATATTCACATTCCCCATACTGATAACTCTCTGGCCCATATACCGCAATACTGTGAGGATTACGAGAATAAAATAGCGCACTTTGGTGGCTTAGACCTACAGTTGTTGGGTATAGGCCGTAATGGTCATATTGGCTTTAACGAACCTGGATCCAGCTTTGAATCCAATACCCGTTTGGTCAATTTACACGAGCTAACAAGGGAAGATGCCCAAGATTTTTTCGGAACTTTAGACAAGGTACCGCATCAAGCAATAAGCATTGGGATAGATACTATTCTCAAAGCCAAAAAAATCTTGTTATTAGCGCTCGGGGAAAGAAAATCTGAAATTATCAGTAAAGCCCTTGAAGGTGAAATATCTACTCAAATACCGGCCTCTATCCTTCAAACCATCCCGCAGGTGGAATATATACTAGATCGTGATGCCGCTGCTTTAATTCAAAAGTAGTTTGTGGATGTGATACTATATATTGTACACTTTTGTTTCAATCCTAAATAGCTGAATATATAACTAGAGATTGAATCATTTCCTTTAGAGAACAATATTTCAAAATTATACGGTATCGTTTTGGGTTATTTAGATTCCTCGTGAAGAAGACTGCTATAAGTGCTGTTTTATAGTTGGTTAGGGGTTTTTGGTGGTTCTTTAACTGAAGAATGATGCTTCATTTTAAAACATTATTGATATCTTTAATGCTTAGTGTTTACCGCTCATAAAATTTATGGTAGTTATGGATAATCCAGAATTAAATTTGGCCTGGGACTTTGTCAATAATACCGACCGGAATATCTTCCTGACCGGAAAGGCGGGAACCGGAAAAACGACGTTTCTACATAGGTTAAAAGACGAATCACGAAAACGATTGGCTGTTGTGGCACCAACTGGTGTAGCTGCTATTAATGCCGGTGGTGTAACCATCCACTCTTTTTTTCAATTGCCCTTCGGCCCAATGCTTCCAGACACTGCAAATCAACAGCAGCGCTCATTCTCTAGAAAATTCAGTAAAAAGAAAATTAATATCATCAAATCATTAGATCTGTTGGTTATTGACGAAGTAAGTATGGTACGAGCCGATTTACTGGATGGAATTGATGGTGTACTGCGTCGATTTCGAGATAAAACAAAAGCTTTTGGAGGCGTACAGCTTTTGATGATTGGCGACTTGCAACAGCTTTCACCGGTAATAAAGAACGACGAATGGCAACTTTTAAAACAATACTATAGTACTGGGTTTTTCTTTGGAAGTAATGCATTTCAGACTTCAAATGCGCTTACTATTGAGCTAAAACGCATCTATAGACAGGAAAGTGAGGACTTTATTAAGATATTGAACGAAATTAGGAATGATTGCTTAAGTCCTAGTTCTGCGAAAACTTTGAATGCGCGCTATATTCCAGATTTCTCCCCAAATGATAAAGAGGGCTATATTACATTAACAACGCATAATAATAGAGCCGATAATATAAATTCTTCGGCATTAAATCGTTTAAAAACGAAGCCTTTTATCTACGAAGCGGAAGTGGCAGGTAAATTTCCTGAATATACGTATCCTACCCATCTGGAGCTGGAATTAAAGGTAGGGGCTCAGGTTATGTTTGTTAAAAATGACAGCACTCCTGAAAGGCGATACTTTAATGGAAAAATTGGAAGTATTGTCTATTTAGATAAAGATGAAGTCGTGGTGCGTTGCCCAGGCGATGATGCCGATATTATTACTACTCCGGAGCTATGGAAAAACATTCAATATACAGTAGATCCAGATACAAAAGAAATTACGGAAGATGAGATTGGTTCCTTCTCACAGATTCCGCTGCGGTTGGCATGGGCAATAACTATTCATAAAAGCCAGGGACTCACATTTGAAAAAGTAATTATTGATGCCCAAGCAGCATTTGCCCATGGGCAGACTTATGTAGCTTTAAGCCGATGTAAAACATTGGAAGGTATTGTTTTAACTGGGCCGCTTACCGATAAAAGCATTATTAACAATCAAGAGGTTGCCTTATTTAGTAAGAATGCCGAAGATAATCAGCCCGATTCATCAGTTTTAGAAGCTTCAGAACGAGTCTATCAACTTAATTTAATTGATGAATTATTTAACTTTTACGCCTTTCTATATCCCGTAAACCGAATTATTGATACCTATTATAATAACAAGGACAGTGTCTCAGGCAATTTGATTAATCAGCTAAATAGTATTAAAGAAGATGGAATAAAGTCCTTGCTAAAAATAAATGCTGCATTTAAAGCACAACTTAAAGACTTAAGCGAAACGGAGGTGCCAGAAAACAACCCTATAGTTCAAAAACGTTTTCAAAAGGCCATAACTTATTTTGAAAAGCATACACTCAGTTTTATTAAAAAACCGCTCGATACTTTAAATTTTACCACGGACAACAAGGCTGTTAAGCAGGAAATTACAAAACACTTAGATTCCTTAGAAGATTTATTGGCTATTAAAATGGTTTGTTTTAATGGACTAAAAGATGGGTTTAAAACATTAGAATATCTAGACTTACGCGCCAAAGCAAGTTTAGCAAGAGAAGGAAAACCAAAGCGAAGGAAAGAAGATTATATTGCCGAAACGGAACACCAGGAATTATTTAAAACCCTTAGCGAGTTACGCGGCGTACTTTCTGATGAAGAAGAAGTACCACCGTATCAAGTTTTTACCCAAAAGGCGCTTTTGGAGATGTGCAAATTCTTGCCTGTTAATGCTACGCAGTTAAGGGCGATAAGCGATATTGGAAAAGTTCGTTTAGAAAAATATGGTTCTGAAATTCTTGAGGTTATCAAGGAATATTGTGAGGAGCATAATATTGACCCCAAAAAAGAATCGGAGCCTATTCCAAAAACGACAGGAACGCAACAAACTTCTTATAACCTATTTAAAGAGGGAATGCGTATTGCTGAAATTGCCGAAGAACGCGGGTTAACTACCGGCACAATTGAAGGGCACTTATCCGCTTTTTTAAAATCTGGAAAAATTAAAATAACCGAGTTAATGCCAGAGGAAAAATATAAAGAACTCAAGAAGCTAATGGAAACCACTGCTTATAAGGGTTTCGGCGAGCTAAAGAGTAAAATTGACGATAAGTTTACCTATAGCGATTTGCGGATGGTTAGAAGTGCCATGGAATTGGAAAAGTAGCAGATAAACGTATGTTAAAATGCCTTAAAACTTAAAACCAACTTACTCTTTATTGTCGTACTACCTCGTTTATATAAAATAAGCAATTACCACCGCCAAGATTACCGCGCTCATTTTTGAAAGATTAAAGGTGTGGTTCTTTGAGCTTTCAAAGAGGATTGTGGTTGAAACGTGAAGGAAAATTCCAATTACCACTGCCGTTATTTGAGTTTCATATTGGTGCACCACATCATAATGAGTTGAAATATAACTGCCCAAAGGCGTCATTAATGCGAAAAAGAAAAGAAATAGTAGGGTAGTAGTTTTCTTGTATCCTGCAGTAATAAAAAAGAAGGAAAGAATAATTGCCACGGGAACTTTATGGATAAGTATAGCTACTAATAAATTGTTCTCTTCCGAAATGGGAAACCCTTCCAAAAAAGCGTGAATACTCAAGCTGACAAATAAAATCCAAGGAAAATGTTTTGCTTCGGAGTGTAGGTGGATATGGCCATGTTCGGCACCTTTTGAAAAGAACTCTAAGAATATCTGAAGCAGTATTCCTAGCATGATATAAACTCCAATGCTTTTTGAATGGACTTCAAATACATGGGGCAACAATTCAAAAACGGTAATAGACAATAGAAAACCGCCACTAAAAGCGAGAAAAACCTCCATGTTTCGCAGTTCTTTTTTCTTTAGAAATTGAGCGGCAACATAACCTACGGCTACTGCTAAGAACAATAATAAGTAATTCATCAATGGAAAATTAAGATTAGTCTTTCTGAGGTTTCTTTATTAAAGCGCTCAAGCTTATAATTACCGTAAACATTGGAGAGTTCAACTCCGGCCTCCTTAAAATAGGCTTGAAAATCTGCTAAGGTTAAGGCTTTTACGCGTTCAACATAAAAATAGTCCTTACCTTGATCGGTAAAACGGATGTTTTTAACAATATATCCATCTTCAACATACTTTTCAATTTGAAAAACAATGTCGTCTACCTTTTTTATTTCTGAAGGAACTAGGTTGGCAATTGCCAAATCGGTATTTAGAAAATCGATAACGCCATATCCATTGGGTTTCAGCTCGGCCTTTATGGCTTTTATGGTTCTTAAGTTGTCAATTTCGTCTTTAAAGTAGCCAAAACTTGTAAAGAGGTTGAAAACGGCGTCAAATTTTTTAGGATAGGGTAAGCACATGTCGTGCACATCAAAGTGTAGTCTTGGCTTTTCGTATTGCTTAGCATATTCAATGCTTTCTTCAGATAGATCTACACCCGTAACATCAAATCCTTGGCGGTATAAATACTTTGCATGTCTTCCTCGGCCACAGGCAAGATCGAGTATTGTATCGTTTTTATTAAGGTTTAAGTGATTGGTCAGGGTATTCATAAAAACTGCCGCTTCCCTATGGTTTCTGTCTTTGTATAGAATATGATAGTATGGCGTATTAAACCAAGACACAAACCAATTCTCTTTTTCTTTTTCCATAGTTATTCATTCACCCTGCAAAAATACTGTATTTTTGTTGCCTTGTTAAATTGAATATTTTTAATTTTAGATAAAATCGTAATTAATTTAAAAACACCCTGTTTTTGCTGGGAATGATCTATGGAAAAGAACTTTAAAATGCTTGCCAAAACCCTTTTTGGAATGGAGGAACTTCTTGCTCAAGAACTACGACAGCTAGGTGCTTCGTCTATTGAAAAAGGTGTGCGAAATGTATCATTTGAAGGCGATACCGGCTTTATGTATAAAGCAAACTTATGCTGCCGTACGGCCATTAAAATACTAAAACCAATAACAGCATTTAATATTTTTACCGAAGAAGATCTATATAAGAAGGTTTATGAAATGCCTTGGGAAGATTATATGGACGTTAATGGAAGTCTTGCGGTAAACGCCACGGTTTTTTCTGAGGTCTTTACGCATTCGCAATACATCGCCCTAAAAACGAAAGATGCAATTGTAGATCGTTTTCGCGATAGGGAAGGAGTGCGGCCTGACGTTGATTTAGACCACCCAACACTTCGGATTAATATTCATATAGACCGAAATATTTGTACGGTTTCCTTGGACAGCTCTGGTGAATCTTTACACAAGCGGGGTTATAAAGTTGAAAGTACACTGGCCCCAATTAACGAAGTATTGGCTGCAGGGATACTCATGCTTTCTGGCTGGCAAGGCCAATGCAATTTTTTAGACCCTATGTGCGGTGGTGGAACTTTGTTGACCGAAGCAGCCATGATAGCCTGTAACATTCCGGCAAACTTAAATCGCGAGGAATTCGGATTTGAAAACTGGCCCGATTTTGACGTTGATCTTTATGAAAAAATAGAAGATGCAGCACTTAAAAAAGTTCGAGATTTTCCACATAAAATTTATGGGTACGACAATGATCCCGTAGCGGTTCAAAAAGCGAAGGAAAACGTAAAAAGTGCCAACCTTCAGGAGTTTATAGAGATAAAGGAGCAGGATTTCTTCCAAAGTGAAAAAGAAAGCGACAAGGCTTTATATATGGTCTTTAACCCACCCTATGACGAACGGATTTCTGTAAATGACATTGAGGAGTTTTATGGTTCTATTGGCAACACTTTAAAGCGAAACTATCCCGGCACCCAAGCTTGGATAATCACCTCTAACCTGGAGGCACTTAAGTTTGTAGGATTACGTCCGTCTAAAAAAATAAAGCTGTTTAATGGGAAATTAGAAGCAAAATTAGTGCGCTACGAAATGTATAGAGGAAGCAAGAAAGCCTCGAAACAATAGTTTCAGTGGTCAGTGGTCAGTAATCAGTGGTCAGTGGTCAGTGGTCAGTAGTCAGTAGTCAGTAGTCAGTGGTCAGTAGTCAGTAGTCAGAAGCAGTGAATCGTGAAATGTCCTAAAATAGGTTTATAGTTTATAAATCATTAGTGTCCGATTAAAAGAGTGAGAAAATTTGTTGAGTCACAGATAATAGGCAATTAGAATATTTTTTATTTAATGACAGCATGCTATTATACTTAGCATCAAAACTTATCAATTAAAAAGTATGTTTAATCAATTTTATCTAGTTTTCAATCTATTAAAAAGCAAGTCTTACGTCTTATGTCTTTCAGCGCAGCGGTCTTATATCTTAGTCGGACACGACTATTTATAAATCTATAAACTAGGAAACAATCATGACAGACAGTTCGTTCTCAGAATGATTCAACGCTTTTTCTTTAAATAATCATTGATAACCGTTTTTCTGCCTATAGTTTTCGTAATAATGTCTTTTTCTAAATTCCATCCTCGTGCAGGAGAGTATTGCCTGCCGTACCAAATTATTTGCAAGTGTAGTATGTTCCATAAATCCTTTGGGAACAAACGTTTGGCGTCTTTTTCGGTCTGAACCACGTTTTTACCCGTAGTAAGCCCCCAACGGTACATTAATCTGTGAATGTGGGTATCTACAGGAAAGGCTGGAACATTAAAGGCTTGGCTCATTACCACGCTCGCGGTTTTATGGCCCACCGCCGGAAACGATTCCAAAGCTTCAAAATCTGCGGGCACACGGCCATTGTACTTTTCAATCAGCATCTGCGAGAGTCCGTGTATTCCTTTTGCTTTCATTGGCGAAAGACCAACGGGTTTTATAATCTCCCGTATTTCTTCCACTGTAAGTTTTACCATATCATACGGGTTATCGGCCACTTCAAATAAAAGCGGGGTTATTTTGTTCACTCTCACGTCTGTACTTTGGGCGGAAAGCAATACGGCAATCAGTAAAGTATATGGATCTTTATGGTCTAACGGAATTGGAATTTGAGGGTAAATGCGCTGTAAGGTATCAATAACGAAATTAACCTTTTCTTGTTTGGTCATTTTAAGTACTTTTATACAAAAATAGGAATTATGAATACATTACAAGCCGGTGATACGGTACCAAGTTTTAAAGTGAAAGATCAAGATGGAAACCTGATATCTTCTGAAGATTATAAAGGGCAAAAATATATTGTTTTTTTCTATCCAAAAGCTAGTACACCAGGCTGTACGGCAGAGGTGTGTAACTTACGCGATAACTACGAAGAACTTCAAGCTCAGGGATACAAGCTTTTGGGCGTAAGTGCCGATAGTGAAAAACGCCAATCAAATTTTAAGAAAAAACACGAACTTCCTTTTCCGTTACTCGCAGATGAAAATAAAGAGGTTTTAAATGCTTTTGGAGTTTGGGGCCCTAAAAAATTTATGGGTAGAGAATTTGACGGCATCCATAGAAAAACCTTTTTAATAGACGAGAATGGGGTGGTAGCACGTGTAATTGAAAAAGTAAAAACTAAAGATCACGCCGCACAAATACTTGGTTAATCTTGTGTTTTCCCTTGTAGGCCTTTGTAGTTAAAAAGCTGCTGTTCTTTTATTAATTCAGCGATACCGGGAGGGAGCAATTCCTCCCAACCGTCTTCGCAGCGTTCGATTTTACAGAGTACATCGCGCGAAAATATCTCCATGTGCTCCGGTTTATAATCGGTTATATCTACTACTTTTCCGTTGTATTTAAAGAATTTATACAATTCCTTCATACGCGGATGCACTTTTAGGTTTTCACTAGTGATGTATTCTCCCGTTTCGGTGTCTTTCATGGGGTAGAGGTACACCTTTAAGTCTTTAAAGAAAAGTTTTCCGAAGGCTTCCAGAATTCCCCCACTTAAATGGCGGTAGTATTTTTCATCAAAAATGTCTACAAGATTATTGACTCCCATGGCTAGTCCCATTCGCATTTTGGTATAGCGCGAAAAATATTCTACCAACTTATAATATTCTTGAAAGTTTGAAATCATTACACTATGGCCCAAGGAGCAGAGCAGTCTTGCCCGATCCATAAAGTCTTCTTCATCAATTTCGCCTTCTGCACGTAAATTAGAAAGCGTTATTTCAAATACAACTTCCGTTCTGTCCTTTTTTACTCGATTTTCCTTTAGAAACATCTCATAAGAGCGCTCAAACATATCGATATTAACCTTAGTTACGGGTCTAAAGCTACCACGAAGGGCCAGAATGTTTTTCTTATATAAAATTTTGGCCGGTAATATATTATGACCTTCAGGGTCAAACATGACCGCTTTGGTCATACCGTTTTTTATAAGTTGAAGGCTCATCAACCTATTATCAACCTTGTTAAAACGTGGACCACAAAAATTTATGGTGTCAATTTCAATTTTATCTTTATCAATATGATCGTAAAGATAACGGAGTAATTTATTGGGTTCATCATACTTATAGTAGGCCCCGTATATCAGGTTTACCCCTAAAATGCCTAATGTAATTTGTTGCAATTGGGCATCGTTTTCATGGAAGCGAATATGAAGTGTTATTTCATTATACGGCTCGCTGGGGTCTATTTGATAGCGAATACCCACCCAGCCATGGCCTTTGTATTTTTTTGCGAAATCTATTGTGGTTACCGTATTGGCAAAGGAAAAGAAAAGTCTATTTGGGTGCTTATCACGATTTATACGCTCTTCAATAAGGTCAAATTCGTGCGAGAGCATTTTGTGTAACCTAGATTCAGTAACATACCTGCCGTCTTCTTCAACTCCGTAAATGGCATCGCTAAAGTCTTTATCGTAGGCAGACATCGTTTTTGCTACCGTTCCTGAAGCTCCACCTGCTCTAAAGAAATTACGAACTGTTTCTTGTCCGGCTCCAATTTCGGCAAAAGTGCCGTAAATGTTTTCGTTAAGGTTTATTCGTAAAGCCTTACTTTTTATGGAGGGGATATCCTCAAAATCCTTGTCTCCCAATATGGTTTCCGGCATAGTAGCGTTATGTTTTCTTGTTAACAAAGGTAGCAATTACAATAGGTAAACAAAAAAATTACCAGTATTTTTGCCTGTGCTAAATTTAGAATCTGCTAGCTTGAATTAGCTACCGTGTTTTTATTCAGTGGCGCTCAAGCAAGCATATAACAAGAATTATAAACGTATGACATCACCACTTTCCGTAACTTTTCTCGGTACCGGAACTTCGCAGGGCGTTCCTATGATTGGCTGCGACCATCCCGTTTGTAAAAGCAATGACCCAAAAGATAAACGCTTAAGGGTTTCTGTGTTGTTATCTTGGGATGACTTTAATTTTGTAATTGATTGCGGTCCCGATTTTAGACAACAAATGTTACGTGAAAGTGTTACCAAGTTACATGGTATTTTGCTAACGCATGAACACAGCGACCATACTGCAGGCTTAGACGATATTCGGCCATTCAACTTTATGCAGGGAAATATGCCGTTTTATGGGCATAAACGTGTTTTTGATGATCTGCGAAAGCGTTTTAACTATATTTTTACCACGGTAAACAAGTATCCTGGGGCTCCTAACATTGAAACCAATGAAATTGACAAAGACAGTACTTTCAATATTGGTGGTAAAGAAGTAACCCCCATTGAGGCAATGCATGATGCCCTCCCGGTTTTGGGTTTTCGTATTGACGATTTCACCTATCTAACAGATGTTAAAACAATCGCTGAGGAAGAAATTGAAAAGCTTAAAGGAACCAAGGTATTGGTGGTAAACGCACTTCGGGAAAAGCCACATTATTCGCACTTCAATATTTCAGAAGCCTTAGAATTTGTGGATAAAGTTAAACCTGAAAAAACATATTTTACGCATATTAGCCATTTAATGGGCTTTCACGCCGAAATGGAGGAAAAGCTTCCGAAGAATGTCCATTTGGCTTATGATACACTTACTATAAACATTTAGATTAGATGAGAAGAAATATTTTTATGTACCTGTTTTTATTCGTAGCGCTGTTATTGATATTTCAGTATATGAACGAGAAAAAAATATTCGAAAATCAAGAAACAACAATTGAAGAGCTAAGAGCAAAATCTCAAAAAGCTGAGGATTCACTGGAGGTTCTTACTGAAAAAAACTATAACCTTAATTACTTCACGCTTCAGGGCAATGAAAATGCTATGAGCTATTTGGAACAATCTGGCCATGAAGCTGCTGAAGTTGAAGCAATGGTATCTGATAAAATATACGATTACAATCTGGTAAAAGGAAATAATCCATTGATACCCTTTGAAGGCATGAATGGGGAAATGAAAATTAACAAGCTGAAATTTCTAAACCACAAATGGATTCTCGCTGATTTTACAGACGGCACCTATTGGGGCGAAATGATCTTGGAGTATTCTTTTTCTGAAGATAGGGAGCTCGATTTAAAAACCATTAGTTCTTTTCTCTATCCCAACTAAAAATCAATCGCTTTCAGTAGCAATCAGGCTCTTTTTCTTAAATATAGGGATTAAGTACGAAATTGAATATCCGTAGCCTACACCAAACTTGCTATAGTCGTAGGTTCTGTTGAACCCAGGCACATAAAGGTTTGCAAAATTATCGGGTTGGGTTTGGGTGATTGATCGCTTTAATTGCGCATTAATAGAAAGGTAGAGGTTGTTTACTATTTCGGTCTTAATTCCTACAATAAGTTCGGCCCAATGGGCGGTTAAACCGCTATATTCCTGTGGTTCGTAAATGGTTTGCGTAGGGAATGCAGGATTGTCAGTATAGATTTTATAACTTACCAGCTCTTGTTTAAAGGTTGAGAACCCATAACGAAGCCCAACGGTAATGGCATTGTCCATTCCTAGCCAGTTTTCGTAAGCATTGTAATCAAAGCCTAATTTAGCGTAGCTGCCACTGGTTTTTGAAGATACATAAGGTTCATCCCAATCTTTTTTTTCATTTCCGAGCTCGGCAGCGGCATAAAACTTTTTGGTTACTCTAAAATCGCCTTTAATTTCAAAGCCTGAATATCCATCTTCAATTAGGCTTCGTAAAGGCTTGGCCAGATCTACACCAAGGCGTAATCCGTATTTTTCTATTTTAGGAACAGAATCGGTTGCTACCGTATTGTCTTCCTGCGCCACCATGCTTAAAGCGCCGCAAAAAAGACTAATGCAACAAAGTAACGTGGGCGCTAGTTTCATCATTTACAGTTTCTCTATTTACGTTAATGTCCTCAATCCAATTTCCGGCATTTCCAACTTCAAATTCTGCATCTAGGTTAGTGAATTCGGTCTTAAAACCACAGGCGCGATTTACATACCCGTTTTCTCTAGTATAGGTGAATTTTAATTCGTCGTAGGTGCTTATGGTGTCATTTTCAGAAATAACACTTCGTATAAAAAGATATTTTGTAGTATCAGAATTTGTGTCTAACGGAACAATTATAGAATCCGTTTTAACAAGGTATTGCACCTTTACCGAATCGATATTATTAGTTAGTACGCTCAGTACATTCACGCTCTTGCGCATTTCGGGCCTGGCAATATCGTTAAAGGTGATTACCATATTTGCCGTTGTTGCTTCTCCTTCAGGGCATATATCGTCCTTGGTGCAGCCTTTAAAGATAAATAGCAAAAGGATGGGAATAATAACTCGTTTAAACATAGTATTTGTTCAATTTAAAAAATTGAAATAAACTTGATGAACTGGTGCTTTAGTTGAACTTAAAACTTCCTAAGAATATAAGAAACGCTCTAACGTTTTAATTCTTGCCCTAAGTCATCAATTTAAAATTTAGCGTTTCTCCAAAAGTACAACATTTTCTACATGATGCGTTTGCGGAAACATATCTACAGGCTGTACCTTTATTACTTTATAAAGTGAATCTAGTAAGGCCAAATCGCGCGCTTGGGTTGCGCTATTACAACTTACATATACAATTTTTTCCGCTTCCAAATTCAGGAGTTGCCCAACTACATCGGCGTGCATTCCATCGCGAGGCGGATCGGTAATTACAACATCTGGCTTTCCGTGAGCATCGATAAACGCTTGGTTAAAAACCTTTTTCATATCGCCTACATAGAATTCAACATTGTCAATTTTGTTTAATTCGGCATTTTGTTTTGCGGCTTCAATAGCATCGGGCACTGCTTCAACCCCAATAACTTTCTTGGCTTTCTTGGCGACGAATTGGGCAATAGTTCCCGTTCCCGTATAAAGGTCGTAAACCAGTTCATTCCCGCTAAGGTCAGCGAAATTGCGTGTTATTTTATAAAGTTCATAGGCTTGATCGCTGTTGGTCTGGTAAAAAGATTTTGCGTTTATCTTAAACTTTAAGTCTTCCATTTCTTCAAAGATATGATCTCTTCCGTAGAAAAGATGTACATCTTGATCATAAATAGTATCATTTCCCTTGGAATTAATTACATATAGAAGGGACGTAATTTGTGGAAACTCCTCGGCAATGGCTTCTAGTAATAAGGTTCGGTTTTTTTCGTCTTCATGAAAAAACTGAAGCAGTACCATTACTTCACCTGTAGAAGTGGTACGAAGCATCAAGGTGCGTAAAAATCCTTCCTGATTTCTGGTGTTAAAAAAGCTAAGGTTTAACTCTTTTGCCTTGGCCTTAACAAAATCGCGGATTGCATTACTGGGGTCAGCTTGAAGGTAACACACATTTAAGTCTAAAATTTTGTCCCACATTCCAGGAATATGGAAGCCAAGTGCGTTTCGGTCTTCAATTATTTCATCACTTTTAATCTGGTCTAAGGTTAACCATTTACTATCGCTAAAAGAGAACTCCATTTTATTGCGGTAGAAATACTGTTTGGCAGAACCCAAAATAGGCTGGCATTCCGGTAGGTCTATCTTACCAATACGGCTTAGGTTTTGTTCTACTTCCTTTTGCTTAAAATACAATTGGTGCTCGTAGCCCATGTTTTGCCATTTACATCCGCCACAAGTACCAAAGTGTGGGCAAACTGGTTCCACTCTTTTATCAGAGGGTTTTGTAATGGAAGTTACTGAGCCTTCGTAGTACGATTTTCGTTTTTTATGTGTTTGTACCGTTACAACGTCTCCCGGCACTGCATTTTTAATAAAAACCATTCTGCCATCTGGAGCTTTCGCAACGGCTTTGCCTTTAGCACCTGTGTCAATTACCGCTAGGTTCTCAAAAATCACTTTGTTCTTTCGTCTTGCCATAGGCGCAAAAATAGCACAAATGTTATGTTTAAATCCTGTTAAGTCACCAAAAAGTGTGGTATTTATTTAGTAATTTGCGCTCCAATGGAGGATTCCGCTCCAAAAACAGGAATCAAATTTATTTTATTTTAAAAATATTACAACTTTATGTCAGTTTTAGAGCAAACAGCTTCAGAAAAAGCTATCGAATTGGAAAACAAATACGGAGCCCACAATTATCACCCACTACCTGTAGTTTTAAACAAGGGAGAAGGTGTATATGTTTGGGATGTGGAAGGAAAGAAGTACTACGATTTTCTTTCGGCCTATTCAGCGGTAAACCAAGGGCATTGCCATCCTGCAATTGTAGGCGCTATGGACGAGCAGGCGAGAACCCTTACTCTTACATCGCGTGCGTTTCATAATGACATGCTAGGGAAATATGAAAAATTTGCTTCTGAGTACTTTAACTTTGACAAATTGCTTCCGATGAATACAGGTGCCGAAGCGGTAGAAACAGCTTTGAAAATCTGTAGAAAATGGGCGTATGAAAAGAAAGGTATAGATGAAAACGAAGCCGAAATAATTGTATGTGCAAATAATTTCCACGGAAGAACTACTACAATTATTTCTTTTAGCAACGATCCTGTAGCTAGAAAGCATTTTGGACCTTACACAAAAGGTTTTATAAAAATTGAATACAACAACCTTGAAGCGCTTGAGCAACACCTAGAAAGCAATAAAAATATTGCAGGTTTCTTGGTAGAGCCTATCCAGGGCGAAGCAGGAGTTTATGTACCGTCTGAAGGTTATTTGAAAAAAGCAAAGGCTTTATGCGAAAAGCACAACGTTCTTTTTATTGCAGACGAAGTACAAACAGGAATTGCCCGTACCGGAAAACTATTGGCTGTTGACCATGAAGACGTAAAACCAGATCTATTGGTTTTAGGAAAAGCCTTAAGTGGGGGAGCGTATCCAGTTTCGGCCGTTTTGGCAAATGATGATATTATGAATGTTATCCGTCCTGGGAACCACGGTTCAACTTTTGGAGGTAATCCAGTGGCTGCAGCAGTAGCTATGGCTGCATTAGGCGTAGTTCGCGATGAGAAATTGGCTGAAAATGCTGAAAAACTTGGGAAAATCTTCCGAAGTGAATTAAATAAATTTATTGAAACCAGTTCTATTACGGAGTTGGTACGCGGAAAAGGTTTGCTTAACGCAATTGTTATCAACGATAGTGAAGACAGTGATACAGCTTGGAACATCTGTTTAAAACTTCGTGATAATGGGCTGTTGGCAAAACCAACCCACGGAAATATTATTCGTTTTGCACCACCATTGGTTATGAACGAAGAACAATTGAGAGATTGTATTTCTATTATCATTAATACTTTAAAGGAGTTTGAATAAACCCCTTAATTTTCCTTTATTTGAGCTTCTCTCTTGAAAAAGGGGGAAGTTTAATAGGAAAAAGGTTTTAATAACATCAATAGCGTCCTAAACCTTCATATGGCAACTCTTTTAAAAGCCTTATTTAATTAGGTTTTAGAAATTATATGAACCTTAGGGATTATAATTAAAAACTTCTGTTTTTTGGCCTATCGAAAATTTATCGTAAAATTTGAAGTGAAGTTCCCGTAAAATTTTAGGCTGTTTGAGCCAGCAAAGATAGTCATCAAAGCACTGGATTTAAAGGCGAGTTCCTAAAATTTAGGGGACGAACAAAAAA
>NZ_JAVMBW020000012.1:0-101293 GCF_031631895.2 Aequorivita marina
TTTTAGGCTGTTTGAGCCAGCAAAGATAGTCATCAAAGCACTGGATTTAAAGGCGAGTTCCTAAAATTTAGGGGACGAACAAAAAATTTAGAGAAAATTTCGTAAGCCTAGCCCCGATGGCTATCGGGGTTTGGTTCGTTTTTTCATCAATGGAAAAAATGAACAGGTTAAATATTTAGGACAGGATTGATATCAGATGTAAAAATAGCAGAAAAACTTTAGCATACACTTGTTTAAAGATACCTTATAGATCTAGGCATCTCGTATTGAAAACTTTTCGGAACCTAAGTGGATGGATAGTAACTAAATGTAAAACGGATTAACTAGCTCACTTTTTAGTGTTTAAAACACTTGCAATTACAGTGTTATGCGTGGGCTTGCTGTTTTTGTTTTTTATTTAGATGAATAGCTTATTGGTTTTCTTCTTCATGATGGAACATTTTCTGAAGTAGAACAGCGGTAACATCAAAATATGTGTCTATGTTTTCCTTATCGTCAGCAATCGTTCCTCGCGGGCTGATATTATCTGAAGCAGTTGCAACTGCATTCATTTCTTTTAAATAATTAGGATAATTTTCCTGTTGAATATCCCGGAGTGCATTTGAAATTTTTTCTGAAGCCATTTTTATATGGTTCGCCTTTTGATTTGCTGGTGGGACATTGGTTAGCTTTTCCGCACTTTTCATTGCAGCGGCGATATCGTCAGTTACACTAAGGTTTTTAATTTCCGAAATACGTTTTGTAGCTGTAATGAGCTTAAAAAAGGCCGAACGATAATAATCGTCATTAGTTTTAGCGTCTATATCGCTTTCAACAAAGTTTAAGTAATCGGAAATTGTTTGTTCTTTCTGGATAGTTCCGTAACTACCAGAGTAGAGTGGAGCACCTTTAACTCCATTTGCCATGGTTTTGCTTTCAGTTTTTTGCGATATAGAATCCGTTTCAAATAAATCCTTTTCTGTTTGAGAATTGTTGTTATTGTAATTCCTAAAAAAGAAAATAGCGGCGAGGAAGATCAAGATGACAAGAATCCATGGCCAGAAGGTTTTTCGCTTGTTAATTTTAATTTCTGACATAATGTGTAGTTTAAATTAGTAGATAATAGTTGCTTACAACATTATAAAGTTAGCGAATAATGATGTTAAAACGAATTAACAAACTGTTAATGAGTGTATTAATGGGTGGTGAGCAAGGTTGTAGCTTGTGTTTTTGACCTAATTGAAGTAAGCTGGGGTGTTTTTATTGGTAGTAGTTTAACGTTTTAGGTCTTTTATTTGAACAATGAATTCTCTAAATTTAAAATATGAAGAAAAAAGTAGCTAAAAGTGGATTTGTTTTTACCAAGCACACGCCTAAAGACCAATCTCCTTTTGATAAACTCTTTGATGTTTTTCAGGAATTGATTACCCATACTTCGGGCGATTTTGACGAAGCGATGGAATGGTTAAAGCAATTGGATGAGGAATACAAACTTACGAGTGAAGATTACACCTTAGACGATTTTGTTGAAGACCTTAAAAAGAAAGGTTATCTACGCGAAGAAATAAAAATGGATGGCAAAAGTGGTCTTGCTATCACAGAAAAAACTGAACGAGCTTTAAGAAAGCGCGCTTTGGAGCAAATTTTTGGAAAGCTTAGAAAAAGTGGAGCTGGAAATCATAGAACCAAACAAACAGGTAGAGGAGATGAGCAATCTGGAGAGTTTCGAGGCTATCGTTTTGGCGATTCCTTGGAACAGATTTCGATGACGGAAAGTTTTAAAAATGCTCAGATTAATCATGGCATTGGCGATTTCACTTTATCTGAAAATGATTTGGTGGTGGAAGAAACCATGTATAAAACCCAGATGAGTACGGTCTTGATGATTGATATAAGCCATAGTATGATCCTTTATGGCGAAGACCGAATTACGCCCGCAAAAAAAGTGGCAATGGCGTTATCGGAATTTATTACCACGCGCTACCCAAAAGATACCTTAGATATTTTAGTCTTCGGAAACGATGCCTGGCCTATAAAGTTGAAGGAGCTTCCTTATTTAAACGTGGGGCCCTTTCATACCAATACGGTTGCCGGACTTCAATTGGCAATGGATTTATTGCGAAGAAAACGAAACACAAACAAGCAAATTTTTATGATAACCGATGGCAAACCGAGTTGTATCCAACTTCCTGATGGACGTTATTATAAAAACAGCAACGGCCTAGATAGCTATATTGTCAATAAATGCTATGCCATGGCTGCCCAAGCGCGAAAACTACACATACCCATAACCACTTTTATGATTGCTGAAGACCCTTATTTAATGCAGTTTGTTGAGCATTTTACTGCGGCAAACAAAGGAAAAGCGTTTTATACAGGTTTAAAAGGCTTGGGTGAGATGATTTTTAGTGATTATGAAACAAATCGGCAAAAACGAATCCGGTAGGGACAGGTCGCGACCTGTCCCTATACAGGGATGTGATTAAAAATTGATAGAAAAATAAACAATGAAAATAGAAAAAATCAAAACATTCGGCCAGCTCAAGAATGCGGGCTACGAACCAACAACAATTAAGGAAGAATTACGTAGAAATCTTCTTCAGAAAATTATGAAGAAGGAGACCCCGTTTGAGGGTATTCATGGCTATGAGCTTAGCGTAATTCCAGAATTGGAACGTGCAATTCTGTCAAAGCACAATATCAACTTGCTCGGTTTGCGTGGGCAGGCAAAAACACGATTGGCACGGCAAATGGTGGGGCTTTTAGATGAATACATCCCCATTGTTGAAGGCAGTGAAGTTAATGACGATCCGTTTAACCCTATCTCGCGCTATGCCAAGAACTTGATTAAAGAAAAAGGAGACGAAACGCCGATAGATTGGTTGCACCGCAGTGCCCGGTTTTCAGAAAAACTTGCTACCCCAGATGTTTCGGTAGCAGATATTATTGGTGATGTAGATCCTATAAAAGCAGCAAATTTAAAATTGACCTATGCCGATGACCGGGTAATCCATTTTGGGATGATTCCACGAAGCAACCGATGTATTTTTGTAATCAACGAATTGCCAGATCTTCAGCCCCGAATTCAGGTTGCCCTGTTTAATATTTTACAGGAAGGTGATGTTCAAATTAGAGGTTTTGCCGTGCGCTTACCATTGGATGTTCAATTTGTATTTACAGCAAATCCTGAAGACTATACCAACCGAGGAAGCATTGTAACGCCACTGAAAGATAGAATCGGTTCGCAGATTTTAACCCACTATCCCGAAGATATAAAAACGGCACGAGCCATAACGCAACAGGAAACCGCTGAGGCGATTAAGGCAAAACCAAATGTATATGTGCCAGATCTCGCCAAAGATGTTTTGGAGCAAATTAGTTTTGAGGCGCGTGAAAATGATTTTATAGACGCTAAGAGCGGAGTGAGTGCTAGATTGAGTATTACAGCTTTTGAAAACCTTTTAAGTACCGCCGAAAGAAGAGCATTGCAGAATGGCGATGAGAAAACTTCTGTCCGATTGGGCGATTTTATTGGAGTGATTCCTTCCATCACCGGGAAAATTGAATTGGTTTATGAAGGCGAACAAGAGGGCGTAAATCAAGTTGCGCAACAGCTAATTGTCGATGCAGCTAATACTGCTTTTAAGGAACGCTTTCCAAAAATAGAGAAGCTTACCAAAGAAGGCGACCCAGACCCTTATTCCGAAATAATTTCCTGGTTTTTTGAAGCGAACGATTTTGAGCTTTTGGATTCTTACTCCAATGCGGAATATAAAAAAGAATTGGACAGCATACTTCCTTTACAAGAATTGATAGAGAAATATGAACCTGATACCGCCAAGGAAGACCGTTATTTTTTAAAAGAAGTAATTCTTTGGGGGCTGGCTGCCAACGATAAACTCAGTAAGTTTAGCTTGGGCAATGGGCTTCACTTTAAAGATATTTACGGTAGCTATATTAGTGGGCTGTAAATGTATAGAAAAAGAAAAACCGTCTTGTAAATTGCTTACAGGACGGTTTTAATATTATAGGTAGATGATATTAAGAAAGATTAGGAATCACTAACTCATCTCCTGGATGAATTAGATCTGCCGACTTTAATTTATCTTTGTTGGCTTCGTAAATAGCGTTGTATTTGTTTGCATCACCATAATAATGTTTTGCAATTTTACTTAAAGATTCTCCACTTTCAACCGTGTGGTGAGCATAAGCTGAAGTGTCCTCAACTTTAATATCTGCCATGATATCAGTTGGGTTTTCGCCTCCAACACGTTTTATTTCATCCCAAATCTGATTTTTTTCATATTGGTTTTTTGCGGTGCCCCAAACTTTAAGCTGGCCGTTTTCTTCTTTTACATCACCGTCCTTGATGTTTAATTTTTCTCCTAAATCTAGAACGCTTTGGTATTTTGACTTGATCATTGTTATGTTTTATTAAAATTAATGGCCTAAAGATACAATTTTCAACAAAACTAAATTTAACATTTAGGAAACTTTAAGAAATGAAGTCTGCTTGCCGTTTGTCAATATTATTTTAACTAAAACTTAGGTGTAATTGGTAAGTATTTTGCAGTGTTGCAAGTATATTTAAAGGATTCAAAAAAAATCAACTTTTATGAAGTATAGAACACTTGTATTGTCAATGGCAGTAATAGCAATGCTTTTTGCTAGCTGTAGCGACTCAAAAAAGAAAGAAACCGAAGCACAAACAGAAGCAGCGGCAATGCGTATGCAACGCGAGCGTGATTCCCTTTTAAAAATAGAAGAGGAGCATAGAATGAAAAAGGCAAATATGGAAGCAAATTCTATTGCTGCCAAAGCAATGGATAATTCAGACTTATCTACTTTAGTGGGAGCATTGCAAGCAGCTGATTTGACCAAAACTTTAAAAATTGAAGGCGAATACACTGTTTTTGCACCAACCAATATTGCTTTTGAAAAACTTCCAAAATCAAACTTGGACAATTTAATGAAACCCGAAAACAAAAAACAGCTTCAAAACCTGTTAAAGTATCATGTACTTCAAGGAAATATGAACGTATCGGAAGTGCTCGTAAAAATTAAAGACGCAGGTGGTAAATTGGACGTAACCACTTTAAATGGCGAGATTTTAACCTTGACTGAAAAAAACGGAAAAGTTATAGTAAAAGATGGTTTAGGGAATTCTGCAACCGTAACCAAGGCTAATATGGGCGCATCAAATGGTGTAATCCATACAATTGATAAGGTTTTAATGCCAAAAAAGTAAATTTAATTCCCTTTTTAATAAATCTAAAAGCCTCAGAAATGAGGCTTTTTTTATACTTAATTTTCACCCAAATACGCTAAACTCTGTAAGTCTTCAACGTTTTTAATGCTATGGCCAACACCGTCTTTGATGAGAATATTTTTTGTGGTAATTGAAAGCACATCGCGATAATAATGATCGGTTATTATAATACCTTTTTTTACTTTTAGCTTTTGCAATAGAGCTTGTATTTTCAATTTATAAAGTGGTTCAACCATTGAAAAGGGTTCGTCCATCATTAAAAAGGGATGGCCTAAGTTTCCTATCAATAAAACTTCAAAATACCGTACTTGCCCGATTGAAAGTTCTCCGACTTTCTTATTGGTGATTTTCGCTATCAAGGCGTCATAAAATATAGTGTCTTGTTCTTTTTCACCTGAAAAATAAATAGGAATTAAATCGCGCACCTTTATATTTTTAGGCAAAAATGAATGTTGTGGCAAATAGGCGATTTTTCCTTCCGCGATATTCTTTGAAGGTTTGTATAACTCACCATTAATTGAAGCATTGAGTTTTCCCTTATGAAGTGTTCCGAAAATCATTTTCAGCAAAGTAGATTTACCACAACCGTTTTTACCGAAAATCCCCAAAATCTCCTCGGTCTCGAGTGAAAAAGAGACCTCCTTTAAAACTTCATTTTTTCCAAAACCTACCGATGCATTATGTAACTTGAAGCTTTCCAAAAATGAAATAAATAAAAATTAATAAAACTGAAAATACGGGTATTCCGACAAGTAAATTAATTATAAAAGATGTAATTAAAAGCTTCCATTTAGTGATTCCTAAATTGTAATAGAAATAATATTGGCCTTTGTAAAACACTTTAAATCCATAAAAACCAACAAGTAAACTAATTGTGGTGAAAATGGTATAACCCCAGACCAGCCCAACAAAAAGTATACTTAGTATAGCGAAAGCCACAATAAACGGGAGTATGCTTTTGTAAAATTGCCAGTAGGCTCGGTACATTTTATAAAGTTACATTTTTTTAATGGCAGGTACAACCACCATCCATAAAGCCATTTGTTTCTTGGTGCCAAGGAAAGGCTTGATTATAGCCGTCCATTTCCCAGAAAAAAGGCAAACGCTCCTTTGGGTGGTTGCCTATTTGGTTCATGGTTGCAGCGTCAAAAAGTCTTCCGTTTACCATTACCATTTCAATGCTTTCGGTGTTTTCTATATCTTCTAACGGATTCTTATTCATCACAACTAGATCGGCTAGTTTTCCAACTTGTAAAGACCCAATATCATCTCCAGCACCAATATACTCAGCCGAGTTTATAGTTGCTGCTTTTAAAGCTTCCAGGTTGCTCATGCCGCCTTGTTGCAACATCCAGGTTTCCCAATGGGCTCCTAGGCCTTGTAGCTGCCCATGCGCTCCCATATTAACCTTTACGCCTGCATCTTGCAAGCTCTTTACGGTGCGGGACACCAATTTATGACCGTTGTTATACTCTTCGGCCGGAACTTTTGTTCTATGGCGAGAGCGACTGTCAACTATACTCCGCGGTGTAAACGTGAGTAGTTTCTCGTTTTCCCATACATTATCCCTTTCGTAAAAATAGACCTCTCCGTTCATTCCACCGTAATTTACAATAAGGGTAGGGGTGTATCCTGTATTGCTTTTACTCCATACTTCATGGATATCTTTGTAAGCAGGTGCAACAGGTATGTTGTGTTCAATTCCTGTGTGGCCATCAATTACCTGGGTAATATTGTGATAAAAAGTAGAACCGCCTTCTGGTACAACATTGATTTCCAATTCGCGAGCAGCCTGTAAAATTTGCTGGCGCTGATCTCTTCGTGGTTGGTTGTAGCTCTTTACACTTTTTGCGCCAAATGCTTTTGTTCTTCTTATGCTGCTTCTGGCATCTTCCAAGTTGTTTATAACGGCTTTGAAATCTCCTTCGGCACCGTACAGAATAAACCCTGTAGAAAACAATCGTGGGCCAACCAATTGACCGCTTTTTTGAAGTTCAGAAAGCGTAAACACTGTTTCAGTATTCGCCGATGGATCGTGCGAAGTGGTAACTCCAAAAGCCAAATTCGCCATAAACGGCCAGAATTGTTGCGATGGTAACCCGTATCTAAACGCGCCTACGTGGGCGTGCGCATCAACCATTCCCGGCATAATAGTCTTGCCTTTTCCGTCAATAATGGTTGTTCCAGAAGGGATAGAAACCTTGCCTGTGGCTCCAACTGCCTCAATTTTATTTTCATTTATTAGAATAGTGCCGTTTTCAATTACTTCATCATTTTCCATGGTGATGATTCGGGCATTGGTAATGGCAATTCTTCCCGTAGGCTTATCAACCGGAGCGGTCAATCCTATTTTTATCCCTTCCAGTTTTTCCTTGGAAACTTTTTCAGGAGATCCTTCTAAAAACATGAATTTGTTTTTCAATTCATTACTGAAATATTCATCGCCCATTGTCCACATTACTTTTTTACTATTCGGACTCCAATGGACGTTAATACCTGCATCTTTTGCGAGTTCAGAAACCGGAACAGACTTGCTATTGTTGTCTAAGTTGATGGTTTTGCCATTCATTACCAAGGGTGCTACAAAAAGCTTGTGCAGGTTGGTAAACGCAATCCATTTATTATCTGGGCTCGGGATAAGTCGGTTGGCATATTTTGAAGTGATATGTGTTTTTTCGTCTTTCCCATTACGGTTTACACTTATCAATTTTTTCTTTAATTGGCCAAAATAAGTTCCCCCAACTTGTAGAAACAATCGCTTGTCGTCACTACTAAACATAGGGTAAGCACCTTTTTCGGTAACAAATTGTTGGTTTTTACCCGACGCATCCATAATATAAATTCCATTGTCTTCTGTAAAGGTAAAACCTTGATCTGTATTTCCAGATTCCTTCATAAATGCAATCTGTTTTCCATCTTGTGAATACGAAGGCATCCTGTAAATTCCTTTTTCTGAAGTGAGTTTTACTGGAATTCCACCCACCGCAGGTATTTTATAGATAGCTCCTTTTTCCATATCGCTCCAGGTAACATAACTGATCTCTTTCCCATTAGGAGAAAAGGCCGGTTCAAATTCAAAATTGGTAGAATTTGTCAATCGTTGTGGTTTCCCGTTTGGTAATACCTTTTTATACAAATGGCCTAGCGCACTAAAAACCATATATTTTCCATCTGGTGAAGTCACGGCATGCCGAATCATTTTTGGAGTGAAAGTTTCGGTTTCAATCTTGTTGTTAAAATGAACGGTTTCGGCTAAATCTATTTTTACATCGGCCGTAAAGGGAATGTTGGTAACAGCCAATGAATTGATATCGATCTTGTTGATTTTCCCGCCGCTCCAAAAAACAATTTCCTTGTTGTTTGGCATCCAGCTAAAATTGGGATAAACGCCAAAAATAGCCCAAGCTTCCTGCTGGTCTTTGTTTAATGCGTCATAAATTGGCCATTCTTTTCCAGTTTCCAAATCGTGTATATACAAGACGCTTTTAGTACGTACGCGCTTAACAAATGCTAGTTTTTTACCATCGCGGGAAATTGTTGGTCTAGCAGCACCGCCAGGACCACCGGTTATTGTTTTGGTCTTACCGGTTTCAAAATTATAGCGTTTTATTACGTAAATCTGACTATTTGGATCTTTATTGTATTGAAAATAACCCCCTGGGTACATATCTTCACTGTAGTAAACGTATTTTCCATCGGGAGAAACAAAGGGTTCATTTACGTCTTGTTGGTCGTTTTTACGTTTTGTAAGTTGCAATCCGCTACCGCCGGTAATATGGTATTGCCAAATTTCACCAGCGCCCAAACTTCTTCCAGATGAAAAGTGTTTGCGAGCCAATAGATAGTTGCCATCAGCACTCCAAACCGCATTATTTAACAATCTAAAATTTTCTTTGGTTACAGGTTTGGCATCGGTTCCATCGCTGTTCATAGTCCAAATATTGTCACCCCCACCAGCGTCACTGGTAAAAGATATTTTGGAACCGTCGGGGCTAAATCGTGGTTGTATTTCAAAAGGAATTCCTGAACGGATTACTTTCGCCTTTCCACCAGAAATCGGTAAACTGTAAATATCGCCAACCATATCAAAAATTATAGTCTGCCCATCGGGGCTTACGTCCAAGTTCATCCAAGTGCCTTCATCTGTGGTAAAGGAATGTGTTTTATAGTTGAAATCTTTTCCAGGGTTGGCGACCTCCCATTTGGTCTCCTCTTTCGATTTATCTTTTTTATTCTTTTTTTGAGCCGTAAGTGTAAGTGTACACACAAAAAGGAGTAGAGTAGGTAATATTTTCATAATTGATAGGGGTGTTATTTGTTGTTTCTGAAGAAAAATAGCTGTTTATATTAATTCATATTTTGTTCGGTGACATAAAAATCTTTCTTTATTTCAAAAGATTTAATCGGTGCTTTAAATTCACGTGTCTTCCATTTAGAAGAAGGTTTTATCCATACCTCTTTCCCGTTTACAATGGCAATGACAGGCATTTTGAAATTTTTGACAATATTGGTATATCTAAATTTTAAGACGTTTTCATTAAATGAATATTCTACCTTAGGAACCATAATAGTACGTAAATATTGATTCCAAAATGCGGTAAGGTCAATTTCACTTTTTTCACTGATATAATTTTCAATTTGTTCCGTAGTGACGTTTTGATGGTAAAATTCCTTATTTAAACCGCGTAGTATTTGTCGCCATTTTTCATCATCTGCAATTAACTGCCGAAGCGTATGAAGCATGTTCGCACCTTTGTAATACATATCTCCACTTCCAGATTGATTGACGTTGTAATTACCAATTACAATGGGTTTTTCGTTAACGATATTGTTCCGAACTCCAATTACGTATTCTGAAGAAGCTTTTTTTCCGAAGTGGTAATCCAAATAAATATTTTCAGAATAGCTAGTGAAGGCTTCATGAATCCACATATCGGCAACATCTTTATTGGTTATGTTATTGGCAAACCACTCGTGGCCACTTTCATGTATTATGATGAAATCGAACTTCATTCCCCAGCCAGAGCCAGAGACATCGCGACCCAAATATCCATTTTCAAAATTGTTGCCATAGGTTACGCTACTTTGGTGTTCCATGCCTAAATAGGGCACTTCAACAAGCTTGTAGCCATCTTCGTAAAAAGGGTAGGGGCCAAACCAATATTCAAAAGCTTCCATCATCATTGGGGCTTGTTTAAATTGCTCCTTCGCCTTTGCTTCATTTTCACGAAGTACGTAATAATCCATGTCTAAGCTTCCTTTTTCGCCATTGTATTTTTCACCAAAATGCACATAATCGCCAATGCTGAGGTTTACACCATACGCATTGATTGGGTTTTTCACCTCCCAAGTCCAAGTTTTTGAATCTTCGTTTTCTGTTACTGTTTTTAAACGACCATTGCTGACGTCCATTAGATCTTTTGGGGTTGTTACGGAAATCGTTACGCCATTATCAGGTTCCTCGGAAGGGTGATCCTTTAACGGCCACCAGACGCTCGAGCCAATTCCCTGGTTGGAGTTTGCAATAAAATCCTTTCCGTTACTATCTTTTTTCCATGTAAATCCACCATCCCACGGCGGACGAACGGCTTCTCTCGGAATTCCTGAAAAATAAATGGTTATTTCGTTTTCGCTACCGCCAGCTTGTTTTTTCTGAAGTTTTACAAAATGTGCATTTCCTTCTGAAGTGTATTGCAATTCTTTTCCAGCCTGAAGTACTTTATCAATCTTCATCGGGTTTTGAAGGTCAATCTGCATGATGTTGTAGGGTCTCAAAACCTCATAGGTAATAGTATTGCTACCTTCAATAGATTTTTCGGAAGCATTTGGGGTTACCTTTAAATCGTAATGCAGCACATTCCACCAAGCGCGTTCGGGAGTAATACTTCCGCGCAAGGTATCGGCACGGGTAAATTCTTGAGAAAAGCTCACTAAATTGATACTGAGAAAGAATAGCAGAAAGAGATTTTTCATGGTTGGGGATTTTGGCTAAAAATACCAAAAATAGAAATGTAAGCGTATTTAAGTGTGATAAAATTAGGCTCTATGTTATTTAAAGTGGGTAATTTTTTTCAAAGATCAAAATTTTATAAGTGCTTTTTTGGCCTAGTAAAAGTTTACGTAAAAAATGATGTGAGTGGAGGGTTAAGCAAACTAGCGCCAGCCGATCAGATAATTTTAATCTTAACGATATTAAAACATTAACTATTTTGAACGAATAAATGTGAGCCTTTAGTTTGCGCCGCAACGAGGGAAATTTTTAGTAAAGTTTTGCTCAGCCTAGCCTTTTTTTGGTTCGTTTTTTTTGACAATGAAAAAAAATGAACAATTATATTTACATGATGAAATTTTAACAGTTAGACATATTTTTATTAATAAAAACTAATCTATCCACTATATTTAACATAGTACCTAAAATTAATAGTAGTTTTTAGAGGTTAAAACTAAAACTCTTCTGCTACCAAAGCTAAAATTTTGCCGTTGGGGCTAATTGCCAATCTAGAAATATTTTTTACTCCGTAATCTTCAAGAGCAGCCACATGGTTCCATTCTCCACCACCTAAGGTGTCATACATATAAAGCCTACTGCCACTGCCAACGAGGATTTGCGTGTCATTAATCCAAACATAATCTTGGATGCCGATGGGTAAATCGGTAACAAAATAACTTTCATACACATCCATGTCTAACAGATATAAATCTAGATTTCCTTCCTCGTTTACCAAGGAATAGCTCATAGCATTTGTTTTAGGAACTTTTTGAAGCGATCTTCCCGCATTGTAAAACAGCGTGTCAACGGCTTTTGAAGACAGATCTATCATTGTTAAATCTAATTTATCGCCGTTTAATACGGTAGCCAGCATTTTTTTATCATTGTAAAATGCAAAATACGCCACTTGAAGATCTGGTATAATTTCTTCGGAACTGCCTGTTTTAGAATCATACCTATACAAACGTTGCAGCCCGTCTTTGTCTAACCTAACGGCAGCTACATCATTATTTAAAGGAAGTTTTTGCGGAGAATATTCGCCGCCTTCAGTTTTGGAGTTGACCCATTTCTGTAAATCTGAAGTTAAATTATATTCTGAAATATCGGTCTGCCCATTGTTGTTTCCGGCAAAAATTACGGCTTCGTTCGAAATAAATGACGGTTGATTGTCGTAGCCTGTGTTGTTTGAAATATTTCGTGCATTAAGAAGTTCAAGGCCGGCATAGGACGGCATAATGTCAAAAACAAACACTTCGGTGTTTTCTTGGGAAATAGCCGAAAATGTTATGGTAAAAATAAGTAGGTGAAATAGCTTTTTCATAGGGGTTCAATTTTACTTCAAAAATAGCAAACTCTGCGCCATAAAAAAGAAAACCACAAATACACGAATATTTTATTGGTTATTTATTCGTGCTAGACTTTAACCAATTAATTTCAATAGTTGTTTTACTCCACTTCAAGATAAGATGTGGCGTGAAAGGGAACCCCTTTATGGGTAATACCTTCAATCTCTATCTGGTAAGTTCCTTTTTCATCACTTGTATAAAAAGTGACATCGGCATTTTTATATCCTTGCGTTTTCACTATTGGATTCCAATATAGCGTAGAGCGACTGTCTATTTTATTTCTATTTCTATCAACTAATGAATAATCTGGTGCGTAGAATTCTCGAGCGGTATAAAAACCTTCAGCCTTAAAGCTAATAGAGCCGGGTTTTTTGTCAGTGATACTTGTTGTACTTCTAGAGCCTTGTTTTGTATAGATTGCTATAACACCTTGAGCTTTTAGACCATAAGCGGCAGATGCGTGCCCCGTATTCATAACATCTATAAAATCTATGTCTGCTTGGTGAACAGATCTTGCAGTTAATAAGTTAACTTCAACATCATCAAGATAAAAGGTAGGCTTCATACCTCTAAGATTAACTTCGAAATCTTGTGAAGTTTGATTTTCTCTACCTTGTTTTCGTCCAATTCTAATGCCGGGTATATTCATTAATAACTGCATGAAGTCACCGGCACCCGTTTGGCCCATTTCACTGACAATTACACGGTGCGAAGGTTCAAAACTTCGCGTTCTCTTATCTCTCTTTATTTTTGCAATTTCTTCCTTTTTTTTTATTTTTCCCTTAAGTTGAACCTCGTCTAGTCTTTCTCTGTCTTTGTCAAATTGAAAATCTCTAAATACATTATTTCTCGATTTTCTTTTGTAAGATTTTATTGTTGCATTTTCACTTTCAAACTTAAATGGACTCAGTATTCTATCTGGAATTATAGATGGTTTTTTAACTGGCTTGTCTAGGACGATGTTTGTATTGCCGAGGTCTGGTTTTTTAGACAACAATCCTTTTCCGGCTTCTAAAAAAACATCAATAGTATCTTGAAATACGAAAGGACCATATTTGAAATGACCGCGGGAACTGGTTGTTTGCGTTTCTTGATAAAAGCCCGTTTTTCTTAAAGTGAGCTTGGTTTCGCTAATCTTATTTTGAAAAGGACTCTTGGCACTTTGGGTATTGCCACTTATGTAAATGCCATCTTCTGGTTTATATTTTAACGGTAAACTATTCTCAAGAAATTCTTGCCAGGTAAATCTGCGCCATCCGTGGGTTAACATTATTAAGTCTAATTGTTCGTTTTTTTTAATTTCGTTACCTTCGGTAAAAAAGTAATTTGGAGATTTTATTTTTCCTCTAAGGTCGGAGTTAAGTAGCAAATAAGTTTTAATGTTTTCAGCATTGTTGTTTGATTTAATTAAATTTATATCGGTGACGGACATTGATAAGGTACTAGGAACTAGCTTCCCAGCCTTATCCTTTACTTCAACCTTCAGGTTTACACGATCCCGTGTGGTAGTTTGACTTCCATTGGTTTTCTTAACCGAAATTGAGGTTTCTTCTTCTTTCTTTATAAAAGCCAATCGTTCTGCAACAGGTTTGTGATCGTTATTGAAAACTACGATATCTAAAATACCTTCAATTAAATCCTTTTTCGGAATCTTTATTAACATTGTGTTTTCTTGGATGTCCTGCGAATAGTCAAAAGCCTGTATTCCTCTTTGATGCCCGATAATCAATACATTTTTTAAGCCTTCTTTTTTATTTGTTTCAACATTTATTACAAGTTCTTTATTGTTTGTTGAAGTGTTTATAACGTAACCTTCTTCAATAGGTTTAGGTAAGGAATAAGTTATATTTTCATCTCCAGAGCTTATTACTGCACGATATTCTTTACCTAATTCTGGCTTTAGATAGAAAAAACCTAGCCCAAACTCAAATGTTTTAAAATCTGAAACTTTATTCCCTTCAGTATCTTCAATAATTCCAACAATTGGACTTGCTGAAAGTTTAGCATCTTTAATTTTTACTGCAACTTTACTAATGAGTCCATTAACCAAATATCCACCTTCGGGATAAAAGCCAATATTTGGTAACGCTGACTGTTCTGATGTCTCAGAATCTTGATTATTTAAGTTTTCTGAAAGTTCTGAATTAAGTGCAAAAACTGGAATTTTTTTCTTGAAAAAATATGCTCTCGATTGATTTCGCATATAGTTAGTATATGCTCTTAAAGTATAAACGCCATCTTCAAGATCAATAGGTAATTTAAAATCTCCTTGAACGCTTACAGCTTCTGCAAACAACTTGCGTTCGATTAGTACTTCGTCTTTTCTGTTTATCAATTCAACATAAACAACGCTGCTTTTTCCACTTAAAACATGAGTTACTCCATTAACTAAATAGGAGCTAAACCAAATACTTTCGCCTGCGGTATAATAAGGTCTGTCTGTATGAATGTATATTTTTTCGGGGTATTTATCTTTGGTGTATTCGTTGAGTCTTTTGTTAATAAGGGTTTTAAGGCCAGAATCACTGTTAAAAGTAAAAGCAAGACATAGAAGGCATATAATTAAAAGTAAGATTTTTCTCATGGCCCGTAAAGTCAGAATAATCATAAATGTAAGGATTATTTCAATAAAAAAGACCTAATAGGTTTTCAAAATCTGTTAGGTCTTTTAAATTTAAATAGTGAAGGCTCTACAAACCTTATAACGTATTAAAACGGATAATTGTTCTCCGCAATAACTTTGTGGGAGATAATTCGTCTTAGCTCTGCAATATTAGGCATATTCTGATATTTTGTAAAACGCTTAAGCCCCATCAACATGGCACGTTGCTCGTCTCCTTCAGAAAAGGACAGAATAGATTCTTTTGCCTTTACAGTAA
The DNA here is from genome assembly GCF_031631895.2 of Aequorivita marina. Lineage (NCBI taxonomy): Bacteria > Pseudomonadati > Bacteroidota > Flavobacteriia > Flavobacteriales > Flavobacteriaceae > Aequorivita > Aequorivita marina. Next base: position 15,463 of record NZ_JAVMBW020000012.1, read on the forward strand.
TAGTATCTACGGCGTGATATAGGTACAACTGCGACATTGCAATTTGCTCTTTTTGGGTTTCTTCACCAGATCGTTTTACGTTCTTTTCAGTTCGTAAAATTGCACTTTCGGCCATATAGATTTCAATCAAGATATCTGCGGCAGCTAAAAGCGTTTGTTGGTGTTCTTCCAGTTCGGTGCCGTATTTTTGAACTGCGCTACCTGCAACCATTAAGAAAACCTTTTTAAGCTTTGCAATCATTGCTTTTTCTTCCGAAAGCAATTCGGAATAGTCAGGGGTGTCAAAAGAAGGAATTCCCATTAGCTCATCTGCAACGGCTTGTGCCGGATTCAATACATCTACGTGGCCTTTCATTGCTTTCTTCACCAACATTCCTACGGCCAACATGCGGTTAATCTCGTTGGTTCCTTCATAAATACGAGCAATTCTGGCGTCTCTCCAGGCAGACTCCATAGGGGTGTCTGCACTATAGCCCATTCCGCCATAAATCTGGATTCCTTCATCACTACAGTTTTGAACATCTTCAGAAACCGCTACTTTAAGGATGGAGCACTCAATTGCGTATTCCTCAACTCCTTTTAATTCGGCTTCTTGATGGTCGTTTCCGGCTTCTATACGGAGGGCAATTCTATCTTCAATATCTTTCCCTGCACGGTAGGTGGCACTTTCGCCAACATAAGCACTGGTAGCCATTTCAGCAATTTTTAGCTTAATTGCGCCAAAAGAGGAAATTGGTACGTCAAATTGTACGCGATCGTTGGCATATTGTACGGCGTTTGAAATTATCCTACGCTGGGCATCAAGACTAGCGGCAGCTAGTTTTATACGCCCGATGTTTAAGGCATTCATGGCTATTTTAAATCCTTCGCCACGTTCACCTAATAGATTTTTAACAGGCACTTTGGTTTCATTAAAGAAAACCTGACGGGTAGAGGAGGAGTGAATACCGAGTTTCTTTTCTTCCTCGCCCATTGAAATTCCGTTTTCGGGATCGTTTTCAACTATAAAGCCAGTAATGTATTTATCGTCTTCAATACGTGCAAAAACAATCATTGTATGACAAAATCCTGAATTAGAGATCCACATTTTCTGTCCGCTAATGGAGTAATACTTACCATCATCAGAAAGTACGGCTTTTGTTTTTCCACTGTTCGCGTCACTTCCCGCACCAGGTTCAGTTAGGGCATAAGCCCCAAACCATTCTCCAGTGGCAAGTTTAGGCACGTATTTTTTCTTTTGTTCTTCGGTTCCATAAAGGGTAATTGGCATGGTTCCAATACCCGTATGTGCTCCAAAAGCGGTAGCTACAGAGCCAGTTGCACCCGAAATGTAATCGCAAACCAACATTGTGGTTACAAAGCCCATTCCCAATCCGTCATAGGCTTCGGGAACAGCTGTACCTAGCAAGCCCATTTCGCCTGCTTTTCTCATTATTTCTTCCGTTAGCGCATAATCTTTTTGCTCAAACTGTTCTTTTAATGGCCAGACTTCACGGTCTATAAATTCCTTTACGGAATCGCGCATCATTTTTTGTTCTTCGGAAAAGTCTTCCGGAGTAAATACATCTTCGGCTTTTGTTTCTTTTACTAGAAATTGTCCACCGCGGAGGAGATCGTTTTTATTTTTTTCTGTTGTGCTCATGTTTTTAAATTTGACTTAGGACGGTAGGACATAAGACGTAGGACTTACATCGTCGTCACTATTTATTAATTTGATTAGTTTTTAAATTGTTGTTTAAGAAATATTCTTTTCGATATTTTTCATAAATCTGGTAATCATTCCTTGAATCGATTGGATTTTTCTTTCCAAATGTTCAAAAGTTTCTTTTGAAATATAACCAATCTCAAAAGCGATAATTAGCTGGGTTTCCATTTGAAGGCCGAAACCAAAGCATTGTCCAAGTATTGTAGCAAATGTTTGTCGGTTCGTTTCGCAGTTCCTTCAGCTATATTTGAAGGAACAGAAACAGCAGACCTTTGCATTTGACTGGTTAAAGAGTAGGTTTCAGATTTTGGAAATATTTTTGTTGTTGAATAAGTTTCTTTGGCTAATTCAATACCTTCTTTCCAAATAGTAAGTTTTCTAAAATTATGTCTTGCTGCCATATATTTAATTTAATAATTCAACATTTTAGTCTTACGTCTTATCGTCCTACGTCATTATTTAAGAAACTCATAAACCCCAGCTGCACCTTGTCCGGTACCTACGCACATGGTTACCATTCCATATTTGCCTTGTAGGTCTCGTTTGCGCATTTCATCAAACAGCTGTACCGAAAGTTTAGCACCTGTACATCCTAATGGGTGACCCATGGCAATAGCACCTCCGTTTACGTTTACGCGCTCTTTATCTAAGCCTAAACCACGGATTACGGCTAAGGACTGCGAAGCAAAGGCTTCATTTAATTCAATTAGTTCCATTTGGTCCTGCTTTAATCCGGCTTGTTTTAAAGCTTTTGGGATGGCGTGTAAGGGTCCAATACCCATTATTTTAGGTTCAACGCCAACGGCTGTAAAACTTACTAATCTAGCAATGGGCTCCAGGTTTAATTCCTTTACCATTTCTTCACTCATAATTACGGCAAAAGCAGCACCGTCACTCATTTGTGAAGAGTTTCCAGCTGTTACCGACCCGCCTTCTGCAAATACAGGACGAAGTTTTGAAAGAGCTTCCACATTGGTTCCTTTTCTTGGGCCTTCATCCTTGTTTACCGTGTATTTTTCGGTTACTTTTTTCCCGTCATCGTTTACAAAGGTTCGTTCCACATCAATAGGAACAATCTGATCTTGAAAACGATCTTCGTCTTGAGCTTTTAGGGCACGCATCTGGCTGGTGTAAGCAAACTCATCTTGATCTTCACGAGATACTTCGTATTTTTTAGCTACTGCCTCGGCGGTTAAGCCCATATTCCAATAGTAATCTTCCTTTCCTTCTTTAGCCAGTTTATAATCTGGTACAGGTTTGTAACCTCCCATTGGAATATAACTCATACTTTCTGCACCACCTGCAATAATACAATCTGCCATTCCGCTTTGTACTTTTGCCGTGGCAATAGAAATTGTCTCTAGACCAGAGGCGCAATATCGGTTAACGGTCATCCCGGGAACATCAACAATATCTAGCCCCATCAACGAAATCAATCGGCCCATATTCAGGCCTTGTTCTGCTTCGGGCATTGCGTTACCCACAATAACGTCGTCTATTCGTTTTTTGTCGAGTTCCGGTAATTCTTTTAATATGTATTTAATTGTTTCTCCGGCGAGCTCGTCAGGACGATTGAAACGAAATACGCCTCGTGGTGCTTTCCCGACGGCAGTTCTGTATGCTTTTACTATATATGCTGTTTTCATATTAGATCTTGGATTTTTGACTTGAGATATTAGACTTATTAAATATTCTTTGAAAATTTCAATATCAAAGCATAATTCATTTTCTGTATCTCAATTAATTCATTTAAAATAGGTTTTACTATATTCTCTGAAACTAATTCAAGCCGATGGGATAGAATTAGCTGTGTGAACAATTCATTTGAAGAACAATTGGCAATACCCAAAAAATTTTTAAACTCTCCGTAGGTATTTCTTCCCGCTCCCTCAGCTATATTTGAAGGAATGGAAACAGCGCTTCTTCTAATTTGGCTAGTTAATCCGTACTTTTCTTCTTTAGGAAATTCTGCCGAAATTCTATAGGACTGTTCTGTAATGTTCATCGATTTTTGCCAAATTTTTAATTCTTGAAAGTTGTGCATAGTATTAGATTTTAATAGTTAGATATAAGGTGTTTGACATCAAGGTTTTACTCAGCTAAAGCTGAAATTTATAACTATGTTTTTATTTGAAATCACTTATTATCATTCCCTTTGTCTCACGTCTTACATCTAACATCTCACGTCTAAAATCTAGTTTCTAAGCGGTTTTCCTTTCTGTATCATATGCTGCAAGCGTTCCAAAGTTTTTCGTTCTCCCGTTAAACTTAAGAAAGCTTCTCTTTCAAGGTCCAGTAAGTATTGTTCGCTTACGTAGCTGGCTTCACTTAAATCGCCTCCTGCCATTACGTAGGCAAGTTTGTTGGCTATTTTCTTGTCGTGTTCACTAATGTAGTTTCCGGCTAGCATTTGGTCGGTTCCAACTAAGAACATTCCTAAAGCTTGTTTCCCCAGAACTTTTACATCGGTTCTTTTAATTGGTTTTGTGTACCCTTGATCTGCCATAAACCTTGCAGTGGCTTTTGCCGCGGCAATTTGTCTGTCTTGGTTTACAATTACAATATCTTTTCCTTTCTGAAGGATTCCAGTGTCGTAAGCTTCGTAGGCAGAAGTAGATACCTTAGCCATTCCAATGGTCAAGAAATACTCCTGAAGCCTGTTGAGCTCAACATCGTCTTTTTTAAAGGTGTCGCTTGCTCTAAGTGCCATTTCTTTGGAGCCTCCACCGCCAGGAATAACCCCAACGCCAAATTCAACCAAACCAATATAGCTTTCTGCTGCTGCCACTACTCGGTCTGCGTGTAACGTAAATTCGCAACCACCACCTAATGTCATTCCGTGAGGCGCAACTACTACAGGAATAGAAGAGTAACGAAGACGCATGCTAGTGTCTTGAAAATATTTAACTGCAGCGTTTAACTCGTCGTATTCTTGCTCAACTGCCATCATAAATATCATTCCGATATTTGCACCAACGGAGAAGTTTTTACCGTTGTTTGCAATCACCAGACCATCGTAGTCTTTTTCGGCTATGTCAATGGCTTTGTTGATTCCGGCAAGAACATCGCCACCAACGGTATTCATTTTACTTATAAACTCTACATTTAAAATACCATCGCCTAGATCTTCAACAACAACGCCCTTATTTCTGAAAACTTCTGAAGTTTTACGGATGTTGTCTAAAATTATAAATGCATCCTGTCCAGGAACTTTAACATGTTTCTTGGAAGGGATATCATAATAATAGGTGTTTCCTTCTTTTATAGTATAGAAAGAATCCACGCCAGCTTCAAGCATTTCATTAACCCAAGCAGCTGGTTCTTTTCCTAAATCTTTTAGTAGTTCAATTCCTTTTTTAACGCCAACGGCATCCCAAATTTCAAACGGCCCTTGTTCCCAGCCAAAACCGGCTTTCATGGCGTCGTCAATTTTGTAAAGCTCGTCTGTAATTTCAGGAATTCTCTTTGAGACGTATGCGAACATCGCACCGAAGTTTTTCCGGTAGAATTCGCCAGCCTTGTCTTCTCCGGCAATAAGTATTGGGAAGCGGTCGGTTACTTTACCAACCGATTTGGTTTTTTCCAAGGTAGCAAAAGAAGCTTTTTTCTTCTTTCTGTATTCCATCGTGTCAAGGTCAAGACTAAGAATCTCGCTTTTACCGTCGTCGCCTTTTATCTTTTTATAAAATCCTTGTCCGCTTTTGCTTCCCAACCATTCGTTTTCCATTAAGGTATCAACGAACTTAGGAAGTTTAAAGATTTCGTGCTCTTCGTCTTCAGGCGCATTTTCATAAATTCCGTTAGCAACGTGCACTAAGGTGTCTAAACCAACCACATCCACGGTTCTAAAAGTTGCCGATTTTGGCCTTCCAATTACGGGGCCGGTTAGTTTATCAACTTCTTCAACGGTAAGACCCATTTCTTTTACTTGGTGAAAAAGGCTTTGTATGCCGAATATTCCAATTCTGTTTCCTATAAATGCAGGGGTATCTTTCGCAACTACGGAAGTTTTTCCGAGGAACTTTTCGCCATAACCATTTAAGAATTCAAGAACTTCTTTTGAAGTTTCTGGTCCTGGAATAATTTCAAAAAGCTTTAAATAGCGCGGCGGATTAAAAAAGTGTGTTCCGCAGAAGTGTTTTTGAAAGTCTTCGCTACGACCTTCGCTCATAAACTTAATAGGAATACCCGAAGTGTTAGACGTAATCAAGGTCCCTGGTGCTCTATGTTTGTCTAAGTTCTCAAAAACCTGTTTTTTGATATCTAAGCGTTCAACGACAACCTCAATAATCCAATCGGCTGTTTTTACTTTAGAAATATCGTCTTCTAGGTTTCCTGTAGTAATTCGTTTTGCAAAATCTTTATGATAGAGTGGGGCAGGCTTACTTTTGATTGCCTTCTGCAAATCGGTATTTACTATTCGGTTACGCACGGCTTTATCTTCCAACGTAAGTCCTTTTTTCTTTTCGGCATCATTTAGTTCGCGCGGAACAATATCAAGCAATAGCACTTCCACACCAATATTGGCAAAATGGCAGGCTATCCCACTTCCCATGATTCCGGAACCGATTACCGCTACTTTATTAATTCTTCTTTTTGACATACTCTTTAATTATGAATTACGAATTATGAATTCTGAAAATACGAACTCTTAATTCTGAATTAATGATTTTTTTATGGTTTCAATTGTGAATTCTAAGTTGTGAATTCATAATTGAGAATTGTATATTTTCTTTGAATTGATTAACTCATTGATTGTTTTAGCTACTTTTCTAAAGGTCTGTAATTCCTCCACCGATACATTTTTTTGAACGGCTTCATCAAAACCCAAAACCACTCGCTTTGAGAAATCGCGCATTTCCTTTCCAAAAGGGGTTAAGTGAATCAAAACGCCACGCCCATCTTCTGGGTTTGGCTTTCTTTCTATCAGCCCTTTTTTTTCCATGCTTTTTAAGGTTCTGGAAAGGCTGGTAGCTTCCATTCCCATTTTTGGCCCCAGACCTGTACTGGGAGTTCCCTCTTCGGGATCAATGCTGATAAGGGCGAAACCAGTAGCCATGGTGCTTCCTTTTTTTCCAGCTTCTTCGTTGTACATTTTGGTTACGTTCATCCACGTGGAACGCAAAATATAATCTATGGTTTTTTCCTTTGGTTTATCCAATATTCAGGTTCTTGAAAAATGTAAACCCAAAGATACAAAAAATATATTATGCATGCATAGTAAATTGCATTGTTTTTTAAATCAATGTGTTAGCGGTCAAGTCTGTTGACTAACTAAATTGATGACTACTTCTGTTTTAAACCGCTGTAAAGCGTGAATTCTGTATAGTTATAGTTAAGTAGATTAGTTGTAATATTTGTACGCAGGATTCAAAGCTTACCGTAGGTTTCGGATTCTAAAACTGAATAAGCCTACTTTTATTTCAACTCAGATTATAATGATTCTAAAAGCCGTTTTTGAAATTCAATTTAGATAATTCTAGGTTAAAAATTTTGTACCTTGTTGAGCTAAAACATGTTATTTTGAGTATAAGAAAAGAAGAAGATTTATTGGGGTTTCTGGAAATTAACGATGCTGCTTTTTATGGTGTACATACACAGCGTGCCGTAAATAACTTTCAGATTTCGAATGGGAAAATAGGAGATTACCCCATTTTTGTAAAGGGAATTATAATCACAAAAAAGGCCTGTGCATACGCCAATAAGGAAATTGGAACCATTCCTGACTTACAGGCCGATATGATTATTGAAGCCTGCGATACCATATTAAACGATATAGAAAAGTACGTTGCTTATTTTCCAATAGACGTATTTCAAGGTGGGGCGGGTACTTCGGTAAATATGAATGCCAACGAAGTGATAGCCAATGTGGCCTTAACCTTAAATGGACACCCGAAGGGAAGTTATGATATTCTGCACCCAAACGATCATGTAAACAAATCGCAATCTACCAATGATGCTTACCCTACGGGATTGCGGGTTGCTATTTATTACTACATCAATCACCTGCTTGAGAAAATAAATATCCTTACCAATCAAATGGATAAAAAGAGTGCGGAGTTTAAGAAAGTGGTCAAAATGGGCCGAACCCAACTTCAGGATGCAGTGCCAATGTCTTTAGGCGATGAGTTTTCGGGCTGGTCCACTACTTTAAAAGAAGAAACCAAGAATTTAAAAGATTCCAGAGACTTGATACTGCCGGTAAATCTTGGGGGTACAGCTATTGGAACGAGGGTGAATGCCCCTGATGGTTTTACCGAGCTTTCCATTGGTTATTTGCAACAGTTTACTAGGGCTAGTTTTGTAGAAGCAGAAGACCTTATTGAAGCCTCTTCAGATTGTGGAGACTATGTAATGATTTCCGGAGCTTTGAAAAGAACTTCAATCAAGGTTTCAAAAATATGTAACGATTTAAGACTGCTTTCTTCAGGACCTCGTTGTGGGTTAAATGAAATCAACCTTCCGCAAATGCAGGCGGGTTCTTCTATAATGCCAGCCAAAGTAAATCCGGTAATCCCCGAGGTTGTAAACCAAGTATGTTTTAAAATTATTGGTAATGACGCTACTATCTCGTTTGCCGCAGAGGCAGGGCAGTTACAGCTAAACGTGAACGAGCCTGTAATTGCCCAATGTTTGTTTGAATCTTTAGAACTGCTTTCCAACGCCATTGAGACCCTAGCTACAAAATGTATTTCAGGAATTACTGCTAATACGGAACGAATGCGCGAAATGGTGTATAGCTCCATTGGTTTGATTACGTTTTTAACGCCGTATATTGGGCATCATGAAGGAGATGTTATAGGTAGGGAGGCTATTGCTACAGGGAAGAATATTCGTGATCTCGTTCTTGAAAAAGAGCTACTGACTGAAGAGGAATTGGACAAGATATTAAGTCCTGAGAACCTAATGAATCCGGTTTATAGTGCAGGTTTAAAAAAGTAAAATCATTTTTTGAAGACGGTGAAGCCTCATGAGTATGTTTTTTAGAAAAAGTATTGTTGCCGCTACAGGATTGTTCCTTTGCATTTTTCTTATTGTACACTTGTCTGCAAACGCATTGTTGCTGCTGCCCGAGGAGACTGCCCGCGGACTATATAATTCGTACTCCACAACTTTAAGGGAAAGCCCCGTGATAACGATAGTGGCCTACCTGCTATACCTATCCATTATTTTTCATGTGGTATATGCTGCAATTATCACCTATGGAAACCGAAAATCTAAGGGTGGAAAGTATATTTTAAATAAAAAAAATAAAACTAGTTCGTGGAGTTCCCAGAATATGGGGCTTCTAGGAGTTTTGATATTGCTCTTTATTGTTGTGCATTTAGCTAATTTCTGGGCGCGCGTCAAATTAGGGATTGGTGAAAATGTAGGTCTCGATGTAGCGGGAAATACAGACGTTTATGAAGTTGCTTTTATGCTGTTTCACAATATTTATTATGTTCTTTTTTATAGTATTTTAATGATTCCTCTGGGGTTTCATATTTATCACGGACTTAAAAGCGCATTTATGTCATTGGGTTTTTATCATAAAAAGGGACTTCGGATATTGGCTAAAATATCGCTTATTTATGCAATCATCATGAGTATAGGTTTTGGGGTTATTCCTCTAATTGTTTACTTCAAATAATAAGACCATGAAATTAAATTCAAAAGTTCCTAAAGGTAAGCTGGAAGATAAGTGGAAAAGTTATCAGGCTGAATCGCGTTTAATTAATCCAGCCAATAAAAAGAATCTAAACGTTATTGTGGTTGGGGCTGGACTGGCCGGATCTGGTGCTGCAGCTACATTGGCAGAGCTGGGGTATGATGTGCAGTGTTTTTGTTATCAAGATTCAGCGCGAAGAGCACATTCAGTGGCTGCCCAAGGTGGAATCAATGCTGCAAAAAACTATCAACACGATGGCGATAGCGTTTACCGTATGTTTTACGATGCATTAAAAGGAGGAGATTTTAGGTCGCGCGAAGCCAATACTTACCGTTTGGCCGAACTTTCGGCACCATTAATAGACCACTTTGTGCAACAGGGCGTTCCTTTTGCCCGAGAATATGGTGGGGTATTGGCCAATCGTAGTTTTGGTGGTGTCCAAGTGCAACGTACGTTTTATGCAAGAGGACAAACTGGACAACAGTTATTATTGGCTGCCTATTCCCAACTATATAAAATGGTAAGGGCTAAAAAAGTTGAGATGTTGCCAAGGCACGAAGTATTGGATCTTGTTATTATCGGAGGAAAGGCAAAAGGCGTTATCACTAGGAATTTATCCACGGGTGAAATTAAGCGCTTTGCTGCTGATGCTGTTGTTTTGGCTACGGGCGGATACTCTAGAGTATTTCGATTATCTACTTTGGCCATAGGCTGTAATGGAAGCGCAATCTGGAAGGCACATAAAAAAGGAGCCTATTTTGCAGCGCCTAGTTTTACACAAATCCACCCTACGGCGCTTCCTCAAACTAGCGATTCACAATCTAAACTTACCTTAATGTCTGAGTCGCTTCGGAATGATGGCCGTATTTGGGTACCTAAAAAGAAGGGAGATACCAGAAAGCCCAATGAGATTCCCGAGGAAGAAAGAGATTATTATCTGGAACGACGTTATCCCAGTTTTGGAAATCTCGCCCCTAGAGATATAGCTTCACGTGCTGCAAAAGAACGTATAGATGCGGGGCATGGAGTGGGGCAATTGAAAAATGCTGTTTACTTAGATTTTAAGCACGCCATTAAAAATCTTGGGAAACACGTTATAGAAGATCGCTACGGGAACCTGTTTACCATGTATAAAAAAATTACGGGGATTAACGCGTACACCGAACCGATGAAGATTTCTCCCGCTGCTCATTTTTCAATGGGTGGGCTTTGGGTTGATTATGAGTTAATGACAACTATTCCAGGTCTTTATGCAATAGGGGAGTGCAACTATGCCGATCATGGAGCGAATCGCTTAGGCGCAAACTCCTTGCTACAAGCTAGTATAGATGGCTATTTTATTCTGCCAAATACTATAAATAATTACCTTGAAGGGGAATTAAAAGAGAAGCATCCTGGCGTAGAGCACTCAGAATTTGCTAAGGTTGAGCGCGAGGTAAAAGCACAAATAGATAAAATAATAGCAATAAACGGAAGCAGAACTGTTGACGATTTCCATCGTGAATTGGGAAAGGTAATGTGGCAGGAATGTGCAATGAGTCGTAATAAAGAAGGGTTAAACCGTGCAATCTCTCAAATAAAAACCATAGGGAAAGAATTTTGGAAAGATGTGAAGGTAACAGGGGGTAAAAATGAAATGAATACAGAGCTTGAAAAAGCTTTGCGTCTGGCCGATTTTATTGAATTAGCTGAGTTAATGTGTATAGATGCGTTGCAACGTGAGGAGTCTTGTGGCGCACATTTTAGAGAAGAGTACCAAACCCAGGAAGGAGAAGCCTTGCGCAACGATGAAGATTTTGCTTATGTTTCGGCTTGGGAATACAAGGCTGGTGATTTTGTCTTGCACAAGGAAAAATTAGACTTTGAAAACGTACAGCCAAGTGTGAGAAGCTATAAATAAAAAGTTTTCGGATAAAATAGGAATTCACGCTTCATGGAAGTCTGCCTGAGTAGCTTTTGGGGAGTCGAAGCCTTTTTGGTTAACACTTTAACAAATGCGTATTCAGACAAGCTCGGTGTAATATGTGAATATTAAAAATGATTGGTTTATGAAAATAACATTCAAAATTTGGAGACAGGAAAGTACTGAAACCAAAGGGGAATTAAAGACCTATGAAACAGATGGACTTTCTGAAGATATGTCGTTTTTGGAAGCTTTAGATCATTTAAATGAAACCTTGGTTTTAAAAGGTGAAAAAGTAATTGCCTTTGAATACGATTGCAGGGAAGGTATTTGTGGCCAGTGCGGTGTTTTTATTAATGGACGTGCTCATGGACCACATGATAATATAAGTACTTGCCAGCTACATATGCGCAGTTTTAAAGATGGCGATACTATAATAGTAGAGCCGTGGAGGGCAAGTGCGTTCCCTATTATAAAAGACCTTGTGGTAGATCGTTCTGCTTTTGACCGAATTATAGCACAGGGAGCTTATATAACCGCAAAAACAGGTACGGCACCCGAAGCCAATTCGATTCCAGTTGCTAAGCAAGTCTCTGACGTGGCAATGGACTCGGCGGCTTGTATCGGTTGTGGAGCCTGTGTGGCTACATGTAAAAATGCTTCGGCAGCGTTGTTTACTTCTGCCAAAATAAACCATCTCAATACTTTGCCACAAGGACAACCAGAAGCACATAACCGCGTATTAGATATGACCGCCCAAATGGAATTGGAAAACTTTGGTAGTTGTACTTTCACGGGAGCCTGCGAAGTAGAATGTCCTGTGTCGATTTCAATACGAAGTATCGCCGAAATGAATACGCGTTATGTAAAGGCTAAACTATTTGGTTAAAAGTATTGCAACGACGTTCAAAGTCTTCAAGTTCAAAGTCTGAAAAGCTTTACCATTTTTAAGCATTGGTCTTCACATAATCTATGAAAGATTTAGTTTAACAACAAATTGGCTAAATTAAGTTCGGTTAGTTCCGAACCAACCGTATATTTGCATTATAAATTAATTGGTGCTTTGGATTAAAACGGTTGCAAGTACTTCTTCAAGATAATGTTCTGGTTGAAGTTTTTGCTACAAAACTATGATGATATCAATTGATAATTAGCTTATTTGCCCTGTTTAAAATCAAAATAGAATAATATATTTTAAATTAACTAAACCCCAAAAATCATGAAAAACTCATTTTTAAATTCTATCAAAAATTCAATTAAGCATTGGTACATTCCGTTACTGGTTGGTTTGCTATTCGTTATTGTGAGTATCGTAGTATTTACATCGCCAATAACTTCTTTAATGACATTGTCCCTTCTTTTTGCCCTTTCGTTTTTATTCGGTGGCCTGTCTGAAATTGTCTTTGCAATAGCCAACAGAAGCCGAATGGATAACTGGGGCTGGTCCTTGGCATTTGGTATTTTAACCTTTATTATTGGAACTTCTCTTGTAATGCATCCGGGGCTTTCAATTAGTGTATTGGCTTTTTATATAGGGTTTCTACTTCTTTTCCGTTCCATATCATCAATAAGTTATGCTATGGATCTTAAAAAGTACGGAAGTAAAAACTGGGGCGGCTTGTTAGTCTTTGGCATTTTAGGTGCGATATTTTCATTTTTATTAATCTGGAACCCCGTATTTGCCGGAATGAGCGTAGTTGTTCTAGTTGCTTTAAGCTTTCTGTTTGCAGGCCTTTTCAGTATCCTTTTATCGTTTCAACTTAGAAAAATACACAAGTCTTCTAAAAACATTTCAGCTAAGTTAAGAGCGCGTTATGATGATATTATGGAGGAAATTAGAGACGAATGGGATGATTAATTCCGTGTATAAACCTTAATTCTTCTTATAAACACAAAATATTGTTTAATGTTTTATTAAAAAATATGAACAATTGTGGTGTTTTTAATTACCTTACACAAAATACCTAACGAAGGGTCCATAAAAAATTTTGCTGTTAAATAGTGTCGTGTATTACTATTGTTGTAAGAGACGCTATTTAAAGATGATTTGGGCTGACTTAATATGTACTAATTTTTAAAGAAAACTATATGAAAACAATTAATGAATTATTCGATTTTAAAGGAAAAGTAATTATCATTAGTGGTGCCGCAGGTGCTATTGGGAGTGAGGCTTCACGATTCCTTAGCGCATTGGGAGCCAATGTGGTTATGGCCGATTTGGCAGAGGAAAAAGTAAAGAAAATCGCCACTGATATTGAAAAGGAAACCGGAAACGCAACCTTGGCAATGAAAATCGATTTCACCGAAGAAAATGAAATTGAAAACCTTGTAAAAGCAACAGTAGATAAGTTTGGAAAAATCTCTGCTGTAGTAAACAACGTGGGCTGGGGTGCAAATACACCACTTTTTGGATCTGATTCTGAGAAAATGATCGATGGATATAAACTCAATACCCTAAGTGCCTATAATTTGACAAAATTCTGTATGCCTTATCTTAAAAAGGAAAAGAATGCCTCGGTAGTATTTTCAGGATCTGCGGTTGGCAATACGCCCTCGCCAGAATTTATTGAATACAGTACAGCTAAGGCAGGTCTTTTGAATATGTCGCGAAGTATGGCAGTTGCCTCAGGGCCTGAAGTGCGATTTAATTCTTTAATTATTGGTACGGTAGATAATGGTGAATCTTCTAAAGAAGCTGGTTATACCCAAGAAATGATAGACAATGTAGTAAAGGGAATTGTGCTGAAAAGACGAGGTCTTCCAGAAGATATTGCCCAGGCAATGGCATTTTTATTGAGCGATGCCGCATCTTGGATTACTGGTATTGAGCTTACCGTTAACGGTGGGGGTGTTTATAAGAGTAAAATGCCCACCTCATAAATCTTGAGAGTTTTTCTTACATATAATAATTTAAAAACAGGATTGGGCGGCTTTTTATGCTGCCTAATGCTGCTTTTGTCTGCGCAATATTCAACAGCCCAACAAACTCAAAAAGTAAATCCGCAGTTTGCAAACGGAAACTTTATTGAAGATGTGCAGATTGAAATTCTGGACGCTTCCAGTAGAGTAGGTGTAGGAGAACAAGATATGCAGGATTTTTACAATGCTTTTTTTATTAAGCCCGGTACCACTTTTAATCCGTTGATCACAGATTTGGCCATTGCCCGAATCAAGGAAGAGCCCAATGTGACCAATGCTTACTACCTATTGTATGAATCCGTAAATGGTAGCGGAACTATTGGTCGTTCCTTATCCTTGCAGATTTTTGTAGAACTTACTGAAACGACCGAAAAAGAAAAAAAAGTCAAAGGAATCTTTTCGAAAGAAAGAGGAGACTTTCCCTTGTTATATGAGTCTGGTCAATCGCAATTCAAATTTCTTGTCAACGGTGGCGTGGGGCTTTATAACGATGAAAATGCGTTGTTTGCTAAGGGCGAAGCTTTTACGCAGGGCAATCCGATAGCCGATGCTCCTGCTGGAGATGAGACCCGCTTTTGGCTGGAAGCTTTTGTGGAACCAGGAGTTTCGGGGATTTCAAAATTGGGCAGTTCCAATATCTATTGGTATGGTGAAGCTTCTGTTTTGGCTTCCGCTAGAAATACTTCGGATATTTATTCGTCGGGAAGGGCTGGCCATATTGCTTTTGAACGCCTCTACACAGGATTTTTAATGACCGGTTTGGGCAAAAACAGCAACATTACCATAAATGCCAATTACGGTAGAAATTTTTTTCAACTCAATGATGGCTTTTTGTTTTCAAGATATTCGGGTTCGTCCAATGCAGGGCCGCGTGGCAGTACTTATATTTCTTCGCGAACAACCTATCAAAAAAACGCAAATCTTTCGCTTCAATGGGGGAAATTCCGCTTGTCGGGACACTTTTTAGAGCCACAAGAACTGTTTAAGGACAAGCAACAAAACACCAATTATACCATAGGAACCTTTAACTTCAACAACAATAAAAATCTGGATGCCGGAATTTCGTATATAGCAACCACTGGCGGCAAGTCAAAGTATGCCACCCCAGAAGGTTCTATTCAGAAGAAAGGAATGTACGTGATTAATCCAAAGTTATGGCTTACCGACATTGGTGGCACTGGTTTATTCTTTAAATCGGAATATGCCTATCAAAACCATACTCAGGAAGATATGCAATCGTACGCATGGTACTCAGGGCTTGGCTATAGCTTAAAGAAATTACCTACTAAACCATCGGTTTATTATCGTTATGCTTTTATGAAGGGCGATGATGCCAGCACCAATACTTACGAACGCTTTGACCCTATTTTAACGGGTGGTTTAGGCAATTGGGTGCAAGGCCTTAATTTTAGAAAGGTCTTGGGCAATGGCAACTTGGTTTCGCATCGGGTAGAGGTAACCAGTTGGGTAACAAAAAGTATGGCCTTATCTTTTGATTATTTCTATTTGCGCGCCAACAGTTTAAGCAATAATGGTGGATTGGCTCCCATTACTGATTTAACCAATAAGGAATTGGGACACGAATTTACAGCCACTCTTAAGGGACTAATAAAAGAACATTTCACTTTGTTGGGTGTGGTTTCTTATGGTATTCCTGGCAAGGCAATAGATCAGGCTTTTGCTGAAAGTGTGCCGAACTGGCTTACCGTACAAGCGGCTATTTTTATTAATTACTAAACCAAAAACTATGGATCCAGAAACAAACTCAAAATTAATAAAAGGCGCCGTCCTCACGGGAGTCATTAACGCAGTAATTAACGGCGGAATTCAATATTTCTTTTTAAAAGGGCATGAATCTATTCCTATCTCGGTAGATTCAATAACCAATACTACCGAAACGGTTTTGGGAACGGCGGTTGTTCTTGCCATTACCTTGTCTATGATTCTTACTTTGGTCGCTTACTTCGGAATAAAGGAGGAAAAAGCTCCTTTCTGGCCAACTACTTTTTGGCTCACAATAAAACACGGCTTTTTCACCTTTGGAGTACTGACTTCCTTAGCGGTTTTATGGCAAAAATATATGGGAACTGTAGAAGTTTCCCTGATCTCAGCCTTAATTATTATTGGGGTAATTGCTGGAATTGTGTCTGGTTTTGTAAATTACCTTACATTAAAGGAAAGTACTTTAATTAAAGAACACAAAAAATAAATTATGAAATAGATTATCTATCTATTTGTACTCATAGCTGTGAGTTTTAGTTGTAAAGACACCGAAAAAAAATCGGAAACTAAAACCACCAGTACAGCTGCACAACTATATTACAACGGCGACATCCTTACCATGGATTCTGAAGAGCCTGTCTATGCCGAAGCTTTGGTAGCAGAAGAGGGTAAGATCGTTTTTGTAGGCGATAAAGCTAAAGCGGAAGAAAATTATGCCGATGCTAAAAAAATTGATTTAAATGGAAATACACTGCTGCCCGGTTTTATAGATCCGCACAGCCATTTTGGGATGGTAAGCAACACGATGGGGCAGGTAGATTTGAATTCTCCGCCAGTGGGCGATGTAAAAAATATTGCCGATGTTTTAAAAAAAATGAAAGCATATAAAACCGAAAATAACATTGCTGATGGCGAATGGATTTTTGGTTGGGGTTATGATGAGAGCCAGTTAGACGAAAAACGTCACCTCAACAAAACCGAAATAGATTCGGTATTACCAAACAACCCGGTTTATCTTGTACATACCAGCGGCCATATGGGCGTGGCAAATTCTATGGCTTTAGAGAAAATGAATGTTTCTGCAGCAACAAAAAATCCCGAAGGCGGAAGTATTGAACGAATGCCAAACTCACAGGAACCGGCCGGCCTAGTGCAGGAAACCGCGATGTATCCTTTTGTGGGAAATATGCTGAAAATTTTGGAGAGCAAACAAGCCGAATTTTTTCCCGCAACCCAAGATAAATATGCTAAAAACGGTATAACTACTGCTCAGGACGGAATGACCGACCGCAATGCTATTGAGTTTTTCCAGTCGCAAGCAGATTCCGGAAAACTGGAAATGGATCTTATTGCCCTGCCCGGTTTTTCTGAATTGGATAAAAATCTAAGCGATTCTACTTTAGTGTGGAAAACCTATAAAAATGGATTTAAACTACAAGGCACTAAAATAATTGCCGATGGTTCCCCGCAAGGAAAAACAGCCTACTTTACAGAGCCATTTTTAACCGAAGTTCCCGGATGTGAAAGCGATTGCAGGGGATTTCCAAATTTATCGCAAGAAGCCCTAAACGAATTATTTCTAAAAGCTTACGAGGCAGATAATCAGTTGTTTATTCACAGTAATGGCGACGCTTCTATAGATATGGTGATTTCCGCACACGAAAACGCTTGTAAAAAATTAGAGCAGCCTTTAGATAAGGACCGTAGAACGATAGTAATTCACTCACAATTTGTACGTCCCGATCAATTGGAAACATACAAGAAATATAACATGGAGCCTTCTTTCTTTACTAACCACGCTTACTTTTGGGGCGATGTACATGTAGAGAATTTAGGAGAAGAACGCGCTTTCTTTTTAAGTCCTATCGCTTCCGCAGAAAAACTGGGCTTAAAATATACCAATCATTCCGATGCTACAGTAACGCCCATAGATCCAATTTTCACGGTATGGACAGCTGTAAATCGCGTTTCCAGATCGGGCAAAGTTATTGGCCCAGACCAAAGAGCTACACCTTATCAAGCCTTAAAAGCCATTACCAGTCACGCAGCTTATGAATTTTTTGAAGAAGGCCAAAAAGGAAGTTTAAAAGTAGGGAAATTGGCCGATATGGTGGTTTTGGATAAAAACCCGCTTAAGGTAGAACCTATGAAAATAAAGGAAATAGAAGTGTTGGAAACCATTAAAGAGGGTAAGACTATTTATAAAAAATAAACTTCCTCGGCACAAGCCTGTACGGAAATATTTAGAAAAATCTTTTGATTTCGAGCTAAGCTTCGGAACCTTTAAATCTCGATTATCGAGTAAAAAATAGAATTTTAATTAAAAAAATAAGCATTATGGATACATCAAAATTATTTGATTTAAAAGGAAAAACAGCTATCGTAACCGGTGGCGCAAACGGAATAGGAAAAGCAAGTTGCGAGATGCTTGCGGCTTTTGGTGCCAATGTGGTGGTTTCTGATTACAATTTGGAAGATGCCAAAAAAACCACGAAAGAAATAAACGACAACGGCGGGAAAGCAATTGCTATAGACTGCGACGTAACCAAAGATGAAGCTTTGGTAAACTTGGTTGATAAAACCGTGGAGAAATATGGCGGAATACACATTTTGGTCAATAATGTTGGCGGTGGCGGCGCCGGAAAGGAAAGTCCGTATGACATTGATGTGGAGCAATTTAAAAAAGTGTTTGAAATGAATGTGTTTAGTATGTGGCGTCTGTGCCAATTAGTAGCGCCTCATATGAAAAAATCGGGTTACGGCAGTATTATCAATATGTCGTCCATGGCTTCGGTAAATAAGAGTCCGGCAATTAGCGCGTATGCCTCTTCCAAAGCCGCCATAAATCACATGACCCGTAACTTGGCGTTTGACTATGGCCCAGATGAAATTCGTATAAACGCTATTGGACCGGGAGCGGTAAAAACCCATGCTTTAAGTACGGTTTTGACCCCAGAAATTGAAAAAAGAATGTTGGCACACACACCCATCAATCGTTTGGGAGAACCAGAAGATATTGCAGGTGCAGTACTGTACTTTGCAGCGCCAATTTCAAAATGGACCAGCGGACAGGTAATTTTCGTGAATGGTGGTGGCGTTCAAACCTTGGATTAATAATTTATAGCTTTCACAGATGGATTGCGATATCCATCTGTGAATTTTTTACGCTGTTACGTGGTATCTTAATCATTTAAAATTAAAGTGGCTGCTGACGGCAGAAATTATTTGTGAATGATTCAGGTTTAAAAGCTATAGAAAACGGAATCTTTTATTTTATATCAACTTTATTAATTATCACTACCATTTCTGGGGGTTATAATTTTTTTGAAGTATTTAAAGCGAGAACAACCTTCACATAAAAAACTTAAAATATTATTATGGCAATAAAATACTTCTTACTACCAGTTTTTATTCTCTCTTTTTGTACTGCTAATTCTCAAGTTACTCTTGATAAAGATGAAGAAGAAGAAAAAAAATACACTCCCTATGAGTTGCTTTCAAGCTACTACAACACTGACTTCAATCCGTATGAGAAGGGAACGTATTATTTCGGTTTTGCAATGTCATTGGAAGATAGGCAATCGGAAAATACCGAAAACATTTTTCAAAAGACTATTGATGGCGATAAGGTAAACTTCGACTTGCTGATTAAGGGTGGTTATTATTTAAATGATTACACAATGATCGGTCTCAATTTCAATATTTACGAAAATAAATTTGAGGGTGTTCTGTTTAGAGACCCCGATACCTTACAATCCAAAACTATAACTAGAGGCTTTAGTATTACACCCAATTATCGAACCAGTATTCCGCTTACTTCAAATGAAAGATTAAGCTTTTTTACTGCTGTTGGACTCACGTTGGGCAAGAGTAACACCTTAAAACGAGAAGTTAAAAACCTGGATGAAGTTGATAAGACCTTTTCTGAAAATTATAATCTCAGGTTGGGAATCAGTCCTGGAGTAACGTTTTTTGCTATGGAGAACTTTGCCTTGGAGGTACAACTGGATGTGCTTGGGTATGAACTGAACGTAGAGAATAAAACCAAGAACGAGATTGATGAGTCGCGCGATGTACGCCACAATGTAGATTTTAAAATGAATTTGCTTTCCTTAAAAGTAGGTTTGGCCTATTATATTATGAACAATAAAAAACGCTAAAACATGGATTTTAAACACATTTTACTGATTTTAGGAACAGCGCTACTTTTAACATCGTGTATAAAAGAAGATCATTTTGGAGAATCTGAATATGCCAATATTAAGGAAATTGCGGTTAGTAATCAATCTGGTAATGCTGAGATAGATAGAGCTAGTGCAAAAGTAACAGTAGAAATTCCCGGAGGTGTAGATTTATCAGCTATTACGGTACAAACCTTGGAACTGTCGTCTTTTGCTAGTAGTAATTTGGCAGAAGGAGATGTTATAGATTTAAATGACGAGGTCTTGATACGTATTATTTCAGAAAACGGAACGGAACGTAATTGGGCAATCAATGCGTTTGTTGCTTCGGAAGCTCCACAATTAGATAACAATGACCTGAATAAATGGTATGAAACGGCAACAGGCTATTTTGAGCCGGGAGAAACCGCCAATAACACTATTTGGGCAACTGGAAATAGAGGTACGCAACTGTTGAATAGATTGGCAACCATACCTAAAGATTTGGGCAATGGCAACTTGGCGGCCCAAATGGAAACACTGGATAACGGACCACTGGGAACAATTTTTGGAGCTCCCATCTCTTCAGGTTCACTTTTTACCGGCATCTTCAATCCTGATGCCATTGACCCAACAAACCCAGCCGCTGCCACTGAATTTGGAACACCTTTTACTGGCAGACCCGAAAAACTGAAATTTAAATACAGTTATATACCAGGAGAAATAAACAAGGATAAACAAGGGAATGTTCTTGATTACAGCGATGCTTGCGATATATATGCACTTTTGGAAGTTCGTCTGGACGGTGAAGTACAAAGACTTGCAACAGCATGGTTTAGAAGTGACACTTCACAGCCCGACCTATCCACCATGGAAATTGAATTTACGTATGGTCCGTTAGATGCCAGTTTTCCCGATTATATGAAACCGGAAAATAACCTATATGTAGATGCCGAAACGGCTGCGTATATTTTGCCTACACATATTTCCTTTGTGTCGGCCTCAAGTTTTGATGGTGATAAATTTGCCGGCGCAATTGGTAGCTTGCTTGTAGTGGATGATATAGAGATGGTATATGAATAACCTATAAACGTATAATCGCCAGATTAATTTTATCACGCTGAGGTTGGAGGTGGGTGACATTCTTATGTAAGTCGCTTACTTTTACTCACTCGAAATAACATTGACCCAACTAAAGTTTGCACAAGATAATCTGATTGCCACACTGAAACATTTGGAAGAATATATTGAGTTCTTCCTAAATACCTAAAAACCCTGCTCCAAACCAAAGCTTGAAGCAGGAAAAATAGATTGGGATCACTCCCAAATCAAGGCATCGTTACAATGTTATTATCAACTATACCGCTGTTCCACTGGCTGCGGTGGCTTCGGTTTTTACTTCTTCTTCGTTTTCACTTTCCACCTCACGTTTATAGCCTTTTACACTTTGTCCTTTTAAACGTTTCCGCAGTAAAACGAGTTTGCGTTTTCCCAAACCTTCTAAGTTTAAAAAAGAAACATAAATCAATACTGCGCCGCCCAATAACACTAAAAGACCATAAATTCTCTTGGTAGAAATCATTAAAGCATCTAAATTTAGGTTTTTATATAAACT
Organism: Aequorivita marina; assembly: GCF_031631895.2. Taxonomy (NCBI): domain Bacteria; kingdom Pseudomonadati; phylum Bacteroidota; class Flavobacteriia; order Flavobacteriales; family Flavobacteriaceae; genus Aequorivita; species Aequorivita marina. Next base: position 37,135 of record NZ_JAVMBW020000012.1, read on the forward strand.
CATGGCGCCCTGCTGTGAAAACGCCGATGCATCTAACTTCCCGGCAAAATTGGTCATCACTTCCAGATTCCAGATACTGTCTATATAGTTAAACGCCAGGCTCCAAATGGCGGGCCCTAACATAGTTCTGGTAATGATAAGTACTGCAGCCACTCCCAAAGTTGCATCCATAGATAGGTTGCTAAGTGCATACAACCAAACCCCAATAAATAGCACAGCCATTCCGAAACCACGTAAGATATTAGGTAAAATAAGAAGTTCATAACTTAGGTTTGGTGATACCAAAAAGTACATCAATACATAGTAAACCAAAAATGCAGTAAACCCTGTAAGAATATAAATTTTTAAGGATTTATTTTTGGTAAGCCATTTTAAACTAAAAACACTTCCCAAAGCAATCCCGGGGATCATCCATAGGTTAAAAGAGTTGTCTAATACTGTACTATACCCTAAAATTCCCTGAGTGATCTTACTTTGCAAAGAACTTCCGGCAAGGAAAAACCCCAGCATAAACAACATCATAATCCCGTGAATTACATTGTAGTTTTTTAGCGTTCTAAAGTCAACAAAAGGCATGGGAACTTTTCGCTGATGGATAGCATAAAAAATAATACCGACCACAATCACAACAGCCGCAAGCACAATGTTTTCTGACCTAAAATAATTGAGTTGTTTAGCAAAGGAAACGAAATAGGCAATTGCAATAAAAATGGTGGTGTATAAAAACAAGCCCCACCAATCTACTCCTTTTAAGGGTACTTTTTTGTCATAGCGTAAATTATGCATAAACACTACGGTTAGCAAGGCACAAAACAGCATAATTATGGCCATATAAAAGTGCATATTTTCCCAGAAGCTAAAAAAGCCTACCCGAGTTGCTAAATAGCCAACCACTTGTGGAATAATAATGGCAGCAGGATAAAAAATACCATAAAACTGCGCTCGGTCCCCTTTGGGGCTTATCATCATCATAACCGGCATAATCACTTCAATTAGGGCAAACATTTTAAAGAAGCCTATAAAAAACGTACAGATAACAATTACTCCTACACTATCTGTGGTACCGATGATAAAAGACAAAAGGGCTAACACCAAAAATGTACGTAGCATAAGGTATTTGGTGTAAAACGCCAGTTTATACCTAAAAATAACTGGCATGCTCACACCCATTCCCACAACGCCGGCATAATTGGCAAAAACTAGCCAGGAGTTTGGCATTCCCAAACTACCAGACATATAGCCAATATTGCCTGTATAGACTCCGTTAACTACCAGAATGGGCAATAGGAAAACTAATACCAGTACAAGTTGCGCCGGTTTAGGAAGCCAGTCTGCAAATAAACCTTTATTGTACATCATTTAGTCGTTTAGGGTCATTACCACATTCATTCCCACGCGTACCTTATTCAATAGTTTTTGGTCGTTGTTTTGGGTAAATTCTATTTTTACGGGAATGCGTTGTTGTACTTTCACAAAGTTTCCTGCAGAATTATCGGTAGGGATTGCTGAGTATTCCGAGCCCGTTGCAGCCGAAATGGAGGTCACTTTCCCTTCAAACTCGGTATCGCCCATCGCATCTATGGTGAAATCTATCACATCGCCTATTTCTACCAGAGGTAATTGAGTTTCCAGTAAATTGGCTTCAATCCACTTGTTATTTTCCTGTACCAAAGCAACAATTTGCTGCCCGGGTTGTACAAACTGACCTTTGGTAACGGTTCTTCTTCCCATCACCCCATCTTCGGGGGCAGTGATTACTGTGTATTTTAAATTGAGTTTTGCCCGATCTAGAGTAGCTTCTGCTGCTTCAATTTGTGCTTCGCTTACTGCGATTTTAGACTGGGTTTCATCGGTAGAAAGTTGGGCAGTGCTTTTTTGCGACTGCATAGCATTGTACTGCGATTTTAAAGTTTCTACTTGAGTTTCCATTTGTTGGTATTGTTGCAGGGTTACCGCATCCTGATCTAACAAATTTTTATAACGTGCCAAATCTGCTTTTGCATTTTGCAACTGTGCTTTTACCCCCAGAATATTAGCTTCTACCGTGCCTTCGCTAGTGCGCACCCGTGTTACCGAAGATGCCACCGAGGCCTTATTTGCTTTTGCCTGACTTAAACCTGCTTGGGCTTGAGCCACAGCATTTTTAAATTCGGTCTTATCTAAAATAACTAAGGTGTCACCTTTTTTTACCGATTGGTGCTCTTCAAACTTTATTTCGTCTATATAGCCAGAAACCCTAGAGTTTATAGGACTGATGTAAGATTTTACCTGCGCATCATTAACATAAGTATCGTCGTTAATGTGTAGATAGTTCTTTATGATAAACCATATTGCCACTAGGGTAATGATAAATACAAAACCATTTAAAAGCGTTAAATACAGTTTGTTCTTGGGTTTATGTTTTTTCTCTGAATCTGCCATGATGTATTTTTTTAGTTGAATTTTAAAGTTGCCCGGTAACGCGCAGTAGTTTTACATAGTTTAGGATTATTGCCGTCTGGTCGTCCAGGGTTTGCAATTCGGCTTCCAACTTGGTGTTGGAGGCATCAATAATCTCAATAACCGTAACTAATTGGTTGTCGTATTTAAGTTTGGTAATGCGGTAGTTTTCTGCTGCTGCCTTTTCGTTAACCCGGCTCACTTCTTTTTGCTTAATAGCCTGTATATAATTATTGTAAGCATTATTTACGTCGGCTTCAATCTGCTGACTGATCGCAGTTTTCTGTAATTTAGATTGTTCTATCAATTGTTTGTCAACTGCAGCCGCTTTAGGATTTTTATACAACGACTCAATATTATAAGACAAATTGAGTCCTACTTGGTAGGTGTTGGAGTAATAATCTACGGGGTTTGCGCCGGTTTGTGGTCGGCTGGCATTATAACCGGCAAATGCTGCCAATGTTGGGAACATATCTGCTTTGGTAAGCGCCAGATTTTTTTCAGCTATAGCAATTTGTGTATCGCTAATACTCAACTGCGGATTGTTATTAAATGCCATCTCACGGTAAAAAAGTTCATCTTCTCTTCTAATTTGGTGGTTGATGTTACTAATATCGGGAAGGATCATAATGTCTTCTTCTATACCAGCAAAAAGGCGTAGATTTTTATTGGTAATTTCAATAGCATTCTGCACCTGCAGCATACTTTGTTCTAATTGTCGCTCTAAAACTTCGGCTCGTAAAACTTCGTTTTTAGACACCATATCCTCTTTATAAAATGCCTGTACATTATTCACACGCTCCTGAGCCAAATTTTTATTTTCTTCCAGAATCCTCAACTGGTTATGCAAATTGTATAGGTTTAGATACAATTGCGTGGCATTTAGTTTTATGGCCTGATCGGTATCTTTTAACTGATCTTCGGAAAGATCTTTACTCAATTCTGCCAATTGGATAGATTTATTGATCTTACCACCGGCAAAGAGCAATTGATTGGCCGAAACATTAAATTGATGTCCAAAATTGGGAATATCAACTTCATTTATATGCTTCCAATGTTTGTCATAGATGTTCACATCGCTTAAATACATAGCTTGCATATCGGCACCAATATCTGGCAGCCTATTGGTTTTTACGTTTCCGATTCGGGCATCAGCTACATCTACCGAAGATTTAGCAAGTTTTAACTGTATGTTATTGGCCATCACACTATCTGCCAATTCTTGGATGGTCATTTTGCGAACCTCCTTTTCCTGCGCCGATGATTGCTGAAATGCAAACACCAGTAAAAAAACCGGAATACAAAATCTATTAATTATTTTTTTCATATTGATTGTCTGTTTAATTGAAGCGCAAAGTTATGTAATGCTTAAGCTTCTGAAATACTTGTATTTACAGAATAGATGTCAAAATGTAAGATTTTATCTTAATCCTGATAATTCTTTCTGAATTCGCTGGGGCTCATCCCGGTATTTCGCTTAAAAAAATGACTAAAAGTATACGGGTCGATAAACCCCAATTCTAAAGCAACTTCAGATACGGGCATGAGCGAACCAGATAATTCCTTCTTGGCTTTGCTCAACAATAACCGGTGTATAATTTCCTGCGCGGTCATTCCCGTGAGTTGTTTTATGGTTGCCGAAAGATGCCGTGTGGTTACGCTTTGCATTTTGGCATAATCACTTACTTTTAGTCTAAAATCTCCTTTTGTTTGTAAATTCTGAAAAAAATGAAGTGCTAACTTCTCTTTTTGAGTAGTGGGTTGCGAGGCCAATTGGTTGCTGTGATCTAATTTATCTATTGCACTGTATAAAAAGGAGTAATTCAAATGCCGCAGTATCTGATTGGAAAGGTTTATGTTTTGATGATCCTGAAATTGACGCGCAATATAACCAGCCAAAAACCAAAGGTCTTCAAAATCGTTCTTCAGAAGTGTAAAACTAAAACGGGTATTGGTATAAACGTACTTAAAAACATCGATTAAGTTAAGTTGAAAAGACATTTTCCGAATTTCCTGTCTGTCGTATTCCAGTAATAACAATTGGCAAGCAGAAGACACCTCCACAATGTTTACAGGCTCCTGTTTAGCCGAAACGCTTAAACTACTTTCTTTTGCTACATACAACTCGTTCGATTTTAACTTTACTTCACCTTCTTTTACGAGTAGAAAAAAAGGTGGCGAAAGTTGATACACATCTTCGTTATCCAAAAATTCTTGGATTGCTTTTTCAGTATAAACTTTAAAAGATGATTGGTCCATGCTGCATTTTGGGCTTACAGCATTCAAGGTAACACTAAATATTTTAAAACATTAAGAAAGATCGTTCGGATTCAAAAACATATAATGCCTGCAAGTCTCTTAAAATGTGATTTCTATTATAGTATTACCAGAAATTAAGGCAATCGGTCTCACACCTCAATTCTGAAATCTCTCGTCTTCCCAGTTAGGCTTCCACTTTCCTAAACTTCTCATTGATATAGAGTTTTCCTTTTTTTAATTTTTCTAAATACGCATTCATATCGGCATATATTTCAGGAGAAAGGAGGTATAGTCCTGCAATATTAGGGAACGACATTGCCAAGATCATCATATCTGCAAAGCTGAGAACGGCGCCCAGACTTACAGAAGCTCCTAATACTACAAAAACTAAATACATAAGTTTGTACACCAATTCGCCCTTTTTGCTTCGGCCAAATAAATACGTCCAAGATCGCATTCCGTAGTAAGACCAGGAGACCATAGTAGAAAAGGCAAACAAAAACACTGCGATTGCTAGGACTACGGGAAACCAAGAGACTACACTTCCGAAGGCAGCTGAGGTAAGTTCAACCCCGCCCATTTCTAAATTTCCTTCGTGTTTTCCGGTAAAGATTAATACCAGGGCGGTCATGGTACAAACGAGCATAGTATCAATAAAAGGCTCTACTAACGATGTAAAACCATCGGCAATTGGTTGGTTTGTTTTAGCGGCACTATGCGCAATTGCAGCCGATCCCACTCCGGCTTCACTTGAAAAAGCAGCCCGTTGTAGCCCTACGATAAGGACTCCAATAAATCCACCTTTTAACGCATCGGCAGAAAAGGCACCGTCAAGAATTGCCATAAAAGCCCCACCGAGGCCTTCAATATTAGTACCAATAACCACCAAACATCCAATTATATATAGAATAGCCATAAAAGGAACTACTTTTTCGGTAACCTTGGCAATACTTTTAATCCCACCAATAATCACGATTCCAACTAAGGTAGCAAAGCCAACGCCAAACCAGAAGCCTTGACCTTGCAGCACTGGAATTTGTTCTGATACAATTTTAAAAGCCTGGTTGGACTGCAGCATGTTTCCACCGCCAAAAGAAGCACCTACACCTAAGACAGCAAACATTGCGGCTAAAAATTTTCCCAATCGTTTTAAGTTTCGTTTTTCAAGACCATGGCGTAGATAATTCATTGGGCCACCAAAAATACGGCCATCGGCATCGATAAACCGATATTTTACACCCATAGCACATTCGGCAAACTTCAGCGACATTCCGAAGAATCCGGCCATAAACATCCAAAATGTGGCTCCGGCACCACCTAAGGATATAGCAACCGCTACTCCCGCAATATTCCCTAATCCTACAGTAGCCGATACCGCAGTAGCCATAGCCTGAAAATGTGTAATACTTCCGGGCGCATCGGGATCGTCATATTTTCCTCTTGCGAGGTTTATGGAATGTAAAAACCCTCGAATATTGATAAATTTTAGCCTAAAGGTGAAAAATATACTTCCTAAGATTAACCAGATAACAATAAAAGGGATGGTATTGGTTACCACTTCACCGTTTGGATACAACAAAGCTTGTGGTTTCTTGAAATCAATCCGGCCTAGGGTGAGTTCTTCAGCGGTTGATGCCTTGGAGGATGGTGTAATTAAAGTATCTTCCTTAATTATATGATGCAGAGTTCCGTCATACTTTGAGAATACCATTGTTTCTTCGCCGTCAACTTCAAGCAGTGCAATCTCTTGTTTTTCGGTTACTTGCGCGCCTTCCGGAACCAGCCATTTTTTTAGTAGGTATTGTTCGTGTTCAATATTTGAAAATGGTGGCGAGAGGTCTTCGTGCGAAATATAAACCGTAGGATCATAAACCCCAATGGAAGCAAAGGGGTCCCAGAATAGAATGGCTCCTAGTACATCTACGGCGGGTTGTACCTTGCTGTTAAAAACTTCAACGATAGATTCTGCAGGAATACGGAAGGTTTCTGAAGTGGATTTTCCATTAGCGTCAATTACGGTAACCGAATGGTCCATGCCTTCAATTAACCCTATAGAACGGTCTGAGCTTAAAGAAGTGGAGGTGTTACTCCATTTGTATTGGTACGGCGGTTGGCCACCTTTAACTTGAATTTTTGCGGTTGCATTATTTATCTCAGACGAAGGATTGTCTAATATCAAGTTAAGGTAAAGCTCGTTGTTAGGTTGATCCTGTGCCTCAACAAGAGCAGTTTGCAGTAGAAAAAAGGAAAATAAGAATAAAATAGACGATTTAAGCATCAATTTATGGGGTTTTATCAGTTTTTTTATCAAAAAATGCAATTTAACCATAAGGATAAGTCCTCCAAAGGTATTTGCCTATTTTCTTAGTTTTCTGGTCAAGAAAGTGGCCTTGTATGTTATTTTACGAGCATTCCTCTTGGTTTGACTTGGTGTTTATAAACTTTCAATTTTATTGCAGAACCAAGAAGATTTCCGAATAAAAACAATTGATTGTTTTTTCAGTTTGTGTCTAGTCCTGGTTCTTGTTTCCTTTAGCAGAGCGGTCTGGATTCTTTAACTGAACATAGTGATTTTTAACACAACCATTATAAACTAAAATACGGTCTATTTTGCACTTGAACGATTAAACTAAAACCGTAACTGTTAATTTTTTTGGTTCTAGATTGAATGTAGTGGGTAGATTAATTTTTGTAATAATAAAAATAGGTCTAACAGTTAAAATTGAATCATGTAAATATAATTGTTCATTTTTTTCATTGCCAAAAAAAACGTGTGCATTACTCTCATTCGTGCCTCACTCGTCACATGCAAGTAAAAGGCTAGGCTGAGCAAAACTTTACTAAAAATCTCCCTCGTTGCGGTGCAAACTAAAGGCTCGCTTCAGTTAGTTCAAGATTTTGAATTATTCAAGACAGCTAAAATTAAAATAATTCAATCGGCTGGCGCAAGTTTGCTTAACCCTCCACTCTCCCGATAACTATCGCGGATCATTTTTCACGTAAACTTTTACTAGGCCAAAACTGCACTTATAAAATTTTGATCTTTGATGAAAATCACCCACTTGAAACAACATAGAGCCATTTTTTAAGGTAATCAAGATAAAGGATTCGATAGTTTTAATATATTTGAAAGCGAAGCCTATTATTTTATCCCCCTGAAAAATTTAAGATTAGTTAAGCGGTTGGCCGGTTGGGTTTGGAATTGCGTGTTGGGTTTTGAGCGATTATTTAGAGGAAGTGGTGCACGGATAATATATGTAAATTGGCTTTGTGTGTATTGTATATAGATATGTTGGCATTTATTGAAAAGCCGCGTTCTGCAATATGAGAATGGCTGAATTGAAATCTCGTACAGCTGTGCGAGATTTTGTATTTTTGACTTACTATCACAAGCGTGCGAGAAATCCAATTACTAAATGAATGACTTAAAACAATATGACAATTTTTTCAATGAGATAATCCGGACCATTAACTCTACACGATATGAAGCATACAAATCGTTAAATAAGCACCACATAGGACTGAATTTTGAAATTGGAAAATTAATAGTCAAGAATCAAGACACCAATAATTGGGGGAAATCAATTGTTGACACTTTATCCAAAGACATAAACAAACAGATTGATGGAATAAAAGGATATTCGTCTCAAAATTTATGGCGGATGAGACAATTCTATCTTGAATATAAGAATGAAACTGAACTTCTGAAGTTAGCGATTAACATACCTTGGGGGCAGAATCTGCTGATAATGCACCGAATAAAGGACAGAGAAGAGCGTAAATATTACTTAAACGCTACGGATAAATTAGGTTGGAGTAGAGCGGTTTTGTTGAACCAAATTGAAGCAAATGCCTATAAACACCACTTGATTGATCCAAAACAGAGCAACTTTCAAGAAACACTTCCTGCTAATCTTTCGGAACAAGCGAATGAAGCTTTAAAAAGTGAGTATAGTCTTGATTTTCTTGGAATCAATAAGCCTATTTTAGAAAGAGAATTAGAAAATCGACTTATAGAAAATATTAGAGACTTGCTCTTGGAGCTAGGCTATGGGTTTACTTTTATAGGAAATCAATACAGGTTAAAATTAAACCAAAAAGAGTATTTCATTGACCTGCTTTTCTATCATAGGTTTTTAAAGTGTTTGGTAGCCATAGAACTGAAGACAGTAGAATTTGAACCTGAATTCGCAGGTAAAATGAATTTCTACCTTGAACTGTTGGACGAGCAAGAAAAACAACCAGACGACAATCCTTCAATTGGAATAATACTCTGCCCTACCAAAGACACCATTGAAGTTGAATACACTTTGAGAACGAATAAAAAACCGATTGGAGTTTCAGAATATAAATTAACGCACGAACTCCCGAAAAAACTAAAAGGAAAAGTACCAAACTCGCAAGAATTAAAACAAATGCTAACAATGGCTATACGTAATGCGGGCGAAGAAGATAAAAACGAAAGGGACGCCAATAAATAAACTTTGTGCTAAGATGAAAGGTTATTACTCTGAAACTGCGTACTACGCATAGCCGAACCGTTAGGCACAATTTGAAAAAAACTATGAGATACACATTATACTTATTAATTTTTACAGTATTTTTTGGATGCTCGAAAACTATAGAAATTCGTGCTGAAAAATATTTTGAACATATAAATAATGCTGAACTCGCAATTTGTAATGAAGATTTTGAAAAATCATTGAGCGAATATGAAATTGCGTTTGGTTCAATAGAAAAACCATTTGGAAAAGATATTTTCAATTCTGCATTGTCAAGTCAATTAATAGAGAATTACAAGAAAAGGAATTATTACCTACAACAGATAGTTGACAATTCAGATGAATTAGATTTTGTGAAATCAGTTTTTGTTGGAAAATATATGACTGAACAAGAATGGAAAAAGTTAATATCAAAAAAGGAATTGAGATACGACAAAGCCTTACGAATGGAATTTAATGAAATTCATAATAGAGACCAATTGTTTAGACCAATGTATGATACTCACGATGATACGATAAATTTAAATCGGAAAATAAACTTAAAACGAATATTGGAATTTACAGACTCAAACGGATTTCCATCTCAAATGGAATTAGGATATAGTAATTATTTAAGAAACCAACCACACGATATTGTTTTGCATCATACAGCGCAAAGAAGAAGTTACGATAAAACTGTTATAGATTTAGAACCTATTTTAAAAACTGCTGTAAAAAATGGACGATTTGACCCAGAACAGGCAATTTTCTATTTGAACTTTCAAGATGACCAAGAGAAAGGAAAGCTTGAAGTTTATTCCTCTTGGCAATATAAACATCCACTTTTACCAGATAGTTTAAACAATAAAGTTTGGTTTCCTAAATTAAATGAAGAGCAGTTATCTAAAGTTAATGAAAAACGGAAAGAATGGTATGCAAATTCAATATCTGATATTAAGGCTAAAGCAAATTTCTTAAATAAAAGTCACATTCCTTTTATTTTCAGTTCAGTAAAAAAGTTAATTGGAAATATGCCTGAAGATTCTGACAAGGAAAAAGCATTGGAGCAGTACAGCGGATTTACAAACTTTATGATTGAAAAGTGAAAAAGACTGTGCTTAACAACGTGCCCTATAAAAAGCACTAATCCCGTTCTTTAAATATAACATCTAAAATTTAACTAACTCATAATGATGCTTTTGAGGTGTTGGCAACCCTATCCGCAATATGCTTGGTTGTCAACATTTCAATACCAGTAATATACAACACCAAATCGTCCAAAAAATTGAGATTGGTTTATCGGTTTGTGATACCATTGAAAAAGACCTAACAGCCAGTTTAGAAAAAGTCCAGGCATTACGCCAAAGTATTCTTAAAAAAGCTTTTGAGGGTAAATTGTTAAGTGAAGAAGAAATTGCAGAATGTAAATTAGATAAGGAGTATGAGCCTGCTAGTGTTTTGTTGGAGAAGATAAAAGCAGAGAAAAGGAGAAGAAAAAATGAAAAATGGAAATTATATCGCTCTTACAGAGCTTTAAACAAAACGCACCTATGGTGCTATTAATATTTTGCTCCTCTGGAGCTAGCAAAAATTAAAAAAAATAATTTGAAACAATTGCACAAGAAAAACAAGTATTAAAAATGCCACAGCGTGACAATATATTAATATTTAAAAAAACAACAGGTAATAGCTCCACAGGAGCGATAAAATAATAAAGCCACAGCGTTAAAAGAAAAATTTAATAAATCAAAATTAAGCTCAGTAGGAGCGACATATTAATATGGCAAACACCTACACACAATTATATTTTCATATCGTATTTGCCGTAAAAGGCAGACGAAACCATATTTCAAAAAAATGGAAAGATGAATTATATAAGTACGTAACAGGCATAATATCAAATAAAAATCAAAAATTGATGATTATTAACGGTATGCCTGACCATATTCATTTGTTAATCGGAACAAAACCTAATTGTAATTTATCAGATTTGGTACGAGATATAAAAGCAAATTCTTCAAAATGGATTAATGAAACACAATTCATCAATGGAAAATTTGAATGGCAAACAGGCTTTGGTGCTTTTACGGTAAGTCAATCAGGTGTAAAAAATGTGATTGAATATATTAAAAATCAAGAAGAGCGTCACAAGAAAAAAACATTTAAAGAAGAGTACATTGAATTTTTAAACGCATATGAAATTGAATATAAAAATGAATATTTGTTTGATGATGAATAATATTTCGCTCCGCCGGAGCTATTCATTTTCGCCACGATGTGGCTATTAATATCCTGCACCCCTGGTGCTATTAATATTTTGCTCCTATGGAGCACAAAACAAATAAATAATAAGCCACATAGTAACAGCCACAGCGTGGCGGCATATTAATAAAACAAAAAGAAACAAAACGATAAAAGCTCCAAAGGAGCGACATAATTAAGAATAAAAGACAACGATAAGCCACATCGTCGCGATATATTAAAGTAAGAAGAAAGAAAGGACAGACAGTTCAATCATATCAAAAATATGGAACCTCGCCAACGTACTTCGTGATGATGGTGTTGGTTATGGATACTTAGAACAAATTACCTATTTGCTATTCTTAAAAATGGCAGACGAGCTAAATAAACCACCTTATAACAAAGGTTTGGTTTTTCCAAAGCTAAAAGATGTTGAAGGCAACGAGGTTGCAGATGCAGAAATAGCCAATTGGGAAACCTTATCTGGCAAACGTGGTGCAAAATTAGAATCGTTTTACAGCTAATTATTGCGTACGCTTTCTACATAAAAAGGAACACTTTGACAAATTTTTATCAAAAGTCAGAATAAAATACAAGACCCAGCCAAATTGCTAAAAGTCATCAATCTCATTGACAAAGAAGATTGGAGTATGATGGGAGCCGATATAAAAGGTAAAATCTACGAAGGTCTTTTAGAGAAAAACGTAGAAGACACCAAAAGTGGCGCTGGCCAATATTTTACCCAAGAGCATTGATAAAAACAATGGTAGCTTGTGTAGAACCAAAACCAATGAAAACCATTGTTGATCCTGCCTGTGGAACGGGTGGTTTCTTTTTAGCAGCTTACGATTGGATTGTAGAAAACAACAAATTAGACCGAGAAGAAAAGGAATTTTTAAAGAATAAAACCTTTCACGGAAACGAAATTGTTGCCAATACTCGTAGAATTTGCTTTGCTTAATGAATATGTATTTGCACAACATTGGCGAAATAGATGGCGAATCGTTTATCAATCCGAACGATGCTTTGATTTCAGATGATGGCGAACGTTACAATTATGTGTTGGCAAATCCGCCTTTTGGTAAAAAAAGCAGTATGACGTTTACCAACGAACAAGGCGAAATTGTAAAAGAAGATTTGAGCTATAACCGTCAAGATTTTTGGGAAACCACTTCCAACAAGCAATTAAATTTCTTGCAGCATATAGTCACAACTAAAAATAAATGGTGAGGCCGCAGTGGTGCTTCCCGTTAACGTGCTGTTTGAAGGTGGCGCTGACGAAGAAGTGCGGAAGCAATTAATGCAAACTACAGAATTGCACACTATTTTGAGGTTGCCAACTGGTATATTTTATCGTCCTGGAGTAAAAACAAATGTGCTATTTTTTAATAATAAACCAGCTAGTAAAGACCCTTGGACAAAAGAAGTTTGGTTTTATGATTACCGATCAAACGTTCATCATACACCAAAGAGAAGTCCTATGCGTCAAGAGCATTTACAGAAGTTTATCGAATTATACAATGGTAAAAACATTCACAAGCGAAAGGAAACTTGGTCTAAAACCAACGAAGATGGCAGATGGCGCAAATATAGTTATGAAGACATCATTGCGAGAGACAAAACGAGTTTAGATGTTTTTTGGTTAAAAGACAGTAGCTTAACCAATTTAGACAATCTACCAGCCCCAGACATTTTAACGAATGAAATAATTGAAAACATAGAATCTGGACTGAGTAGTTTTAGAGAAATAATGGAAACGATAAACGGAGAATCGGAATAACCAAGACCTAGATCAGCACTGAAGCTTTAGAGGCAAAACTAAACGTAAGCCTATAGCTGTAGAATCCCACTTACCAATATCGTTAAGGCTTTTTTCTACGTTGGACGAATTCACAACCTCATAACCCTCAGGAAAATAAACTTCGATTAAACATTTGTAAAAGTGGCATATTTTTTAAATTTATAATTCACTGCAGCAACCTCCGCTTTACTTTAAGACCTACGACTTACGATATACAACTAGAATTGTAATAGATTTAAATTAGGTTAACTTCATTTTATATATTTTTGAAATGTTTCTATTTAATTGGAACTTCAATAGCTAAAGTGGCATTTTTTAAAAATACGCGAAAAGTGTACTATTATTTTAATCGGACACTACTTATAACTAACATTACATTCATCTAAAACCTAATTATGAAAATTAAAACAGCATTATTAGTATTTGTCTTGGGTTGCAGTATTGCTTTTATTTCCTGTAATAAAAATGATAACGGCGATAACAGCAGCGATGTACAAGCATCAATGCAGCGGGTTGCAGATAGTATTTACAACAACATTTACGACAGATGGGGCATAGAGCAAGGAGGAATCCACCTGTACATTGCTGGGCCTTCTGGGGAGTATATGGCTTCCAGTAACATTACGCCAACCCCAAGGCCGCAAACTCATTTTAGAATTGCAAGTATATCCAAAACATTTACTGCGGCTTCAATTATGTTGCTTCATCAAGAAGGGGCGTTAAACATTGACGATTTAATAAGTGAATATTTGCCAAATACACCGGCTTATGATATTCCGTATAAAAATCAAATTACCGTCAAGCAATTATTACAGCACCGCGCAGGTGTTTTTGATGTTACCAATAACGATTTGCCAGAAACAATCAATGCGCCTTATGCCGGAATGAAGTATGAAAACTACATTCGGGATCAAGATGATACGCATACCTTCACTTTTGATGAAATAGCGAGCATAAATGCTGAACACCAGTTGAGTGCAGCTTCGCCAGACGTTGGTTTTTTCTATTCTAATACAGGATATGCGCTTTTAGGGAAAATAATAGAAGAGGTTTCAGGTATGCGCTATGGTGCGTTTATAGATCAAAAATTTGCGGTTCCATTGGGTTTAACTGAAACGTATAGCCCTTGGAATGGAACCAATACTGAAATGAGAACGCCTTATATCAATTCCTATTTACACCTTGTAGGGAATGGAGTATTGGAAACTCCGGAAGACAATGTTTCTATGCACGTAAGTTCTGGGAATATCGTTTCCACTCCTAAAAATGTTACAACTTGGATGCGATTACTTTTAACTGGAAATGCCGGAATTAACGCTGAAAATGTAGCATTGATGCAGCAGATGATGCCCGCGAACGATGGTCAGGAGCTATATGGCCTAGGCTTGATTTATGAAGAAGGTACCGGCTATGGGCATAATGGAATTCATAAAAGCCATGTGTCGGCATTACGATACAATCCCGATACTGAAATATCTGTTTTGGTATCAGCCAATTTTCTCAGATTTGACCCTAGTGATGCGGAAAGCGTTAAAGACCTCGGGTATCTAGTTCGAGATGCATTATTGCCTGTGGTGGTGGAGTATCAGAAATAAACCTGCGCAACATTTTATAAAACTATACAGCTGTAAGTAAACATGTTAAATTGTTTTATGTTAAGTGTTACTTTAAGGCTATTTTTGTTATGCCTCCTTTAAAAGCTGGGTAACAATGCCACCATCTACCAAGATATCACTGCCGGTAATAAAGTTTGCTTTTTCGCTGATTAAAAACTTAGCAACTTCAGCAATATCTTCTGGAGTGCCATTTCTTCCTAGCGGGGTGAGTTCCTTCATTTTATTTATTCGTTCTGGATGTTCTTCCGCAGCTTTAAGCCCCATTGGGGTCATAATTACTCCTGGTGAAATAGAAACAATCCGCGCAGCTTTTCGCCCAATACGGAACGCATTCTTCTTGAGTAATAGCAACACACCTCGCTTTGCGAAGTTGTACATAATATCGGCATCTTCATTGACAAATTTGGCTACTGTTAAAAACGAATCTTCTTTTTGAGGGTTTAATAAAGCTGTATCATATTCAGGATTTGCAGGAATGGTATGACCCATAATGGAGGAGAATAGCACCAAAACTGAATCTTTTGTAGCGATGTTATAAAAAGCGTCAATAATAATGTCAGTGCCTACCAAATCTATATCGAACACTTTTTTTATGTTTTGTCCGCTTCCGCTAACGCCCGCCGTATGTATTATACCACCAAAATCTCCTTGTTTTTTGGAAAACGCCATAAGTTTTTCAACATCGTCTTTTTTGGTTATGTCGCAGGGCATACCTACCGCATCAAAACCCTTCGCTGTTAAATTTCCTACCGCTTTTTCAACGGCGGTTGCTGCATAATCAGTCAGTATTACCTTATATTCCTTTAATGCTAAGGCACAGGCTGAGCCAATACCACCGGCACCGCCAGTAATTACAATGGATTTCTTTTTAGTCGAGGTCATAAGTCAGTGGTTTAAAAGTGATTGGTTGAATGCTGACAAACATATAGTTTAACAAGAAGATTTAATATGATTTATATCAGCGTGTTAACTGGGACTATTCGTTAAAACAAGACTCGACAAGTATGTGGCAATGTTATTTTGAACTTTTTAGGCTATCTGGAATAAAAAATAGGTAGCAATTTCAATACCATGGCGTAATTGCAACTATCTTTGCCGGCTTATGGGGAAACTATTTGAAAATCGCTGGTTTTTATTAACTATAATTGCACTTACTTGGGGCAGTTCGTTTATTTTGATAAAAAAATCGTTGTTAGCGTTTACACCGTATCAAATTGGTGCATTTCGGGTTGCGGTGTCTGGAATTATCCTGGGGTTTATAGGTTTTCCCGCTATTCGAAAAATGACCAAGAAAACACTTTTTTGGGTTGCCTTGACTGGCTTTTTTGGAAATTTTGTACCCATGTATCTTTTTCCAATTGCTCAAACACGCGTTAGTAGTGCGCTTGCTGGAATACTTGATTCCCTAGTGCCGGTTTTTATTTTGGTTCTTGGGTTTTTACTTTTTGGAATAAAGAGCAAATGGACACAGGTTATAGGTGCAATTATTGGTTTTGCAGGCGCTGCACTGCTTATGTATTTTTCCGAAACAACCAATGAAGAATCCAAACTAGGTTACGCACTTTTAGTGGTTCTAGCAACAGCTTGTTATGCCATGGCAGCATTAATAATAAAAGAAAAACTGCAGCATGTGAAGCCTTTAAAACTTTCTGGTGCTGTTTTTTCAATATGGATGATACCTTCCTTGATCATTCTTACTTTTAGTGGTTTTTTCACCAATTTTGAAGCAAATCCACAAGCCTTGGAGGCGTTGGGATATTTAAGTATTCTAACGGTCTTGGGTACTGCTGTTGCAATTGTGCTATATTACAAGTTAATTCAAAATACCACTCCTGTTTTTGCGAGTACGGTTACATATTTGCTTCCGTTGGTGGCAGTAGGCTGGGGGATATTAGACGGTGAAAAATTTAGTGTTTGGTATGTATTTGGCGGATTGCTTATCTTATGGGGAATTTATTTAATTCGGGAAAAGAAGAAAAATGTAAGGCCAGTAGCGCGGTAAATTTCAGCAAAATAAAATTGTTTTAAACACAAAAAGTACAACTATGATAGAGTTTTTTGAAACCTATAAAATGCAGTTGATTTATACGCTAATTATATTGATTTCCGTATTGATCTTGCGCTTTTTAACTTCCGTTTTACACAAATGGTTGGTTGACCAGGAACAAAAGAAATTGCCGGGAATTAGACCTAGGGCTGTAAATTTGGTAAAGCGAATTTTAAACTCTCTTTGGCTGGTACTAGGGGTTATGACCTTTATTTATATGTTTTTTGGTGATGAATACCAAAAGTTTAAAAATGACTTTAAACTCGTTTTATACCTTGGTACGGTAGCGGTTATTACTATTGTAGTGGCTTCATCGATTAATATTTGGTTTAAAAGAAGTGTTGAGCGCAAAGTGACTGAAAATGAAGATCCCACTGCCTATAAATTTTTGCGGTATGTGGCTGTATTTGGTGTTTACGCAACTGGAACCCTGATAGCGCTATTGGCGTTTCCATCTTTAAAAGGCGTGGCACAGACTGCTTTAGGTGGGGCAGGGGTTATAGCGCTAATCGCTGGGGTGGCATCACAAGAGGCCTTGGCAAATTTGGTGGGTGGTGTTTTTATAATTTCTTTTAAACCCTTTAAAATTGGAGATATCATAAAAGTAACCGACACCATGGTAGGTACGGTCACCGATATTACCTTAAGGCACACCATAATTCGGAATTTTGAAAATAAAATGATTGTAATTCCCAATGCGATAATCAATAAAGAAAAGCTGGTAAATTATGATTTGGGCGAATTGAAAATCTGTGAACGTATAGAGTTTGGCATTTCCTATGAAAGCGATTTGGTTTTGGCAAAGAAGATTATGCAAGAAGAATGTGAAGCCCACCCATTGATTCTTGATAATCGCTCACCGGTAGCGATTCGAGATGGCAAGCCTTTGGTGCGTACCGGTCTAATTTCCATAAACGAATCTACATTAACAGTGCGGGCATGGTGCTGGGCTAGAAACTTTGACGATGCTTTTAATATGCGATGCGATATTCTGGAAAGCGTAAAAAAACGTTTTGATGCCGAAGGGATTGATCTTGCTTACCCACACCGAACAATAGATTTTAAGGACAAAAATTTGTTTAAGAACAGAAAAGAGGAAAATTGAATTTTTACCATGAAATATGTGAGGTGATGCGAAGTAACCATAAAACAATGCGAAAAAATGGATTTTAGGCTAAAAGTTTTTAAAACCGTTGCTGAAGAGTTGAGCTTCACAAAAGCCTCAAAGTTGTTGTTTATATCGCAGCCTGCCGTTACTAAACACATTAATGAACTTGAGAAACAGTACGGAAAACCACTTTTTAACCGTCATGGAAACTCAATTAGCCTTACTTCAGAAGGAGAGATTTTTTACGATTATACAGTTAAAATAATTGAACTGTACATCAAGCTGGAGCAGGAGTTTATGGACAGTGATAACAGCCTTCCAAAAACAATCCGTCTTGCGGCAAGTACAACCATAGCGCAGTATATATTGCCGTCTTTATTGTCAAAATTTAAACTGATTTATCCCACGGTTTCAATAACCCTTATTAACGAAAACTCTGAACGTATTGAAAATCTAGTACTCTCAAAGGAAACCGATCTTGGCCTCTCTGAAGGGACTACTCATAACCCCAAGCTACATTACGACGCTTTTATAAAAGACGAAATTGTACTCACCACTCGAATTGAAAATATACAATTGCGAAATGACGAAATTAGCTTAAACCAATTGAGTGAAATTCCTATTGCAATCCGTGAGTCGGGTTCTGGAACTTTAAATATTATTGAAAATGCACTTCAAGAAAAAAACCTGAAGCTTCAAAAAATGAATGTTCAAATTCAGTTGGGAAGCACCGAAAGCATCAAAAACTACCTTTTGGCATCAGATACCTATGCGTTTCTTTCAATACATTCTATAGCCAAGGAACTTAAAAATCATAGCCTTAAAATTGTTGAAGTAGATGGTTTACGTATTGAACGTACTTTTCAGTTTGTGAGTCTTCATGGCGATTATGATAAAACCGCTGAACGACTTAAAAACTTCTTTCTCTCACATTATAACCTAATGGAATAAAGCATAACAAATTGTGATGAAAATTATTCGGGAAAACATCGCAAATTTGTAAGGTAAAACGAAAAGCATTTCATTATGGAAAAGAAGAATACTAAGAACACAATTATAAAAGTGGCTTTTATTTTGGCCATGGTGCTTTGCATTTCTGGGTATATAAGCAGTCCTGTGGCATTGGTTGGCGGTTTCTTGTTTTCGTATTTTCTGGGACATCCATTTTTAGACCTCAATTCAAAAGCGGTTAGCTGGCTTTTAAAAATTGCAGTGGTGGGCCTTGGTTTTGGAATGAATTTGGTTGAAACCTTTAACGCAGGGAAAGATGGGTTTCTTTTAACGGTGTTCTCCATAGCAGCAACGCTGATCTTGGGCTATTTTCTAGGTAAAATGTTGAAGATGGATCGAAAAGGCTCGCATCTTATCAGTTCGGGGACTGCAATATGTGGAGGCAGTGCAATTGCGGCTGTATCACCAGTTATCAATGCTTCAGAAAAAGATATTAGTATTTCGCTCGGGGTTATTTTTCTTTTAAACTCCATTGCACTTATTGTTTTTCCGCCGCTTGGGCATTTATTTGGTCTTAGTCAACATCAATTTGGGCTGTGGTGCGCCATTGCCATTCACGATACTAGCTCGGTTGTAGGTGCTGCCTATACTTTTGGAGAAGAAGCTTTAAAAGTAGCTACAACGGTAAAACTAGCCCGAGCACTTTGGATTATTCCGCTTTCTATTCTTTCAGTTTTTCTTTTTAAGGGAAAAGGGAAAAGCATAAAAGTACCGTATTTTATTTTCCTTTTTATCCTAGCCATTATAATGAACAGTTATCTGCCAATTCCAGATCTGATTACTGAAGGCATTACCAGTATTTCGAAGTCATTGTTAGTGCTTACGCTATTTTTGATAGGAGCGGGGCTTTCCGTAGATAAAATTAAATCGGCAGGATGGAAGCCTATGATTTTGGGAATATCGCTATGGGTGTTTATATCTATAAGCTCTATTTTGGTTATCCTTTCACTTTAAGAACGCATATATACATTATATATACGGCCGTTTCAGAAACTGAAACGGCTGTATTGCTTTACTCCAAATAGAGCTCAATTCCTTTGTTGTGGCGGATTCGCGTTTTTTAAGAACTCATAATACTAATGCACCGAGCTTTTGAATAATGCTTAAACTTGCATTTTTAAAAGTTCGTTATGGGGTTTTTCATAAGTAGTACATGAGTTGCATTTAGAACGGTCTGTAATTAGCCGTACGCCTCTTTTATAGGTGAAGTAATTCCAAATCCATTCCACGAATACTCGGGTTCTATTTCGGAATCCGATTAAGCTAAGCACATGGATAAACGACCAAAGGAACCAAGCGAAGAAACCACTGAATTTTAGTCCTTTTATATCGGCAACAGCTTTTGCGCGACCTATTGTTGCCATTGTTCCTTTGTCAATATAATTAAACTTAGCGGTTTTTTGTCGTTTTCCTCCCTGTGCGAGAAGATTTCCAACAAACTTTCCTTGTTGGGTGGCAACGGGCGCCAAGGCGGGTAAGGGTTTTCCGTCTTTCCCTTTGCTATGTGCCGAATCGCCGATAATAAAGATATCTGGATACTCCGGAATGCTTAAATCTGGACTAACAAATACACGACCGGTTCTATCTTGTTTCACTTTTAATGAATCTAAAAGGGAAGACGCTTTAATTCCGGCTGCCCAGATAATATTTGGGGTTTCTATAGATCCCACTTTAAGATGAACCTTGTTCTTTTCAATATTTGTTACGGGGGTATTCAGTAAGACTTTTACGCCCATTTTTTTTAAGGTTTTTCGAGCTTTTTCGCCTAAAGATTCGGGAAAAGCATTTAGAATTCTTGGCCCAGCTTCAATTAAATAGATTTTGGCATCTTCTGGTTTAATAGTTTTATACCCGTGTTTGGAACCATTTCCAGCAGTTTCAGCAATGGCTCCGGCCATTTCCACCCCTGTGGGGCCTCCGCCAATAATAACATAGGTTAGAAGCGATTTTCTTTTGTTATGATCTTGAAGTTGTTCGGCTTCTTCCATAGACATTAGCAGCTGTTCTCTAACTTTTAAAGCATCAGATACCGATTTCATTCCAGGTGCGTATTCTGCCCATTCTTCATGCCCAAAGTAGTTGTATTGAGCACCGGTAGCCATAACCAGTTGGTCGAACGTAATTGAAGTTCCATTTTGTAAATGAACCGATTTATTTTTAGGGTCTATCTTTTTTACCTCGGCTAAAATAACCTTTGCCTTTGGGTTTTTATTGATAATTGCGCGGATAGGAGCAGCGATATCGCCAGGAGATAATTCGGCCGTAGCAACTTGATATAAAAGAGGTTGAAATAAATGATGGTTTAGCCTGTCGATTATAGTGATATCAACATTGGCATTTTCCAAGGCTTTTGCAGTTGCAATTCCGCCAAATCCACCACCTATAATTACTATATGTTTACGTCTGGTATTCATTTCATCTTTTTTCATCGGTATATAGTTTATTTTATACATCCTTGAATGCTAATAACTTTTATAGCATTTTGTGCTACAAAGATACAAACAATTCCATAGAAGATGTGTTTATCCGTTATAAAATAACATCGCATTGGTAAATGTAATTTTAAGTTTGGTTACTGTGGGTTTTTAAGGAAGGCGATGCCTGTACTGAGGTTTTCAGCTAAGCTTTTAATAGTAGTGTTTTTAAAAGAATTGTGCATTTTATCGCGGGTCTTGGAATACTCAAAGTGCATGGGGCAGGGGTGGTCATCAGAACACTGGTGAAGGCCGAAAACACAGTCGGTAAAAACTCCGGTTCCATCAATGGCACTAACCACATCAATTATTGGTAAACTGAGCTGGGTTTCATCGCAGTAAAACCCGCCATAAGGACCTTTAACAGATGTAACAATTTTACTTTTGTTTAATGCTTGAAGAATCTTACCCGTAAAGGCTTCGGGCGCTTCAATTTCTTCTGCTATTTCTTTAACGCCTACCTTAATTTTTTCCTTGGCTTTGGAAGCGATAAAGACAGTTGCACGGATGGCGTATTTACAGGATTTTGAAATCATATTGTATTTATAAAGCTAAAGTAATCTTCAGTTTCAAAGGTAAGCAAATGATTAATAGAAGGCTGATTTCTCTTTTCGTAATTCTATTTTAATGAAATTTTAAATATTTTTTTGTTTATGATTTCACTTGTAGCATAAGTTTATATAAACACCTTTTAAATATTGATTATAAATGAATTAATCTATTTATTAAACCCGTAATTACTTTAAGTTATAGCTTGTTTTACACTACAAAACAGGCTTTTTTTCTTGTTAGAATGAATTGTTGTTGTTTTGAAATAGTGCCCTTCAATTGTTTTAAAAAAAGTTGCGTTATGCTGGCTGTTTACCGGTTTGGAATTAAATCATTTTATACTATTGATAGTAAGGTATTCTCTGTTTTTCTTGCTTTCGTTTTTTAAAATTCTTAAATTAGAAGAAGATAAAAAAAAAGAATACTATGGATATTGTAAAAACAATTATGGAGTTTTTTAAGAAACCTGAAGATGAAACTGTCAACGATGCCCCAGAAGGCGTTTGTGCCTTATGCTGGGGGTATCAAGAGTACGATGGTAAAATACGGGAACTGTATAAAGATAAGCAAGTAGATGTAAACAACAATAAAGACTCATACATGCTTATTCAAGGTTTTGTAAAGGAACATGTTGATGGGTATCAAGTTAAAGATGGATTAGTTCACGTGTGCCCTAATTGCAAAGAACTAGAAGAAGGAAAGGATAGAATCGAAAAGTACGATTTATCGGAAGAAGCGATCTAGTGAAAATTTTATTGGTTTCAAATTGAGTTGAAAACTATGTGCTTTAGTAAATCTCGCTTTAGCTTCTAAAAACTTTCGCCACGAATTCCGCGAATATTCACGAATCTATTTATTCTCTAAAAATGCACTTAGATGAGACGAGACTTTATTAATTTCACGAATCAAACAGACTTTCTGTCTATTTAAAAAATCTATGGTACTTTGGATCATAGTGGTTTATTTACAAATTTTCGAATGTCCGTAAGGCATCATAATATTTAACCTAGATCTAAAGGATATTATTAAACCAGCCCTGAAAGGGCGAAAACATCGTAACATCGGGCAGGCAAGGCTCGGTGGTGCAAACCTATGACACACAAAGCCCTGAAAGGGCGTAATACATATTGCCCTTTCAGGGCTGGCCTTAACCGGTTATGTGCAGAAAAGCTGTTAGGGTTTTTGTTAGAGCTTTTGCTAGAGCGTTGCTTATCTTATGGTATGTTGCCTTATCAAAACATAATTATTTTCGATACCTAAAAAGGTTCGCTTGCAGACGCAATAATTAACAGATAATTAGAACCAACCAATCATATTACTGATCGCGGATATTCATTAAAAATTTATAGTTTGGAATCCTATTTTTGGGAAGACCGAAAATCTGCAATTTATTGTGGTAATCAATCTTTAGTCATGATCTCAGTAACTGAGTAATGCTTGCTATTATCGCAAAAATAGTTGAGGTTTTTTAGGGAGAGCTTTAGTAGTTTTCGCTTAATGCCTCTTTTGGGAATGGTGATTCTAGACTTTAGATTAGGATGTTCAATAACGAATGGAACAATCAGTTCTTTCCCAAGACTTTTCACTCTTTTTTGAAGATAAAGTATTGCTGAAACCAGAATTTCTTCTTTTGAAGTATTTAGTTTTGGTTTAAAAGTGAAGGTATTGGTTTGCAAAATAGCACTTTTCCTTACCTGAAGAAAATTGACAAATGCCTGAGTCTCTTCAATACGAAGGGTGAAAACATCTAAATCGCCCATTTTTGTATCGATAATCTCACTGCTCGCTCTGTATTCTTTAATAAATTCTAATTTTTGTTGTAGCCGCTCGGCTTTTTCAAACTCCATTTCCTCAATGTTTTCCCTTAATTGTTTTCGCAATAGCCTGGTTACAGACGCAAATTTGCCATTAAAAATATTTCGTACTTGTTGAAGACCGATATTGTATTCGGCCATCGTCAATATTTTTTCCTCCTGCTCACCATCTTTCATATAGTACTCTGGACTCACTTTAAGCTTTCCATTTTCAGTTATACGAATAAAAAGCTCAGTATGATTTTTCCGAAGTGGGACAAGGCTTCTGATTAATTCCAACATTTCCTTTATTTTACCAACATTCGTAAAAGGACCAAAATATTCAGAACCATCTTTGATCCAGTTTCGTGCAAGGAATACTCTTGGGAATGGTTCGTTTTTAATAACGACAAACGGATAACTTTTATCATCTTTTAAGTTGATGTTATAACGAGGTTGAAAATGCTTGATAAGGGAATTTTCCAATAGCAGCGCATCTCGCTCGGTATTAACGATGGTAAATTCAAGCCGATTGATGCTTTCCACCAAATTCTGAGTTTTTCTGCTATCGTAATCTCTGGTAAAATATGAAGCTACTCGTTTACGTAAATCTTTAGCTTTACCAACATAAATAAGTTCTCCCGCCTTATTGAAGTATTTATAAACTCCAGGTAAGTGGGGGAGGTCTGCCAACATTTGCTTAGTCTTTTCGCTAGTCATAGTATGCTTGCATAGTTTAATTTACAATTAGTAGGTGAGATTGAATAGGTTTTTTTTATGAAACAGAATCTAATTATCACGATGCTTTTCTATACTTCCAATTTTTATTTTGTCTCGTCCCAATAATAGCTGTCTGGGTAAATGCGTTCCCCAAAAATTGCGGTACCAACCCGAACAATTGTTGCTCCTTCCTCTATAGCTATTTCTAGGTCGCCACTCATTCCCATGGAAAGCTCTTTCAAGGAAACTCCTGGTAGCTTTAATGCCATAGCTTCCGTTTGAATAGTTTTTAATAACCGAAAGCATTTTCTCACTTTTTCAGGCTCTGAGCTAAACAGTCCGATGGTCATTAGGCCTTTTATCTTAATGGTTTCAAATTGAGAAACATCTTTAATTAAGGCTAAGGCATTTTCGGGAGAAACCCCAAATTTACTATCCTCGTATGACGTGTTTACTTGAATATATGCATTGATTGTCTTGTGTTCAGAGAGCAGGCGATTGTGTAATTTCCTAGCTAACTTAACCCGATCGATAGATTCTATACACGAGGCATATTGAATAACATCTTTTATTTTATTGGTTTGTAAATGCCCAATAAAATGAACCTCAGGGCTGCAGGCTGCAATCGCTTCACATTTTTGCTGTAATTCTTGGGCTTTATTTTCACCTACAAGCGTTTCGCCTTGTTGTAAAGCGAAATTAATCCGGTCTGAGTCTACTGTTTTTGTTGCCAATAGAAGGCGTACTTCATCAGGGTTTCGACCCGCTTTTTTACAAGCAGCCTGAATTCTTTTGTGAATTGTTTTTAAATTTTGTGTGATGGTTTCCGACATTTCGCAATGTTTTATTTCTAACAAAGATACAGATAATAATAGCAAAACGGATACTTCTATCCGTTTTGCTATTCATGTATTTGAGGTTATGAAAAATCACCTACCAAGCTGAAAAATACATCAGAAACGGCAGGTTTTCTTTTAGTTATTTATAGGTGACAATTCGTCCCCAAATGTCATTGGTTCCCCAAATTCCTTGACGTGTAGCTTCAAGTTGAACAATTTGGCTATGATCTACAAATAGGTTAACCTCTGGTCCATAATTTTTGATATACCATTTAAAAACCTGTGGATCTGCTGCTTCAAACATTACGTTTTCCAAACCGAGCTCGCTGATGAATTTTGCTGGAACGCCTACTTTCCAAGGATTGGCGTTTTCGGTAACACCTTCAGACTCCATCATAATGGTATAAGCTCCGGCATCTAAGAAACGTTTTGCTTGTTTTGTAGCGTATTCTACGTCTTGAATTCCTTCAGCTTCGTACTCAGCAATTGTTCCATCTCCTCCAGCTCCAAACTGAACGCCAATTTCAGGTTTTGCTTTTAATCCAGCCTTTTGAACTTCTTCAATTACGCGCAACCAGTCGTCGGTTGGAATTGAAATAAATCCTGTGGAAATTTCAATAATATCAAAACCTAGGGCCTTACACTCGTGAATATATTTTTTTACTGCATCTTTTCCTTTGGTAAGTACGTATTCCATAAATCCACCGGTTGAAGATAACACGCCATATTGGTGTGCTAAATCGTTGATAGCCTTAATTTTTTCAGGGTTCATAAAGGTAAAGGATCCACCGGCAAATTTGATGCTATCTACATAGTTTCCGCTGGTTTCCAAAAGGTCCTTGAAGTAGCTTAACCCAAAATTGGAGTAATAGGCTGCTCTAATTTCCGTCATCCCTGTTTTTCGAGGTTTCTCTGAACGATCATTTCGTTGTAACCAATCAAAACCGACTGGGTTTACAATGAAATTTTTATCTTTTCCATTTAAATCTTTTGGATCTTTAATAAGTTCTTTTGTGTCTAACATGATATTTATATTTAAAGGTTAAATGATTTTTTTTTGATTGACTTAAGACGATAGGAGTGAAGGCTTATGACTAAATCTTTGTAGCTTTTTACCAGTTATTATGGTTTGATGCTTCTGTCCACCTTCCCCAGTCCTAAAGGGTGTGCGCACAGAAATCATCTTGGTTCGCTTTAGGGATTGGGTAAAACAGGAGGGTTTCTGTTCTAGGGTCAATAGTTACAACTTATCTTATTTTGATAAGGAACATGTACTATGCCTTAATCCTTTTCGCCTTATGTCATTCTTCTAAATCATTAAAAATTATTAATTCAGTTTTTGATGCTTTGAGAATATTTCCACCCTTTAACCCTAGTGGATGTCAGGGAGGGAAAGAAAAATTCATTTTAAACCTCCATCAATTGAGGTTTTCCAACAGTTTCAAGAAGTTGCATCAGCTCCTTGATATTGTGTTTTTCCAAGTTTTTTACGGTGTAAATAATTTCGTTTCTAAGCTCTTCGGAAATAAACGCTGCTGTAAGGTTATTGAATTTTGATATAATAAACTCCCAAGAAGCAGGCCGAGAGGTGAAACCTTCATAATCGGTTTTCTCAACGTATAACTCTTTACCATCTTTGAATTTTATGGTTATATCATTCGCCATTTCAAATGGGAAGCGATCAGAGTATTCTTTTTTCTCGTTTACTTGTACTTTTTGAAGCAAGTTTTGAATATCCGTTTTTTCAATTCGCTCTGGAGTATATTGTTTTGGAAGCACATTGCCATCTAATAAAACCGCCGCCATCATATAGGGTAAACTGTGATCGGCTTCTTCTTTGGTGCGTATGTTTTTCTTACCGCCTTCTTCGCCGCCGCCAATGATATTGTAAGCTACATCGAAAGTATTTAACACGATACGCTCAATTCCGGCAGGGTCAAATTGGTGTTTTCGCTTTAAGTCTTGTAAACCTTCCAAAGTTGCTTGCGAGTGGATTTCGGCATTAAACTTTTTAATAATGGTTTTTGTAACCCGTTCTAGATCTTCTTCTTCCCAATTTAAAGTGAAGTCTCCTGCAATGGTTTCCTTAAAACCTTTGTTACCTTCAAAAACCTCTTCTGGTCCTGTAATTCCGCGCATTGCCAAGAAAGCTGAATGAGTGGATGTCCATCCGGTTGAAGGGAAGGCTAAACCTTTCCAATGTGATAGGTTTCCGGTTCTTGAAACTCTTAGTGCGTTATAAGCAGTTGCGGCAATGGCAATGGCGTTTGCTGTTTTCTCTTTATCTAGGCCCAGGGCATAAGCTGCTCCGGCTGCTGCGCCATAGGCACCTTGTACCGTGTGGTCAAAACCTTTATCTCTTACTGGAGCCTCATCGCTCAATCTACATTGCACTTGATAGGCAATGGCCAGAGCGGTTAGGAACTCTTTCCCATCCTTATCGGCGTATTCTGAAGCTGCCAAAACACTACCTATATTATCTGAAGGATGGCAGGTTTCATTTTTTGCCAAGTAGCTATCGTTAAAGTCTAAATAGCGCACGAGAGTTGAGTTGTAGAATGAAGCTCTGTCTGGTGCATTTTTCCCGCCACCTATTAATGTTGACAATGGATTTCCGCCAAAGTCGTCTAATTGTTCTTTTACCATTTTTACAGGCTCGCCATTAAGGGCGCCAATGGCACATCCTAAGGAATCGAGGAGTCGGATTTTTAGTTCCCGAACTGCAGCTTCAGATAAGTCTGAATACTTTCGAGAGTTTACGAAGCTTGCTAATTTTTGTACTTCTGTCATGGTATTTTGTTTTTAGATTATCTCTTATTTTGATGATATAAAAGTACAGGGAAAGAACAGTGAAGTCAATGACACAAAGGCGATACGAAGTATAGCTAAAAGCGATAGCTTCGGTATATACGCCAAGCAGACGCTCAGCGACCTTACATTTGTCACCGTGTTTTTACTTGCAGTTTGAAGTATTTACGAATA
Source organism: Aequorivita marina (assembly GCF_031631895.2). NCBI lineage: Bacteria > Pseudomonadati > Bacteroidota > Flavobacteriia > Flavobacteriales > Flavobacteriaceae > Aequorivita > Aequorivita marina. The sequence continues at coordinate 65,495 of NZ_JAVMBW020000012.1, forward strand.
GCCCAGCGGTTTTAACCCGGGGGTAATGAAGTGTGAATAGACTGAATTGAGCTTTAGCCCCAAAACAAGAACTTGATTAAAACTATCATTCAGGTTAGGGGCAGGCTCAACCACTATAAATCACCTAACTTGGGATTCTTTGTTGAAACTAAAAGAAAACTTCTTTGTAGGTTTAAGAGGTTTCATGATTTGGTTTTGGCGTTTAATTCTTTTTAAAGCAATCTTAAAGCATCTCAATTATCCTCTAAATCAGCAATCAACTTCAGTTCAATATCTTTAGGAATGCTTTTGATAATCTCAGAGAGGATTACTTTGGAGAGTCGTGTTTTTTGAAATCCACGTGGGGCAACAAAACTAATGGTTCGGCTTAATACGGGATCTTTGATGGAGCGAACCATTTCTAACCGGCGTTCGCCCATATATAGGCAGGCCAATTGCGGGATTAAAGTAAGGCCTCCGTTTCGGTCTATAATCTTACGGATGGTTTCCGGAGAACCATTTTGAAAGCTAATATTTTTTAAGTTTTTATTTGAGATTTGGGTGGGAAAGCGTTGTGGCTGCTCTTCTAGAAAGTAAGTTTTTAGATATTCTGGTAGTATAAGTTCTTCCCACGGAATATCGGTCCATTCTACGTTTGAAAGTTTCGAAAGCTTATGGCCACGACCTACATAAAGCACAAATTCCTCTTCAAACAGCGAGGTTTCATAAAAGCCTTCTTTAGGAAAAGGAGTGATTGAAATGGCACCGTCGAGCGCGTCCATCTCAAAATCAGATATCATTTTTGTAGTTCCCATTTCAAAAATATCCAAATTCAATTCCGGGTATTTTTTTGTTATTTGTTCCGTAAACAGAGGGATAAGGTATGGCGCAAGGTTGGCGAGAACACCGAGCCGAAAGTTACCGCTTGGTCGATTATCTTTCTTTTGGGCTATGGAGACAAAGCGATTTTCTTCTTTTAGAATTTTTTTTGCCTGTTCAATAAGGTCAATTCCTTTCATGGTAGGGGCTACGGGATGCCGGGTGCGGTCAAAAATCATAATGTCGAATTCCTGTTCTAAACGTTGTATTTCTCTACTCAAGGTAGATTGTGCAACATCGCAGTCTTCGGCGGCACGCGAAAAATTCCGATGGGTATCTACGGAAACAACATATTTCAATTGATGAAAATTCATAGGTTTTTCATTCTGTGATTTAAAACTTTTATAAAAGTACTATTTATCTGTGAGGGGAATGGCATTTTTGATAGTTCGTATTTTTAACTGAGTAGTCTCTAGGTATTGCATTTTACGCTTTTCAAGATATTGGTGTCCGACCAATATTTACGATGTTCGGTGTACGACCTACGTCCTACGACTTATGACCAAAGACCTACAACTTGCTTTACTAGGGAGGGAGGTGTTGGCTAGACTAGTAATGGCTTGAAATGCTTAGCTTCATTTTATATGCTTTTAAGACGTTTCTGTTTAATTAGAAATCCAATTCCAAGGTGTCATTTTATCAAAAACACGCTATAAGTGTGCTATTATTGAAACAAGTGAGTTTTAAATTATTTTAATCGGATACTATTATTTTTTCATTAGTGTCCGATTAAAAGAGTGAGAAAATTTGTTGGGTCAAAGATAATAGGCAATTAGAATATTTTTATTTAATGACAGCATGCTATTATACTTAGCATCAAAATTTATCGATTAAAAAGTATGTTTAATCAATTTTATCTAGTTTTCAATCTATTAAAAAGCAAGTCTTACGTCTTATGTCTTTCAGCGCAGCGGTCTTATGTCTTAGTCGGACACGACTATTATTTTTTGATAAATAGTGCGCGCGCATAAGCACCGGTGTAGGTCTTTACTTTCTTCTCTGACTAACAATCTTTATCTTTGGTGAAAATCAAAGAACTTAAAATTTTACATTGTGGCAGGACATAGTAAATGGGCAAATATCAAGCGCCGGAAAGGAGCGCAGGACAAAAAACGAGCGAAGGAGTTTACTCGTGCAATCAAGGAGATTTACGTTTCTATTAAGGAAGGTGGCAGCGGTGATCCTGATGCCAATCCCGCTTTGCGAAATGCCATTGCGAACGCCAAGGGAGTCAATATGCCTAAGGACACCATTGAACGCGCCATTAAAAAAGCCAGTGGTGATGATGCAGAGCGGTATGAGGAAGTATCCTTTGAAGGGTATGGGCCTCACGGAATTGCCTTTTTTGTGGAATGCACCACTAACAATACCAATAGGACAGTAGCATCGGTACGGGCCATTTTCTCCAGAAACGATGGAAGCCTGGGGGTGAACGGTTCTGTGGAGTTTATGTTTGAACGAAAAAGTGTTTTTACTATAAAAGAAGAATCAATCCCGATGCCCTTGGATGAGCTGGAATTGGCTCTTATCGAGTACGGCGCAGAGAAAATGGAGTTGGAGGAAGGTTTTTTGACCATCTACGCCGATTTTACCGATTTTGGTAAAATGTCGCAGGCTTTGGAACAAATGGACATTGAAGTTGTTAACTCCACCTTGAACCGCATCCCTATGAATACGGTGGAACTTTCAGTGCCCGACGCAAAAAAGATTTTGGATCTCGAAGAACAGTTCGAAGAAGATGATGATGTTCAAAATGTTTATCACAGCTTGGAGGTCACCGATGAGTTGATTGCTGCAATGGAGAGCGAAATGTAAAAAGTTTTTTGCACGCCTTCTTCAAGAGATAGCACTTTTAAGGGTTTTGTGTGGCGTAATTCCTATAAACCATAGGTCTTGAGAAAAATCCCTTACTTTTTTCCGGGCTATAAAGTTTGATTTATTGACTTGGTATAAAAGATATTAGGAATTCTATTTTTTTAAGCTTCCAAAAGTTTCCATATTTACATTTTAAAGACTGAAAGTTTATACCATTTTAATTTAATACAGCATTCCATGAATTTCACCGTTCTCATTATGACCGCAGTTTTGCTGCTCACCCTCTTTTCTCCTTTTGGAATTTATTACGGTGTAAGCCTCGCGAAAAAGAAAGAGTATAAGACCCACCGAAAAATCCAAAACACAATCTTTCTTATCTGTGTGCTCGGCGTGTTGGCATTGGAGGTGTTGATTCGGTATTCTGGAGGATCGGGGAGTTTGGCGTCAAAAAGTGACTATCACGGCTCTAGTTTTTTCACCATTACTTTAGTTTCCCATATAATCGTTGCGGTCTTAACTTATTTATTATGGACCATCCTAATTATTCTATCCAATAGAAAATTTCAGAAGAATCTGCCAGGTAAATTTTCAAAAACCCATAAAAGACTGGCTTATATCGTTTTTGGCGGATTGATTTATACTGCCATTACGGCTTTGGTTGTGTATTTGATGACTTTGAACTTGGTGTGATTTGTTGTCTAGAAAAGAAAACAAATGCGGTACAGCTAGTTTGATGAATATTGAATTGACTGGCTCTAGTTTAGAAAAGCTATGATGTTTTAAACCCAGCGTAAGTCCCATCCCCTCTTTTTAGGAACGCGAGAGGACTCGCGCACCAGCGACTATTTTCAATTCTTTAAAAATTTATTCCAGTCCTAATATTTGTTCACACCAATTTAGAAATCAACTATTTACCTTCTTAGAAGAAATATATTCATCTACAAACTCCTCCAAAACATTTAAGGGAATGGCGCCGTGGGATAGCACCACTTCATGAAATTCACGAATGTCAAAATATTCACCTAACGCATTTTTCGCCTTTTCGCGTAATTCTAAAATTTTCATCATTCCAATTTTATAGGCGGTTGCTTGGCCGGGCATAACGATATGTCGCTCTACCATTTTTACAGCATCTAGTTCTGCGTTTGGCGTATTCTCTGTATAGTATTCAATTCCTTCTTCTCGGGTCCATTTTTTAGAGTGAATTCCCGTATCCACTACCAATCTACAAGCTCTCCACAGTTCCATTGCCAATCGGCCAAAATCTGAATACGGATCGGCATAAAAGCCCATTTCCTTTGGGATGAATTCAGAATACAAGCCCCAGCCTTCGGTGTATGCCGTGTAGCCGCCAAATTTTCTAAACATCGGTACGTTGTCCAATTCCTGCTGAATTGCCAATTGCATGTGGTGGCCGGGAATCCCTTCGTGATAGGCCAAAGCTTCCATTTGATAAGTTGGCATCGATTCCATATCGTATAAGTTTGCATAATAAATACCAGGTCTTGAGCCATCGGCTGCCGGACGGTTGTAAAATGCTTTTCCTGCAGATTTCTCTCTAAAAGGTTCAACTGCCTTTACAATAAGTTCTGCTTTTGGTTGGGTGATAAAAATTTCGTCCAACCTTGTTTTCATACTGTCAATTAAAAACACAGCTTCTTTTAGGTACGCAGTTCTCCCTTTTTCATTTGCAGGATAATAAAACTGCTCGTCTGTTCTCATAAATTCAAAAAATGCCGGTAAATCGCCTTCAAATCCAACGTGTTCGCGGATTCTATCCATTTCTTTATGAATTCTGGCAACTTCTTGCAATCCTATTTCGTGAATTTCATCTGCAGTTAAGTCGGTAGTGGTGGTTCTGTTCAGTGCATTGTTATAAAATGCCGCACCGTCGGGAAATTTCCACGCGCCATGATCCTTTGTTGCTCGTTCCTTTTGTTCATTTATAAATACAATAAGTTCTTTATAAGCTGGTTGTACCGAAGTCAATAAAGCTTGGTTTGCTTGAGTTTCTAAAGTGACTTTTTCTTCATCGTCAATATCCAATTGATTTATTTTCTTCATAAAATCTTCCAACAAAGTACTTTGAGTATCAGAATTATCGAAAGGTTGCCCCACCAATAAATTTTCTGAATCCTGCGCTACTTTATCGTAAACAAACTTAGGGGGAGCAATACCATTTGCTTCCCGTTCTTTTAAGTTCGCAACCACTTGGGCAAAGTAATCCTTAAAGCCATTCAGCCTAGAGATATACGCCTTGGCATCTGCAACATTATCAATTTGGTGCATGTTTATCAAGAATGCCGGCATACCAGATTGCGCCCCGTGCATTTGGTTTACAGGGTAGTTGTATAATCTGTATTGATAATCGTCGATGTCATTTTCCAGTTTTTGGCTATAGAGTTTATAGCTCAACAAAGCCTCTTTAGAAAGCGCGTTTACACTTATGGAGTCTGTTAACCAAGCAAGTTCTTCCTTATTGATTTGAAACTCTTTTTCTACAGCTTCAGGCGAATTATCGTCTAGTTTTCCGTAGTCCTTTTTTATTCCAAGTCGGGTTTGAAATTGAGGAGAACGATCTACTCTGGCATCAAATGACTTTTGAAAAAAATCATTTGCTTTATTGGATTCTGCCGCAATTTCCTCGTCGGTATATGGTTTTTCAGTTTGTTCGGTTTTACAGGAAATGATCGCAGAAATAGTAAGGAGAATCGCTATTGGTTTTAGCACTGATTTTATCATCGTCTTTTTGGCTTTTCAGAATTTTTTTCTAAATATAATGTTTTTTAACTAACCACCTGTCTAAAGCGGAAATAACCGAAGCTAGAGGCTTGTAAAATTGTTATGTGTAGGAGCGGCCAAAAGAAAGTCTATATAGTTCAAGGATGTGAAGGTAAGTCTAGGATGAAATTGAGAACGAAATCGAGGCTTTGATGCTGAAGTTGGTTGTTGTAGGGTAAGGAATGCTTGGGAATTTGGGTACTGGGATGAGAGTTGTTAGGGAACGCGAGCGGACTCGCGCACTAGCGGGGGTAGTTGTTTAGTGAGGTGCTTTAAAGAGCTCTTTGCGTTTTCTTTCATTTTATAGGCTTGGCTTCCTGTGTTGTTGAGGTCTTCGACATTTTTGATTCTGGTTTCCATGACTACTATGTTTAACAATCTTCTCATTTGATTTGAGCTTTAGGGAAAGAAATAATTGGAACGCGATGCAATCGCGCACCAGCTGGGGCTCCTCTTATCGCAGTTTCGTTTAAGCTCCCTGCCTATAGTGGTTTTATGGAAACCCAGAAGATTACCAATGTATTCCTGTGTTTTTCCAAGTTCGTGTAATGCCGCAATTTCATATCTTTGCGCTAAGGTTATCTGACTCATATTGCAATTTTTAGACGGAGAACAATATAAGCAAATATCCATTCAGGGAGAGGAGGGAAAATATTCCCTTCTTTCTTCTGAAAAAATATTTAGCAAATTATCATTCCGCTAAAAGTTGCGTTTATTAGTTGAACTTAAGAAGTTCATAAAACTAAAAACTAAAATTATGATTAAAAAATGTATATTTCTATTATGTCTATTGATGTTAAGCATTGGTGCTGTCGCACAAGATTTGATGGTAAAATCAGACGGAGAGGAAATTGAAGTAAAAGTTCTCGAAATTACCCCTGATAATATAAAATTTAAAAAACAATCCAATATTGACGGGCCTCTTTATATTGTGAATAAAAGTGAAGTTAAAGAAATCATATTTGAAAACGGTGACAAAGAGGTCTTTCCTACAACTTTTAAAGCTGTTGATTCGCGGAAAGCCATTTTCGTAAAGACTACTGCCGATAGTAAAACTGCCCCATCTCAAGACTTATGGAAAGCAGAGATTGAACGCCATTCAAGTTTAAGAAAAGTGAATAAGGAAGAAGAAGCAGATTTAATTTTCGAGTTTCGTCTTCGGAGAGCAATGGGAGAAGCGAGAGTTAGTGTTGTGGTTTATGACTCTAATAATAAAGAACTCTGGAAATCGAAGCGATATAGAGGGACAACAAATGTTTTTAATAGAATGAGTCCTACGTTTCATGGCATCAGGAAGTGTATGGATAAAGGAGTAATACGAGAAATGGAGAAAGGAACTTTTTAAGTTACAAAATAAAAAAATCGTTTTAAACAAATAAGCTTGGCTAAGTTCTCTTTAATGAGTTTTAAAAAAGAGCAACTTCTAAAATTACCAACTTACGTTCATCCCAATCAAAAGACTGGGCTTGTATGCCGATCATTGTCCCAATTTAATCGGAACCAGCATACGCGATCAATAATTTTGGTCTAGGTTTTTCAAAGAACTGATGCAAATATTGTGCATTGGTGTGCAGAGTATTTGCACAAAGCAATTAATTATATTCAACAAACTTAAAATATGGATCCCTTAATTGACCTTCTGCCGCACCAGCCATCGGATTGTTTACTTTAAAGGATTCAATATAAATCTTATTAGTGATTTTGTTGGTGCTAGAAATTCCGCCAGTCCATTCATATATCCCTTGTTTTGGCCTTTTAAAGAATCCAGCTTCTAAAAACATAGGTATAACACTATATAATCCATTTTCGGTTGCTCTGTTACCACCATACACATTAGAAATAGACTTCTTCATTGTTTCTGTATTAACTACTTCTTGAACTGCAAAAAACTTTCCAAATTTTTGCAAAACATCAAATGAAAATGGAAAGGCACTATTTAATAAAGCAATTAAAATAATATCGCGATCCACCTTCTTTTTGATTGCGGTCTTAACTTCAGCTGAATTCTCTAACAATAAACCATTTAATGGATTTCTTTGAATCACTTTATTTACAATTCGCAATGCCTTTTTTAATCTATTCTCACCATCGAATTCTAAGCGCAATTGTTCAAGCACGTAGTCATTACTGTAATTGTCATCCAGATAGCTTTCTAAAGCGATATAGAGCGTATCTAAAGGTATTCTTTGGTTGATATCAATTGACTTATTCTTCATTTTAGATTTCAATAAAAGGAATTAAAACTTCAAGCAGGTGGGCTCCACCATGGGTGACTAAAGTGTCTTCTGACGAGAAACTTAGATTGTCTTTAATATAGATAGATTGATTTTCCGTTGACAAAGAATCTTTTAATTCCGGATTGTTTGCAATAAAATCCTCAAACAACCATTCCTCTGTGTATTCCAAATGTCTTTTACTTCTGCTTCCGGATTGTTGCGTTCCTAGTTTTTCGCGGCCCTGCAAACCTCGCCATCCTTTTGCTTGTATATTCCCGTGATCGGTGGTTAAAAATACTGAAAAGCCTTCTTCTTTAAGTGTTTTTACCACATTGTAAATATCGTTGCGCTCAATCCAGTTTTCTGTAAGATCAAGGAGGTCTTTATAGTCTGATGAACTGTGCATCTTTTCATCGAGGTCTTTAAAGACAATGGCAAATTTTGTTATGCTTTGTAGATTTAACAGATCAATTTTTTCGTGATTGTATCGAATCTGAAACTCATTGATCCCTTTAGTTTTCCAATAGTTTTTCCAAAGTCTTTCTTCGTTTGCTGGGCCTTGCCTATATTCTTTTTGTGGAGTTTCGCCTCTAAAAATGGCTTGTCTGGAAAGTTGTGTAATGGATGGAAGCCAGGAGTAGATTACATCTTCACTTTTGGCATTTGGCAGTTTATTTTTTAATACTTCATATTGCCAAAAAGCAAGGCCATCAACAACGACAAGGGCAACTTTCTTCTCTAGGAAATTGGAGCTAAGATATTCCAAGATTTTAGAAACAATCTTAGGGCCTTTTATCGCATTTGAGTTTTTGGTTGCCTGATAAGAGGTTTTAATGTTTTCTTGAAAAGCAGTATTTGTTTCTCCTAAAGACGTAATCAGTGTTTCTACTTGCGAAGTCCTAATTGATTTTAGCACAGCCTTCGAAATCATTTTGCACACCTCCGACCAATTGATTGGCTCAACTTCAAGCCTTTTATCCAAGGTGTCGATAAAAGCTGGAATATCAAAACTGACTTCAGGCGCTGGCATTCGCTCTTGACGAATTCTATCAATAAGCTGTAAGGTTTCTATCCTATTTAGGGAGATGATTTGTTTTTGACTAAAAAGAATGTCCAATATTGATATTTCTATCTTTCGGATAGAAGGAATATGATACCCTCCAAAGTAGGTTTTAAGATCAAAATCAATAGCCGTAGCTGTCTTTGTTATATCTTCTAAATAATCTGTATTATCCTGACTGAGGAGTAATAATACTTCGTCGTCTTCTCTAAGCTCAAACTCTACACGTTGATGAATTTTGGTTCCTTGAACTACACGAATTCCATAAGTTAGTAAAGTGCTTAAGACTTCTTCGCGACTCAAAAACTTATCTGTGTTTTCAACAAGAAGAACTTGGGAAGAATACTCTTTTAAATCTTGAACTATATGTTGAATAATCCCTTTAGCCATCCACTCGTATGCTTAGTAATTGTTTAATACCAGGAATAACCCTATTGTCCATTTTAAAATCTCTCATCCAATCTTCTTGTTGCTTTTCGAGTTTTGAAAGCTTGGATAGGCGAATGTTTTCTATCCCTATTTTATCAATTCTTGATTTCTGAAAATTAAATGAATTTATTCGGTTTTCTTTTTTAGCAGATATCTTGCTAAAAACCTCCGCTTGCAAGTTTTGAAAAACCACATATAGGGAATCATTTAAAGTTTTCTCTATTTCAGAAATATCCATGTCGGATTGCACTTCTTCTATTCGGAAGTTGGTTGTACCACCTATCAGCCTATTCCAAATGTCATTGGCGTAGGCACTATATTGTTTTCCAGTGTCGGATAGAAAGAAAGCTTGATATTGGGTTTTGTTTTCAAAACCATTCTTGGCAGTTATTTGCCAAAGACTCCAGTAACCCGGAGTTTCCTGGCCAAGTTCTGAGGTGATGACGGGAACACCATTTTTATGATCAAACTCTCCTAAACCATTCAATAATTTCTTAACCCAATCGTGTTGTAAACTAAGATGCTCTATACCTGGCTGATTTAAGGACACTTCGGAATCGAAAGTAATCTTTTTGGAAGTGTTCTTTATATGCACCTCCGAATAACCGGCTTGACTTTTAATAACACTACCATTTTGAGTAATAGTGTATTGTTCAATTAAAGCTTCCAACCAATAGGGTAGCGGACTGTGTTTGATTTCTGCTGCTTTTTTAAAATCGATTTCAGATTCATCTACTTGAGGGAGTATTCTTTCTGTACTTTTATAATCTTTTAATTTACCTTTAATCTCGTGTAACCACTGATCACTGGCAAAGTCGAATCGCTCAGGATTTAAGAGGCTTTGCAAATACAACTTATTGACTTTTTTCATATCAATTGCAGAATCCAGGACATCGGTAGTTTTATCGATTCCCAACTGTTCAATTATGTTGTTGAGTTTTTCCTCTATCACTTCATAAACTCGTAAATCCACACTGTTGTTGGTGAGCATATTATAAGCCTGGACTTTTTTCTTCTGCCCAATTCTATCTACCCTTCCAATGCGCTGTTCTATCATCATTGGGTTCCACGGAAGATCATAGTTTACCACAATATGACAGAACTGCATATTCAGTGATTCTCCCGCTGCATCAGTAGCGACCATAATTTGAGACTCATTCTTAAATTGCAACAGTGCTCTTTTCCTTTCGTCTAAATCTTGTCCACCGTGGATAAAAGCTACTTTGCTTCCCTTTTTACGAAGGAAATCACAAAGCATTCTTTGCGTGGTCCTAAACTCAGTAAATACTAAAATCTTTATGTCGGGATTATTATTCTCACGCTGTAGTTCTATGATTTTATTGTATAAAGCCTCAGCTTTTGCATCGGTCTCAGTATCGATACAATCTTCTGCTTGTACTATCAGTGAAGAAAGCAAGGCTTCTTCATCTTCAAAACCTCGGGGATCATACTGATATATTTCGTCAAAATCAATATCCTCTCCATTATCATCAGTTAGGTTATCAACCTCAGCGGCGTAATCTTCCATCTGGTTTTCCTCTCCCAAGCGCAGTCTTTCAAGCCTACCTTTCATAGCAGAAAGTATAGAAGCAGTAGAGCTACTCACCAGTCGCTGAAACAAAATCATAATTAAACCTGTCGCATTGTTTTTTGTCCGTTTTGCCGTATTGAATCCTTTTTGCACGTAGTTGGTCACAGCATCGTATAAAGCCATTTGCTTTTGATGCTTGTTGATATCCAAAAACACATCAAAGCGATGGGTTTGCCGTTCGGTAAAAAGCTTTTTACCATCGTAATCTACTGCGAAGCGTTTTTCTGTACGGATTACATACGGTTCCAATTCCTCAATATCAGGCAATCCCACGCCAGTAAAAGCATCTGGATCTAAAAGTTGAAGTATTCTTCTAAAATGATCTTCTTTTCCTCTATGAGGTGTGGCCGTGAGTAATAATACATTCGGAACACTATTGCAAAGCTCTTGTGCTAGAATATATCTTGACACCGTGGCATTCGCACCTCCCATTTTATGGGCTTCATCAATTATTACCATATCGAAATCTGCTTCCAACACAGCAGCCATTCTGTATTTGTTGTATTCATCTACCCGTTCTTGCGACCAACCTTGTCGTTTTTCCAAAGGTTTAAGTGCGTCGGTAGAGACGATTATTTGGTTGTGTTGGGTCCAGAAATTAAATTCCTCATCTGCATTGATAATGGAAAACGTACGTGCCATTGAGGTTATCATTTCTGAATCGTACAGATGAAAAACCTCATTAAAATGATCTTTAAGTTCACTTTGCCATTGCATCATAGAGGATTTTGGCACGATAACCAAAGTTCGTTTTATGTCACCTCTTATTTTTAGTTCTTTCAGAATTAAGCCGGTTTCGATGGTCTTTCCCATTCCCACTTCATCCGCCAATAAAAAGCGATTTTGCTGAGATTGCATCACCTTTTCCAAAACCAAAATCTGGTGCGGCAATGGGATTAAACTGCTTTCGTAAGGCGCGAGAATATTTTTCTTAGCTACTTCATCTTTAATTTTTGCTGCAATAGAAATAAACCGCAAATAGGCAATTGAGTAAATGGATTCAGGTTTCTCCAAATCTTCATAAGGCACTTCTAGAAAACTATTATCTTCCAAAAGCCGTATCCAGGCTATGCGTTGCCCGAATACTTCCTTCTCCCCAACTATTTCACAGGATTTCCCTTTATATAGCATCTTATAAATCTAAATTTAATAATGTTTTAGAGATTGCCTTTCTCTTTTCTGGATTTACTTTTACACGTTTAGCAAACTCATCCCAACGATTTACTACAGCGTTAATATCATCAATTATTTCCGCTGCCTTTTTTATATTCATTGCCTTTGCTACGGTTAACAAATCCTGCTTTGTAATCTCTTTTCGTTTTCCATTTATACTCAAAGCATGCTGACTTACCCAAACACTATCGGGTCGGTATGCGTGGCAAATATCATAAGCTGGTGCTAATTCCCAATCCATTCCCTGTTTTAAGCGAAAAGCAAAATTCTTTGTGTGATCGTCACAATTTCTTGCAATAACATTGAAAACCATTCTTCTAAATAACTCTGTTGCTTGAGGATAGGATAACCTTAGCTCGCGCATGGTTTGAAAAAGTTGCTCGTAACTAAAACTCGTGACTTCATTAAAATCAAAGTGCTTCATTGCACACCAAGTCTGAATGTGGTGTTTGGTTGTGCTGCCTTCCCGATCAAAACGTTTAGTCATAAAATGTGCTCTTCCATTCTCTTCAAGCAAACGCGACTCCATCATATCAATTCCACATTCTTTTGCCATTAAGTAATATGCCATTTCTATTCTACCATAGCCTTTAGTTTCTCCAACCTGCACGTCACTAACACCGTCTAGTTTTATTAACCAATGCTCAAAACCCTTTGGAGCACTGGTTTGTCCAGATTTCACTTCACCTGTTTCTTCATTAAATGCGATAACTGCTTTTGGTCTTGCGCCACCTGCGGAGGTGCCAATGGTTATAATTTCTTTAATAGCTTGCTCGTCATTCCGTTGAATGTTTGTTTTAAAATCTTCTCTTTCGGAAATCATTTTTTGAGCTATATCTACTAAACTCTGAATTTCAACTTTGAATGTTTTCTTCGAATTATTTAGCTGCGTGGGTTCAAATTCTAAGGCACCCATTCCTCTGGTTCCTATAAAACACAGCATTTCTACAGGGTTCATACCTTCTGATGAACGTCCTTGTTGCGCCAACCAAATATCAATCAACTGATTTCCATATTTATCTGGTAGGACATCTGCTAACAAGCCTGGCAAACCTTTAAATGTATTGAATTCACTATTGCGTTGTAGACGTAATTCTGGAAAAGAAAAAATGGTTCTATTTTGGGAAACTGGCATTTTAAGTGGCGCCAATTGCCAATTTAAGGGGGTAAATTTTGGTGCGTACTCAAATGTTCCTAATTGCTGGCTTTCATCCCAAGCAACAGCACCAACTGTTTCTCCCCATATTTTTATAAATGCCGTTTTTATCATTACCAGTCGCTTTCCGTTGTGTCTGTCTCTTTTGTACTACTGGCTCTTTTTCTTTTTGCCTTTTCCAATTTTGCCAATGCTATGGGGCTTATTTGCTTTTTAATTAGAAAATTATCCATGATATATAAAAGATCTAAAACCCGAAGCACCTGTAAAAAAGTTGTAAGGGTAACTGTTTTACCATTTTCTAATAAACTTAAAGTAGAACGACTAATCCCTGCTGCACTTGCAACTTCTTGTTGTGTTTTATTCTGATTTAATCGATGCTCTTTTATAAACGTGCCAATAGCTTTGTTCAATGCATGATCGCTCATAGCATTCCAGTTTGGTGCGTGTGATAAATCAGTCATAGCTCCAGTGTTTTATTATTAATGTATGATAACTCACTCAAATATACATTAAAATAATTTCATTCATCATGTGCTATGTGCTATTTATCATACATAAGGAGCTTATCAACCCTTTAACGTATGATAAATCATTCATAAAAACAAGAAGAAGTAAATTTAAATCCTTGAGCTGGCTATATCATAAAACTGCAACAACACCTCATCTTCCATCAATAGATTGTTGGGGATGCGGTCACCTACACTGACAATAGTTTTAAAATCCTTGTCTTGGTAGCATTGTTTAAATCCAGCACGCAAGGCTTCAACCCGTACTTCTTTTATTTTGGCCCGTGGATTTTCAATTTCTTTTTTATAACCTTCAAACAATCTTAAGAGACGTGTGTTTCGAAGTTTTTCTAAGTCTGCTTCGTTTTCCGGATCTGGTGCATACCATTTTCCTTCGTCGTCTTTTAAGAAGTTTTCTTCTAGGATGGTTGCCAGTTCTGGAATAACATCTCCTTTTCTAACGCCAGCTAAAGCTTGCATCCATTGCGGTTGAATATCTTGGTAAGTTAAATGTTCTTTGGATAATAAATTCTTTAACCATAATACGCCATCTTGCTCGGTAGAAACTAATAGCGACAACTGTATAAACTCTGGGTTTTCTTTTTTCTTTTTATCGTATTCTTGTACTTGTTCATTGGTAAAGAACATCCCGTCGCGTTCGATAAAACGCTCGCGTAAGCCTTGCTGAAATTTCCCAGCATCAATTGGAACTGGTAAACCTCTTTGAACATAAAATGCGATTAATCTATCGAATAATATTTTTGGGCTACGTTCTATAATTGCAGTAGTAGAATTTCCTGCCACTAAGTGAATTGGTAAATGATTTAAATGTTCTTCTACGAAATCCCAGATTGAAACATTTGAATTTTTATTTTGATTGAATTTCTTGTCAAACTCTGAAGATGGCTTGTAGCATGATATTACTAAATCTTGTTTAACTGCTGTTGCTGTCGTTACTGTTTTGAAAGTTCCTTGCTTTCTATCTAAACCTGCAACATTTGAAATTATAAAACCAGCATTTTGTATGGAGGTTTGGATTCCATTCCAAATAGCAGCACTCGTATTACTAAATTCCACAGTCATCCATTTTCCGGGTTTAAGAACCCGAAAGTAATTTCTAAAAGATTCTGACATTAAATTTATATACTCAACAAAGCCTTTTCCATGGCCTGAATTCTCTATTGCTTCTTTTGAAATATTTTGATACACCTTCAACCAGTCTTCGCTGATGAAGTTTAGTTCAGAATAATATATATTTGAGCCGAATGGAGGGTCTGTAAAGATATAATCAACTGAGTTAGCTTTAAAATTCGGAAAATCCGTAGCTGATTGGGTAGTATTTATTGATAGATTTTCTGTCCACGTTTTTATTTTCTCCGCTTTATATATGTCCCTAAATTTACTCTTAATTAAGGGGATTGCTGATCTTTCAATTTTTAATGATGGAATATATAACGTACCACTTAACCCACCCGTACCACCAAATCTAAATCGATTTGTCTGAGTAG
This sequence comes from Aequorivita marina, assembly GCF_031631895.2. Lineage (NCBI taxonomy): Bacteria > Pseudomonadati > Bacteroidota > Flavobacteriia > Flavobacteriales > Flavobacteriaceae > Aequorivita > Aequorivita marina. Next base: position 80,591 of record NZ_JAVMBW020000012.1, read on the forward strand.
CTCTTGAAATTGAAGCAGTTAATATAGGAAGGTGTTTCAAAAAATTATCACTTTGAACAATTTTATTATAGAAAACTCCTAAAGTAATAAGGTTTCTTCGAGTAAAATAATGATAGGTATGTGTCATACCTAATTTATCATTTCTTCTTGATTCTTTACCTTCCATCATTCTCGATTTCGGGAGGAATAAACTTTCTGTAGAGAATGTGTCGATTCGACTTAACAATTCTTTATCAAAATCGTTTAAAGACTTCTTATATCTTTTTGTCCCTACAGAGTATTCAATCATCACTGGAGTGTCAGCAGCTTTTCTGATTACAGTATCTTGATTCTTATCAAAGATTGAGGTAAAACTTCTCTCCATTCCTCTTCTAGAATTTTGATGACCACAAGATTTACAAAGAATATTAGTAGATGAAATCTTCTTGTTTTCATAATCGACAACAGCATCCCAATAAATTATTTGGCCTTGACAACTTTCACATAAAAAAATATCACTCCAAATTGTATTATCTATAAAGCCCTTTATATTTTTCGTATGTTTCGTTTCGTACATCCACGAAACTTCTTGCCAAGTTTCTTCTATTATTTTATTTAATTCTTTTTTAGTAGAAGTTGTTTTCTGCCGTGAATTGAAGTTATGAGAGATTAAAGTTGCTATTGGACTTAGATCTCCAAGTATGGAATGTCTTTTACCATAATTACGTATTCCATTGGGATTTTTATTATCTGATATGAAGGATGCAGCCACCCCAGTCATTCCGGTTCCTGCAAATCCATCAAATATAATATCGCCAGGCTGCGTGTAATGAAGTAAATAACGCATTATGGCAGGATGAGGCACTTTTGTATGGTAAGAATGGGCATTATAAATTGGATTGTTCTTTCCCTCACTGACATCTGCTGCATAAGGCTCTGTAACTTCAAAATCTGCGTCACGCTTTCCTTCTTTTTCCAATGCTTTTTTCTCTTCTTCCCATTCTGCCACAAAATCATTAAGCCAAGGATTTGGGCAAGCTGTATAAAACGGTGGATCTGAAAGATTTAAAATATCTTCATCTTCCCCAATAGGAAAACCATCCATTTTTTTTAGCTCTGGCAGTTTTTTTCGTAGCTCCTCCCGGAAGTAGGTTCTGCGTTCTTCTTCGGAGTTAAAAGTTTTTCCTAGAACTGTAATTTTATCTGAAGTATCTGTATTTGGCATAGTAAATCTTTATTTTAATATAATTCTAATACTCTCTCGCTTCTTACCTATAGAAACACTATCTATATAATCTCGAAAGGCATTTATAGCCTCATCAGGCGTTAAGGGTTTATTGAACTTCGATTTCATTCCCTCCAAACTCAATTCTATTTTTTCAAGACCTTGGTGCAAAACCATAATTGCTTTACGTATGGCGAGGGCATTATCTTTTGTTAATGTAATAGCATCAGCTTTAAATGCAGAAAGAAGCTTTTGTTGCGAATCTCCTAAAAGACTCATATTTTTCTTGACCACAGGATCTTCCAAAGTTTCTTTTAGAGTCTCTACCCATTTTTCTAAAAGATCGCTTAAATCTGTTTTAAGCTGTTTAACTGATAGACCTTCCTGGCCCACATATTCCAAAGGATTAAAATCTTGGTAGGGAGCGGTTAAAATCAGGTTTTTATTAACCTTATTATCGGCAGGCTTTAAACTAGCGAGTTGGCGCTCTAGGTCTGCATATTGACCTGTTGATAAAAAATCTGCATCTTTTAGAATATCACAGATATTTTTTTCCTCAGAATCTAATAAAGCTTGCTTTTGGGTATTGTCCCGCTCACTAATTCGATACTTTAAATACGTAGTTAGATACCAATCCGCATAATTCTCCTTGTATTGGGTAAGCTTTGCTTTATAGGTTTCCATTTCCTTTGGATTATTTGAACCCACTACTGTTCCGAGCTGATTTAATGCATCGGTTATTTCCTTCTTAAAGTTATCGTCGGTGATATATTGTCTTGATTGCTGCAAATAGGAAATATCAGCATTAAGGACATCCAAGGCTTGTAGTTTCTTTTCTAAGCTTTCTACTTCAATTTTTATAGGAAGAAGACTGTTCAAATCCTCCACGGAGAACTGGAAGTTTTTAATCCTTGCTTCGGAAGTATAGTTAGCAAGTTTATCACAAAACCTAGAGAACTTTAAAAACTCTCTTTCATATTTTGCTGCATCTGATGGAGATACTATTTCAATGCCATGAAAAATAAAGCCACCTTGTATTTTATTTGATAAAATGACAGTGCGTTTAGCCCATTCACTGGCAGCATTCACCAAGCTGGTATAAGTAGAAGGATCTCTGAGATGGTTGCTTAAATCTTTCCCTAAAAGGCTTACAAACATCATTTTTAAAGCTGCCAGGTTTAATCCTTTAGGTGGCTTTATATGGGTGAATGAAAAGAAATCCTGTTTATCAATATTCTTTAGCTCTTGTAAATTGGTAGAATTGATAGTATTACCAGAGGACAAAGTGATTTCTATTTCTCCCAAGGCAGCCAATGTAGCCATAACTACAAATTCCAATTCCGCTTCAATTTGAAAATCTTTGGAAAGCCAGAGGTTGTCACTTTTATCTACATATTCAATAATTTCGTCTCTATTTAGTACTTTGCCTTCGCCTTTGTCTTTCAGCATCTCGAGCAAACTTTTTGCATAAGGAGAATGACTGTAGTCTAACATTCCTGGCACCCATAATCCTAAACCTGATAAAATTCCTTCTCCATCCCTGGTTGCTTGATCAGGGTTTGCAATTTTTGTCAATGCTTGCTTTATCAAACGGTCAAGATTGTCTTTGGTTACACTGGTGTTTAGTTGTGTGAATTTAGGATAGTGAGGGCGATCATTCTCAAACCATTTTTCTAGGACAGTAGAGGTAACTTCAGAAAACACTTGTTCTTTACTGGAGCCAGTTCCAGGCAGGGAATATCCGCTTAATGGAGTTTCTTGACCTTGATAATCTACCTTAGTGGTTTGTACATATTCTTGATCGAACAAAACTCTAGCCCTTTTATTAAACTCATCGATTTTCTGGCCGTAGATAAGCTTTTGTGAAGAATCTGCTCGAACCTCTAGCGCCAAGGCGGCGCCAAATAATACTACAGCATCTTTAAACTCTTGGGATAGACCATCAAAAACAAAATACACTTCATCTTCTTCGTGATTTCGACCTTTCTTAGACTGATCAAAAATAGGCATGAAATACATATAGAAATGCTGTCGTGGCTGGGTAGTTGACTTTTCGTTTGGATTACCGAAGAAAATATAACCGTCTCTATACGTTTTATGGGATTTCCAATCAATAGAATGCTGCCATATTCTAAATCCAGTGCGGTATGTGTTATGGTCCAACGGTAAGTTGACCTCAAGGAATTTAAAGAAGTATTCATCTTTTTGAGAATCGGCCATGGTAGCGGCATAATCTTTAATTTTCTGATCAAAATTGATTCCACCTTCGATCCGTAAATGAAATTCATCGTTTTCAGCATTCCTGTCAAAAAACTGACCTGAGGTTGCTGTAATAATTTGTTGGGCAGAAGAGTCTATAATGTCTATAAGGAAATCTCTGTCTGATGCTAAGGGATCTGTTAAACATAGATCATCTACTAAATGCTCGGCGTTGGTGCCATTTTGATTTTTCAGTTCCTGTTGCAAAGATTTAATAGCACAGGCATTGACAATTCGTTCAGCTACAGGTTTTTTAGAGGCTCTAACTCCTATGAAATGGGAAGTGATTTTATCGTCTATAGTATCTGTAATTTCTTTTATTCTTCTAACATCAGGAATTGCCATTAGATCCTGCTCTTTTTTCATGTCATCCCAATAGCGATCATAGGTAAGCAATCCAGGATTTTCAGCAGGAACCTCCTGTTCTAGCATTTCAGAAAACTGTTTGGATAGCGTTTTTAAAATCTCACGTTGGCTTTTTCCTATTCTTATTTTCTCGAAGTTTTCAAAGTAGGTGGGGTGTACTGGAAATAGATCCACATAGTCCTGAGTACGTGCATGCATATCGGTAAAGAATTTTAGAAATGGATCTAAGTGTTCTTTCACCTTTTGTTTTTGATGCTCGGTTTTACTTAAAAGACGGTTTTTCACTATAAAGGCCACGTCGTCTTTTGTAATAATGATATCCTTATATCTGTCGTTTACTTTTTGAAGCATTTCGGCAGCAAATTGAAATTCAGAAGAATGATATATCATTTCCTGCACCCCAAAGATAAATTTGAATTTTGAGCCATCACAAGCCTGTCCTAAAGCCTGTAGCACTGCCAAATCTTGATTGAGTTTATCGGCAGCACTACGTCCTTTCAAGTATGCGAGCATTTCATCAATAACTATTAAGAATCCTTTGTCTGGGAATTTTTCTTCAAATTCAGCCATCATCAATAAGAGCTTATCGAAATATGGTTTTGGTCCGTGACCATCAAAGGAAAAGGTAACACCTATTTCACTTAGGTAGTTTTCAATTTGGTATGTTATCACCTCCCAAAGACTTTCGGTATTCCCCAATTCAAAACGTAAGACTTTAAATTTTCCGGCAATAGCAGATAAGTTCTCTTTTGGTTTGGGATCATTTACGAGCTCGATTAAATTTTCATCTTCTGCTATTAAAGAAACCAATGACATTAAATGCGATTTCCCCGTACCGTAGTTACCGACTACTTGCAATCCAAAAGATTCTCCACTTTGTGTAAAGTCGAGATTCCTTATCATTAGCGGAATAAGGTGGTCTTTAAAAGTCTCTGAGAAAACGAATGTCTTTATCAAGGATATTTGATAATCGGAATCTTTTGTTCGGCTAAACTTCACAATTTCCGTTATTGGTTCGAAGTTTATTAGTTCTTTATATTTCATAATGTTAAATGACTTATATCTTTTAAATTAATTTCTACACCTTTTTCTTTGGACAAAAAGTACAGGCTTCTGTCTTCAATCTCTCCATCCCAATTTACAATCAAGGTAGTTCCTCGGGAATGTTTCTCTAATATTGATTTTAAGTCAATTTTGAGTTCTTTTTCCATCAGTATTCCAATATTCTTTATGGCTATATAATTTCTAAGATCCTCAGAATATTTCAGATTCAAATCTACAATTTCATCAAAGACTTTGGAAGTTATTAATGGAAGGCTTTTTTCTTCTAATTCACCTCTTAGTCTTTTGGAAAGCGACTTTCCAATATCAACATAAGGAACATCTACAAAATCATTTTTGACTATAATTAGCCTATTTCGTGGGTGGGTTTTGATAAAATGTATTATGTTTTTCATTTATTTAAATAAATATTGGTCTTCATTTTAGAAAGAGTTTCAGTTTACTTAATACTCCATCATTCCCTCACAGTGCTCTTTTAGTTTGTTTTTTAAACCCTCTGGTTTTAGTACTTCCAAAACTTTTACATAAGATAATATCTATTGGAGTATATGATGATTAATTTCCACTAACCATACTGTATTTTTTATAAATATAAAGCCCATCCATATGGCTTTTGAATTCTTTATCTATTATCTTTTTATACTCCGAATCAAAAAAATGAATGGCAGTATTGGCGCAATTAAACATATAGCTGGCAAGTAGTATCAAATTATCTTCGTTTTTTACTTTCATATCCCTATTATTCAATTTCTGCAAAATAACAAAAAGTGGTTGCAGATTAATTGCACAGTCAGTTATTGTAATATTCTTGCATTTGTGCTGTGTGCTCTTTCATTTTTTCTTTTAAACTATCCGGCTCCAATACCTCCACATCCTTCCCATAAGAAAGTATCTGCTGTATCAATTCCAAATTAATTACGGTTTCAAAAAACACCTGATCTTCTTTTCCTTCTTCGGTAAACTCATCCCAGTACGGATGGATGGGCTTGGTTTTAAAATATTGTAATCGCTGAGGTGAAAAACGCAGCACGACTCTTTCTGCCTTGGGCTCATCTTGAGTCACGCTTTGTTTTCGTACACCAACCATTTCATTAAAAAAGCTAGTCCAATCTGTTTTATCCTTTATTAATCCTGCATCTTCAACAGTCTCGAAATCCTTAAGCCTTTCATCTAAAGGAATACTCCATTGATTTATATTGGCCGTTTCATTATAGCCAAACACAAACCATCTCTGGTTATATTGTTTTAAAACATAGGGATGGAAAGCGTATTCTTGAGTCTCGGTACTTCCAAAACCTTGAAAAGTTATCTTTAAAACATCCTTATTCTTTATCGCTAAGAACATTGGTTTTAAATGGCTTAGACCCTCATACGCCTCGTTTTTATCGTAAAACAGAATCTTGTGATAATCGGGTAGGGTAGTAGCACCTTCTTCTTCTTGGAATAGAACCAAAGCTTCCGATAGCTTATCGTATTTGGGATGGCCGTCATAACGTTCCAATAATTGTTGGGCAGCGTCTATTAAATATTGTTCGTAAGGCAAGAGGTGTTTTTGCGCAATAGAGAAATTGGGATTGGAATAAATATAAACGTCTTTCCCATTTACTTTTTTCACCTCTAAAGGCGCCCCAAAACCAATTTTAGCATCACGAAACAAACGGATATCTTCTCTTAGTGTGCGAACCGAAATTCCTTCACCTGGATAAACCGCTGCAACTTTTAAGTTGACTTCATCCATCAATTCTTGGAAGCTCAAGGGTTTCTCCCTTCGGCGGAAACTTTTATCTAGAATATTGTATCGGTAATGGGCGTGTTTACTGTTGGACATTATTGGTTGGTCAAAATTGGAATCCCAAATATGGGGTATGTATATCTGTCTTTTTACGCTATAACAGTGTGAAAAGAGTGATAATTAAGACTCAAATATACAAATTGTTTTGTGAAAGCTTTAACAGTTTTGAGGTCAATATATATTAGGTTGGTTATCAGGTAAAATCATACTAAAATACCAGACTGTGAAGGGAGGTTTTTTGGTTCTATGTTGATTATAGTGGGCATACCAATGTCTGTATGATCTATAAGGGGTATATTGATAGGATTTACAGAATCCCCGCTGGCGCGAGCGCGTCGCTCGTGTTTCACAATAAACAAGGTTCAAGAAACTCTCTCGGCATTCCCTAAAGACCATGGCTGACCAAGAAATCCAATTTCGTCAATTTCAATAACCGCATCAAGCTCAGCATAATTTCTGGCACTACTGTGCTTCCATTCCCAAGGCTCAGTAACCGGAGCAGCATTTACGGGATTATTGTGGATATAATTAAATTTCTCTTTATTCATTGGAGCGCTCCATAACTCAATAGGCTTCATGCGTAAATACGTCTATCCAATTGATAACCGCGAAAGAACAAAAATATGCAGCACTTGGATTGTAAAACCTGTCTGCCGACAGTCAGGCTTATATTTTCTACTCATAAAAGTTTAAATGTTAGTTAAAGATACTGTAATTTTATTTTTTGTAATTTGATTGTGGATGTAGGATGGAGAAGGCACGAGCGTGACGCTCGCGCCAGCGGGGGATTTGGGTTGGTTTTTAACATTAAATGGTTGATGTTAACATTTCATTTGGTTTATAAATAGGATTCGGGTACATTTGAGGTTAAATCAGTATAAACTGTAGTGTCCATCAGGGATATACGCCATGTTTTATGGAAATGAGGTTTATATGATTGTTGGGCATAATTTGAAAAAATGAGAGAATTTCAAGAAAAAGTATCAGAAAAATACCGACATCACAGAGATAACTTTCGTGATTGCTATACTTATATCGAAAATTATGGGCGAAATAAATATAAAAGTGGTAATTATCTAGATTTTGTAGCTAAAACAACAAATGCAACGGAAATTTGTCAAAATGAAATAGCGGAACTAATAAAACAAGATTATATAAAATCCAATGCTAACAATTTTAAGGTTCGACCTACAGTCAAAAATTCAACCGATTTTTTAAGAAAAGAAATTTTAAAAAAGAATGTACAGCATAGTTACAATAAAAGTTTAGAGCGAGCACTTTATGAGCTTTTACAAACAATTCGGGATAATATAATTCATTATGGAAAATTTGAAGTTTCTGAAAATCAATATGAACGTAATTTCGTATTAATAAAAAATGCTTCAATAATAGCTAATAATCTAGTTAAGCAAATAGAAAAATTGGAAAAAGAATGAATTACGCAATTTATAAAAAAAACTATCCAAAAAGCTGTAATCTATTCTTTGAATGGTTGGCATCACAAGATGCAATCGATTACGTCGACAATGCTTGGTTTTTTTATTTTTTTACCAACTATTTTGATTGGTGGCCAAGGTGGTTCATTATTAATAATGAAAAGCACATCCGAGAATTAATAAAGATTTATCCAAACAATTATAATAAAGCCGAAAACGAAATACAATTATCTGTAAATAGTGAAAATGATTATGATAAAGTATTCAATTGTTTAGAAATTTTATTAAGCAAAAAACTGATATGACCGAAATTGAAATTTTAGGAAAACATTTGTTCAAACTAGGTTTTAATATCACTTGTATTACTAACTACATTACAGAACATAATTTTTATGATGCGAATATCCTCAAAGGTCCTTACCACGAATGGAAGCATCTCAAAAATACACGACAAAAAATTGAAGAACTTGAGAGTTATGATTGGAATAATGCTGTTGGAATTGGAACGATAGCTGGATTTGAAAATCTACATATTTTAGATATTGACGGTTGTTCCAATTACGGATTTATTGAGGATTTATTAATTATTTTAGGACTTCCAAAAAGTTATCAATGGGTTGTAAAAACTGGGAGTTTAGATGGATATCACATATACTTTTTTTCAGACTTAATTGAAGCCTTGGAAGAAGACCAAGTTGCCTCATCATATCCACCTAATTTAGATAATACAGCTTTATTTGAAAAAATAGAATTACTATGGAGTACACATATTGTTCTACCTAATTCTCTACATAAATCTGGTTCAAATTATAGTTTTACCAATTGTAAATTTCCAAAAGAGAAACCAAATTTTGTAGATATCAATAAATTTAAAATTATTGAAAGCCTATTTTTAAATATCTCGGAAATTGAAAAGAAGAAAGTATATTTCTCACTTTCAAAAGAAAAACATAGAAATGTCAAATTACCCAACAATATTAACTTAATTGACCTTTCGAAAATAGAAGAAAACTTATTTTTCTTATTTGATATAGAAACCGATGGCCTAATAAAAAACGGGGAAATCCCTAATATTGTTCAAGTATCTTGGATGATAATGGACACTAAAGGAGTTGTTTATAAAAAGACTACAGAATTAGTAAATTCAGATTTTAACGAAAACTCTGATGCGTTTAAAGTCAACAAGTTAAACCCTTCAATCATTAAAAAGATTGGAAAACAACCTTCGGATGTTTTTCTTGATATGACTTATGACTTAAAACATTGCAAAATCATTTCTGCTCATAATTTAAAATTTGATATGTCTATTCTCGAAAACGAATTTCTCAAATATCAGATTGACTTTAATTTCGATTCTTTGGAAAAATTTTGCACAATGGATTTTGGCACAGAACTGTTATCAACTGAACTAAACCCAGAGCCGAAATTTCCGAAATTAACAGAGTTATTTGAACACCTTTTTAATCACAAAATTAAGCAGTTCCATAATGCCAATTCAGATGTTACGATTCTTGCTAAATGTGTTAAAGAATTATTATACAAAGGGAAATTAGAAAAGCTTAAAAACATTGTATGAAAAGAGAACAACATCATACTAACCAAGAGATTTTGAATGGACTAGTTGAATCTTGTCTAAATTTTAATCCCAGTTATTTTATTCCTCATTTGCTATCTAAAAAAGTAATCACAGATTGGCCAAATAAAGTAAGCTTTTATATATTTTATAAATATATGCTTCTCTGTGCAAAAGAAAATTCGGTCGGACAATTAACTTTTAAAATTGAAAAACCTAAATGGGAAAAGGATAAATTAATTGAATATTATAATTTATATGACAGTAAACATAAACACTCTCGATTATCAATTGTAGTGAAAAAATTTGACGAGAAAATATTTTTAGATACAATGCCATTCTGAAAAAAAACTGTGGGCAACACCGTGTATAAATAATTACTAGGTTCTCGCCTACTTACGAAAATCCTCGCGGATTTTCTATTTGGTTTGTATTTGCTAAATTAGTTGCTGAAACACGCCACTAATCATACACAAACACGTTTCTCTGTAATTAAAAATCACCCGATACTGAAAGAATAGAATGATATTCTTTTTGACCTTTTGAAGTTAAATAAGGAAAAATTGCTTGAGTTAAAATTTCCGAATATATTGGGATTACTTTTTTTGTAGTCTTAGAATTATAAATTTCAACATCAGAAATCCAAAACTCACTTAACATCTGAAAACGCTTATACAAGTTTTTATATTCATTTGGCAATATTTCTTTTCGCATTAAATCATTTTCAATTAATAACTTAAAAATCATTAAAAACTGCTGCTCTCTGTGAGTAGATAATTCAGAATAATGAGTTTTTATCTTTTCGTTTTCACGCATAATTTGAACAAAATCAAGAAGGAAAAAACGATATTCATAAAAATTGAACATTATTGTTTGAGAAATACTTACTAATAACTGGAAAGGGTTTTTAGGCTCTTTAATACAAGACATACTACTGTCAATATTTTGTACCAATTGAAAATACAAAGCCTCAATAATATCTTCACGCTTTTTGAAATGATAATTTAAATTCCCTTGACTTATTTCCATCTTATTGGCAATTGTCCTAAGCGTTACTTTAGACAAGCCAAGTGAATTAAATAATTCTAAAGAAGTGTCTAAAATTATTTCTTTGGTTTTTTTCATCTTACAAAGATAAATAAAAATAGTAGACTTGACCTAAAAACAAAATAAATTAGTACTTTTGACCTAATTTTAAATTAATAGAAATGAAAGTTGAAAAAATCAGCAGTAAAATAGCCAGTTGGTCGTTAATATTCGTTGGTATCGGTCACACAATTACAGATTTAACAAGTCCAAAAACGGAATCACAAAATGATTTCATCATAAAAATGAAAGAATTCCCTATAGAAGTTTTAGGAAGTGAAACCAATATATTTTCCTTTCATCAAGGTTATAGTTTAATGATGGGATTATTACTTTTTGGTTATGGACTATTAAATATTCTGATTTTGAGAAACAACCAAGCGTCAACTATTCCAACTAACATTATAATTCTTAACAATATAATTTGTGTAATCTCATTCGTTTTATCAATTAAATATTTTTTTATTGTGCCAATTGTATTCACAGGCATTGCACTTTTAGGATTCGCAATTTCATTAATTATTAAACTTAGAAAATGAAAATCTCAATAATAGGTGCAGGAATTGGAGGGTTAACTTCTGCCATTGCTTTAAAACAAAAAGGGTTTGAGGTAGAAATATTTGAAGCATCAAAAGAATTAAAAAAGGCAGGTTCTGGTATTAATTTAGCAATTAACGCAATGCAGGTTTTTAAAAGATTAGGCATTTATAATAAGATTTCGGCTTTAGGTAGTTATACAGATTCTATGCTTATAACGGATGAAAAACTAAATACAATTACCAAGGTAAATTTAGAAAACGCAGAACTTGAACATAAGGTCAAAACATATGCTATTCATAGAGCCACTCTACATAATATTTTGGTCAATGAATTAAATGGCATAAAAATACATTTAGGCAAAAAAATAAAGTCATTAAATCAAGTAAAAGATGAAGTAAATTTCACTTTTGAAGACGACACTTCATACACTACAAATATTTTAATTGGTGCTGATGGGATTCATTCTGTGGTTAGAAAATCAATCATTGACAACACTGAAATACGAAAAGCGAAACAAGTATGTTGGAGAGGAATAGTAAAAATGGATATTCCAAAAAAATATCAAGCAGAATTGAACGAGTTATGGGGAAAAGGAAAACGTTTTGGCTTTGTTAAAATTAATGAAAATGAAGTGTATTGGTACGCACTTGCAAATTATAAAACTGACTATAAAAAGGAATTTTATAATGCTCATTTGGAAGAATTGTTTTCAAATTTCAGTCCATTAGTTAAAGAAATAATATCTACAACAGAAAAAAGGAATGTGATTTTCAATGAAATGATGGACTTAAAACCAATTTCAAGTTGGCATTATAAAAATGTATGTTTAATCGGAGATGCATCTCACGCAACTACACCAAATTTAGGGCAAGGTGCTTGTCAAGCCATTGAAACTGCTTTTGTAATTGCAGAATGTCTATCAACTGAAAACAGTACAAATTTAGCATTTCAAAAACTCGAAAAAATTAGAAAAAAGAATGCCGAAAAAGTTATAAATACAAGCTGGACAGTTGGTAGAACAGCTCACTTAGATAACAGAGTTGGAATCTTTTTCAGGAATAACATTATGAAATTAATACCAAAAATAATCACTGAAAAAAAATCAACTTCTATTTATAAGCTGAACTATTGAAAATAACTACAGAGAATAACTAAGCATTCCCCGATAAAAATCGGGGCAGGCTGTGTGGCCGGTACTGCCTGTCCCGACTTTTCGGGAACCGAACATGAATGCAGTGTTGACTAAACCGGCTGTTAGTCGATTAGCCACTATGGGGATTGGTCTGGTTTGGGATGGGTTTTCAGGAGTTGGTTGTTCCGGTTTTGGTTATATCGGACTCTTATACTTCTCTGTAATAAAAGAACACGTTGCTTTTTGTAGTTTTTTTACTCTGTTTTTTAGTTCAACGCATTGGAACGCGATGTAATCGCGCACCAGCGGGGGGATTTACAGAATCCTAATAAATCCTTATTGCAAATGGAAAATGAACGCTATCGCGTTTTTCATTTTTTTGAATCCATAAGGATCTACTGAGAGTATATTGATTGGATTCACAGAATCCTAATAAACCCTCATTGCAAATGGAAAATGAACGCTGTCGCGTTTTTCATTTTTTTGAATCCATAAGGATCTACTGAGAGTATATTGATTGGATTTACAGAATCCTAATAAACCCTCATTGCAAATGGAAAATGAACGCTGTCGCGTTTTTCATTTTTTGAATCCATAAGGATCTACTGAGAGTATATTGATTGGATTTACAGAATCCTAATAAACCCTTATTGCAAATGGAAAATGAACGCTGTCGCGTTTTTCATTTTTTTGAATCCATAAGGATCTACTGAGAGTATATTGATTGGATTTACAGAATCCTAATAAACCCTCATTGCAAATGGAAAATGAACGCTGTCGCGTTTTTCATTTTTTATTTCCATCCACTTACAAAAGCGAGCTTTTGACGTTGCTGGAAATAAAAAATGATCCAGCTCTGCTGGATCATTTTCCGTTAAGTCGGGATGACAGGATTTGAACCTTTGGTGTATTGTATTGGTTTTCAGTGATTTGGAGTCTTATTTTAAAAAAGGGAACCAAAATGGGTACATTTATTTTGATGAACATTGAATTGATTTAACACCCAATTCGGAATAAATATACAAATTATTCGGAGTTTTTCTAGTGTAGGGTTTATTGGGGTTTGTTAATCTTTGAGGAATTCATTGACGGTCTGGACTTTTATTCCTGTGAAAACGGCAAATTCTTCTGCGGTGATGAACTGATGGGGCTGTTTGTCTAAATGCTCTCGAATTTGGTGTAGGAGTAATCTGCCGTAGCGCTCACTTCTGCCAGTGATGCGTTGGACGTCTTTTGGGAATATACACACTCGGTTTGACTTCATAATACTTTTTTCATACACTATCCATACTGTATCTATGCTTTATCTATACCCTATCCATATTTGAAAATAGCTGTGTTTTACCGGAAGATTCGGTAAAAAGGTACGTATTCGGAATGGGTGGCAGGTCAAAATCGTGTGTTAGGATAAAAATACGGTGTTTTGTTGAGAACTTAAAATTATATTGTAATGGCTAGACAAAAAGGTATTATCAAATTGAAAGGGACTATTGGCGATATTTCCTTTTACAAGACGAGTGACGGTCATTTGGCCCGGGAAAAGGGTGGGATCGAAAAGAATCGTATTATGACGGATCCTGCATTCCAAAGAACGCGTGAAAATGGTTCTGAATTTGGACGTGCGGGAAAAGGTGGAAAGCTTATTAGAAATGCCATTCGGCTATTATTGCAGAATGCGAAGGATAAACGAGTGACCAGTAGATTAACTAAAGATCTGGTTGCCGTGACAAAAACGGATCCTGTGAACGCAAGGGGAGAGCGAACTATTCAAGATGGTGATTTGGGGCTTTTAAATGGTTTTGACTTTAATATTAGAGGGAAGTTGGGTACGACTCTTTTTGCTCCCTATGATGTTGCTTTTGATCGCGTGACTGGAGATATTACGGCAGATCTGGACCCTTTTAGTCCGTTAATGCGTATTGCGGCACCGGAAGGAACCACACATTTCCGATTGGTGATGGGGGGAACGGAGTTGAATTTTGTGGATGAAGCTTTTGTTTTTGAAATGGATGACTCGGGTATTTTGCCGTATACTGCTCCTGATACGGCTTTAATAAATTTAGCAGCTGTATTGACCCCTGCTTCAACTTTACCTGTACTCCAGGTATTGGGGGTGGAGTTTTACCAGGAGGTTAATGGACAAATGTATCCTCTGAAAAATGGGGCTTTTAATGCGCTGTCTGTTGTGATTACCGATACCCCATAAATTATGGAACTGGTTTTAGCGCGAAGTTATTACAAAGAGGGTACCCATGGTGCCCTCTTTTTGAATACTCGGTTTGTGTGCTTTACCATTGAACTGCCTTGGCGAGAGAACAGGCGTTTTGAGTCTTGCATTCCTGAGGGGCGTTATGAATTGAAGGCTCGGTTTTCAAAAAAGTTTGGGAATCATATTTTGGTGAAGGAGGTATATTGTCGAAATCTGATTTTAATCCATGCTGCTAATTATGCTAAAAAAGAGTTTCAGGGGGGCATTGCTCCAGTTTTGGAATTAACGAGAATAGGACGCGGCTCTAATTCGCCGATGGCGATGCAAAAAGTGTTGTCATTATGCCATCAAGCTTTTGAACGAAAAGAAACTGTATTACTTACTATTAAAGGTGCTGGTTATGAATTTAATTGAGCCTTATAAGAAACCCACTCCAAAACCCTTTTAGACATTATGGAGTATCGGAATTGTATTGGGGTCTATGAGAGCCGTGATCTTGTCGGCACCGATGGTAGCATCTATTGTTAGTCAGGCGGTGGTAAGTAATCAAGGTAAAGACGGAACTCATTTGAATTTAAATTAAAAATATGATGATGCCTTTTAGATCTTTTTCGACTATTATGGGAACCTGTGGCGGAACGGTATTGGCGACTTGGCCGATCATTGGATCTGAGGATTTAATCAGGACGGTAATTTTGGCGTTTGTTGGTGCGGCGGTTAGTTTTTCGGTTTCCTTTTCGTTAAAGATTGTGGTTAAGAATATTTTTTCGGCCTATTTTAAGTCGGATGTAAATTTTCGGAAGAAGAAGGATAAAGAGGAAGATGTTTAGCGCCTGGACTTCTACTGTTAGATTTTAGAAATAATAAGAAAGCCCGAGATTTAATCCCGGGCTTTTCTGTGTTATACAGTCATTTTATTCTCTGTTGAGATTATAAGATTTTAGGAGGGCAATCTTGTATTCTTCCAGACAACGCTGCTGGTGTAGGAGGTGGGTGGATAGGTGTTCCAATTCTTCCAAAGCGTTGAAACGGCCGTTCCAATGATGGCCTTCATAGTTTTTAATCATTTTCTTTAAAAGTGAATTTACCTGACCGATGTGAATAAAGGGGATTACAGATCCTGAAAAATAGGTTTTGAAGTAATAGCCATGAAAAAGGATGTTGCAAATCCAATAAAGCTGATGGGCCTTTTTTTGTGTATTGGTAAAGACAACAAATGAATTTGAAAAAGAGCAGCGGCTTGGTCTTCCGGCATTCTTTCCTTTATTAAGGATAAAGAAATGAGGGGAGCAGTAAGTTTTCCCTGGTTTGTGTGTTTTGATTTTGAAAGCTTTCATAATACAAAGTTTTAAGATTAAACATATTTTGAATTTCTTCCTTTCCGCTTATATTTTTTTTCGGAAAGAAAGAAAAGAGGAAGCTTTCGATTAGGCGGGGTGCTAGGGGTGTCAAGGTTTTTGAATGAAAATACTACCCAAAGGGTGGAGATTTTCATCAAAACCCGGAGGGCTTGACCTTGAAAACCCGTTTTGGCTGAGGTGGGGGGCAACCCGCCTACCTTTGCAGCACTGTTTTCATAAATTTAGAAAAGCATTGAAGTGTTCTTCATTTAGAAATGGATGAATGGCGTAATTCATTCTTTTTTAGGGTTTCGATTAACTTCATTTTGTTGTAATAGCGTCGATTCCCTATTTCGTATGACTTTAGTTTCCTTTGTTTCGTCCAATGCCATAGTGTTGAAGAATTTATTTTAAAAAACTCTGCTGTTTCTGTTCGCGTTAGGTAAACATCATTTTCATTTGTCTGTAATTCATTTATGTAGTGTTTAATTTTACTAACAATTTTGCTGCAACTTGATCTGCTAAGTTATCCACTGTTATTTCCGTAATTTCAATCGTTTTAGTTAGCATTTCTTATTTTTTAAGTTTCTTAAAGGTCGTTTTTCGAGGAACGATAAAAAAAAGAGCCCCCTAATATGGGAGCTCTGTAAGGCAGCACTCTACCCAGAAGATGCGCAACGTGTACTCTTTAAAGCCAACGTAATGCGCACGTACTAGGAACGGACTGCCCGAGGTGCGAATGCCCGCCAACAACCACCGGCTGCCTAAACGGACTCTAAATAAAAATTTAAACATAATGCCTTGTGCTACAGGATCGGTGCGTTTGGTGCAAGGGCTGTGGGGAAAAATACGACCCGCAGGGTGGAGATTTTTTCCAAACAGGCGAAGCGTATCCTTGCGGCTCTCGCATCCGCACGCCTGTACCTTTGCTATATGTTTGAGTTTTTACCACCCTATACCGGAGTGTTAATTTGACTCGGAATTCAGGTTTCTTTAATTTATTATCCCGACTCTAAATGGAAATCAAAGAAATCTTCATTTAATCCTTAATTAAAGAGGTGAAAAAATATAGGTTTCGTTCTTTTAAAAATGACTTCGTTCTTTCTACATCATACGACAACCGCGCTATTGTTTTTAAATATATAGGAACGGATTCTGATGATTATGGCATGCTGATAAAAAGTATATTTCTTATTTATGCTGAATGTGAAATTAGTAGTTAGAATTATAGCATGGTTTTTATTGGTTTGAGACTGAAAAGGCAGGTAAACCAAAGCGGAGCTATAGTGGAAGCGAGGAATGGAGAGGAACGGAATGGATTGCTGGAACTATAATGCGAGCCGCCTGCGAGCGGAGCAAGGGTGGTGGATGCCTAAACCCGAGGTAGGAGGGTGGTAGACGCCTACCGTTTACGGCAGGGCTGGCGCGAATTTTTGCTTCGGCGGCTGGAAAGGCAAGGGTAGCGATAGAAAGAAACAGAACGCTGCCAGAGCCGTAATGGAGCAATGCCTGGGGGTGGTTTATATGGTGGTTTTTACTAATTTTTTATGAGTAGTGAAAGGAGTTAAGATTTTAGATGTGGTATTGCGAAATGGAGTTGCGTAGGCTCGTGTAGTGGAGGGAATGAGCTACTCTTGTGCGGGTTGCCGAAAGTGGCTGCGTTGATAGAATGAGGCACGAATGAGTGAAATGAAGCGACTGTAGGCAAGTGGCTTTTTGCAAAAATCGTGACAGCCCGATCAGCCCGAAGCGACCTGCAGGCGAGCTGAATTAACAAGTGGCGGCAGCCCCCAATTATTAAGTTGTGAGCTTGCGAACACCTTATTGGGGTTGCGGTGCGAACGTTGGCTGCGGTTCAGCAAAACTTCAGCGAGCTGAGTTTTGCGTTCACCTTGCGCAGCGTTTGGGGGCTGGAGTAGCCACGGGTGAGGAAGGAGGGAAGTGTGTGAAGCAAGACAAATAAATAGTGCCAGCGAGGACGTGTCGCCGCAGCGGTGCTAGTTATGGTCCCGACAAGGGTAGCTATTTTTTTTAAATATTAACGCATAGCTGCTTGTATACCCTTGTCGGGATGTTTTGCGGAACAAAATGGAACGACTGACGAACACCGCTTTACCTGTCTTCCCGAAGATTGATGCTTAGTTCTTAGTGGGTTTGTGTGACGGGAGGAAATCGTAATTGATCCCTAAATTTCGAAGAAAATGGATGTGAAATTGTCTTTTGGCTATTTTTGGAGACTTCGAGAAGATAAGCTTGGTTTTAAGGATTTTGAGAATAAGGAGGAATGCACGGAGATTTAATTTTTACACCTTAGACAGCCAGAATATATTTTATCTCAATTCTTATTTTGAGTAATGATTAAATTGCTTGATTATTTTTTATTATTTTGGACAGCAGTAAATTATTTTCGCTGCCTTTTATCAGGAAACGTTATTTGATTGTAAGGAGAAGTAATGAGCGATTAACAAACACAGAGACTTACTGCTTAACTTATAAAGATATAAAATGAAATATTCCGGTGCTATACTTTTCTTTTGTTTTGGTATGTCCTTTTTATTCGCACAGGATTTTACTATCTATAAAGATTTATTGGAAAGAATCCAAGAGAACAGACGGTTTATTAATAAAAATTCTGAGGAAGAGTTCCTGGAGGCAAAGCTTATAGAAGCAGAAGCTCGAAAGGTTAGTGAAAGGGAAGTCGAGCTTTTAGCTCTTGTAAATCAATGTATTTATTACAAGGCGAAAATCGACTTTGAGAATTTAAAAATGACCGCAAATTCTTTGTTCAATAGAGCAAAGACCCATAAGATGACAGACTTCCAAGCTATTGGAAAGTACTATGTTTTTGAGGCCTATCTTTTTAATGGACTGCCTGAGAAAGCATTTGAGCAATTGAAAGAGGGAATGAAATTTGTCAATCAAGCTAATAAGGAAGGAACGTCTTCTTCGGGTTTGAGAAATAATTTTCATATCGCTTACTCTAATTATTATCAACAGAAAAAAGATTTTAAAAATCAACTGAAGTATATCAAATTATCAGGAGAGGAAGTGAGTAACATGCCTGAGGGAGAAAGAAAACATGAATTAATGTATTTGTATTATTCTAATTTGGCTCAGGTTTATAACGAGATGAATCAATTAGATTCTGCACAATATTACTCACATTTATCAAACTCCATAGATCAAGGTTATAATTTAGGACATGTGAAATTTATGAACCTTTTGATTCTAGGCGAAGCTGCCATGCAAAATAAGGAATATGATGAGGCTATTTCCTATTTCGTGAAGGCGGAAAAAATTGAGGGCTCGAAAATCCATATAAACCTATTAGATTTATATGATAATATGATTGAGACTTATCAAAAGTTGAATCTTACGGAATCTGCACAATTGTATCAGTACAAAAAGGATTCATTACGGCTTAATATTTCCGAAAACCAAAATAAATTTTTACGCAATCTGTTGGATGGTATCAATGCCAGGACTTATAAAATATATCTGTATTCAAGTATTATTTTGCTTGGGCTCTTAACGGTTTATATATTTATTGGAATCCGAAGAAAAAAACTTCTCCTTGCCCAAGAAAAAATCAGTGAGCAATATTTAATAAGAAATCAGACTATTGGCGACGATCATCTTAGGTTGATTGATTTGGTAAAGGAAAACAATCCTGCATTTATAATATATTTTAAGGAAGTCTATCCTGGGTTTATTCAGAAACTGGAGGAAGTGAATCCAAAAATCACACATTCTGATGCAGAGTTTTGTGCATTATTAAAGTTGAGATTACCTACAAAAGAGATTGCAAAATACCGATTTATCGCTCCCAAAACAGTTCAAAACAAACGATATTTAATTCGAAAGAAATTAAACATCCCAAAAACCGTAGATACTTATGAATGGTTTGATGCTTTTTAAAACACACGTAGTTAGCTGGTTATGAAGTGTTGTGTGAGTTGGGATTTATTGAGGAGTATTTTTTTAAGCCGTCGGGAATGTATCGGGAAGGTGAAATTTTTGCCTTTTGAATCATATCTTCTATACTTGTCCTGGACTTTTAATAATTAACCTCAATAACTCCTCAATTTATGAAAAACATTTACCTCAAATTTTTTGCAATTGGTATAGGACTCTTAGTAAGTTCTAGTTTATTGGCAAAATCTAATCTTGATCTTGAACCATTATTATCCCAAAGAAATACAAGCAATTGTGATGTAACCAACCCCAGCAGTGGTTTTTCCGACGGCATTGAATGTAACGAAGCCAACGGTGAAATTGCAGCCAATGACATTCTTGTGCCTGTTGATTCCGATCTTACCCTAAATAGCATAATGGCAAATATGGCCATCGCAGAAGGAGAGACCATAACCTCTGCCACTATTTGGATTTTTGAAGATGAATATGGCTATCCATATATGTATCCAGGATATGAAGTTACCTCCCAAGTAGTGGTGCCCACTTCTCACACTTTTCTTTACAATGATGCAGATATGGACCTTTATGAAGTTTTGTGGGATCTTACCCCCATTGTTCTTGAAGGCCAAAGCGAATACGAAACCCGCTATTGGGTGGGGATTTCGGCCACAACTTCCGATGGCGGCACACCTATTTGGGAAGTAACCAATGAGGATATGATTGGCCAGCCAGCAGCTTATAGCACTGGTAGTTGGTTTGATTTGTACGATACCTCAAAAGATGGGGTGT
>NZ_JAVMBW020000013.1:0-127511 GCF_031631895.2 Aequorivita marina
CCGGTAATTGACACCGGCCTAGATCCAGCGCTGTTCACCTTTGTATGGGAACTGGATGGGGTAATCATCCCTGGAGAGACCGGTCCCTCGATTATTGTGATGCAGGGTGGGGAATACACGGTAACCTATACCAGTATTGAATCTGGCTGCTCCAACAGTATCAGTACCACGGTAACAATCTCTTCACCGCCCTTGATTTATGAGGCCAACGTGGTGAGTGCCGCCTTTGCCGACAGCCATACCATTGAGGTCACCGTTAGTGGCAACGGCGACTATGAGTACCAGCTGGACGACGGCCCGTTTCAGGACAGCCCAATCTTTGAAAATGTGTCTCCTGGAACGCACACCATTACCGTACGCGACAAAGGAGGTTGCGGCAGGGTGACCATAGTAGTGGGGGTGATAGACTACCCACCTTTCTTTACACCTAATGAAGACGGCTATCACGACACCTGGAACATCATTGGCATTGGTACGGGCGACCCCCAAGCCAAGATCTATATTTTTGACCGCTTCGGGAAACTACTCAAGCAGCTTAGCCCACTGGGCCCAGGATGGGATGGCACCTACAACGGCAATCCGCTACCCTCGAGCGACTACTGGTTCCGCGTGGAGTACCAGGAGAACGGACAATCCCGCGAGTTCAAAGGACACTTTACGCTAAAACGATAAGACTAAGGTGTTTTAAAAAAACAGGAAAGCTTTATTCAAAATCATTAACGTCGGACAAAGACGAACGACCGCTTTAAGAAATACGACTTACGATTAGAATTGTAATAGCTTGAAATTAGGTTAATTTCATTTTATATACTTTCAAAATGTTTCTATTTAGATACCGTCCAAAAAAGTGTGTCTGTATAGTAAAAACAATCATCCCAACTTATAGATTTGAAGTTTTGAGAAACTTTAAAAATATAGAGAGATGATTGAATTAATAAAAGTACAATTACAAGGGAGCATAAACAATTTATTGCTCCAAGAAAATGGTTTAACAACGGTTCTAGATCACAAAAGCATCTAAGGAAGAATAGCAACAATTACAAATTATAGTAAAGTGTCAGTTTTATTCGAGCGTATAGGTGTTGGTTTTAAAAATTCTTGAGGGCCTTTGGTTATGCAAGTTCAAATAATCATAAAGTGAGTAAGAGCAACCAAAACAAGAAACTTCAAAGAAAATCAAGTGCTGTACTTCGTTGGTTGTCGATGAAATCGAAGTGCAAATATTTCAACACAAAAAATCATAGCGGTTTAGAACTGGAATGAGACCAAGGTTCACCAAACATCTCTTTAAAAATGTAAGCTACGAACCTATTCCCCTAAATTTTCCCAATACCACTTTACGGCTTCACCTAAACCGGCATCAATGGCGTGCGTAGGCTTATACCCTAAAAGACTTTTTGCCTTTTCTACGGAAGCAAGGGAGTGTGGAATATCTCCTTTTCGGTTTGGACCGTGCTCAATTGCAACATCTTTAATTTTATTATCAAAATTTCCAAGGTGCTTTTTAAGAAGTTCGGTAAGTTCCAATAAGGTAGTTCTATCTCCTACCGCTGTGTTATAAACCTGATTTAAGGCGGCTTCATTTTCTGTTGTTAAAGACAGTAAATTCATTTGCACTACGTTATCTATATATGTAAAATCGCGAGAGTAAGTACCGTCTCCATTGATAACTGGGCTTTTGTGCTTCATAAACTGTTTTACAAAAAGCGGAATTACTGCTGCATAAGCACCATTTGGATCTTGTCTTCTACCAAACACATTAAAATAACGCAACCCAACAGTGTCCAAATTGTAAGTGGTGTTAAATATTTCGGCATAAAGCTCATTTACATATTTGGTAATGGCATAAGGAGACAACGGCTTTCCTATCTTGTCCTCAACTTTTGGCAAAGCTTCACTATCACCATATGTAGAACTGCTTGCTGCATAAATAAAACGCTTTACACCTTTATCTCGGGCAGCAACCAACATATTTAAAAAACCTCCTACGTTTACATCGTTTGAAGTAATTGGATCGTTGATAGATCGTGGAACTGAGCCCAAGGCAGCTTGATGCAAAACAAAATCTTGATTTAAACAAGCTTCTTGACAGGTTTCTAAATCGCGAATATCACCTTCAATTAAAACAAAGTTTTCACGACTTAAAAATGGAGCGATATTATGCTTATGGCCTGTAGCGAAATTATCTAAGCAGGTAACATTTGCTTCAATACTTAAGAGTGCCTCACAAAGATTAGAGCCAATGAACCCGGCTCCTCCTGTTACTAGTACTCTTTTACCTTTTAATAATTTAAATTGTTCTAAACTCATAACTATTTTTCTTGACCTGTGAAATCCTGTTAAACAGAGCTTATGACTTCACAGTGATTTAATCTATAATGCTTTTAGTTTCACAGGACAGGTAAGATTTGAGGCGTTTCCCCAAATACATTTTTCCGTAATGTGTTTTTAAATATTTTTCTCTTCTTAATGCATCTTCTTGGGATAAACATCCTTCAAAATAAATCAGCTTTAAAGGTCTGCGGTATTTTGTAGAACTCACCTTCCCGTTTTGATGCGCCTCCAATCTTAATGGCAAATTAGATGTATAGCCGGTATATTTATTACCGTCCTTCTCACTTTTTAATATATATACATCAATCCTGTCCTAAATATTTAACCTATTCATTTTTTCCATTGATGAAAAAACGAACCAAAAAAATCTAGGCTTACGAAATTTTATCTAAATTTTTTGTTCGTCCCCTAAATTTTAGGAACTCGCCTTTAAATCCAGTGCTTTGATGATTATCTTTGCTGGCTCAAACAGCCTAAAATTTTACGGGAACTTCACTTCAAATTTTACGATAAATTTTCGATAGGCCAAAAAACAGGAATATTCAATTACAGACCCTTAATCTTCATATTATTCCTAAAGCCCTATTAAACAAAGGTTTTCAAAGGTTACCTTATGAACGTTTAGGACGCTATTATATATACATAATAAAAATCTTGCATTTTGCCATTATTTCACGGGTTGAACCCGGCTCCTCCTGTTACTAGTACTCTTTTACCGTTTAATAATTTAAATTGTTCTAAACTCATGACTATTTTTCTTGACCTGTGAAATCCTGTTAAACAGAGCTTATGACTTCACAGTGATTTAATCTATAATGCTTTTAGTTTCACAGGACAAACAAGATTTGAGGCGTTTCCCCAAATACATTTTTCCGTAATGTGTTTTATCCTGTAAATGGTTAAGTTAAAGCTTGGCAGTACTTTCTTTTAAAACTCCTTTAACGTCATAAACAATCGCCTTTTCCTTTTTATAAACATCGAGATCTAACTCTAAAAATTCATTGTGCGAAACGCCTAAAACAATTGCGTCAAACTTAGCTTCAGGCAAGGTATTCATGGTTTCTATACCGTATTCATGTTTAACTTCTTCTGGTTTGGCCCAAGGATCATAGGTAGTAACCTTAATTCCATATTCGCAAAGGGAGTGTACCACATCAACGATTTTTGTATTACGGACATCGGGACAGTTTTCCTTAAACGTAACGCCAAGTAAAAGTATTTCTGCATCCCCGATTGCAATTCCTTTTTTAATCATAGACTTTACCACCTGAGAAGCTACATATTCGCCCATAGAATCATTTAATCTTCTTCCAGCTAAAATAATTTCAGGGTGATAGCCACATTCCTGGGCTTTTTGTGCCAAATAATAAGGATCAACCCCAATGCAGTGCCCACCTACCAATCCAGGTTTAAAAGGTAAAAAGTTCCATTTGGTCCCTGCAGCTTTTAAAACTTCGTGGGTATCAATTTCAAGCAAGTTAAAGATTTTTGCTAGTTCATTTACAAAAGCAATATTAATGTCTCGCTGGGAGTTTTCAATAACTTTTGCAGCTTCTGCCACTTTTATACTAGGTGCTAGGTATGTGCCAGCTGTTATGACCGAAGCATATAACTTATTGATGGCTTCTCCCGAATCTGGTGTAGAGCCTGCTGTAATTTTTAATATTTTATCTACCGTATGCTTTTTGTCGCCTGGGTTAATTCGCTCTGGAGAGTACCCCACAAAAAAATCTTTATTGAATTGCAAACCACTCTCTCGCTCTAAGACAGGAACACATTCATCTTCCGTAACTCCAGGATATACCGTAGATTCATAAACTACCGTATCTCCTTTTTTAAGCACCTTCCCCACTGTTTCGCTTGCGGCGTACAATGGCGTAAGTACTGGACGGTGGTTTTTATCTACGGGAGTAGGAACCGTAACTATGTAGTAATTACAGCCTTGAATGTCCATCAAGTCGGTTGTACAAAACAAACCGTTCTTTACTTTTTCAGTCGTGTTTTCAGCATCTTTTCCCTCTGCTATATTCGCAAATACACCTACCGGGTTTGCCTGTAGGAGTACCTGCTGTAATTGCTCATCTTCCACTTCAAGGGTACTATCATGCCCCCCCTGCAGTTCATCTACCCTACCCTTATTTATATCAAAACCAACAACTGGATATTTTGTAGCAAAAAGTCGCGCTAAAGGTAGCCCTACGTATCCTAAACCAATAACTCCAATTTTTATGGACTTATCAACAGAGGCCTGATTGGAATTATTTTCAGAAGATGTTTCAATAGCTTTCATAGTATTTTATTGAGTTTTATTAATTTTCTAAAAAAATAATCTGCAACACAATATGACAATGCAAATTAGAATTTTAGTGCGGGCAAAGATAAAAATTCATATTTGTTAAAATACTAAATTTTTTCAGTTAAATGTTAATTCTTAGTTTATGGGTTTTTATCTTTTTGAAGCGGTAAAAAGAAAGCAACTTTCTCTCTAACGTCTTGAAAAGCCGAGAAATTTCGTTTTAAATATTCTTCGAGCCCCTGTTTTGTATAAAATTGAAGGGATAACGAAATTATTTGTCAGACGACAATAATTAATAAGCTTGGAAAGTGATACGCAGATAACGTCCAATTATGTTTTTTTCTTGGTTGCTTATAATTCTGCAATAAGATCAAAGTTTATATCAATATCTTTTTTGATCTTTATTAGGCCAAACATTTTTGAAGGTGGTTCAAGATTAAAATCGTTTATATTTAATTTTAAGGAACCAACGAACCGGTTTATGGGCGAAGAGAAAATAGCTACGGGAAGCGAATACTCTTTTTTAACTCCTGAAATAGTAATCAGCACCTTCGCTATGGCGCTTTCGTCTTTATTTAATGTTATTTTAGTTAGTTCTAAAACAATATTTGGATGCGCTTTAGTGTTAAGCATTTCATGGAAATCTTGATTAATCCCTTTATTTCCACAGTCAAAACCTTTGTTTTTTAAAAAAAGAACGGCATTCGTAAAACTGATATCGTTCCCGTTTCTTTGATATGCAACATCTCTATACTCTTCTAAGTATATGGTATTAAAACCGCAACCAAACTTACTAATGTTAGTGTCTCCATTTATTATGAGTTCGCTGCTGGCCAGAATTTGAACTTTTTTAGTTTCAAAATCAGGCTGCGACCAAGCATTTAAACAGAGCATTGTAGTAAAACAGAAAAGAAGGAGAGGGTTCATGGTTTTACAAATTTATAAAAGGTGGGGAAGTTTAGATTCCCCACCTTATTTTTTTACTGAAGTCTAATTAGAAGCTAATTACTGCCTCAAATACAACTCCGTTAAACTTACCACCATTTCTTAAATCGTCTGTGTTGAATCCGTTATACTTCTGATTTACATATTCTAGTTTGGCAAGAACATTATTTGTCATAAACCATCCTGCAGAAAGGTTAAATCTTGAAATATCTACATCTGTTCCGCCAGGCATTTCGCCATCTACATAGTTGTAACGACCGCCAACAAATATGTTTTCATCATTTCCAAAACGGTAAACAAGCTCAGCTGCATATTGGTTAAAACTTCGTGTATCAAGTTCGGCATCTGCTTTTCCAGAAGCTCTTTCATAAGTTCCGAAGAATTCAAGACCTTGATATTTCACATACGGGTTTACCATAAAAGAGGTAAGCTCATTTCTTAACCCAGGGTTAAAACGACCTGATGTAAAGTTATTTTTCGCAGAAGCACCTTCAGCCTCCATTACTAGGTAATATCTTGAACCTGCCCTATCTGCGTTATACAAATATGCGTTTGCACTTTTGTTTGTATGATATACCGAACCTGTTAACCTAAACCGTAAATCGTCACTGATATTAGTTTCATATCCTAATTTTGCCAAAAAAGAAGGGTCGGTAGTACCAGGTTTATCTACAGATTGGTTTAACTTACCGTTTGTAGCTCCAATCATACCAATAAATCCTTTCTTAAAGTAATACACCTCTGCTCCTACTTCAGTAGTAAATGCATCCATAATTAAGTTGCCTACAAATGGATTGTAAATTGCCTGTGCATTATCTGATCGCCTAAAGTGAGCATCGCCATAATTATTCTCCATATGGCCTATTTTTATTCTAAGATCCTTCATTAGATCTTCCATAAAACCTTCACTTACAAAGTCTAGTTTATCAATTTGAATATACCCTCCCTTAACGTAAGGCTCTGGGTGATGACGTGAAGATAAGTATGTTCTTAAGTGCATACTTATTCCATCATATAGCTGAACATCTAAATCTAAATTCGCGGTAGGCAAGTTAAAGTTATCGCCAAGTTCAATTAATGAAACAGGATTACCATCTGTATCTATAGGTGTTCCCGTACTTTCATGGTCTAAGGCTTGAAATTGAATTGCGAATGCTCCCCCAATACGTACCTTAACGCCATCAAAAGATGTGGCGGTGTCTTTTTTAGCCTCAAACTGTTCAATACCGCGTTTATCACGAAATCTAAAATCATCTAAATCTCTTGAGTCTTTTTCTTGTGAAATTGCCTGGAAGCCAAACAGCACTATCATTGCTGCACTGACATAATTAATTGTTTTTTTCATGTTATTGTTTTTAATGATTGAATGTTTTATTAAAAATTCGTTAGATATTATTTTTTAAAACTTGATTGAAATATTACGTCAATTGCGTCGCCAGTGGTAATGGTTCCAAACAATGCTTTTGGAGGATCTACATTAAAGTCAGTCATTTTGATGTTCTTTGTTCCTGTCAATGAAATTTTAGATGCCCCAATCTCCATAGTAAAAGTTATGTTTATTGGTTTGGTTGTTCCAGCAATTGTAAGGTCTCCCGTAGCAGATACTTTACAGCTATTTGCTGCGCAATTAATACTGTTTACATCATTGAGTTTAAATACTATTTGCTTGTACTCTTTTGTATCTAAAGCCTTATAAGTATTCTTGTCCATTGCAGACTTTCCACTCTTTAGGCTTTCAGCAGTTACCGTGAAATCTAACTGTTTAATTTCGCTGAGTTTTCCATCTTCAAAATCTGCCACTAGCGTTCCTTGTTGATTTTCTGCAACAATCTGCCAATCGTGAAGATTTGATGTGCCATCGATTTTTAATGACGAAGTTTCATTGTCTAAATGGTAGGTTTGAGCCACAACAATTTGTGTGGTTAAAACCAATATTAATAGACTTGCAAATACTAATTTTACTTGTTTTAAAGTTCTCATAATCTACCTTTTTAATTCTAATCAAAGATAAATGTTGATTCCCATGTACGTTATGACAATTATCAGTAAACAAAGGTGTTTCCAAAGAAAAACGAAGAAACAAAAAAAGATTTTATGGTCTTTTTAAGTTTTATAAAAAGTACATTTCCCGATGACAAAAAATCATATAAACGCCGTTTTCTGTTTCTCCTTATCGCTGCCTCCTATTTTTAAAAAATCTCACTTTTCACTAAATTTTTAAGATTTTAAGTCCATTAGCAAAAGGAGTTCGTAGCATTTCGTATTTTAGCGCAAACAATATTATTTCAATGGATTTAGACTTCAACAAAAACGAAGACCACAACAAACTTTTGGTTTCAGAATTACGAAACAAACTTGCCAAAGTAAAACTTGGTGGCGGCCAAAAAAGAATAGACAAACAACATTCAAAAGGAAAGCTTACCGCTCGGGAACGCATAGATTATCTTCTAGACCCTAAAAAACCGAGTATTGAAATAGGAGCTTTTGCCGGCGAAGGAATGTATGAGGAGCACGGTGGCGCCCCAGGTGGTGGCGTAGTAGTGAAAATTGGTTATGTAAAAGGAAAGCAATGTATTGTAGTTGCCAATGATGCAACCGTAAAGGCGGGAGCATGGTTTCCTATTACTGCGAAAAAAAATCTTCGCGCCCAGGAAATCGCTATTGAAAACCGATTGCCCATTATCTATCTGGTGGATAGCGCCGGGGTTTACCTGCCTATGCAAGACGAGATATTCCCCGATAAGGAGCACTTTGGAAGAATTTTTAGAAACAACGCCGTAATGAGCAGCATGGGTATTACCCAAATTGCAGCCGTTATGGGTAGTTGTGTTGCAGGCGGAGCTTACCTACCTATAATGAGCGACGAAGCACTTATTGTTGATAAAACAGGAAGCATCTTTCTTGCTGGTAGTTATTTGGTGAAAGCTGCAATAGGCGAAAGTATTGACAATGAAACACTAGGCGGCGCTACAACCCACTCTGAGGTAAGCGGCGTTACTGATTATAAGGCCAAGGATGATAAGGACGCCTTAGACAAAATAAAGAATATCTTTTCTAAAATTGGCGATTACGACAAAGCTGGTTTCAATCGTGAAAAGGCTGCAAAACCTAAGGAAAACCAGGAAGACATTTATGGACTAGTCCCGAAATCGCGTGCCGAGCAATACGACATGCGGGAGATTATAAAGCGCCTTGTTGATGATAGTGAGTTTGATGAGTACAAGGAAGGTTATGGTCAAACCATACTAACTGGATATGCACGAATAGATGGCTGGGCTGTAGGGATTGTAGCAAACCAGCGCACCTTGGTAAAAACTACAAAAGCAAAAACTAAACCTAGCGAAATGCAGTTTGGAGGCGTTATATACAGCGATAGCGCAGATAAGGCCACGCGGTTTATAGCAAATTGCAACCAAAAGAAAATTCCACTCGTGTTTTTACAAGACGTGACCGGGTTTATGGTAGGCAGTAAAAGCGAACACGGAGGCATTATTAAAGACGGCGCCAAAATGGTAAATGCCGTTAGTAATAGTGTGGTTCCCAAGTTCACCATTGTTATAGGAAACAGCTACGGTGCCGGTAATTACGCCATGTGCGGGAAAGCTTATGACCCACGATTGATAGTAGCATGGCCAAGTGCCGAACTTGCCGTAATGAGCGGAAACAGCGCTGCAAAAGTATTGCTGCAAATTGAAACAGCTTCTCTAAAAAAGCAAGGCAAGAAGATTTCTGAAGAAGAGGAAACCAAACTTTATGAAAAAATCAAAGCGCGATACGACGAGCAGATTTCTCCTTATTATGCCGCTTCCCGAATTTGGACCGATGCAGTGATTGACCCATTAGACACACGAAAATGGATTTCTATGGGGATTGAAGCCGCAAACCATTCGCCTATTGAAAAACCATTTAACATGGGCGTGCTCCAAGTTTAAATTGATGATAATTTTTATTGTTTTATAGTCGTGTCCGACTAAGATATAAGACGTAAGACTTGCTTTTTAATAGATTGAAAACTAGATAAAATTGATTAAACATACTTTTTAATCGATAAATTTTGATGCTAAGTATAATAGCATGCTGCCATTAAATAAAAAATATTCTAATTGCCTATTATCTGTGACTCAACAAATTTTCTCACTCTTTTAATCGGACACTAATGATTGTTTTAAAAAAAACCCTTTTGGTTATTTCTATAACTAAAAGGGTTTTTTAAACAATTAAAGTATATGCTTCTGTAGCCACATTTAGTAGCTAAGTCTAAGTCCTCTAGCTTTTTATCACCTTTTTTAAAGTATCGCCCCGTTTTATTTTTCCTGTATCGGTATAAGCAAACTGTTGTAGGGTGTATATTTTTTTAGGTTTTTCATAAGTAGAAAGGGCTTGAAGCGCTTCAGAGAAATCTTGCAACAGCAGTTGTTCCTCAGCCTCAACTAGTAAGATAACTTGCTCTCCTAGTGCATCGTTCTTTTCTGAAGCGATAAAAAACGGTTTATTGATGTAAGGCGAGAGTTTTGTTTCTACGGCTTCGGGATGTATTTTTATGCCTCCACTATTGATTACATTGTCAATTCTTCCCAAAAACTTAAAAGAAGTTGGCGAAAGAAGCTCAACCACATCATTGGTTACGACTGCAGCCTCAGAAATTTCTGGCGCGTTTATTATTAAACATCCGGTTTCAGTTAAAGCGAAATCAACTTTTGGAAGCGCAGAGAAAACATCCGATTTCTCCTTTCCGTTTATAGGTCGTACTGCAATATGACTTATGGTTTCAGTCATGCCATAGGTTGCAAAAATACTTGTTGATAGCGACTGCAATTCTGCTTCCAATTGCCAAGGAACAGCACCGCCACCAACAATCAGCTTTTTTACTTTGTGTAATTCTGCTAAGGAATGCAACACCTGATAGGGCACCATCGCGGTAAAATCAAACGGTGAATCATTTCTTTTTAACGGATTCTTTTCAGGAGCGGCAGTGTACAAATTCCAGCCTGCTATCATTGCCCTAACCAACATCATTTTTCCCGCAATATATTCCGAAGGCATACACAGCAAAGCCTTTGTTCCCTCCAATAATTTAAAGTAGGTTACAGTTGCCGAGGCACTGTTATACATGTTTTTTTTATGAAGTTTAATGGTTTTTGGTGTACCTGTAGAACCCGAGGTTTTCACCTTGACAAAATCGGAATCGTTAAGCCATTCTAAGATAAAGTTTCCGATGGCTACATCATCATTTTCTCCATTTTCAACTAAAATAGCCGCATGTTTTCTTAAAATTTCTTCTGAAGCAAAATTCTTGCCGTTCAGTTTAAAGTGAAGATTTAAAAAAGATTCCAATATGCTTACTATTTAGTGTTCTCTTCGGTAATTTCAATAGGAGCTTCACTTGGTTCAGCTTCCAAAAGCGGGGGTTCCACTTTTCCAAAGAGTTTTTGTCCCCAGTTTTTCCACTTGTAGCGATAAGCCATGATAAGCAAAAAAATAGGGTAAAGAATAAGTACAGGAGCTACTACATCAAAACCAGCTGAAGGTTCTGAGATATCCTTAAAAATGGAATGGGTTTTAAATACCGTCCAATCGGCAGTTACCAGTACTGCGGTAATCAGGTTGTTTCCTGCATGAAAACCTAATGCGAGTTCCATACCTTCGTCCATTAAGGTCATAATTCCCAAGAAAAAACCCGTACCTATATAGTAGATCATAATTACATTCCCCAACTTATCCACTTCCGGATTTGCAAGGTGAAGTGCCCCAAAGACCACCGAAGTTATTATTAATGGCAGCCATCTGTTTTTTGCCAACACCCCAATACCCTGCATCAAATACCCGCGGAATAAATATTCTTCAAAACTAGTTTGCAATGGAATCATAATAATGGCTATAACAGCAAGGATAATAAAAGGAACCAACTCGAATTGCAGTTCATAATTTTCGGGATTGCTGTTGTAATCTATAAGGGTGACTACAAGCGTGGTAATTGTTATAAGGCCAAACCCAAAAAGCACCCGTCCCCAGTCTATTTTTTTACGGGAAGTTGTTAAAGCCACAAACCCTTGTTTATGAAGAAACCGGACCACCAAATATACTGCCAAAAGGCCGACAGCAAAACTGAGCAACATCAAAAACAGGGTTAGGTTGGAATCTAAAACGGTCATCAAAACACTCTGATCCTGTAGTGACTCTATATTTCCGCCATCTGTAAATACTTTAAGGGCTACGGCTACAATTAAGGGGATTGTACCTATCTGGCTGGCGATAAAAATAATTATAAACCCTACTAAATAGCGCCACCATTCGTGTAGGGATTTAAAGGCTTGTTGAATATACATTTTTAGAGATTAGATTAAATGTGAGAAATGAGACGTTAACTATATTAAAAAATTTAAACCTTAAAATCCCAATCATGGTTGGGGTTGTAATGAAGTGCTCCGTTAGAAACTTCCAACGGACTTTCAATATTGTTGGTATAAAGACTGCCTGTGCCCAAACCCTGCGGCAATTTACTGCTTTTTGTGAAAGTAAACTGCGAAATCGCATTCAAACCAATATTACTTTCTAAAGCAGAAGTTATCCACCAGCCTGCATTATGACTTTCTGAAAGACGTATCCAAGAGTCACTTCCACGAAAACCGCCAATCAGAGATGGTTTTAAAATGATATACTGCGGATTTATTGTAGTCATCAATTTATGTTTTTCTTCTTCTGAAAAAACCCCAATTAACTCTTCGTCTAAAGCGATTGGTAAAGGAGTATCTTCACATAATCGAGCCATTTCCTGCCATTGACCTTGTTTAATAGGTTGTTCTATAGAGTGCAGCTCAAGATCGGAAAGTACTTTTAGTTTTTCCAGCGCCTCTCTTCGTGAAAAAGCCCCATTGGCATCAACCCGTAATTCTACTTCAGAAACTGAAAACTCGTTCCGAATAGACTTCAGCAATTCCAACTCGGTTTTAAAGTCGATTGCTCCAATCTTCATTTTGATACAGCTAAAACCCTGCTTCAGTTTTTCAGCAATCTGATCTTTCATAAAAGCTTTATCGCCCATCCAAACCAAACCGTTAATTGCTATTTGCTCCTCTCCCCTAGTAAAACCTGAAGGATACAAAACAAACGAATTTTTGGACTGAAGCGATTTAAAAGCTGTTTCAAGACCAAATTGAATTGCGGGAAACTCGGTTAAGGCATGGTATAGCTTTTCTTCCCCTAACGAAATATTTTTACACACCCATTGCAATTTCTCTTCAAAATGAGGGGTATCATCTACGCTTAAGCCCCGCAACAGTCCGCATTCGCCCACTCCTGTAGCTTCGCCATTTTTAAGAATTAAAAAAAATGTTTCCTTAGTGTTCATCACACCACGGGAGGTTCCGCTGGGGCGTTTGAAGTCAAGAATGTGTTTTGTAAAATGTGCTGTCATGTTTCTATAAAGATTGCAAGAATACATAGCCTAGCAGCGTTAAAACATGCTTAGCTAGTAGCTTATCTTACCAGTTTTATAATTCGATACTCTCGCCAATTTCAAAAAGCATCAGGTCTTTTCCGGCTTCGTAGAATTTACGTTTTGCTGCTTTGTGGTCTATTTCTATGTACCCAAAGGTATCGTAATGTACGCCCATTACTTTGTCACATTCAACAAAATCACTGGCAATAATTGCATCGTCAACGCCCATCGTAAAATTATCGCCAATAGGAAGAATTGCTAAGTCTAGTTTTGTATAAAGCGGAATAAGTTTCATATCCATAGTTAGGGCAGTGTCTCCAGCAACATAAATGTTTTTGTGTTCACCTTCAATCACGAAGCCACCTGGTTGTCCTCCATAGCTGCCATCGGGGAAGCTACTGGTATGGTGGGCGGTAACATATTTAACTTTACCAAACTCAAAACTCCAGCTTCCACCATGGTTCATAGGGTGGACTTCAATTCCCTTTGCTTCGTAATGGTTGGCTATTTCAAAATTACTCACAATTATGGCATCCGTATTTTTTGCAATGGCTTCCGCATCTAACGTATGGTCTTGATGGGCATGGGTTAGCAGAATATAGTCAGCCTTAAGATTGTTGATATCAATTTTGTCCTTGGCCAGATCGTTTCCGCTGATAAATGGATCTATAAGAATGTTTTTTCCTTTTATCTCAAGCCCTAGACAGTTTTGTCCGTAATATGTAATCTTCATAATTTATTTTTCTTTAAATATAAAATTAAAACCACGCCGATGCAAAAAATAAGACGGAAAACAGAAAAGTGCTCAAGGCAACCTTTTTCAATTCAGGGTCTAAAAGTGGCGGAGAAGTATTTAATTTTACTGTTTTTAAATGAATAAACAACGGGATAAATGCCAGTAGCGGCAGGTATTGAAACAAGGTTACTTCTTTGAGAATAAAGTAGGCAAGGGCGAGGCCAAAAGCTGCTACTAAAAGAAAGTAATGGTAGGTTTTCACCTTCGTTCCACCCAATAAAACGGCAAGTGTATTTTTATTGACGTTGGCATCTGCCAAGCGATCGCGCATATTGTTCAAATTAAGCACGGCTGTACTCAAAAAACCAATTACCAATGCGGGCAATAGGATATATCCGTTTAGGTTTTTCGCAAATAAAAAATAAGCTCCCATAACGCCTAACAGCCCAAAAAAGACAAAGACAAAAACATCGCCTAAGGCTCGGTAACCATAGGCTGTTTTACCCACGGTATAGGTTATGGCGGCAACAATTGCGGCTATTCCCAAAATCAAAAACAAGGTAGAATGCAAAAAATTATCACCTCCAAAGGCTACATAAATCAACCAACAGGCAATTAACAAGGTAATGATAGTAGTAATTACCATTCCAACTTTCAAATCTTTGGCAGATAAGGCACCACTTTGCATGGCACGCATGGGCCCAACGCGTTCGTGGTTATCGGTTCCTTTTACGCCATCGCCATAATCATTGGCAAAATTGGACAGGATCTGAAACCCTAAAGTTGTGGCTAAGGCCAATAAAAAAATGGACCAAGAAAAAACAGCTGTCTCCTTGGCGGCAGCTCCTGCAGTAACAATTCCGGCAATAGATAATGGTAAGGTACGCAATCTGGCAGCAGAAACCCAAGCCTTAAGTTTTGTCATTTCTTTTTTTTTTAGCGGCACAAAAATACATTATTAAAAAGAGCCGTTCCAATTTATACTACATTATCAGTATAATTTAGAGTTTAAAATAATAGCGGCATTCAATCCTGTATATAATCTTTTTTTATCTTCGCTTTACTCAAGACTAAAAATGATTTTATGAAAACCTCAAACACCTATAACTTTGCCCTGCTTTTTCTTCGCGTAGGTTTTAGCGGCATGATGCTTACGCATGGCATACCAAAACTATTAAAATTAGCATCGGGAGATTTTTCCTTTGTAGACCCAATAGGCATTGGCGCACCTGCATCGCTGGTTTTAGCTGTACTCTGCGAGGTAGTTTTCCCAGTTTTAATAATCATTGGTTTCAAAACCAGACTTGCGAGCATACCTGTACTAATCACAATGGCTATTGCCGCATTTGCCCATCACGCCAACGATGCTTTTGGCGTCAAGGAAAAAGCAATTTTATACTTAATTGGCTTTATTACAATTGCACTATTAGGGGCTGGCAGGTATTCGGCAGACAGAAAATAAGTTTACTGGGTAATTACAGCTAGCTGAATTTTAAGGGTTTAGTTGAAAATTTTAACCAACAGCTCTTTTAGTAGATCACCTTGCGAAAGATTTGCAGCGTCCACACCTTTGCCTTTCATATCAACTTCTCGAATTACCGCAATAATGGCACTCACTTTTTTCATGGGGTAGTTGCCAGCTGCGGTTTGATAATCTTTAATAAAATATGGGTGAACCCCCAAAGCTTTGGCTGCATTGCCCTTGTTTGAAAGCGCGTGATATTTAAGCAGTTTGGAAAAGAAGCTATACAGCAAAGCCACGGTTACCACCAAGGGGTTGTTTTTTGGGTTTTGAGAAAAATACTGAATAATAGCAAAGGCTTTTTTTACATCTCTGGCACCAATGGCATTCTGAAGCTCAAAATTATTAAAGTCTTTACTAATACCGATGTTTTCCTCAATTACCTCTGGTGTAATTTGCTGCCCAGGCTTTAAAATGAGCTGTAGTTTTTCAAGTTCATTATTTATCTTACTGAGGTCGTTTCCTAAAAACTCAACCAGCATCTGCGCTCCCTTAGGGCTTATGGTATACCCTTTTCCTGCCAAAACACGTTTAATCCAGTCTGGCACCTTATCTTCATAAAGTTTTTTGCTTTCAAAAACTACTCCAGTTTTGGCAATAGCTTTAGCCAGTTTTTTTCGCTTATCAAGCGTTTTATATTTATAGCAAAGCACCAAAACAGTTGTAGGTTGAGGCTCTTTTGCATAACTCACCAAGTTTTCAATAGTTCGGGAAAGATCCTGAGCTTCCTTAACAATAACCACCTGTTTTTCGGCCATCATGGGGTAGCGTTTTGCATTGCTAATAATGTCCTCAATAGAAACATCGCGCCCATACAGCACCATTTGGTTAAAGCCCTTTTCTTCCTCAGACAAAACAGATTTTTCAATAAAATTAGAAATACCATCAATGTAATACGGTTCTTCCCCCATTAAAAAATAAATGGGTTTGGTCTTTCCGTTTTTAATCTCGGTGATGATGGATTTTACTTTGTCTAGCGGCATGAAAAGATGTTTCTCGTTTTTGGTTTCTCGTTTCTAGTTTGGTATTTGTTTGAAATTTGGTGTTTGGTGTTTGGAATTTCAGTGATATTTGTATCATGATAAAGCTGAACTTCCCAGATTATTCATTTCGCTTCAAAAGTAGCGAAAATAAAACATTGGTTTTTGATGAAATACGAAAAAAATTCGTCGTCCTCACACCAGAGGAATGGGTTCGATTGCATACGGTTCAGTTTCTTATTCAGGAAAAAAAATATCCAAAAAGCCTTATTAATGTTGAAAAACAGCTCAAATTAAACAAAACCACCAAACGCTATGATGTAGTGATTTACAATAGCGATGGCAGCATCTTTTTGATTGTGGAATGTAAAGCTCCTTCAATAAAAATCTCCCAACTCACTTTTGATCAAATAGCCCGGTATAATCTCGCGTTAAAAAGTGAATTTTTAATGGTAACCAATGGGCTGGATCACTATTTCTGTAGAATGGATTACGAAAACGAGCGCTACATATTTTTAAGAGAACTTCCTGACCGATAAAAACCAATACCATACAAACAATATAGAGCGCTACCTTTTATATTGAAACATCAACTTTTTAATTAAATTTGCCCCGTGAAAGTCGCAGTCGTCATTCTTAATTGGAACGGAAAGGAGTTATTAGAGAAGTTCCTTCCTTCGGTGGTTGGGTTTTCAGATGAGGCCAATGTATATGTGGCTGACAATGCTTCAACCGACAATTCAATTTCTTTTATTTCCGAACACTTCCCATCGGTAAAAATCATTAAGAACAAGGTGAATGGCGGTTATGCAAAAGGATATAACGACGCTCTAAAAACGCTATCGGAAACAATATTCGTACTACTCAATAGCGATGTAGCTGTAACCAAAAACTGGTTAAACCCTATACTTTCAGAATTCAAAAAAGACCCCTCAGTTGTTGCCGCTCAACCAAAAATATTAGACTATAAAAACACCTCATACTTTGAATATGCCGGTGCAGCTGGCGGATTCATCGATAAATACGGATATCCGTATTGCAGAGGAAGAGTCTTCAATACCTTAGAAAAAGATACTGGGCAATACAATGATGTTACCCCCATATTTTGGGCTTCTGGAGCCTGCCTATTTGTAAAAGCGGAAGCCTTTTGGGAAGCCGGTGGCCTGGACGAAGATTACTTTGCGCATCAGGAAGAAATTGATCTCTGTTGGCGATTACAGGCCGGAGGCGGGAAAGTTATGTATGTAGGAAAATCTGAAGTGTATCATGTTGGAGGTGCTACTTTGGCTAGTTTAAATCCTAAAAAAACATTTTTCAATTTTCGAAACTCCCTTTTAAACTTGTTGAAAAATGCTGGCGGAGCAAAGGCGTACGCGGCTATATTTATGAGATTGGTCTTAGATGGCGCTGCTGCCTTTCAATTTTTATTTCAGGGGAAGCCCAAACATTTTTTAGCGATTCTAAAAGCGCATTTCAGTTTCTACGGCTTTATTCCAAAATTTATAAAAAAACGAAAGAAAAACGCATCACATTTTAGGTATTTTACAGTAAAATCTATTATATATCAGTATTTTATACGAAAAAATAAATTTTTCAATCAGTTATAACCTAAAGTATTGTTAATCGTTTTTAGACTCCTTCGGATTTTAATAATTTTGACCGACAATTTTGAGATACACAATCTAATTTATAACACTTTCAAATATTATGAAGAAAATATTGATTCTAGCCATGTGTTCAGGTTTAGTTTTTACTTCTTGCGTTTCCAAGAAAAAATATGCCGAGCTTGAAACCAAACAACAAAACACACAAGATTTGTTAAATACCGCAACCGTTAAATTAAACGATTGCCTTGCTGAAAGAGCGGCGGCTACTGCCCGTGCTACCCAACTTGAGGAGCGTTTGGCAGATATGAAAAAGACCAATGCAGATTTAATTCAAAGTTCGAAAGATCTTACGATGTTGACGTCTAAAGGGGCTACCAATCTTGAAAAATCTTTAGAAAGCCTTAAAGAGAAAGATCTTAAAATTTCGCGCTTACAAGATGCCTTAAACAAAAAAGACAGTGTAACGCTTGCATTGGTAACGAGTCTTAAGAAAGAAGTAGGAATCAATGACCCAGACATTGAAGTAAGTGTTGAAAAAGGCGTTGTTTATATTTCCCTTTCAGATAAAGTTTTATTTAAAACCGGAAGCTACCAAATCTCTGGAAGAGCTAAAGAAATTTTAGCAAAAGTTGCAAAGGTAATTAACGGAAAACCAGACTTTGAAGCAATGGTTGAAGGGCACACAGATAATGTACCTTACGGTAAAAGAGGAGCTTTACTTGACAATTGGGACTTAAGTGTTAAACGTGCTACCTCTATTGTAAGAGCACTTCAGGATCTTGGTATTGAACCAGAAAGATTGGTTGCTGCCGGTCGTGGGGAGTACAACCCATTGGTACCAAACACCACTGCCGAAAACAGAGCTAAAAACAGAAGAACTCGTATCTTAGTGCTACCAAAAATTGACCAGTTCTACGATATGATTGAAAAAGAAATGAAAAACCTAGAAGCAGGTAACTAATTCTTATAACTATATTACACAATCAACCCGGTCTTAACGATCGGGTTTTTTTATTGCTTTTTGTAAAATTTAAAAGAACTTATACAAAAGCTTTTCGTATCTTAGTAGGGAAATCAATCAATTAAAGGCTACTATAAAAATGAACGAATTTAATACCAACTGGACCCACGAAGAGTTAAAGGGATATATATTATTGTATTGTGCCCATGCAGATTTTAATGTTTCATCAGAAGAAAAAGAATATATTAAATCTAAAGTAGGCGAAGAGAAGTACAGGCAAATTCGCAAAGAGTTTGAAGAGGATAATGACTACCAGCAAATTCAAAAAATACACAGCACCATAGAGCGACTTGAGTATTCAAAAGAAGAAATTGACGAAGCCTTTCAAAGTATAAAAAAGTTATTTTTATCAGACGGCGAAATGGATATTTTGGAGCAAAATCTTTACCGCGGGCTAAAACATCTGCTTAAAAAATAAAAGTACAAAAAAGGGAAGAAATTATTTTCTGAAAAACAACTAACGGTGTAACCTATAAAATCAACCGTATTTTCTAGCTTTTACAGTTCTAAGCTTCCTTTTCCTTCACGAATTACTTCAGGCTCACTTCCCGTAAGGTCAATTACTGTAGAAGCAATATTGCCTCCATAACCTCCATCAATTACCAAATCCACCCGGTCTCCCCATTTTTCAAGAATAAGCTCCGGATCTGTAGTGTATTCAATAACCTCATCTTCATCTTTTATGGAAGTAGAAATTATGGGGTTGCCCAATTCCTGGACGATTGCCCTTGCAATTGCATTATCAGGAACACGGATACCTACCTCTTTTTTCTTTTTAAATACCGTTGGCAGATTGTTATTACCCGGAAGAATAAAGGTGTAAGGTCCTGGCAGGTTTCGCTTTAGTAATTTAAATGTTGGCGAATCTATTTGCCTAACATAATCACTTAGGTTGCTCAAATCTTCACAGATAAACGAGAAGTTTGCTTTTGCCAATTTTACGCCGCGCAATTGGGCAACACGCTCTAAGGCTCGATTATTTTTAATGTCGCAACCTAGTGCATATACGGTATCGCTAGGGAAAATAATGACTCCCCCATCACGCAATATTTTCACTACCCGTTTAATTTCCTTCGGACTGGGATTCTCTTCGTAAATCTTAATAAATTCAGCCATAGCGTAATCTTTATTTTAAATATAATTCATTTTTTCAAAAAAACCAACACAATATAGTTCTATTGAATCATAAACAGCAGAAAACCTCGTTATAAAATAGAACAAGCTTTCAATATGAAAAAACTACTGCTTCCATTTCTGATAATAGCCATTCAATTTGGCCTTACATCCTGTTCTAAAGATACTGATTCCGTTATAGAGGAGACAGTTACTGAAGCGGAAACTTTTTTAGACGTGTCCTACGGTGCCCATCCAGCGGAAACATACGATTTGTACTTACCCAAAAATCGGGCTACTGATAAAACAAAGGTAATAGCCTTGGTACATGGTGGCGGCTGGACTACAGGAGACAAAGACGATGTGGCCCTCTACATTCCATACCTTCAGCAAAAACACCCTGATTATGCAATTGTAAATATAAATTATGTATTGGCAGATGAAAACACACCGGCATTTCCAAATCAAATTTTAAACATAGCAGCGGTTTTAGACAAATTGACCGATGAGAAAAAGGAACTGCAGATTCTCCCCGAATTTGCCCTTATTGGTGTAAGTGCAGGTGCGCATCTTTCTTTATTATACGATTATGTATATGACGCCGATGACCACGTAAAGCTGGTCGCCGATATTGTAGGCCCAACAGATTTTACCGACCCCAATTATACGCCAAGCACAGATTTACCCACCTTAATAGCGCTAATGGTTGATGAAAGTGCTTATCCACCAGGAACTAATTATGTTGAAGTTTTAAGCCCGGCATTACAAGTATCTACAGTTAGTAGCCCAAGCCTACTTTTCTATGGCAATGCAGACCCCTTGGTACCACTTTCTAATGCTATAACCTTAAACGAAGCATTAAACACCCATGAAATAGACCATAATTTTAATGTCTATGAAGGCGGTCATGCCAACTGGGCCACAAATGATGTTGACGATATGCTGAACCAAATAAGCGATTATATTAATCGTTATTTAGAAATAGAAAAATAATCGCAACCTTCTAAGTAGTTTCGGAAACCATCGAAAACCTTACTCCAGCACTTTTAGTTTAGCAAAACGAAGCAACAGCTTTTTTAAGCCTCCATTTTCAAAATTTATTTCGGCTTTTGTATCTGCGCCTACGCCTTCAATTTTACGGATTTCTCCTTTGCCAAAACGCACGTGTTCAACCATTGTGCCCACGTTTAAATTAGCATCTTCGGCATTAAAATTTTTATCGGTTTTGCTAGTCACAGGTTTTAATCTTCGCAATTTACGAAGCTGCTCTTCCGTAGGGCCCGATGGTGGTTTCCCCGCAACAGGCTTTTTCAATCGGAGTTTACTTTTATCAACATCGTCAAAAATATCGGCATCTAGCAAGGGTTTATAGCGGTTTTCGGTAATAGGAGTTAGGTATTCCAAAAAGCTCTCGTCTATCTCTTCAATAAATCTACTGGGTTCGGCATCTATCAATTTCCCCCATCGGTAGCGACTTTGGGTGTAAGTTAGGTAGGCTTGTTTTTCTGCGCGGGTCAGGGCCACATAAAATAAGCGACGTTCCTCTTCCAGCTCGCTTCGCGTATTCATACTCATTCCGCTGGGGAATAGATCTTCCTCCAAACCTACAATATATACATAAGGAAACTCCAAGCCTTTTGCCAAGTGCACCGTCATTAATGCTACGCGGTCATCATCTCCCTTGTCGTTGTCTAAATCTGTAGCTAAGGCAACGTCTTCCATAAATTCTGAAAGGGAACCGGTGGCGTCAGCAATCTCCTTTTGTTCTTCAACAAAATCGCGCATTCCGTTTAGCAATTCCTCAATATTTTCCATGCGGGCTATGCCTTCAGGCGTTCCATCTTTTTTCAACTCCTGGAGCAATCCGGTTTTCTTTGAAACATGTTCGGCTATCTGGAAAACATCATAGTTGGCATTCAAAACCTGAAAACTCTCAATCATCCTTACAAAATCCTTCAATTTACCCTTGGTTCTAGAATTAACCTTCAGGTCTATTTTATCAATATGCTTCATGACTTCAAACATGGAGCGATTATAGTGATTTGAAGCAATAATTAAACGTTCCATTGTAGTTGCGCCAATGCCACGTGAAGGATAGTTAATAACCCGTTTTAGCGCCTCTTCATCTTTTGGGTTTAACAGCAATCGCAAATAGGCCAATACATCTTTAATTTCTTTACGCTGGTAAAAACTGAGGCCACCATAAATACGGTAAGGAATGTCTTTTTTCCGTAATGCATCTTCTATAGCTCGACTCTGTGCATTGGTGCGGTATAGAATTGCAAAATCCCCATCCTTTAGTTGATGGTTCATTTTATTTTCAAAGATGGAGCTAGCTACAAACCGGCCTTCATCACCATCTGTCATCGTTCTGTTAACTAGAATCTTGCTTCCTTCATCATTTTCAGTCCAAACCTCCTTTTCCAGTCGCGTTTTATTTTTTTCGATAACCGTATTTGCGGCATTTACAATGTTTTTTGTAGAGCGGTAATTCTGTTCTAGTCGAAACACTTTTACCTCATCATAATCTTTTTGAAAATTCAAGATGTTATTGATGTTTGCACCACGGAAGGCATAAATACTCTGTGCATCGTCACCCACTACACAAATATTTTGAAATTTATCTGATAGCGCACGAACAATCAAGTATTGACTGTGGTTGGTATCTTGGTACTCATCAACCAAGATGTAGCGAAACCGATTTTGATATTTTGCCAATACATCTGGAAACCGCGTTAAAAGCTCGTTGGTTTTAAGCAGTAAATCGTCAAAATCCATTGCTCCAGCCTTAAAACACTTATCTACATAGGCTTGATAAATATCGCCCATACGTGGCATTTTTGCCATAGCATCGGCCTCCATTAACTCTGCATTGTTAAAATATGCCTTTACAGTTATCAAGCTGTTTTTATAAGAAGAAATCCGTGAATACACTTTCTTATATTTATAAATGTCTTTATCCAGACGCAT
This sequence comes from Aequorivita marina, assembly GCF_031631895.2. Classification (NCBI taxonomy): domain Bacteria; kingdom Pseudomonadati; phylum Bacteroidota; class Flavobacteriia; order Flavobacteriales; family Flavobacteriaceae; genus Aequorivita; species Aequorivita marina. Next base: position 22,963 of record NZ_JAVMBW020000013.1, read on the forward strand.
TTCTTTAATTACGGCACGAATAACACTTTGGGAATCCTGCGTGTCATAAATTGTAAAATTTGAAGGATACCCCAATCTATCAGCCTCATAACGAAGAATTTTAGCAAAAATACTATGAAAGGTTCCCATCCAAAGATTCTTTGCCTCGCTTGAGCCTACAATTTTTGAAATACGGCTCTTCATCTCTCGGGCAGCCTTATTGGTAAATGTTAAGGCCAAAATATTAAACGGATCTACCCCTTGAGACATTAAGTACGCTATCCGAAATGTGAGCACTCTTGTTTTTCCCGATCCCGCACCAGCAATCACAATCATCGCCCCATCTTTTTGTAGCACTGGTGCGCGTTGTGCTTCATTTAATTGTTGTAAATAGTTTTCCAAAATCTTAAACTTTAAAAGTTGTGAAATTAGCCATTATCACGCTCTTTTGCTCAAAAAATCGACCTAATTTATAAACAAAATTGACCTTAGTTTTTAAGAGTTAGCACTTGTTTCTGTAGAAAAACAAATTTTAACAGAAGCAGCAGAAACTACAGCCTTGCTTAAAGCGATTGAGAAAGCATAGAAGTAAAAATTTATAGTGCTAATCACTTACTAAAGAAACCGAAGAAAATTAAAGACTGAACTATCTAAAGAACATTCAATCTTGTAACAATAGTGGAAATGGTTTCTTTTTCCAACTTCCATCAGCCTCTCGAACTGCATATTGATACGTTCCAGCTTCTACAAAAGCAGGGTTAAACTCGTAATGCGCAAGCTCTAGCTTAAACCCTTTAGCATAAAAATGGGTAAGCGTTTGGTGTTTTCCAAAAAAACCAATAAAGTCTAAGGCCCCAACAGGCAGTTGGATATCGCCTTCCAACTTATTAAAACCATAAATTTGATATGAATTTACAGGTATCACCTCAGTAAAATACGTGCGTTGTGTACCGCTCATTTTACTAAACTCCCATTTGTACTCCGCTCCTACTATAGCCGCTCCGTCAACCGTACTGTGTGCATCCAAGGCTTTTGTTTTTCCAGTTAGCTTTATTGAAACGTACTGGTCTGAAATGGGATACGAAGCATTTTCGTTATAAGATTCTGGATTGGCAACCCAATGTACGTATTGAGAGCCTATGGTCTGGGCGCCATGGCCATCGCTTCCTAAAAAATAATAATTCCCTAAGGTGTCACTTACCACAAAATCAATCATTTCGTCATTGGGCATATACATTAACTGACCGTTATCGGGGTTGTGATAGATCCAAAAATCTTTTAGTTCTTGTTCTTCATTTTGGTACTTATAGATAAATGCATGACTAAAATATAGTGTTTGCGCAGGGTCGTATTCAAGGTGGTTTGCTTCTTCAACAAATTCGGTTTCAGTAGCATCATATTTTGATTCCGTTTCGGTAGCATTGTAATCCACTTGATCCGGGTTTTCCGCTACTATAGCTTTGGAAGTGCTTTCTTCAAGCTCATCATTAGGTTTAGTTTTACAACCCAAAAGCATAAAAACAAGTATTATAATATATGGGAAAACTGCTTTCATCATTTTAATTTTCACAAGTTTAAGCATTATTTATCACTTTTAAAGGGCTGCGTCTTCCTATAAATCGTCATGGATTATTTCGCAGAAAAAGCGCATTTGATTCATATATAGAAAACCAAGCCCTTAATTTCATCTTAAAAAACCACTTCTTTTAAAGTGAAAATGACTGTATCATAAATTTAGGCCAAAACCCTACTTCAAGATGCTTCTATTTAAGAATAATTTTAAATATCTTTATAAAAATTTCAATTTATGAACGAGATTCTTTCTTTCCTAGGGCAAATTCCGTGGTGGGCTTGGATATTAATTGTCCTACTGCTTATTGCTATACGCGATGTTTTTTTTAACAAATATCACGCTGTAAGTCATAATTTTCCAATTGTGGGGCACATTCGCTATATGCTTGAAAGTATTGGCCCAGAACTTCGTCAGTATATTGTGGCAAACAACCGGGAAGAGTTGCCCTTTAACCGTATTGAACGGGGTTGGATTTACGCTTCGGCAAAAAATCAAAACAATTATGAGGGTTTTGGAACAGACCGCGATATCTATGAACCTAACTATATTTTTATAAACAATTCGTTATTGCCCCATAAGGTTAAAAAAGACAATCCTAATTACAAAAACCCTTATTTTCTACCCTGCGCCAAGTTAATGGGTGGCTATAACAAGCGTCGCCGCCCATACCGTCCTACTTCTGTTATTAATGTTTCGGCCATGAGTTTTGGATCGCTTTCGGCAAGAGCGGTAGAGTCGCTAAATAAAGGCTGTGGACTTGCCTATGCATACCACAATACTGGAGAAGGCGGACTATCACCCTATCACAAAACTGGAGCCGATGTTGTTTTTCACTTTGGAACAGGATATTTTGGCGTTCGAGACGATGAAGGACAATTTTCCATGGAAAAAATGATTGATTTGGTCAAGGCCAATGATCAAATACGAGCCATAGAAATTAAACTTTCGCAAGGTGCTAAACCTGGAAAAGGAGGCGTGCTTCCCGGTGCCAAAATCACCGCAGAGATTGCTGAAATTAGGCATGTACCCTTGGGAAAAGACGTATTATCTCCACCCAGCCACTCTGCATTTAATGGCGTTAGCGAATTAATTGACTTTATTGAAAGTATTGCAGAAGCCACCGGTTTACCCGTTGGAATTAAATCTGCTGTGGGTCGTTTAAACGAATGGGAAGAGCTAGCTGAAACCATGAAAACAACCAATAAAGGCCCCGATTTTATAACCATTGATGGTGGTGAAGGTGGAACTGGTGCTTCTCCACCAAGTTTTGCAGATCACGTATCGTTGCCTTGGCTCTTTGGTTTTGCCGAAGTATATAAAATTTTTAAGAAACACGATCTTTGTAATCGCGTTGTTTTTATAGGAAGCGGTAAACTCGGTTTCCCTGCCCGTGCGGCCATGGCATTTTCTATGGGCGCCGATTTGGTAAACGTAGCCCGGGAAGCTATGATGAGTATTGGTTGTATTCAAGCGCAATTGTGCCACACCAATCGCTGCCCAAGTGGAGTTGCAACCCAAAGCAAATGGTTGCAACGTGGAATTAATATTGAAGATAAATCGGTAAGAGCGCATTTTTATTTTAAGAATTTCAGGAAAGAGCTTCTAGAGATGACCCATGCCTGTGGCTATGAACACCCATCGCAATTCACTATGGATGATGTTGATCTTACGGTAGGCGACAAAAATTTAATCAAAACCTTGTCTCAATCGTTTATGTATCACAAATGTGCAGTTCCGTTTGAAAGCATGAAACAGCTATCGCAATGTGAACACCTTGGCGGAAATTATCATGAAAAAGAAGCCAAAAAAGAAGTAAAAGCAATGAAGAAAGAGAATTTAGTTCGGTACTGATTTTTAAATAAATTAAATCTTGTCAATATTTTGAAAACTCTTAAGTTTGTTCACTTTTAAAAATCGACCATGGAAGAAGCAGCCCAAATTTTAAGTTATGTAGCCTATTTATTGCCCGCTATTGTTGTAGGTTTAGTAGCTTATTATTTTTTTAAAGGCCACACCGCCAATGAAGAAGGAAGGCGTAGGTATTTAGTTCAGAAAGAAGCACAAAAAGAAATATTGCCCGTCCGCCTTCAAGCATTCGAGCGGATTGTTTTATTTTTAGAACGTATAGACCCAAACCAATTATTGATTCGGATAAAGCCATTTTCAGATTCAATAGAAGATTATGAAAACTTACTTGTAAATACCATTGAGCAGGAATATGAGCACAATCTTACCCAACAGGTATATGTTTCGCCCGAGTGCTGGAATTTTGTAAGCGCTGCTAAAAACGCTACCATTCGTGTAATTCGGCAAGGAGCAATGCACGAAAAAGTAGGTGATGTTCATAAGTTCCGAGAATGGTTATTGCAAAATTTTATGGAGGAAACAACACCTTCAAAAAAAGCTTTAATCTATGTAAAAAAGGAAGTAAGCGAATTGTTTTAGCCTTTAGGGTTTAAACAAATTGTGCTGGATTGCAAAAAGCATAAGTCCTATTCTATTTCTTAAATCCAGTTTTTTATATAGTGAATCCCGATATCCCTCAACGGTCTTATAACTACAAAACATAGCTTTTGCTATTTCTTTATAATTCTTATCGGTACAGGCCAATTTTATAAACTCTAGCTCCCTTTCCTTTATTTCGGTATTTACGTTTTTCCCTATAGAATCCATCAGTATTTTTGAAACAGTATTAGTATAATAATGCCCATTCGTCATTACTTCTAAAAGCGCTTTTTCTAAGACGTCTTTCTTAGTGTCTTTCAACAAATAACCTTTGGCACCAGCACGCAACATTTTTAAAATGGTGTACTCATCTTCTTCTATAGAAAGAGCAAGGACATTTATAGCCGGATAATCCCTTTTGAGTTTTTCTGTAGTTTCTATTCCATTTAAAACAGGCATTTTAATATCCATCAATACCAGATCTGGAATGTTATTATCGCTTTCCTTGAGTTTAGCCAAAAGCTCGGCACCATTTGCACATAAATAGGGGACGTTAAATTTTTCAAATCCCTGAACTAGTTCGCCAAGGGCTTGGGACAATAGAATATGATCATCTACAATAACAATAGAATAGTCCATTGATTATCATTTTTAATTAGCCGTGTCCGATCAAGATGTTAGTTGCCTTGGCAAACTCATCAACTACAGCTCCCTCCTCCCCTAAGGCTTTCGCGGCACAAGCATACTAAAAGACAGAAGACGTAAAACCAGACCTCTAATAGATTGATAATTAGGTTATTTTGATTAAATATAACTCTTTTTCATTAGATTCTAATTGTGAACGCAACAGAATAATATAATTTAACAAAATAACCTCAACAACTCACTATCAAATAGTTGCTTTAATTTTTAATTAATTTAATCGGCCACTAAAGCCCCTAATACGCATCTTTTTTAGCAAATTCATATTTTAGATATAAGGAGGTGCCTTCTCCTTTTGCTGCGTGCAATTCTAAGGCAGCATTTATTAAGGCTGCACGCGATTTCATATTTGATAACCCTATTCCTAAAAATTCGCTACTTCTATCAAAGCCTATACCGTCATCTTCGGCCGTAATAAGCAGGTAGTCTTCTTGATAATCAATGGCGACGTTTAAAGACAGCGCTTTTGAATGTTTTATGGTATTAGAAAAAAACTCCTGCAATATCCTAAAGAGGATTGTTTCGGTGTTATCATCTATAGGCTTTATGTTTCCGATAATTTCTAGGTGAGCTGCAATAAACTTAAGGCGATTAAACCTTTCAATTTCCATCTTCACTGCACCCACAAGGCCATGGCTCTTAAGCGCTTCCGGATTTATCAACTTAGATAATGCTCGTAATTCTTTTAATCCTAAACCAATAGTTTCGGAAACCTCAGGTATCATATCTGGCTTTTCAATTGACATCTGTGCTTGCATCTTGGCTAGGGTCATCAACTGCCCAATATTATCGTGTAGTTCCCAACTTATATTTCGAAGTGTTTGTTCTCGTATTTCTATTTGTGATTGAGCCAACTCGCGATCATAGGCCTTTTTTGCTTTTTCTCGATCTTGCAAAAATTTATTCTTTCTTCTACTGAAAGCACTAAATAAAACAATAAGAATTATGACCAGCGTTACTGGAATTGTAATAGCGGTTATTATTATTATCTCTTTTTCATCCATAGAAAACCTATCAGAAAAAACACATACATTACAATTATTAGGGAGAATTGAATAATTAGCAACAGCTCAAAAAAATTGTCGTGCTGATAAAACCAACTTTTCATTATTTTAATAGGTATATACCCAACGTAAAACAAAAACAATCCAACACTTACCCAAAATAAAAGTTCGTTTTTAACTATAAGTACCAAGGACGATTGCAAAATGCTTATGTAATATAAAATGATACTTAAAACCAATCCCCCTGCTCCAACAATATACGACCGAACGAAAGACTCTCTTGTAATATCGGTTAAAAACAAGTCACCTAAATAAAAAAGCCAAAAAACCCCGATAAATACCTTTATATAGTTCTTAAACTTTTTGTTTTCAATAATTTTTGAAAAAACATATAGAAAAAATGAAAAGTAAAATAGGTAATATACATTGTATATAATTACATTTGATGGAATACCCTTATAAACATTTTTTATATAGCTTCCGACAAATTCTGTTAAAACAGTTAAAAGTAAAATAACTGGTATGTACTTTAAAGCGGAGTGTTTATAAAGTGGAAACTTATATATAGATACCGCAAATACAACCAAATACAATGGCATAAAGGTATTTTCCAAAATTGTTAGTGCTAACTCCAAGAACCATTAGTTTTCATTATAAATATCGAAATCATCAATAGGCGGCGGTGGCATTATTTGCCCGTCATTCAAAATTAAACTTGAGGTTTCTCCTTCCTGTACCGCCGCATTTCCTGAAACAAAAAAACCAGCTTCGCTCACTCGCCCAATTGAATCATTCTGTGTTTTATTTAGATTGTTTTTATTATTTGCCCTCCTATTTATTGGAACGGCTGTGTATTTTCCATTAACTTCTTCTATTGAAAAACCATGATTTTTACCCTTATATTCCATAGTAGGAAGCACAAAAAGGCTGTTTCGCCTTGGGTACTTCACTTTTTCTCCATTCTCAAATTTTTCGCTATTCGGATAATTTGAAAGATAAAACCGCAAGGTTTTTACATCTACTTTAGCTTGCTTGGCCATATACTCTACGTAGGCAACATACTGCTTAATGGTTTCCAAATCGTATTCGGCATAACGTGTGGGTGTAAACGCAGAAGTGTCAGAAGCAATACTGTCTTCATACTTTTTAATAATGGGCACACGCCGCAAACTATAACTTTTATGCATCGCTGCAGCTTGCGCTACGCTAATTATTTCCTTTGGGGGTTTTACGGAGCTAGGGCCAGGGTCAGGGTTATAAATTGTTTCTTGACAACTAATAAGCGTCAAGCTAATAAAAATCAATACAAACAAAGGCGTAATAACTTTAGTTTTCATAAATAATGGTTTTAAGATTGAAAAGATAGCTACCGTTCAGAAAGTCACAAAGCAGGTGAGAAATTCTGCTTTTTGCCACCAAATGTGAAGATAAGCCATTACAAATGATAATCAAACACGTAGCATTGCTTCTCATAAAAACAAAGGGAAAATACTGAAGAAGATAAGGAGATTTCCCCTAATTCAAGGGTTTAAAACCCTCTTTTTTTGCCCACAGTAGTGGCAAATACAGAAAACTCAATCAACTTTGGTTCGAATTTCGTTTAGCTCTTCATTTTTTTGATGTGCATATTCATAACCGCGTTCCCACCAGATGCCCATCATTTCTTTATCAAAAATCAATGAATTGGTCGTTAATACCGTTGGGGTATAATAAAGGTTAATAATGACGTCTTTATTGGAAGCTACAAATTTTCCAATGCGAATGTTCTGTTTTTCTATCCGGTCTGCCATATAGCGATGCATGCTGGTAAGCAAGGAAAATACATTTTTTGAAGGCAACCGGTTGTAATACGTAACCTCTGTTTCCAAAACAATAACATCTACCGTTGTTGCCCCTCGGTTTATGGCCTCTTCAATAGGTACCATACTGCCAAATCCACCGTCGGCATATTCGCATCCGTCTTTTTTAACTAGACTCATAAAAGGCGTGAAGTTAGATGAAATCCAGATCCAATCTAGAAAGTCATTATATTCAAAGTCATTAACAGATTTGTACTCTACTTGGTTTAATGAAAGGTTGGAGACCGTTACTACCACTTCTTTATTTGAAGCTTTAAGGGTGTTAAATTCTGCCTCGGTAAATGTTTTTCCTATAAGCTTCCGAAGGTTTTTACTTTCTCCAAAAGTCTTTTTGCCTTTTAAAAAATTCTTGACTACCGTAAGGTGGTTTATTCCAATTTGTTTTCCGCCAAGATTATCCCGCTTTACTACAAACGGACAGCTGTTGAAAATGCTTTTTTGGTTTACGGAGGTAAAAGCCTCTTTTATTTTTTGAATTTCATGTAGTGCTAGATGCGAAATCAGTAAACTGCCCGTAGATGTACCTACGAAAATATCGTAATTCTGAGAAAGCTCTTGCATTAAATACTGGGCCACTCCCCCTGCAAAAGCACCTTTACTTCCTCCGCCAGATATTACCAATGCCCTCATTAATTCACAATTGTATTTAAATAATTTAAAGCCTTTTCTGATACCTCATTCTCCAAAGCCTTTACCTGTTCCCGATTTTCCTTTTCCCGAAGTACATTTTTCAACAAGGCTTTTGATGCTTTTGCAAACCGCCAAGTAGGATGCACACAGGCTTCAACTAAATTCTTTAACGTCTCAGCGTCCCATAAATTAAGCTGGGCCACATACTCAAAGGCTTTTTGACGGACTTCAAAACTGTACTGCGTTGACGTATAGTTTTTTAATTCATTTAAGAAATTATATTTTTTAGCATCTTTATAATCTTCAGTAATCAATGCTAAAACTAACCATAACTGACGAATATTTTTATTCTGAAACCCATCAATCCCAATTGTTTTGTCTAGGTATTGACTTCGCTTTTCAGGAAATTGCATAGCGAGCTGATACAATGCAGCTTCCATCGTTACGTACGATTCATCATTGAGTAAGGTTTCATACTCCTTTTGAAGCGTCTTCGGAATGGTTTCCAATGAAAGTGCCATAACCTGACGAACATAAAGGTTATTGCTTTCAAAAGCCTTTTTGTAAAGTTGAAGTGTTTCTGAAATAGGCGCTCCTGTTAGTTGATAAATCGCTTCCTGCCCTATAAAATCATTCGGGAACGTAAGTGCTGTTTTTAGCTGATGCTTCTTATCGGCCATAGCAGTAGCCCGAAGCGCAGAAATCTCAAAGTAATTATGAATAAACGAAGATTTCAACAAAGATTGATAGGCTTCTTCTGCTTTAAAAGCACTTTGGTGTAGCCAATCTTTTTCAAATTTCGAGATATCAACTTCAGAAATGGCACGCACTTCATTTAAAAAATCTGTATTCGAAACATTTTGAAATTTATACTTTTCCAAGTAGTTTTTAATCGCAGTTTTAAAGGCCTCATCCCCTATTTGCTCCCGTAAAATATGCAGTGCCCAAGCGCCTTTTTGATAAAATGTAAGTGAGCTGGCTTTCGCATTTAAAAGCGATTCGCCTTTACCCGCATCGCTCGCCGCCTTTAGTTGCTCAGCGGTTTGGTACAACTGCCAATAGTAATAGTCATCGCCAAAAATCTCACGCTCCGCCAACAAGGCATAATACGTAGCAAACCCTTCTTGAAGCCAATGATCTTCATTAGTTTTTTCGGTTATTAAATTTCCAAACCATTGATGGGCCAGCTCATGGGCATTGACGTTTATATAGTTTCTATCATTAAAACCTGTAGTATCAACCATAAAGGCTTCGGAAAAAAAGGTGGCAGTGGTGTTTTCCATTCCCGCGTATAAAAAATCGCGAACGGGTACTTGTTTGTAATTCTGCCACGGATACGGAACTCCGATTTCAGTTTCCAAAAAGTCGAAAATCTGTTTGCTATAGCGATAAGTAGGTTCAGCATTTGTTGAATCGGAAGTTTTATAATACAACTGAATGGGGATACCTGAATTTGAAATCAATTCCTTTTTATCGAAATCGCCAATAGCAAAGGCCACTAGGTAACTGGACATGGGCTGCTCCATATTGAAGTGCCAGTGATTTTTATTATTTTTATTCTCAATACTTGACAACTCTCCATTTGAAATAACTGTTTTTTCCAAAGCAGCGATTATCGTTAAATCAAATTCAATTTTATCATTTACATCGTCAATACTCGGCAACCAATGCGAAGTATATTTTCCCTGTCCCTGCGTCCAGATCTGATTTCCGAAGAAATATAAGGTTTGCTTTGGTTTAGTTCGATATTGAAAATTAGCTTGGTAGGTTTTTCCCTTTTCAAAATCACCAATTAACCACAGCTTTTTATCATTAGCCGTTATTTTGAATTTTTTGGATTTTATTGCTTCCGGAGAAATATTTACCGCATCCATAAATATTGAGTCGGTATCTTTTAAAACCTGAAATGTGCCTATAAAGTGAGCTTTCACTTCCTTTTTTGTAGCATTTGGTTCAACAGTAGCTTCAATTTTTAAAAAGTTGACCAAATGGGTTTGTTGTGCCGATAGTTTTTCGGTACAAACAATTCCTAAAATAAAGATGAAAATAAATATTGCCGAAGTACTACGGAACTCACTATTTAGCTTGCGTCTCAAAAAATAAAGCATAAAAAAAGGTTATTCTTGATATTCAAAAATAACCTTTTTAGAATGCTTGTCGTAGGTTTTTCTACTCTAAAATAATTCTTTTTACGCCAGTTCCGTATGAATTTTCAATGTTGATAAAGTAAACGCCATTTTGAAGGTTTGAAACATCAAAAGAGTAATCGTTCAACTCAGAAGCAGATTCAAAGTAATATGACTTTACCGATTTCCCTTCAACGGTATTAATGGTCATTCTAGATGTTGCATCAGGAAATGTAGTTTTTATCTGGAAAACGCCTTTTGAAGGGTTCGGATAAACACTAAGATCGTAAACCTGGGTGTTATCTATGTGCTCAATCCCGAGCGTATTCCCGTAAACCATAGGGTTATTGCTCATGTTGATAATGTGGGTATCAACATAATAAACTGGGTTTGAACCGTCGTTACAGTCGGCACAAGTTTGCCCAGTAACACAATCTGGGTTATTTGGGTGGCAATAATCGCGGTAGCTAGGGTGGAATCTGTAATCGAGGTCTATAGTAGAGCCAGTATAAGCCGTAAGGTCATAAATACTTGGTGGCGCAATAGCACCTGGGCACCATCCTGCTCTATTATATTGCCAAGTACCCTGCTGTCCCGTACAATTATCGGGGTTTGGATTACATTGGTTCCACAAATTCTGTGTAAAAGCTTCGGTTCCATTTACGTCAATATAGTGCGTTGCGTTATAAAATTCTGCAGCATTCCCAGAGTTTAATGACCCCCAGTTATGCCCTGTATTTGAAACTCGCAAATGTGAAGCTTGTACGCCTTCCGGAATTTCAACATTAAATGTTTCAACAGGCTCTAAGTTTGCCATATCACCAAATGGATAACCATCGTCCCAAACTTCTACCACACTGCTGTATGCATATTGTGGTGCTCCGGCGGTATAATTAGTGTCTAAGGTAAGCTGCCAGCCACCTGTTCCCCATGTATCAATAAAAACCCGAAGCTCAACTTCACCCTGAAGTAATGACATATAATCGGTGATATCAAGCTCATGGTTACAAGCTACGCCATAAGGAGTAATATAACGAATCAATTGCACCCAGTTACCATCAGGGGCTTTTACGTCTATAAACGCCCAACGGTCCCAATCGTCACAAGCTCCGGGAATGCTTGGGCAGGCTACATCTAGTAAAGCATCCATTTGGTTGTATGCGCCTACAAACTGCGGAAACGTATGGGTACCATAATACCAACGATTGTTTTCGCCTGTAAATTCAATTACAACATCCTCCAGACTTCTAACCACCTGAGAAGAAGCTGAACTTGTAACCTCAACGTTTCTAGTTATGGTCGTTTCGTCGCCATTTTGTGTTCTTGCAGTCATTGTTATTTCATGTTCGCCATAGCTATCGGGTGTCCATAAGTGGTAGTAAAAGCCCTCGTCTGCAACGGCATCATGATCAGTACCGTCAATGTTAATAATCACCTCTGCCATAACATCGGGGCTGTCAACACTGGCATTCATATAAATAGGATATGCCTTTAATTGAGGCATTTCTATGGGATAGTCTTCGGTTAATCTAGTAGTAATCTCAGGTTCGGTAAGACTTTGTGCCATAGTCGAAAAAGAGACTAATAGTGCCAAGGATAATAAAAAGTAAAAGTTTTTCATTTGGTAGGTTTATTAAAGTTAGAAAATAAAGGCGTGCCAAACCAATCTATCCCATTCGGGTATTAATTAGATTTAAGATTAGTATTTCAAGCCATGAAATGTTTAAATTAGCAAAAATTATAATATAAAATATCTTTTACGCGGTAAAAAAGTCTAGCTCGTATTTTTATCCTGAAAAAAACAAAGTTGATCCATGAATGCCAATTTCTTGCAAACCCCTATCGATTATCTGAAAGGCGTTGGCCCCAATCGGGCAAATTTGCTAAAAAAAGAACTTGGAATCCATACGTTTCAGGATTTACTGAATCTATTCCCGAACAGATATCTAGACCGTACACAATATTACAAAATTGCGCAACTACAACAAACCAATGCTGAGGTTCAAATTGTTGGAAAAATTACCCATGTTAAAACCGTTGAGCAAAAACGCGGCAAGCGATTGGTGGCAACCTTTAGAGATGAAACAGGACAAATGGAACTAGTTTGGTTTCGTGGAATTAAATGGGTTCGTGACAGTATAAAGATCAATGCGCCCTATGTAATATTTGGAAAAACAAACTTTTTTAACGGCAATTTTTCAATGCCCCATCCCGAAATGGAATTGGTTGAAGCCCATGAAAAAAGTATCCGTTCGGCTATGCAACCAGTTTACCCTTCAACCGAAAAACTAGGAAACAGCGGCATTACAAATAGGGTTATAAATACCTTGATGCAACACCTATTTATTACGAGTAAAAATGCTTTTACCGAAACGCTTTCTCAACCCATTTTAGAACAGCTAAAACTAGTCTCAAAAAAAGAGGCACTTCTCAATGTTCATTTTCCGAAAAGTCAAGCGCATTTGGCACGTGCACAGTACCGATTAAAGTTTGAGGAACTGTTCTATATCCAGGTGCAATTAATTCGTAAAAACCTGCTTCATAAGTCGAAGATTAAAGGCTATAGTTTTGATAAAATTGGAACAAATTTTAACAGCTTTTATTCAGACCATTTACCCTTCGAATTAACTAATGCACAGAAACGAGTTATCAAGGAAATTCGCAGTGATATGGGAAGTAATGCCCAAATGAACCGACTTTTACAAGGCGATGTGGGCTCCGGAAAAACCATAGTTGCGCTCATGGCAATGTTAATAGCACTTGACAACGGATTTCAAGCCTGTTTAATCGCTCCAACTGAAATTTTGGCAGCCCAGCACTACACTGGACTAAGTGATCTATGTAAAAACCTGAATACCAGTATTGAAAAACTCACAGGTTCAACAAAGACTTCAAAACGAAAAGAAATTCACGAAAAACTAGAAAACGGTGATTTAGACATCTTAGTTGGTACCCACGCCCTACTTGAGGACAAGGTAAAATTTAAGAATTTAGGGCTTGCAATTGTAGATGAACAACACCGTTTTGGAGTAGAACAACGAAGTAAACTATGGCATAAAAGCCCACCTCAATCCTCCTTAAGGGAGGAAGCCGCCCGTTTGCGCAAAAAATATATGACAGCTAAGCCATCTGCTTATAAACTACTAAAAGAGCTTAAGTTAGAAAACAACAACCAACCAACCCAGGCAGAAACAATTTTATGGGAAAGTCTTAGCAGCATGAACCTTGGCTATAAGTTTAGAAGACAACATACTATAGATGAATTTATTGTCGATTTTGTCTGTCTTGAAAAAAGGCTGGTAATTGAAGTGGATGGAGGATATCACAACCATCCGCAACATAAGGAAGCGGCTGAACTAAGAACCCAGATTTTAAAAGAACTAAGGTTTAAAGTATTACGGTTTACAAATGAAGAAATAATTGGGAACATCGATGCTGCCTTAAAAACAATTGAAACTACTTTGAAAAGCCTCCCTGCTGGAGAGGTTGGAGGGACCATTCCACCACACATTCTTGTTATGACGGCCACCCCGATACCCCGAACCCTTGCCATGAGTATTTATGGCGATCTGGATATTAGTGTAATTGACGAGCTCCCGCCGGGAAGAAAAGGCATTAAAACTGTGCATCGTTATGATGCCAATAGACTCAAAGTTTTTCGCTTTATAAAAGACGAAATTGCTAAGGGCCGGCAGGTATATGTTGTGTACCCGTTAATCCAGGAAAGCGAAACGATGGATTACAAAGATTTAATGGACGGTTATGAAAGTATTGCGCGTGAATTTCCGATGCCAGAATATCAAATTTCTATCGTTCATGGGCAAATGAAATCGGCTGATAAAGATTATGAAATGAACCGTTTTGTAAAGGGCGAAACACAGATTATGGTTGCAACAACCGTTATTGAAGTTGGTGTAAATGTGCCAAATGCCAGTGTGATGATTATTGAAAGCGCAGAACGTTTTGGCTTATCACAACTTCATCAGCTACGGGGTCGGGTTGGTCGTGGTGCCGAACAGAGTTACTGTATTTTAATGACAGGTCATAAACTTTCTGCCGATGCCAAAACCCGATTACAAACCATGGTAAAAACTAGCGACGGGTTTGAAATTGCCGAAGTAGATTTAAAACTCCGTGGTCCTGGCGATATGATGGGCACCCAGCAAAGCGGTGTACTAAACCTCCGCATTGCTGATATTGTAAAGGATAGCGAAGTATTAAAAATTGCACGAAGCTATGCAATGCAGGTGTTAAAAGCCGATCCAAATCTTACTTCCGAAGAAAACACGCCTATTAAAAATACGTATGCGCAACTTGTGAAATATGGTAATATTTGGAATTATATTTCGTAAGCTAGCATAAACACTACTGCTCAAGTAGCGTATTACAATAGATTACATTAGTGTCCGATTAAAAGAGTGAGAAAATTTGTTGAGTCACAGATAATAGGCAATTAGAATATTTTTTATTTAATGACAGCATGCTATCATACTTAGCATCAAAATTTATCAATTAAAAAGTATGTTTAATCAATTTTATCTAGTTTCCAATCTATTAAAAAGCAAGTCTTACGTCTTATGCATTAGTCGGATACGACTATTTAAAAACAACTAATTTTCACAAAACCCTACAACAGAAACCAATTTTAAAGTGTATGAATTTTTTAAAAGCGATATAAAAAATGGCATTTAACATTGTACTATTCGAACCAGAAATACCTACGAACACTGGAAATATTGGCCGATTAAGCTTAGCGTCCGGCTCAAATTTACATCTGATAAAACCATTTGGTTTCGAAATCACCGATGCTAGACTAAAGAGAGCAGGATTAGATTATTGGAAGCACATTTCTCTTTTTATCTATGAAAGTATTGAAGATTTTTACGCAAAGAATAAGGATGGAAATTTTGTGTATTTTTCAAGTCACGGCACCCAAGATTATTGCGCTATCGATTACCAAGACAATATGTTCCTGATTTTCGGAAAAGAATCGGTTGGATTACCTGAAAACATTGTAAGAGAAAACGCAGATTTGCTTTACACCATCCCTATCTACAGCACCCACATTCGAAGCTTAAACTTAGCAAATGCCGTAAGTATTGTGGTTTATGAAGGCATCAGAAATTTAAAATGAATACCATAATTACGTTATAGCCTTAAATTCGTTTTCATTTTCATTTTCGATTTCGATTTCGTTTTCATTTCCCCTTGCCCATTTAATTACTTTTCAATACTTTTAGATTTATGACAGAAGCCGCCTTAGAAAAAGAAAATAAAGAACTCGCCAAGCAATACAAGCAGTTGCTAAAAATCAGTTATCGCACCCTTAGCAAGGAAGATAAAAAGCTGATTCGCAGCGCTTTTGACCTTGCCGTTGATGCCCATAAAGATCAACGCCGAAAGAGTGGTGAAGCTTATATTTTTCATCCAGTTGCGGTTGCAAAAATTGTTGCTGCAGAGATTGGTCTAGACGCCACAAGCATTGCCGCGGCACTTTTGCACGATGTGGTTGAGGATACCGATTATACCCTAGACGACATTGAACGCTTATTTGGCAAGGTTGTAGCCCGCATTGTAGATGGGCTAACGAAGATTGCGCATATTGCTGTTTCTGAAGATGTATCTATGCAAGCGGAAAATTTCCGGAAAATGCTTCTTACCCTAAACGAAGATATCCGGGTAATCATTATTAAAATTGCAGATCGGCTTCACAATATGCAGACCATGGACTCTATGCCGGTTCATAAACAGCGAAAAATTGCTTCAGAAACCCTTTACATCTATGCGCCCCTAGCCCATAGAATTGGGCTATACAATATTAAAAGTGAGCTTGAGGATCTCGGGCTTAAGTTTACCGACCCAGAAGTTTATGCTAATATTTTAAGCCGAATTAAGGAGAGTAAGGAAGAACAAGACGCTTATATTGATTCATTTAACAAAGTGATAAAAGATTCTTTGGATGCGGAAGCTTTGGAATACGAAATAAAAGGCCGTCCAAAATCAATATTTTCCATACACCGGAAAATGCTTGCCCAAAACGTTAGCTTTGACGAAGTGTACGACAAGTTTGCCGTTCGGATTATCTACCAAAGTAAACCCGAAAACGAAAAATTTCTCGCCTGGAAAATTTATTCTATCGTAACCGATCACTTCCGGCCAAACCCTATTCGTCTGCGCGATTGGATTTCGTCCCCAAAATCTACAGGGTATGAAGCCTTGCACATTACCGTCATGGGGCCAAAAGGGCGTTGGGTAGAGGTCCAAATTAGGAGCGAACGTATGAATGAAATTGCCGAAAAAGGATTTGCGGCGCATTATAAATATAAAAATAATGAAAAAGATGACGGCGGACTTGAAAGCTGGTTAAACAAGCTTCAGGATACACTGGAAAATTCTGAAATAAGCGCGGTAGATTTTGTAGAGGAGTTCAAGCTTAATCTTTACGCAAAAGAAATTTTTGTTTTTACACCCAAAGGCGATTTGTTCTCGCTTCCCAAAGGAGCCACGGCTCTGGATTTTGCATTTCACATTCATACTGAAATTGGGATGCATACCCGCGGCACTAAAGTGAATGGAAAGTTGGTTCCTTTAAGTTTTGAGCTTAAAAGTGGCGATCAAGTAGAGATAATAACTTCAGAAAACGCCAAACCAACAGCTAACTGGTTAAACTATGCAACTAGCGGAAGAGCGCGATCTAAAATAAAATCTTCCTTAAAAGACGAGAAAAAACAACTTGCCGAAGAAGGAAAGGTGATATTGACCCGAAAATTAAAGTCCTTAAAAATAAATCTGGACGAGACAACTATAAATCAACTGGTAGTTTTCTTTAAAGTGAAAACCAGTCTAGATCTATACTATCGCGTGGGTGCAGGGATTATTGATAACCAAAAGCTAAAAGATTTTGCCGCCTCCAGAAGCAATGCCTTTATCAGCTTCTTTAAAAATAGAATTCGTAAACCCGAAAAGCCGGAGGATGTTCACAAAGAGGAGATAACTGAAAAATACGATCAATTAGTCTTTGGTAAAAACGAAGACAAACTGGACTATAAAATGGCAAACTGCTGTAACCCTATTCCGGGAGACGATGTTTTTGGTTTTGTTACCGTAAACGAGGGTATTAAGGTGCATAAAGCAAATTGCCCAAATGCATTACAGCTTCAAAGCAATTACAGCTACCGTATCATGCCAGCAAAGTGGATTGATTCCACCCAACGTGACTTTAAAGCAAACCTCACCATTAGCGGAATTGACACCATAGGTCTGGTTAACGAGGTTACAAAAGTGGTTTCAAGCAACCTGCATATAGATATGAAAAGTGTTCATTTTGAAAGTAATGACGGAATTTTCACCGGAAAGATAATTGTTATTGTAAAGAATAAGACGATTCTAAATAACTTAGTGGATAACATCAAAAAAATAAATGGAATTGACAAAGTTACCCGATTATAAGGAGTAGTTTTTTAATTTTTAAAACATTAGTGTCCGATTAAAAGAGTGAGAAAATTTGTTGAGTCACAGATATTAGGCAATTAGAATATTTTTTATTTAATGACAGCATGCTATTATACTTAGCATCAAAATTTATCAATTAAAAAGTATGTTTAATCAATTTTATCTAGTTTTCAATCTATTAAAAAGCAAGTCTTATGTCTTGCAGCGCAGCGGTCTTATATCTTAGTCGGACAAGACTAATTTTAAAATATAATCAGAAACCAATTAAAATGGCGAATACCGAATCAAATATGCTTCCTTTGGGCACAAAAGCTCCCGATTTTAAATTACTAGATGTTGTAACCAACAATCCTGTATCATTAAAGGATATTCGCGGTAGCAAAGGCACTGTGGTGTTTTTTATTTGCAACCATTGTCCGTTTGTAAAGCACGTAAATGAGGAGCTCGTTCGTCTTTGTAATGACTACAGGGTAACCGGATTTGGTTTTGTTGCAATAAACAGTAATGATGTTATAAAATACCCACAGGATTCTCCTATAAAAATGTGGGAAACTGCAAGAAAACTAGACTATCCCTTTCCTTATTTATACGATGAAACACAGGAAACCGCAAAAGCATATAGAGCTGCATGTACGCCAGATTTTTATTTGTTTGACGATGCCTTAAAGTTGGTATATCGCGGACAATTGGACAATTCTCGCCCCGGAAACGGAATACCAGTAAACGGTCGTGACCTGCGGGAAGCTATGGACAACATCCTAAACAACAATCCCCAGCGAAAAGATCAAAAACCGAGTATTGGTTGCAATATTAAATGGAAAGAGTAATTTTTACCTTGGCTGAAAAGGCTTGTTTTCCCACTAATTTATCTCAAAGAAGCAGCTACCAAAACTGCAAAATTATTGAGGCAGCGTGGAAAGATGACCAAGAGAAACTGGTTAAGGCTTTGAGTCAAAACTATTTTTGAATAGCGACAGTTTTGACATTTTTCTAATCGCGAGCACAATCTACTGACGAGCAAACAATAATGAAAAATCTAAAAGGAAAAACGGTATTAATAACTGGAGGAGGTTCCGGTATTGGCAAAATCATGGTTGGTTTAATGCTAGAACGCCATGCCAAGGTGATAATATGGGATATTAGCCAAGAAAACATTAATCAAACCATATCCGAGTTTTCAAGCAACAAAACTCTTTTTGGCTTCAAAATAGACATATCGAATACTGAACAAGTAGCAGAAACTGCCAAAAGCGTAAAACGGGAAATAGGTGTTGTTGATGTCTTGATAAATAATGCCGGTATTGTTGTAGGTGAGTTTTTTAATGAACATACAACAACAGACATTTCAAGAACAATGGAAATTAACGCCATTGGGCCAATGTATATTACCAGGGAATTTTTGGGAGATATGTTAAATCAAAATTCTGGGCATATCTGCAATATCGCTTCTTCGGGAGGGTTAATTTCAAACCCTAAAATGTCGGTTTACGCATCGAGTAAATGGGCATTAATCGGTTGGTCTGACAGTCTGCGTTTAGAAATGAAACAATTGGATAAAAACATAAGTGTTACTACAATAATGCCGTATTACATTAACACCGGAATGTTTGATGGCGTAAAATCGAAACTTCCTATTCTCAAACCAGAAGCCGCAGCACTCACTATTGTAAAAGCCATTGAGAAAAATAAAAGAATGGTTACAATCCCTGGTTATATCTACAGGTTTACCAGACTGAGTCAGGCAATATTCTCTAAAATGCATTTGATTGGTTTGCTGGTAACGTATTGGGAATTTATAAAACAATGGAGCATTTCGTTGGCCGGAAAAAATAAATATCGCTCCCTAACCTACTCCCCCCTACTCTAAACAACAAACCCCAAAAAGTTCAAAAACCTTTTGGGGTTGTATTTATCTGTCAAATACTACTTGCGTCTATAACTCGTTGCCTATTTAACGTCCATTAATTCTACATCAAAAATCAAGGTTGCGCCTGGAGGAATAACCCCGCCAGCACCTCGGTCTCCATAAGCAAGATGTGCAGGTATTACAAACCGCGCCTTATCGCCAACCTGTAACAGTTGAATTCCTTCATCCCAGCCTTCAATAACATGGCCTTTCCCCAATGGAAAATCAATTGGTTTTTTTCTTTTGTACGAAGAATCAAACTCAGAACCATCCGTCAACATTCCTTTGTAATGAACTGAAACCGTTTTTCCTTTTTCGGCCTTTTTTCCCGTTCCATTGACAATCATTTTATAAAGAAGTCCGCTGTCGGTACGATCAAAGCCTTCAGAAACTTTCTTTATTTCGTCTTCTTGCTGTTTTTTCAATTTAGCAAGTCGTTTTTCTCTTTCTCCGGTAAAACCTCTAAAGGCTTCTATAGCATTCCAGTTTTTTGCATCATCGCCAACACGAATTATCTCAACCTTTTGCATGGTATCGCCCTGAGCAACGCTATCAACAACATCTTGACCTTCTACCACATTCCCGAAAATACTGTGCTTATCATCTAACCACGGGGTTGCAACATGGGTTATAAAAAACTGGCTTCCGTTGCTCGCAGGACCAGAATTAGCCATAGAAAGTACTCCTGGTGTATCGTGACGGAGCTCTGGATGAAACTCATCTTCAAAACTATATCCTGGTCCGCCAGAACCAGTCCCGTTAGGGTCTCCACCTTGAATCATAAAGTCTGGAATTACTCGGTGAAACTTCAACCCATCGTAATAAGGGGTACCTTGTGGCTTTGCTGCGTTTTCTAAATTACCTTCGGCTAGGGCTACAAAGTTCCCCACCGTCCCTGGCGTTTTTTTGTAAGTAAGCTTTATAAGGATTTCCCCTTTTTCTGTCGTTATTTTTGCGTAAATTCCGTCTTGCATTTTTTTATTTTTAAAATGAGGTGCAAAGTTAATCAATTCTGAGTTCTGAATTCAGAATTAATAAAATGGGTTCTATGTTGTTTCAAGTGGTAATTTTTTTCAACGATCAAAATTTTATAAGTGCTGTTTTGGCCTAGTAAAAGTTTACGTAAAAAATGATGTGAGTGAAGGGTTAAGCAAACTAGCGCCAGCCGCTCATATAATTTTAATATTAGCGATATTAAAATAGCAACTATTTTGAAAGAACAAATGTGAGCCTTTAGTTTGCGCCGCAACGAGGGAAATTTTTAGTAAAGTTTTGCTAAGCCTAGTCTTTTTTTGGTTCGTTTTTTTTGGCAATGAAAAAAAATGAACAATTATATTTACATGATTCAATTTTAACAGTTAGACATAATTTTATTATTGTAAAAATTAATCTACCCACTATATTCAACCTAGTACCATAAAATGTAACAATTCATTAGTACATTCGTCATACAAACAATCCTCTCGAAAGCTCGAGACCAAAACCTATTTTGTGGAACATATTCTAAGCATTAGCAACCTCACCAAGAAATTTGGAAGTCTTACCGCCGTTGACAACCTTTCTTTTACTATTGAAAAAGGGAATGTTTACGGCATTCTCGGCCCCAACGGAAGTGGAAAAAGTACAACCTTAGGCATCGTGCTAAACGTTGTTAATAAAACATCTGGCAGCTTTGCCTGGTTTGATGGCAACACCTCAACCCATAACGCTTTAAAAAAGGTGGGAGCTATTATTGAGCGGCCAAACTTTTACCCGTATATGACAGCCATCCAAAACCTACGTTTGGTTTGTAAGATAAAAGAGGTTTCGGAAGAAAAGATTTCTGAAAAACTAGAGCTTGTAGGGCTTTTAGACCGTAAAAACAGTAAGTTTAGCACCTTTTCATTGGGAATGAAACAGCGTTTGGCAATTGCTTCGGCTTTACTAAACGATCCTGAAATATTGATCCTGGACGAACCTACAAACGGACTTGATCCGCAGGGAATCCATCAAATTAGGGAAATTATAAAAACTATTGCTTCCCAAGGCACCACGATCTTGTTAGCCTCACACTTGTTAGATGAAGTTGAAAAGGTCTGCACCCATGTTGTTATCCTTCGGAAAGGAGTAAGTCTTTACTCGGGCAGTGTAGATGCTATGAATGCCAACCACGGTTTTCTTACCATGCAGAGCAACGACATAGAGCAACTTAAAAATGCACTGGAAGGGAATCCCGCTTTTGGAAAAGTAAAGCACGAAGGGGAATATTTGGTTGTTTACTTAAATGAAGCTTTGGATGCTTCCGAAGTGAACAAGCTCCTTTTTGAGAAAGGTATTGCCCTTTCGCATCTTGTAAAACGCAAAGAAAGTCTTGAAGAACAATTTTTAGAACTCACCGCACAAAACTAACCGCATGCTCAGATTATTAAACATAGAACTTCAAAAACTGCGCTACAATCGTGCGGCCAAGGTTATTTCTATTATCTATTTCGTCTTAATCACTTTTATCGCGCTTATTGCCTCTATTGAATTCAACTTTGGCAATTTCCACTTTCGCGTAGCCGATCAGGGAATTTTCAACTTCCCATTTATTTGGCATTTTAACACCTATATGGCAGCAATTTTAAAATTGTTTCTCGCGATTGTTATTGTTTCAATGATAAGCAATGAGTACAGTTACAGAACACTGAAACAAAACCTTATTGACGGCCTGAGTAAAAAGGAGTTTCTGCTTTCAAAATTTATTACGGTCCTTCTCTTTTCAGTAGTATCAACCGTTTTTGTATTTATCGTTAGCTTGATCTTAGGGCTTCGTTTTTCAGATTATAATGAAATAGGAATCGTTCTAAGCGGATTGGAATACATAGGCGCTTATTTTATTAAACTGGTAGCCTTTTTTTCACTCTGTCTTTTTCTCGGAGTTTTAGTGAAACGTTCCGCCTTTGCCTTAGGTTTTTTAATTGTTATACAGATTGTTGAATGGTTGCTTTACGGGTTAATGAAATGGCAGCTTTTTAAAGACACTGAAATTGCCGATTCGGTTTCGCAGTTCTTTCCGCTGAACGCCATGGCTAACCTTATTAAAGAACCTATGAGCCGTTTGGGCGCAATACAGTCTGCCGCAACCCAACTGGGCGAAAGCTTCACAAAAGACTATAGCGTAACCCCATTAAACATCTTTATTGTCTTAGCCTGGACGGCGCTATTCCTTTACTGGGCCTATGCAGTGCTGAAAAAACGTGATTTATAGGAAGCATCAGCTCTCACGAAAAAATAATATTTAAACGTAAAAACACTAAAAAAAGACCGATAAGTTTTAAGGTAGGTTTATGTGAAGTATTAATCCGTATATTGCCCGAACGATTAACTATAACTAAAAACCGCTTAAAATGAAACAACTTGTTTTACTGTTCACATTGCTCCCTTTATATCTATTTGCTCAGGATAAACCCGCATCTGTTGAATTTTGGGATGCATTAAAAACTCATTGCGGTAAGGCTTATGAAGGCACGATAACCGCTGGAGGAAAGCAAGGCGATGGGTTTATGGGCAAAAAACTGGTAATGCACGTTAGCAGTTGTAAAGAAAAAACCATCCGTATTCCGTTTTTTGTTGGGGAAGATAAATCGAGAACCTGGGTACTCAGCTTACAGGCTGACAACCGAATACTCCTAAAACACGACCATCGCAATAAAGATGGCTCAGAAGAAGCAGTTACCCAATACGGCGGACTTAGCTCCAATACTGGGATGGCAAACATTCAGTTTTTTCCGGCAGACCAACATACCAGTAACCTGATACCTGCGGCCTCTACCAACGTTTGGTGGTTTACCATTGATGGCACCTCCATGACCTATAACTTACGCAGAATTGGTAGCGACCGACTTTTTACTGTAAATTTTGACCTTTCTCAAGAAACAGCGACGCCAGGACCAGCTTGGGGAAGTGAGTAATTTTTCTTGTTAAAAAAACCAACACAGTAAACCAAATAAGGAAGATGAGTGAATAGAAGTAGCAATAGCAAATTCAAATTTGTATCGAGACCTGGTTCTACAAATACTACTTTCTGACCACTGCGTACTAATTACTACGTACTGACTACTGCATACTGAATACTGCATACTGAATACTGCGTACTGAATACTGACCACTGCATACTGACCACTGCATACTGGATACTGCATACTGAATACTGCATACTGAATACTGACCACTGAATACTGACCACTGCATACTGACCACTGCATACTGAATACTGATTGATCTCATTGCTAAAATGCAATAACAGCCTACCAGCTCCCGCCACCGCCACCACCAAAGCCACCGCCCGAGGATCCACCGCCACCGGAAGAACTACTGGAAGGCGAACTTACCATTGTAGATTTTGCCGAAGACATTGTATCTGCAAACGAATTAGAAAAGTTATTCATAGACATTACTCCAGCTGTAGAGGAGTACCAACTGGGAGGCTGAAGATTGAGCGCCTCAAATTTCTTAGCCCATTGACTAAACAATCCAAAAGCTAAGGCATAGCCCATGGTCGTTTCAAAATAAGTAGGGCTATCCTTCAAGAGCATTCTCAACTTATTTTCTTCGGCTACTTTTATAAATTGTTTAAATCCTTTTAATTCAGATAGCATTTTATTGCCTTTGGCATTTTTCTTAACCATAAACGCCGTCATAAACAATAGGAAAATAGCAACAGGGATTACGGCAATAGCCGCAAAAATTCCCCAGACAAAAAGAAAGAGAAGAAACAATAATATGGCGAAAAATATAACGCCAACAATGCTCCACGTCTTCGCTTTTTTGGCGGTAGGATCATAATACACCTGTGCCTTTTGGGTTAAAAGCGACTTTGCCGAACTCATTTTTGTATAAAATGAATTTTTTAAACTACTGATTAACACCTCGTTTTCTCCAGCTTCAGGGCTACTGCCAAAAAGGCCATCATATATTTTTTGTTCATAATCTGGCGTACCCACCGGAAGTGGCCGCAATTGAATTAGCTTGGTATCGCTTTTTCCAAACCATCCTTTTTTCGGAATTTCTTCCATTTTAATAATTCCGCGTGAGCCCCAGTATGGAATAAGCGAAATAAGATCTTCGGTATCGCCGCTATCATCAATTAAAAAACCTGCCATTGCAGGATCTACGCCGTTTGGTGGAAAGTAACTTATGGCGGCAACCACCTCATCATCCTTTCCGTATTTCTTCCAAAGCCTATAAAAACTAAAAATTAACCCAGCTAACAGCAAAGTCCATCCATAATCTGTCCAAAAAGGCCACAACGGCTTTATTTCTTCAATGGAATTTGGAGGAAGCTTTAGTAAAACCGTAACGCTCTCCCCCGGAACCGATAAAAAATCGGTCTTACTCGTAGCCGTAAAACTACCATTGGTGTAACTTATATTAAATGATTCACTTTCATTGGAGTCACCCGTTTCACCTGCATACACAAAGAAATTATCTAAACCTACGTCAATATTCTCCGGAGGATGGATTGTAAAGTCGAGTTCTTGGAAAAAAGCATTCCAACCAGATGGTTTTATGTTCCAATAGAAGTGAATTTGTTCCGCTTCAAAAAGAAAAGCATTATAAACCCTATACTTTATTTCATAGTGCTGTGGCCCAATGATTTTTTTGTTCTTATCGCCTATTTTTATTTGAAGCTTATCATTTATTTTTTGAACAAAATCTGGATCTGACTTAAATTTATGCCCCGGCACCTTAATTTTCCTAATTTTAATCTTCCGCTTTTCTTGGTTTCCTTCGGCCGTTAAAAGATCGTATTTGGTTTGTATATTTCTATAAATTCCATGTTTTGCGGTGGTAAAATTAAGGTCGTAATTTTCCACTACATCAAAATAACCTTCGGCACTTATATAAATATCAACACTGGCATGGCTTACCTCAAACCCCTGGCTAAAACCCTTCACAAAAAACAGCAGCCCAAAGAGCAACAGCAGTAAACTTCTATAAAGATGATATGTTAAGCTTTCGCCTATAAAATTTTTAATAAGCATTGGTAGTAGTCTAAATGTGCACCAGTTATCAAGGGTTATAACGAGTAAACAGTTTTTAGTTTTTTGAACTTATTCAAAACTCACCTTAACGTTTTCGCGCTCTGCTTCGGCAGCTTCAAAATAATCAAAGTGTTGATAATTGAACATTCCAGCAAATACAACACCGGGAAAACTCTCACCATAGGTATTGTTTTCGCGAACAGTGCCATTGTAATAACGACGACTCCGCTCTAGGTTTATTTCAATTTCATCGAGTTTTTGCTGCAAATCTAAGAAACTGGCATTTGCCTTTAAATCTGGATATGCCTCGCTTAATGCAAAAATGCTTCGTAAGGTTTGCTGCAATTGGTTTTCGGCCTTTATTTGGGCATTAATTTCATCAGAAGGTACTGCCATTGCAGCATTTCTGGCTTGAATAACATTTTCTAATGTTGTTTTTTCATGTTCGGCATATCCTTTAACAGTTTCCACAAGGTTGGGAATTAGGTCGTATCTACGTTTTAAAGCCACGTCAATATTGCTCCAAGCATCCTTTACCATGTTTTTGTTTTTGACAAAACGGTTAAAAATGCCGACGAGAACAAAGCCTAATACCGCGATTATTCCCACTAGAATTAATAAAGTACTCATAGTTAAGTTTTTATTTGGTAGTTAATGTTGAAATTTACAACTAAGATAATGTATTTTAAGCTTTAACACGGCCAAATTACAAAGCCTAATTTAGAATTTTAAGGAAGTTCTCCTATTTCGCCTACTGACAGTCCGCTATTACTTTAGAAAATAGTAGCTTTATTAATTATGAAACTATTTGATGTTGAAATAGACAAAAATCGAAACCTTTTACCCCGAGATGGAGTAGTAAATTACTTCGGAAAAGTTTTTTCAGAAGAAGACGCCATTGGTTATTTTGAAACTTTTCGCAACAGCATACAATGGAAAAACGACGAAGTAATGATTTTTGGAAAAAAAATTGTCACTAAACGCCAAGTAGCGTGGTATGGCGATCGGGAGTTTGAATATACCTACTCCAAGCTAACAAGAAAAGCGCATTTATGGACTCCAGAATTACGTGAGCTAAAGCAAAAAATAGAAGCAATATCTGGCGAAACCTTTAACAGCTGCTTGCTCAATCTTTACCATACAGGCGAAGAAGGAATGGGTTGGCACAGCGATGCCGAAAAAGATTTAAAAAAGAATGCTGCCATAGCCTCAGTTAGTATTGGCGCTGCTCGCAAGTTTATGTTTAAGCATAAAGAAACCAAGGAAACGTTTTCGCTAACCTTGGAGCATGGAAGCTTATTGATTATGAAAGGAACAACGCAGTTGCATTGGCTGCACAGACTGCCACCAACCAAAAAAGTACAGGCTCCACGTATTAACCTAACATTTAGAACGATTGAAACATAATCATCCCAGTTCGAGCGAGACGCTCGCGCTAGCTTTCTTAATAATACTTTAATTTACAAAAAAGACAGCATTGGCTAAAAACAGCTTTCCATTTTGCCAAAAGGAACGAAAAGTAACATCATCAACCATATAAATTACATTCCCTCTCCCCTTTTTTGCTGCTGCAAAAACAATAGAGTTCGCTAATGACGCCTTGGCTCGTTCTCCCGAAAACCCAGAAACACTTTCTGGTTCACCTTTTATATATCCAACATTATAACCCTTGTTTAAAAACTTATACGAATCGCTTCCAAGCTTTAAACTGTAGTAAGTATCGCCATATCCAAATGCCAACGGATGTGTATTGTCTAAGCTAATTTTATAGATACTGCCCGTAATCATATCTTTCGTGCTTTCCATTTCGCGTTGGGCGTATGGCACCAGATTATCAAGGGAATCCCTTTGTTTTACAGCATCTTCTTTGGGCTCATTCGCTTCTAGATCATAACCCGCTTTATCCTTAAAAATACGTATAGCATTCCCCATAGCGATTACCTTACCGCCGCCGTTTATCCATTTCGATAAAGCTTTAAAAGCAGCTTTGTCAAAAAGCCGCCCATAATTTCCATCTGGCAGAATCAACATGTCATAATCATTCCATTTAATTCTACCTATGTTCTCGGTGTTTATGGATGTTATCGGATACTTCAATTGAGTTTCAAAATAATGCCAAAGCGAGCCGTAGTTTAAAGACGACGTTTCTTTTCCGCGAAGCATTGCAATCTTCTTGTTTTTGATTAAATGCACGTACTGCGATCCAAAGTCGGTCAATTTATCGGCAAAACTGGTTGGTGACGCGTAGAGGTTTCTACCCATTTTATTCGCCATTTGCATAAGGGTTTTATCAAAATCTGGGTTTCCTTTATTGTCGCTTCTAGTGATAATCAAACTGCCGCGACCAAAGGTATTTCCGTCAAAACCGAGCTCTTTTTCAGAAAAACGTACTTTAATATCGTTTTGCAACAAGGCCGAAAGAAACTCCGCATCCTTCATACTATTCCATTTGGCTATATACCCCGCCGCTGTTTTGTTGGGCGTATTCAAAACCGAAGTGTTTTTGGCTTTATTGGTTGCAGAAAACAGAGAAGTGCTTGCCACCGCTTCTAGTCCATAGGCATACGGCAAGCTCCAAGCAGTAATATCATAAGTTATTGGTGTTGATAATGCTGTATTGGGCTCAAAAAGCACCTGAACCATTTTCCCTTTCGGCTGGTTTGTACTAACGACTAAAGCATTAGTAGCATCGATTTTGCCTTTCTTATTATCGGAATATTTAAAGCCCGAGACCGTTCCTCCACTTCCAAAACCATACTGTATTTCATGCCGATCCAGCAAATCAGTAAGAGCTTGAATATTATCTGGATTTCCGTTTAGTACAAAGCTTTTACACTTTAAATCGTCATTTTTAAAGAACTTCTTAAATTCAGAAAGTAAAGAAGAAGCATTCTTTGAAGCTACTTCTATAGTGGACAATCCGGTTGTTGTATGGTGCGCAACCCGATCTACCAGGGTAAGCTCAATATCTTCATCATTAATGATACCTAAGCCCGCCATTCCGTGGCCGGCCTGCTCATACGTCATTCCAATTGCTCCCATATAAAGCGGATACGTATCGCCGTAGCTTGGATAAAGCAAATCAAAACTTTCGCGGGTAAAGAAAAGCCAGCCTTCTTGATCAAAATACTTGGCGTTATTCTTTCCAATTTTATACTGAAATTCCCGCTGAAACGGGGTAATAATTTCGTGGTATGGCTCTGCACCCGGTGCAAAGTAATATGGGTTGTTTATATATTGCTCGTGAAAATCTACATGTATTTGCGGCATCCACTGATTGTAAAGCTTTAAGCGTTGTTGGGTTTCCACCTGACTCGCCCACATCCAATCTCGGTTTAGGTCGAAAAGATAGTGATTGGGCCGCCCACTAGGCCAAGGCTCATTGTGCTCAACGGCATCTCGCGATGCATTATATGGCGAAGCTTTTACTTGGTTATACCAATTTACATAGCGATCGCGGCCATCTGGATTTACACCCGGATCCATAATAATTACAGTGTTGTTTAGGTAATCTGGATGTTCCGTAATCAACTTATAAACCGTATTCATCGCGGCCTCACTACTACTCGCCTCGTTGCCGTGCACATTATAACTTAGCCAAACAATAGCTTTTTCGGGCGTTGCATTTCCAGAAGCAAGACCGATACTTTTTAGGTTGTCGGTTTTTATTCGCTCTAAATTATTCAAATTTTCTTCGGAAGAAATAACGGCATAGGTAAGCCTTCTGCGTTCATTGGTTTTTCCGTAATCTTGATAATTTACCAGATTACTACTGGCTGCAACGTGTTCAAAATAAGAAATAACATCGGCGTGCCTAGAAAACTGTGTGCCAATTTCATAGCCTAAAAATTCAGAAGGAGATTTTAATTGGGCAAATACCAAAATGGGAAGTAAGCAAAAAAGCGAAGTAATAATTCGGGTCATTATATACGTTTTTATGTAAACGTCAAATATAGGTAAATTACAAATGAACCAATTGTTTATTCAGATGGTTGAAGAAGGGATTTTAGTTGATAATGGCTTTGTTCTAGTCTTGCCCTACTAAGATTTAAAATACTTCGGCTCCGCAACCATCGTTAAAGAACATAAGACTTGCCTGACGTGCATTGGCAGGCAGACATAAGATTTGATTCCTAATAGTTTGATAATTAGGTTAGTTTGATTAAACATAACTTTTTTCAGTAAGCTCTAATTGTGAATTCAATAGCATGGTGTAAATTAACAAAAATGCTTCAATAGCCTAATATCACTCTGTTAATTGATTTTTTTAAACCAATCCTGTCCTAAATATTTAACCTGTTCATTTTTTCCATTGATGAAAAAACGAACCAAACCCCGATAGCCATCGGGGCTAGGCTTACGAAATCTTCTCTAAATTTTCGATAGGCCAAAAAACAGGAATTCTGAATTACAGCCCCCTAAGCTTCATATTATCTCTAAAGCCCCATTAAACAAAGGCTTTCAATGGTTTCCTTGTGAACGTTTAGGACGCTATTGTTTTTAAACATATTAATTGAACACTTCTGGTTTTGTTTACAATTAAAAAAACAATCTTTGATAAACCGATATTTCAGATAAACCTTCTTAATAATTGGTGTATTTGTGGCAAACCATTCCGAAACGCCAAGATTAACGTATCTTTAAACCCCTAGCCAAACCAAAACAAGTATTTTTGTTCAAAATTTCCTAAAAACCTATGCCAACCCACACCCTTCCGTATAAAGAAACCGGTTATTTCTCGAAATTGATATGCGACTACCTTGACGAAAGTTCGAGTTTACATCCTTTTTATAACAGATTTCCAAAGTTAGCAAACTTCAGACCTCAATTTGAGGAAAAACGAAGTCAGTTATCCTTGGATCAACGCCGTGTATTGGCAAAACAAATTATGCTACAATATGGCGACAACAATCTGTCGCAAGGCACCCTTAGCAACATAGATTTACTCTATGAGCCCGATACATTTACCGTTACCACAGGGCATCAACTCAACCTTTTTACAGGCCCATTATATTTTTTATACAAGATATTTTCAACCATTAATTTGGCCGAAAGTTTAAACAACGAATACCCAAAGCACTACTTTGTTCCGGTATATTGGATGGCAACCGAAGACCACGATTTTGATGAAATTAATTATTTTAAGCTCTTCGGAAGTAAAGTTCAATGGAATCGCGATGCATCAGGAGCCGTGGGAGAATTATCTACCGAAGGATTGGCCCAAGTAAAGGAAGTACTGAAAGAAAAGCTAGGTCCTGGGAAGAATGCAGAAAAGTTAATCACCTATTTTGCTGAAGCCTATCAAAAAAACACCAATCTTGCCGATGCCACCAGACACCTTGCTAATTCGATACTCTGGGAATACGGACTTGTAATTGTTGACGGTAACGATCCAGAACTAAAAAAAGCATTTATCCCTTACGCAGAAAAGGAACTAACAGAGAACCTGAGCTATAATGAAGTTTCCAAGACGACCAAAAATCTTACCAACTTAGGTTTTTCGGAACAAGTACATCCTCGGGAAATCAATTTATTCTACCTTAAAAAAAATCTTCGAGAGCGCATCATTGCTCGCGAAGGAAGGTTTTATGTTAACGAAACTGATATTTCCTTTTCAAAAGAAGAAATTTTAAAGGAACTACACGATTACCCCGAACGCTTTTCGCCAAATGCTTTGCTGCGGCCGCTATACCAAGAAGCAATTTTACCCAATCTGTGTTATATTGGCGGAGGTGGCGAACTGGCATATTGGTTTCAGTTAAAGGATTATTTTAAGGCGGTAGAAGTCCCATTTCCTATTTTGTTACTTCGAAATTCGGCGCTTTTGGTTCCGAAGCAAGTTTCAGAAAAATTAGAAAAATTTAACCTCAACATTGACGATCTATTTCTTCCACAGCACAAACTTGTAACGAAGTACACAGAAAGTATTTCAGAAATAGAAATTGATTTTTCACAACAAAAAGAATTTTTAAAGCAGCAGTTTAAAGATTTGTACCAGCTGGCAGAAAAGACAGATGCTTCTTTTTTAGGGGCTGTCGGGGCACAGGAAAAGAAACAATTAAACGGACTCGACAATCTTGAGAAACGTTTAATGAGGGCTCAAAAAAGAAATTTCTCCGACGAATTGAATCGCTTAAAAAAGCTTCAAAATCAACTGTTTCCAAACGAAAGCCTACAGGAGCGGCAACTAAATTTTTCAGAGTTCTACCTAGAATACGGCGAAGAATTGCTGGAAACCTTAAAAGAGCATTTAGATCCGTTAGATTTAAACTTTACTGTTTTGGAGTTGTAAGCGTAGGTTTTTTTAACCACAATGTGCACAAAGCTCCCACAAAGGCCACAATGAGATTCGTCTTCAATAAATCAACACTCATTATTATACTAAAACACTCGTCATTTTCTTAGTGTGCGTTGTGTTTTCTTGGTGTTCTTTGTGGTTAAACCTAGACAGCTAAAACCCTATTTACCACAATGTGCACAAAGCTCCCACAAAGGGCGCAATGAGATTCGTCTTTAAAAAAATCAACACTCATTATTATACTAAAACACTCGTCATTTTCTTAGTGTACATCGTATTTTCTTGGTGTTATTTGTGGTTAAACCTAGGCAGCTAAAACTCTTTAAACCACAATGTGTTCAAAGTTCTCACAATGGGCACAATGAGATTCGTCGTCTAAAAACAAACACTCATTATGATACTAAAACGCTCATCATTTTCTTAGTGTGCGTTGTGTTTTCTTGGTGTTCTTTGTGGTTAAACCTAGACAGCTAAAACCCTATTAACCACAATGCGTACAATGCTCTCACAATGGGCACAATGAGATTCGTCTTCAATAAATCAACACTCATTATTATACTAAAACACTCGTCATTTTCTTAGTGTGCGTTGTGCCTTCTTGGTGTTCTTTGTGGTTAAGCTTCTGTGTCTAGATCTTTTTTAAACTGCTTCCCTTTTCTGACTAAACAGGGACAATACGATATAAAGCAGAATTATAAACGGAATCGCCACAAACTTCAACAGTACCAAAAGCACTACGCATAGAATTAAAAAGATGTACCGGATAGCATTGGTTTTAAAATCCCAGGATTTGAATTTTAATGCAAATAGTGGAATTTCTGCATTCATTAAAACACTACCTAAAAGGGTAATTCCTATTAAAACCCATTTGTTAAGGATTATGGATACAGCAAAATCTGTATATTGAAATTCTAATATTAACGGTAAGCTTAAAACCAAAATAGTATTTGCTGGTGTGGGAAGCCCAATAAAACCAGTAGTTTGTCGCGTGTCAACATTAAACTTCGCGAGCCGATATGCTGCAGCGATAACAATTATAAGCCCTAAAAGTGGAATGTAATTAGCAACTCCTACATTCCATCCTTCTCCCGAAAAAGTTTCGGTCAAGCTTTTCATGTGTCCAAAATAAGCTAGGTTAAGCATCTGGTACATTACAATTCCTGGAGCAAGGCCACTGGTAATAACATCGGCCAAGGAATCCATTTGAAGCCCTACTTCGCTGTGCGCATTTAATAAACGAGCGGCAAGACCGTCAAAGAAATCGAAGAAAATTCCGAGGAAGACAAAGATCGCTGCATTGATTAAATCGCCCGAAACCGCGAAAAGAACAGCCACACTGCCACAAAGAACGTTTAGGGAAGTAATGATATTGGGCACTTGTTTTACCATATAAAATAAGATCTTAACATTAATAGATTTATTGTGAAACCAAAATATTCAATTGCGTCAAATGCTTTCGCTATTTAGTTGAATAAACAAAGGTTGCTGTAAAAATAGTAAAGTATTTTTGTCCAATGCCATCAAAATACAATATGTAGTTAAATTTATAGTTTAATATTCTGTAAAATAGTCTCATATTTGTCCAAACTTTTAAGCTTGAAAGAGAAATTTCTCCTCCTTATCGTATTGCTTTCAACCACCATGGGTGCGCAAACCGTACGTAAATATTCAAACGAATTTATGAATATTGGTGTTGACGCTGCTGCCTTCGGAATGTCAAACACCGTAGTGGCATCCTCTGGCGATGTTAATTCGGGGTATTGGAATCCCGCTGGCCTCGTTGATCTGGAAGACAACCAAATTTCTGTAATGCACGCCTCATACTTCGCTAATATTGCAAATTATGATTACGCCGCTTTTGCCATGCCCTTAGATGATAGAAGTGCTGTTGGGCTTTCGGTAATTCGTTTTGGGGTAGATGACATTTTAAACACCACCCAGTTAATTGACAACCAAGGAAATATTGACTATAACCGCATTAGTAAATTCTCCACAGCCGATTATGGCTTCACCTTTTCGTATGCCCGAAAATTACCGCTAGACGGCTTAAACTATGGTGTAAACGCAAAAGTCATTAGACGGGTTATAGGCGATTTTGCTTCTTCGTGGGGCTTCGGACTGGATGCAGCAATTCAATTTAAAAGCGACAAGTGGATGTTTGGAATAATGGCCAGAGACATTACCACAACCTTTAATGCCTGGAATATAGACGAAGAAAAATTTGCGGAAATCCAAGGCGCTGTAGAAGGACAGAATCAAGAGTTACCTGAAAACACAGAGATTACCATCCCGAAATTACAATTCGGAATTGCTAGGAAATTTGTTTACCAGTACGACTTTTCATTGTTGGCAGAAGTAGATTTAAACTTTAGATTTGCTGAAACTAACGATATAATTTCGACTTCCTTCGCAAGCATTACGCCTTCTTTGGGGCTAGAATTTGCCTATATTGATATGGTGTATGTTCGTGGTGGAGTTGGTAATTTTCAAAACATAAAACAATTGGACAATACTGACGCTGTAGGGTTTCAACCCAATATTGGTGTTGGGTTTAGGTATAAGGGCATACAAGTAGATTACGCCTTAACGGATATTGGCGACCAGAGCGCGGCTCTTTATTCCAATGTGTTTTCGCTAAAGCTGGATTGGGATATTTTTAGGTAGTCTTGGTTGTAAGATGACGGATTAGAAATCTGAGTTTGGGGTTAATCACAAAGCGCACTAAAAAGACATAAAGTTTACCAAGAAATATACTAGCATTTGACATTTGAACGGCTCAGTTCATTGAACAACAATAAAGACTTTACAAAAACACTATAAATGCCTTGATGAGTCTAAAAAAATTAAATGCGTATCTAGTGATTAAACAATAAAATTCTTTGTGATCTTTGTGCTTATCATTGTGTTCATTGTGGTTAAATAAACAGTACAATTTATTATTATCCAACTCTAATTGATAACTGAAAACGATATTTAAAAGTGGCTAAAAATTACATCCTATTCCTTCTTCTTTTACTAAGTATTTCTGCTAAGGCACAGTTTGGCTCTTTGTCTCCCGCAGGCGAAATAAGCATATTAACAATTGGCCCCGGAGCCGAGCTTTATGACAAGTTTGGCCATAGTGCTTTTAGGGTCAAAGACTCCCTTAGCGGCGTAGATGTAGTATTCAACTATGGGGTTTACGATTTCAACACGCCTAATTTTTACACAAAATTCGCCCAAGGCAAGCTCTTGTATGAACTTGGTGTGAGCTACTACCAGCCATTTTACGAAAGCTATGTGCATCAAAACCGTTGGATAAAAGAACAGACTCTAAACCTGACCAAGGCCGAAAAGCAAGAATTAGCAGATTTTCTATGGCACAATGCCCTACCGGAAAACAAAAAGTATAAATACGATTTCTTTTATGACAATTGCGCCACTAAAATCAGAGATGTAGTCTGGGAAGTTTTGGGCAACAAACTCGAGTTTAAAAATGACCATATAAAAGACTCGTTGAGTTTTCGGGAGCTTATCCAAAAAAACCTGCAGGCAAACACCTGGGGAAGCATGGGTATTGATATTGCCCTAGGGTCAATTATTGACCAAAAAGCGCGCCCCATAGAATACCAGTTTTTACCGGAATACGTCTTTAAAGGTGCTGAAAATGCAGTTATTCACCGCAATGAAAACACCGTGGATTTAGTAAAGAAAACTAAAACCCTTTATGACAACACCCCCACTCCGCCAGAAACTAATTTTATTACAAGTCCGCTCTTTGTTTTAGGCGTTCTTGGGTTGATTATTGTTTTTATCACCTTTAGCGATTACAAAAAATCATCGCGAAATCGTTTCTTGGATGGGTTCCTTTTTCTTTTTACAGGGCTCATTGGTGTATTTTTACTATTGCTTTGGTTTGCTACAGACCATACCGCAACGGCAAATAATTATAATTTGCTATGGGCATTTCCCATTTCATTATTGTTTTTAATCGCTATTATAAAAAAGGATATTGCGATAGGCATAAAACGTTATATGGTACTATTAATCCTTCTTTTAGGACTTTTAACCCTACACTGGATAACGGGGGTGCAGGTTTTTGCCATCGCGCTGCTACCGCTATTGATTGCCTTGGCCATTCGTTACTTGTATGTTATGTATTTTATTGGGAAGCGGAACAAGTAATTCACAACGTTTCAAAATCATCTTAAAAATTGGTATTATTGTTTCAAGCTTTATCTTTAAATTATGAATATTGACTTTTCAAACCCACTTGTTTTAATCATTGGCGGAATTCTCTTTCTGGCAATTCTATATTTTTGGAACAAACGCAACGCAAGCAACCAAAGACGGCGACGAAACAGAAATTTTCGAAGCAGTTATTACGAACGTAAAAAGGAAAGGGAGAAGGAAAGTGAGCAGTAGGCAATGCTCTTTAATAAATTGAAACTTAGAATTTCTTCTTAGCTCCTGAGCACGCTTTTTAACCTTGTAATTTGTAACTTTGAAAGCCTCAAACCATAAACATCGAACCATTATGAAAATATATACAAAAACCGGCGATGCAGGTACTACTGCCCTATTTGGTGGTACGCGGGTACCAAAGCACAATATTAGAATTGAGAGTTACGGCACTGTAGATGAGCTGAACTCCAATATTGGGATGATTCGCAGCCAAGACATTGATGCCCACAGTAAAAAAACCTTGATACAAATTCAAAATAGATTATTCACTTTAGGTTCAACTCTGGCTACCGACCCTGAAAAAGCGGTCCTTAAAAGTGGCAAGGAAAGGTTGAACATTCCAAGGGTCGATGAAGAAGATATCCAGCTTTTAGAAACCGAAATGGACAAAATGAACGAAACCCTGCCAGATATCACCCACTTTGTACTTCCGGGCGGGAATACTACCGTGTCAACTTGTCACATAGCCCGCACTATCTGTAGGCGCGCAGAACGTCGTGTTACTTTATTAAATGAAAATGAACCGGTTGACCAAGGCGTACTAAAATACTTAAACCGACTATCTGACTACCTCTTTGTGCTGGCACGAAAATTGTCTAATGATACTAATGCGGAAGAAACGCAATGGATTCCGAAAAAGTTATGAGTTATGAGTTATGAGTTATGAAAATTGGCGATAATTGTTATAAAAGTTATGTTTTGCATCAATAGCGTCCTAAACGTTCATAAGAAAGCCATTGAAAGCCTTTGTTTAATGATGCTTTAGAGATAATATGAAGCTTAGGGGGCTGTAATTGAGAATTCCTGTTCTTTGGCCTATCGAAAATTTATCGTAAAATTTGAAGTGAAGTTCCCGTAAAATTTTAGGCTGTTTGAGCCAGCAAAGATAGTCATCAAAGCACTGGATTTAAAGGCGAGTTCCTAAAATTTAGGGGACGAACAAAAAATTTAGAGAAAATTTCGTAAGCCTAGCCCCGATGGCTATCGGGGTTTGGTTCGTTCCGATAGCTATCGGAATTATCAATGGAAAAAATGAACAGGTTAAATATTTAGGACAGGATTGGTTTTGCATAAATAACTTATGAATATCTTAATTTATAAACACTTGATTATCAAGAGTTAAAAAACGTTCTTTAAAATACAGCAGAAATAATTGTGATTTTACTTGGCTTTCTCATAAAAAAAATTAGTTTTGCAGAAAATTAAAACCTAAAGTGCTATGTACTGGACATTAGAATTGGCATCGTATTTAAGTGATGCACCCTGGCCCGCAACCAAAGACGAATTAATTGATTACGCGATCAGGACCGGTGCTCCGCTAGAAGTAGTGGAAAACCTTCAGGCAATTGAAGACGAGGGAGACTCCTACGACTCTATTGAAGAGATCTGGGCAGATTATCCAACCGACGACGATTACCTTTGGAACGAGGATGAATATTAACTCCCATTAACCTTGGGAAAATTTAAAAAATAATATAAAAAGTCTCTTTTAGGAGGCTTTTTTTTGTTTGCAATCTATAAAGAGAATTGACAATAATTTGCAATTATGCTGTTAGGAGCGTATAATCTTGTAGCGATTGTATTATTGTTCATTTCGAGATTGAAAATATAAAACTGACAAAAAAGTGCTGCCCCGCAACACTACAAAATAAGCATTGGCGTTTAAGCAAACGTCTTAAAACATAAACCCGTTCTAAAAACGGAAGCAACAAAATAATTGATCATGGGAATATTAGACAACGTACTTAAAGTATTTGTAGGCGACAAGTCAAAAAAAGATATAGGCCAGATACAGCCGTTGGTAAACGCCATAAAGAAACAGGAAGAAGCAATTTCAAAACTCTCCCACGACGAGCTTAGGGCCAAATCAGACTATTTCAGAAACATCATTAAAGAAAACCAGAAGGAAATTCAGGATCAAATTGATGCGCTTGAAGAAAAATCTGATTCAGAGGAAGACATCAACAAAAAGGAAGACCTTTATAACGAGATCGATAAATTAAAAGACGATCGCTACGAGGTTGAAAAAGAAACGCTCAACACAATACTTCCCGAAGCCTTTGCCGTAATGAAAGAAACTGCAAAGCGCTTTAAAAACAACGAAACAATTACTGTTACTGCCAGTGCCTTTGATCGTGAAATTTCAGGAGAAAAAGATTACATAAACCTCGATGACGATAAAGCCGTATGGCAAAACTCTTGGGACGCTGCAGGAAAACCAATTACTTGGGATATGGTGCACTATGATGTGCAGCTTATTGGAGGGGTTGCGCTTCACGAAGGAAAAGTTGCCGAAATGCAAACGGGAGAAGGTAAAACCTTAGTTGCAACCTTACCCATGTACCTAAATGCCCTAGCTGGTAACGGCGTTCACCTTGTAACGGTAAACGACTACCTTGCCAGACGAGATAGTGCTTGGATGGCACCTTTATTTGAATTCCACGGAATGACTGTTGACTGTATAGACAATCACCGCCCAAACTCCGCAGCTCGTAGAAAAGCATATTTAGCCGATATTACCTACGGAACCAACAACGAGTTTGGTTTTGACTATTTGCGTGATAATATGGCGCACTCGCCAGATGATCTTGTACAGCGCCCGCACCACTACGCTATTGTAGATGAGGTAGATTCGGTGTTAATTGATGATGCCCGTACACCGCTAATTATTTCAGGACCCGTCCCTGAAGGCGACCGTCACGAGTTTACCGAATTAAAGCCCAATATCAGCAACATTGTTGGGGTTCAGAAAAAATACCTTACTGGAGTATTGGCCGAAGCTAAAAAACTTATTGCAGAAGGCGATCACAAGGAAGGTGGCTTCCAGTTATTGCGTGTGTATCGTGGGCTTCCAAAGAATAAGGCCTTGATTAAATTTCTATCGGAAGAAGGGGTGAAACAAATTCTTCAGAAGACCGAAAACCATTATATGAGCGACAACAACCGCGAGATGCCAAAGGTTGATGCCGAACTCTATTTTGTTATCGATGAAAAAAACAATCAGATAGAACTTACCGATAAAGGTGTTGAATATCTATCAGGCGAAGGCGATCCAGATTTCTTCGTAATGCCTGAAATTGGAACCGAAATAGCAAAAATTGAAAACAAAGGCCTTCCAAAGGAAGAAGAGGTTGCAGAAAAAGAAGAGCTTTTCCGCGACTTCTCTCTTAAAAGTGAACGTATTCACACTATGAGTCAACTTTTGAAAGCTTATACACTTTTTGAAAAAGACGACCAATACGTAGTGATGGATAATAAAGTGATGATCGTTGACGAACAGACCGGACGTATTATGGACGGTCGTCGTTATAGCGATGGACTTCACCAAGCAATTGAGGCCAAGGAAGATGTGAAAATTGAAGCATTAACCCAAACCTTTGCAACAGTTACGCTCCAAAATTACTTTAGAATGTACCGCAAGCTTTCAGGAATGACTGGTACAGCCGTAACGGAAGCTGGAGAACTTTGGGAAATATACAAACTGGACGTGGTAGAAATTCCTACCAACCGCCCAATTGCACGTAAGGATAAGGAAGATAAAATTTACAAAACAAAACGTGAAAAATACAACGCGGTAGGCGAAGAGGTTGTAGCGCTTTCAAAAGCAGGAAGACCCGTGCTTATTGGTACAACTTCGGTAGAAATTTCTGAATTATTAAGCCGAATGTTGAGTATTCAAAATATTCCACACAACGTTTTGAACGCAAAACTCCACAAACGCGAGGCAGATATTGTAGCCGAAGCAGGTAAAAGTGGTATTGTGACCATTGCTACAAACATGGCAGGTCGTGGTACGGATATTAAACTGAGCAAAGAAGTAAAAGAAGCCGGCGGACTTGCAATTGTAGGTACCGAGCGTCACGATTCGCGACGTGTTGACAGACAGTTACGCGGGCGTAGTGGTCGTCAGGGAGATCCGGGAAGCTCACAATTCTATGTTTCTCTTGAAGACAACCTGATGCGTCTCTTTGGAAGTGAGCGTATTGCAAAAATGATGGATAAAATGGGCTTGCAGGAAGGCGAAGTGATACAGCACAGTATGATTTCAAAATCTATTGAGCGCGCCCAGAAAAAAGTGGAAGAGAACAACTTTGGTATCCGTAAGCGTTTGCTGGAGTATGATGATGTAATGAACGCACAGCGCGAAGTAGTTTACAAACGTCGTTTCCATGCTTTGTTTGGCGACCGTCTCCGCGTGGATATCGCCAATATGATTTTTGACACTTCAGAAGTAGTTGCCGAAACCAATAAAATGGCACAGGATTATAAGAATTTTGAATTTGAATTGATCCGTTTCTTTTCGATGAGTTCTCCTATTTCGGAAAAAGAGTTTGAAAAAATGAACGCGCTCGAAATTGCCGGAAAAGTTTATAAAGCTGCTTATACGCATTACCAAGATAAGATGGAGCGCAACGCAGAATTGGCTTTCCCTGTTATCAAAAACGTTTATGAAACGCAAAAAGATAAGTACAAGCGTATTTTAGTGCCATTTACTGATGGCGTTAAGACCCTAAACGTTGCTACCGATCTTGAAAAAGCATACGAAACCGAAGGAGCGCAGTTGGTGCACGACTTTGAGAAAAACATTACCCTTGCAATTATAGATGACGCCTGGAAAACGCATTTGCGCAAAATGGACGAATTAAAACAATCGGTTCAACTTGCGGTACACGAGCAGAAAGACCCGTTGCTTATCTATAAGTTTGAAGCCTTTGAACTTTTCAAGAAAATGATTGAAAATGTTAATAAAGATGTGGTCTCCTTCCTATTTAAAGGAGAATTGCCGGTGGAAAACCAACAGCAAATTCAAGAGGCGCGAGAGGTTAAACGAAAGGACAACCTTAGTGAGCAAAAAGAGGAGATTCCTAATATGGACGAACGTGCTGCAGAATCAAGGGCAGCCGGAAACACACAACCCCAACGGCAACAGGTAACGGAAACCATTGTTCGCGAGCGTCCAAAAATTAACCGTAACGATAAAGTAACCATCAAGCATGTGATGAGCGGCGAAAACAAAACCTTAAAATACAAGCAGGCCCTTCCATTGATTGACAAAGGGGATTGGGTTTTGGTTAATCAGTAAAATTTTTGACTTAGGCCTTACGACTATTTAGTTTAAGAGTTATAGTTTTCAAAAAGTTTATAATCCCAAGGTGAAAGCTTTGGGATTTTTTCACTAAAAAAAACTATCTTTAATCGCGAATAAAAAGTAGTCTTATCTCAATAAAACGGGAATGAAAAAAATATACATTGAAATTAAATGGGCGGTAATATTCACCATTACGCTACTTTGCTGGATGCTGCTGGAAAAAACATTGGGGTGGCATGAAGAAAACATAGCAGACCATGAGTGGTTAACGCTTTTTTTTGCTCCATTTGCTATTTTAATATATCTGTTGGCGCTTCGTGAAAAAAGAAGACGGGTCTATGACCGAAAAATGACGTGGCTACAGGGCTTTATTTCGGGTGTAATCCTCACTATTTTTATAGTCTTGCTTTCGCCCTTGGCGCAATACATTACCCACAATTATATTACACCCGAATATTTTAACAATGTGCGGGAATACTCCATTACTAACGACCTGATGACCAGGACCAAGGCCAATGAATACTTCAATATAAAAAATTATATGTGGCAAGCTGCCTTTGGCGCGTTGTGTTTTGGCGTGGTTACCGCTGCAATTACCGCTATATTTGTTCGGAAAAAATAAAATATAAAGCAATAGAAAATGGTAACTTTGACCTAACCTGCGTCAATAGGCTATTTTCAAAAGTATGCGACTTCTATTTTTAGTATTACTGGTTTTATGTACTCCTTGGGCTATTTTAAGTCAGGAGAATATTCCTATTAATGAGCTTTTAAACGAAGCTGACGCCAAGCTTTATAACCAACCAGAGCAAGCCGGCAAAATTGCGTTGTATATAATCTCACAAAAGGAGCCAACTACAATCCACGCCAAAGCCACGTTGCTGCTTGCCCAGAGCTATTATGTGCAAGGAAATTATACCGATGCCGTAAAAAACGCACTAAAAGCAAGAAAATTTGCTGATTCGGCTACCGATATTGATATTAAATACGAAACCATACTATTTGCACTTAAGTTATTTCGAAATATCGGGCTGGAAACAGTTGCGGATAAATATCGGGACAATCTAGTTTCCTTACAAAGCCAACTGCACGATACAAAGAAAATTCTATTATTGAACGGAAAATTGAAACAGGACAGTGCTTCGGTTTTATTTCAAAAGGAAGAATATGCACAAGCTTTAACGTTATTGAGTAGTGCTGAGCCACTTTTCTTAAAAATAAATGATAGCAGCTCGCTACGCGAATCAAAACTTATTCGCGCAGCAGTCTTGACCGAAAGTGGCGCATTAGCTACCGCCAGCAAACAGTTAGAAGCATTACAGCCCGAAGTCAATACTGATTTTGAAAAAGCACAAGTCCTAGATATTCTTGGAAACCTTCACTTTAAAAACAATGCGTATAAAAAAGCAGTGAACGCCTATCAAAAGGCGCTCGCCCTTTCCTTAAAATTGCCAAATAAACACTATCAAAACACGAGTTTGGAAGGCTTAACGGTAAGCTATCTTGCCTTAGAAGACACCCAGAATTTTTTTACATACAAACAACAGAGCAATCTTGTAGCATCGGAAATTGAGACCGATAAAAGCCTTGCCATAAATGCTGTATATAACTTTATAAATTCATACCAAGCGGAGGTTTCAGAGAAAAAATTAAATCAATCCTACTTCTATCTGTATATAATCGGTGGCATTTTACTGCTTTTAATGGTAATAGGTTGGTTTATAAATTACTTATACACCTCTAAGCGCAAAGAGTATGAAGCAATATACAAGTATATTTCTCCTCAAGAAACTGCGTCTAAACCACAAACCACTAGAAAGACTTTAGAAAAAAGTTCCATCGTTCCCGAAGAGACCGAACAGCTTCTTCTTCAGAAATTAAATAAGTTTGAATCTGGAACTAAATACACCAATGCTGATATGAGCATTGCACTCCTTGCCTCGCAATTTGACACCAATACCAAATACCTTTCTGAGGTTATCAACAGACAAAAAGGCAAGAATTTTAACTCGTATATCAACGAACTTCGCATTAATTATATAATTGAGAAGCTAAAGACCGATCCGGTATATTTTAACTATAAAGTAAGTTATCTGGCTCAAGAAAGCGGGTTTTCATCGCACAGTAGTTTTGCAACGGTTTTTAAGTCGGTTACAGGGGTTTCACCCACCAAGTTTATGAGTTTTCTTCAACAAAAACAGGAAGTGGCATGAAGAAGAAACAAACATACAAGGTTTTTTTACTCGTAGGTTTTTGCCTTTTAACTACCATCAGCACAGCACAAAAGGAGCTTGACAGCATCCTTGAAGACGCTAAAAATATAATTTTTGACAACCCAAATAAAGCAATTTCAATTGGCACTGAGGTGTTTTCTGAAGCCACCCAGGCAGAAACTAAAGTGAATGCCTTAATGCTTATTAGCAACGGTTATCTTTCGCAAAGAGACAATCCTAAATCATTGGAATATGCTTTAAAAACACGTGATTACCTAAACCAAATAAGCAGTCTAAAATTACGGATTAGAATCTTGAACACCATTGGCATGCAACATCAGCAGTTGCGTATTTATGATAAAGCCATAGAGTATCTAGATGAAGCGTTGATGATTGCCAATCGCGTAAAGCAACCAGATAGCTTAGCATCTATTTTAGGTTATAATTACAGCATTAG
The DNA here is from genome assembly GCF_031631895.2 of Aequorivita marina. NCBI lineage: Bacteria > Pseudomonadati > Bacteroidota > Flavobacteriia > Flavobacteriales > Flavobacteriaceae > Aequorivita > Aequorivita marina. Next base: position 67,144 of record NZ_JAVMBW020000013.1, read on the forward strand.
AGGTTTTATTTACCGAGAGCAAATGAGTTGCGAAATAGCTTTGAACTATTTTGACAAAGCTATTTTCCAGTTTGAAAAGAATAGCGAAAGGAAATCAACAAGAGCAAACCTTAGCACACTAAACTATAACAAAGGAAATTGTTTTTTACAGATTTCGCAGATTGATTCGGCTCGTATTAATTTTAACAGATCTATTGTTTATGCGCAAGAAGTTGGGGCAAACAGTCTCGTTGCTTTTGGTAAAAAAGGCCTGAGCGAAGTTTATACGGCCGAAGGAAACTACAACAAAGCAATTGATGAGCTAAAAAAAGCCGAAGCCGCTTCAAAAAAAGTTGGTGACCTCATCTTAAACCAGGGAATCTACAAAAACCTATCAGATAATTACCTAGCCCAAGGCAATAGTGATTTATACCAATTCTATTTTAAAAAATATACCGAAACTCAAAAAAGGATATATAAAAAAGAGCAGGCTTCAATAAATACTTCCATAAATAATCTAATTGAAGAGCACAATTTAACAATGAAAGAGAAGCTCTTTAATTTGCAAATAACCCAATGGATTTTAATAAGCCTCGGTTTAATTTCAACTGTATTTCTCGGTAGATTAATATATAGAAATCAAAGAAAATATAAAGAAATCAAAGAAAAACTCGAGTCCATTAGAATATAGCACCTAAAAATCCCACTTACCAACAAAAACACCTTACAGCCTCACAATCAGTGTTTTAAATACATAAAAACCCTTTCAAATTTCGTGAAATTGAAAAGGTTCACCCTTTTATATATGTATAAGCTTTCATACTTTGCGGCTCAAATCAAACTAATTCTATATATAACAATACTATGAAAAAAATTACTTTTTTAGCGAAGAGCATTTTCTTTGCAGCGGTTCTTCTTGGAGTCTCAAACATTCAGGCTCAAGTTGAGTTTAAACTTCAAACAGAAATGTTTACGCGTTTTAGCGACGTTAATGATAATGGCCAAGGAATAACTATGGGCCAATATTATGATTTTGCAACCAACGTACTTACCAATATGGAGCCCGAAGCTACCGGTCTTTCTTCAATAAACAACAATGGAGATGTTTCAGGGATGATGTATTATGATGAGCCAAATGGCTTAATGCAACCTGCAGTTAAAAAGAATGGAACTTGGACTCCCATTGGCTGGTTTCCAGCCTCTAACCCAGAAGATTCAAGTTTTACCACATATGGTATTTCTCCAAATGGAAAGTATGTGACCGGTCAAATGTCTATTGGGTGTTGTGATTTTGGCACCTTTTTATACAATACCGAAACTGCTGAACTATTTGATATTTTCGACCCTGAAGGCGAAGCATTGGCTGGCTACACAGTTACCAACGATGGTATTATTGGCGGTTGGTTGGATCAGCCAGACGGTGGAGGGACTCTACGCGTACCTGCTTATTTCAATAAAGAAGGTGAAATCACATTAATACCAACGGGACAACTACCAATGATCGGTGTAAATGCCATTAGTGATATTAACAGCTCAAATGAGATGGTTGGTGATTTTGATGGCAAACCTTTTATATATGATTTAGACACTGATACATTCACTAGTTTTGATACACCAACAGGCAATGGTGGAGCTTTTGCAAGCATTTCAGACAATGGTGTTGCAGTTGGTTATGAAGATGTAGATTTTCAAGTAAGAGATGCAATAATCTATCACCCTTCTCTTGGAGATCAGCCTCTTTTTCTAAAAGACGTATTAGCAGATAACGGTGTTACTGTTAATACTGTTGACGGTCTTTTGGGTACAGCTATTGCAGTTTCCCCAAATGGAAAATACATTGCAGGATGGGTAAACGGACCACCTCCATTTGCTGAAGGATGGATGGTTTATCTTGACGATCTTATCTTGGGTACAAACACTGTTTCGCAAAACGAAATTTCTTTCTACCCAAACCCAGTAACAGATATAATGCATATAAACTCAAAAGAAACAATTGATTCAGTAGCTGTTTATACAACTACTGGGCAAAGAGTTTCAAATACCACTTCAAGTAACAACAACACCCAATTGGATATTTCCAATTTAGCCAGTGGCGTTTACCTTGTAAAGGTTTCTAGCAATAGCGGCGTGGAAAACCTGAAAGTGGTTAAACAATAAACAGACTCCCCTAATTCTAAACACGATACGCGTGGGCTCCTCTTCATTTTTTTGAAGAGGAGCTTTTTTTATTGAAAATACCCCTATATACTATTTAAAAGCATACGCATTCAAGTATGTATTACAGCTCATTCTTTATTTTACCAGTATAAATGCAGTGCCTAAAAAACGCCCTGATTTACTAACTGCCGTTTAATTTATTCGAAGACAGTATCAGCATAAAAGTAATGCATTTTTTTCAAATCTTTTGAATAACCCATAATCACTTTATAATCAAATAATTTCGTATATTGGAAAAATGAATACATAGCGGCTTAAAATACCGTAAAGCAATTTACTCCCCTAGAAATTATTGGCATAGATTATGCCTTAATATTCTAAATTGGTTTTAAAAGATTACGAACTTATTCTTTAAAATGTATTAAAAGGTTTTCTGAAAAGTGAAGCCTTTCACTAAAACTGATTAAATAAATTTCTATATGAAGAAAAAATACGCTGATTTTGATAAGTTAAATCGCCTACTCGTGGCTTGTTTTGAAGCTGAAAAACTATATTACAACGCGGCTCAGGACGCACAAACAACAAGTTTAAAGCGATTTTTAAACTATATGGCCGTAGAACGTAACCGCATGAGCCACGACATCACTAACCAGCTTTACGTCCATGATATTGAACCTTTGAAGGTAGATTCTGAAAAAGGAAATTTAGATCGTACCTGGCATGAAGTTAAAGAGGCTTTGGAACATTTTGATGCAGCTGCAATCGTAAATTCTTGTATAAGTCGTGATAAGTACAACATTAAAAGATACGATGAACTTTTAGAACGCAAGGAATTACCAGACATTATCTTGGAGCTTTTAGAAAAGCACAAATACCAGTTGCAATGGTACACCAAGCAAGCCGCGCAACAGACTGAAACAAATCCATTTGTGGAAGAGAAAAAAGAAGAGCCAAAAAAAGGCGAAGGTGGAAAGGTAATACCGCTAAAATCAAAAGCTATGTAAAACAAAAAGCCCTGAAATTCAGGGCTTTTTACTTATTAATGATGCTTATGGATATTTGTTATTCGTCCACCAGTAAGTTTAATGTTACTGTAATATTATCTCGGGTAGCTCTGGAGTATGGACAAACCTCATGAGCCTTGTTTACCAACTCTTCTCCGGTTGCAACATCCACTCCAGGTAAATAGCAGTCTAAAATTGCCTTTAACTGTAAATTACCTTGCTCGGTTTTTCCAATTTGGATATTTGCCGTCACGCTCATATCCTCTCCAATTTTCACATTTTCATTTTCGGCTACCAATTGTATAGCACCACCAAAGCAAGCTGCATAAGCACTGCCAAAAAGTTGTTCTGGGTTAGTGCCGTTTCCGCCATCGCCTCCTAAACCTTTCGGGACAGAAAGTTCTAAATCAATTTTTTTATCATCTGTGGTTACATGACCTTGCCTGCCTCCTACTGCTGTTGAAGACGCACTATATAGCTTTTTCATTATTTGGGTTTTTTAAAGTTATTAAATTTCAAGATACTATCTTAAATGCGCTTTTGAAAAAACAATTTCATAAATTTGTCCTAAATTCACATTGTGAGCAAAAAGAAGGAAAATACAAGCGCTTTAAACGAAAAGGAAGGGGTTTCGCATCCAGAGACCTTAAATACCAATATGGTAAATTCCTTTAGGTCTAAATTTAAAAAAGGCCCTTCTACAGAGAAATTGATTGCAGAACTTCTTCAAGAAAACCAGACTGCGCTTAGTAGAGCTATTACAATCATTGAAAGCACCGCTAATAAACATCAAAAACAAGCCAAGCAACTTATTGAACACTGTTTGCCCCACTCCAATAAATCAATTAGAATAGGAATTACAGGAGTACCAGGAGTTGGAAAAAGCACGTTTATTGAAAGTTTTGGAAAATTATTGATTGCCGAAGGGAAAAAAGTTGCGATTTTAACCGTTGACCCCAGCAGCAGCATTAGCAAAGGCAGCATTCTGGGCGACAAAACCCGAATGGAAGATTTGGTTAAGGAAAAAAATGCATTTATACGGCCTTCAGCTAGTGGAGATACTTTGGGAGGTGTAGCACAAAAAACGCGGGAAACCATTATTCTTTGTGAAGCAGCAGGCTTTGACGTTATTCTTATTGAAACCGTTGGCGTAGGCCAAAGTGAAACTGCCGTCCACTCCATGACCGATTTCTTTTTGTTACTAAAGCTCGCTGGTGCGGGCGACGAATTACAAGGAATAAAACGCGGCATTATGGAAATGGCAGACTCCATAGTAATCAACAAAGCCGACGGTGAAAATAAAAAAGCTGCAAAAATGGCGAAAAATGAATTCAATCGTGCGCTTCACCTCTACCCTGCCAAAGAAAGCGGCTGGGCTCCAAAAACACTTTTATGCAGCGCCCTCCACAATGAAGGCATCAAGGAAATTTGGGAAGTAGTTTCAAATTACTTCGAAACAACTCAAGAGAACGGCTATTTTCAACATAAAAGAAAAGAGCAGAACAAATTCTGGTTAAAACAGACTATTGAAAGTAGGTTAAAAAGTGATTTTTATGCAAATCCTTCGGTTAAAACAGAATTAGAAATTCAATTGAAAGCCTTGGATGAAAATAGAACAACGCCTTTTGAGGCTGCAGATAAACTATTGCAGCTTAAATAAGTTAATTAAAAATTATTTTTAAACCAATAAACCTGAGCTTCCAAACCGCCACGTAAGTTTGTTTTGGGGTTATAACCCAACAACTTTCTAGCTTTGTCAATATCTGCCTTGGTTCGTGATTGATCACCAGCGCGAGGTGGTTTTTTTTCAATAGTAATCGTCGTGTTCAGAATTGCTTCAACTGTTGCTATCCCTTCAGCCGTAGTGTTTTCGGTTTCAGTTCCTAGATTAAAAACTTCACCATTACAAACTTCTTCTTTCCCTATTACGCTTACAATTCCGTCCACAATATCCTGCACGTAGGTAAAGCTGCGAAGGTGTTTTTCACTGCCTTCAAAGAGTGGAAAAGGCTTGTTGTTGAGTCCGCAATCTATTAATCGTGTGTAGAGTTTATCAGGTCGTTCCCTCGGACCATAAACAGAAAACAATCGTAAAGAGGTAGCTTGCATTTTATTTTCACGGCTTTTTGCTAATGCCAACTGCTCCGCCGCCAGTTTGGTTACGCCATACCAAGAAGCAGGTTTTGGAGGAACACTTTCGGGAAACGTAGCTTCTAAACCATAAATTGAGGAAGTAGCAATATTTACAAAGAACGGCTTCTTTTCCAAGCTTTCAGCAAACTCCAACAAGCGTTGGGTTCCTAAAATATTATTACTGAAATAATCCTCAAATGTTGATGTATCGGAAATTCCGGGATGTGCTGAGAAATGGAAGATATAAGCAATCTGCTTCGGAAGCTTTTCATGTAAATCGTCCGTGCGCAAATCAACTTTTAAAACTTCAATATTATTTTCAGAAAGCGATTTGGCATTTATCTGTTTCAATTTAAGGTCGTAATATGGCGAAAAGTTATCAACTCCAATAACATCATAGCCTAGCATTTTTAATCTTTCCGCAGTATGTGAGCCTATAAAACCGGCTGCCCCCGTAACAAGTATTGTCATATTTTCTGTTTTGGAACAAGATTAAATAGCGTTAAAAAACTAGAGGACAGCTATATACTTTAAAAAACCTTCCTTTTTTTATTTAACCCAAATTCTTGTTTCCGTTTCTGCCACAAAATAACATCTTTTTTAAGCAAACACTTTCAAAATTTTAAAAATTCCTCACATTTATGACAATTACATACAAAGCGATAAGCTTCTAAATTAAAAAAATTACTTTTGCAAAAATCTTTTCAATACTATACATGTACCAGTTTACCATTATTGTACCCGTTTATAACGAGGAAGAAAACCTAGAACGCGTTGAGAAGGAGCTTTTGGCTTACACCCAAATTGCAACTAAAAAAACCTCGATTTTATTTGTCAATGATGGTTCTAAGGACAATAGCCAAGCACTTATTGAAAAAATTTGTAGTAGAAACGAAGCCTTTCAATTTATTTCGTTTAAAGAAAACAGAGGTTTAAGCGCAGCCATAAAAGCTGGGTTTGATACGGTTGAAAGTCCGCTGGTTGGTTATATAGACAGCGATCTGCAAACTGATCCTGAAGATTTTAATTTACTGCTAGCGCATATAGACACATACGATTTAGTTACTGGCGTTCGCGCCGATAGAAAGGATAAATTCGTTAAGAACATGTCGTCTAAAATTGCGAATGGTATCCGCCGAACCTTTACTCACGATGGCATGGACGATACCGGATGCCCCCTGAAAGTTATAAAAACTGATTATGCCAAACGCATCCCAATGTTTAAGGGACTGCATCGTTTTTTACCGGCTATGGTTTTGCTCCAAGAGGGAAAAGTGGTGCAAATTCCTGTAAAACATTTTCCACGAGTGGCAGGAACGGCTAAGTTTGGGGTTTGGAACCGATTACTAGGGCCATTAATAGACTGCTTCGCCTATCTTTGGATGAAGAAAAAATACATCAACTACGAGATTAAAAGCAAAGGATGAACGACTGGGTTGTGTACGGCATTGGCTTTTTGGCGCAAATTCTATTCAGCGGAAGACTTTTGGTGCAATGGATACTTTCCGAAAAAAGAAAGCGGGTAATAACGCCTTCAGTCTTTTGGAAACTCAGCCTACTGGCCTCTTTCCTACTTTTTCTGTATGGATACCTGCGCGATGACTTCGCCATTATGCTGGGCCAAGCCTTAACCTATTATATCTATATCAGGAACTTACAATTACAAGGGGAATGGCAAAAATCGCCAAAATGGCTACGAGTTTTTCTTTTCATCTTCCCTATTTTTATTGTTATTTATGCCTACAATAACGGCGAATACGATATAAATCAGCTGTTTAATAATGAAAACATTCCGCTATGGCTATTAGTTTTAGGGATTGTTTCCCAAATACTATTTACGCTTCGGTTTGTTTATCAATGGCTTGTTTCTGAAAAAACACAAACCTCTCAACTACCCGTAGGTTTTTGGAGAATGAGCGTTTTGGGGGCTTCTTTAATTTTAACCTATGCTATTTTTAGGCAAGACCCCGTTCTTTTTGTGGGCCATATCGCCGGCTTGGTAATTTATATTCGCAATATTTTTATCTGGAAAAAACAACTTAAATATGAAGGTTGAAAAACATTATCTTTTATTACTTCTGCTTACCTGTGTTGCTATATTTTTTGTGAATTTAAGCGCATTGCCAGTAAATATTATGGAAGCGCGAAACTTTATTACAGCCCGAGAAATGCTTACGGATGGCAATTGGCTGCTCACAACCATTAACGGACAGCCACGCTACCAAAAACCGCCACTACCCACATGGCTTACCGCTTTGTCAGCAGCTATTTTTGGAATAAAAACAGTTTGGGCACTCCGACTTCCCGCAGCTATTCTGTCGCTTATTTTGGTGCTGACCTCTTATAAATTTGCTAAAAGATTAACTTCCAAAAATTTATATGCATTTATCAGCGCACTGGTAACAGCTACTTCCTTTTACATTGTGGCCTCGGCACGAGATGGCCAGTGGGATATCTACACCCACGGCTTTATGATGGTCTGCATTTATTTGCTCTTTAAATTTTTTACCGAAACAAAGTACAAAGTCCAAAATGCCTTGCTAGCCGGACTTTTCTTTGGGTTTTCGTTTTTAAGTAAGGGGCCCGTATCACTTTACGCCTTACTCCTTCCGTTTTTAATTGCCTTTGGAGTCGTTTATAAGTATAAAGACTTTAAATCGCGCTGGTTGCCACTTGTTGGGTTTTTGGTGGTAGCGGGAGTTGTTTCAAGCTGGTGGCATTGGTACACCTTAAACTTTGATCCGGCAGCAGTAGAAATCACCAAAAAAGAAACCACCAATTGGATTAGTTACGAAATCAAACCTTTTTATTACTACTGGAGCTTTTTCACCCAAAGTGGTGTTTGGACTATTCCCGCATTTATCGCCCTGCTTTATCCGTATTTGAAGAATCGCGTGTTTAATAAAAAGGCTTACCTGTTTACCTTTCTGTGGACCATGGCTTCGGTGGTGTTATTGTCAATAATTCCTGAAAAAAAATCGAGATACCTATTGCCAGTACTAATCCCCATGGCACTCAATACTGGGTTTTATGTAGCGTATCTCTTCCAAAGGTTTAGAGATTTAAGGGATAAGCGCGAAACCTATCCCGTTTATTTCAACTTCGGTCTAATTGCGTTTATAGGAATCATCTTCCCCATTGGAGGCTATATTTTTCTTAAAGACGGTCTAGCCGGAAATTGGCATTGGTTTGTCTTACTCGCCATTACACTATTTATAATTTCTGTTTTTATATACCGCAATCTCTTCCGAAGAAATATTTCAAAAGTATTTTATTTAACGATAGTATTTATAGTTGCAATAATCTGGTTCGGACTTCCATTGAGCAGCGCTATCACAATAAACCCTGAGTATAAACCATATTCCGAATTGCAGCGTTTTGGCACGAATAAAAATTTGAAAATATATGAGTTTTCAAATATGACGCCAGAGCTTATTTGGGATTATGGTGAAAAAATGCCAATTCTAAAAGTTGATGATGAAGTTACAATCCCAAAAGAAAGCAAGTTTGGTGTAATGGTTTCAGATAATAATCATGAGAATTTTGAAGAAGCTTTTTCAAGTTTTGACAAAGAATTCATTGTGCGTTATGATATGAATCCAAAAGGTGCTGACAGCCGAACGCACAAAGATAGGCTATATAGAGATTTGTTTATTGTGACGAAGAAATAGACGTATTGAATTTTTGCTGTCCCCACTTCTGAAGCAAATAGAAAAGCCAACCTGTTAGACCTCCAAAAGCCATTCCCGAAATTACGTCTAACGGGTAGTGCACGCCAAGATAAATTCGGCTATACCCCGTAAATACTGCCCAAATAAGTAATAAAAATGGCAAATATTTATACCATCTTTGAAGGCTCAGCCCTAAAAACACTGCTGCGGCCATAGAACTGGCTGCGTGTGCAGAAAAATAACCGTACCTACCACAACCGCCTGCAACAAAGCGCATTTGCTCCTGTAACGCCGCCACTTGGCAAGGTCTAGGCCTTTTAATACCGTACTTAAACAGGCTGGAAACTTGATCGGTTGCGGTTATCATTAAGGCTACGCAAACAACAATTACCAAGGTTCCTTTTAAGCCGTAATTTCTATAAATAAGATAAAGTAAAAGTGCATAAATAGGAATCGAGGAGAATTTATGTGTTATAAATAACCATAAGCCATCCCAAGGTTCGCTTCCTAGATTATTGAGAAATTGGAAAAGTTGTGTGTCGTAATTTAGAAGTTGGTCGAGCATTATTTTGGTTCTATTTTAAAAATCCAGCTATGAAGTTTCAACAGGATTACACAAATATTCTATATAATTATTCGTGTATTCGTGGTGAAATATTTAATCTGCATCATAAAGCGCAATCTCTCTGTCATAAAATTCTGTTGCTTGTTGGATTAAACCTTCCGTTTCTGCCTCAAGCTCTTGTTGGTCTTCTTTACTAAAATCTTCCAGCCATTCCACCTCATCGTCTTCAAGATTGATAATAAAACGTGGAAACTCTGTATGTATTACAAAAATAGCTGTTGGATACTCACTGTTATCACCTAATAAATATTTTGGGAAATCCATTTTATCGAGTTATGTGTTATGTGTTTTTGAAAAATAAAAATTGATAATGGGTATTGAGTTCTTAAGCTTTTAAAGGTAAAAACTTACTACCCACCGAGTCTAATTAATTTTTTTGAAAGATAATTAAATCTGATGAATAACATAATTCCGCTTGCGGTTAATCCGGCGAACAAACCAATCCAAATACCAGCACTTTCCAAGGAGGTGTGCATACTTAAATAGTACGAAACGGGGAAACCGATAATCCAATAGGCAATAAACGTAAGCACGGTTGGTATTTTTACATCTTGCATGCCACGTAGCGCGCCAAGGGCAACCACCTGCATAGCATCAGTAAATTGAAATATTGCCGCAATAATCAACAATTGCGACGCAAGAATCACTACCTCGTTGTTATCTGCAAATTGGGCCAGATTATCATAATCTAAGAACATTTTCGGTAATTCGCCATTAAAAATTATAAACCCAGCTACAAACACCAATGACAAAAGTGCCGTAAGCAAAAAGATAGAAATAGCTACCCGTCTCAAATCCTTGAAGTTCTTTAATCCTTTTTGGTTACCAACCCGAATCATAGCAGCAACGCTAAAACCCATTGCCACCATAAAAGTCATAGACGATAGGTTTAGCGCAATTTGGTTTGCTGCCTGCGCATTTTTACCAAGAACTCCTGAAAGCCAGACTGCAGAAGTGAAAATTCCCACTTCAAAAAAGGTTTGCATAGCCGATGGAAAACCAAGGTTAAAGAGCTTCTTCAGCATTACTTTGCTCAGGGTGAAGATTTTAATTTCAGTAACGAAAAACCGAGACTTTTCTTTTTTACTCAACAAATACCAAAGATAGCTTACCATCACCACTCGAGAGACCAAGGTGCCGATTGCAGCACCTACCACACCCAATTCTGGAGCGCCAAATTTTCCAAAGATGAACATATAATTCAACAATATGTTTACTAAGTTAGCTATAATCGTGGCGTACATGGGAAAACGTGTCATGGACATCCCGTCGCTAAACTGCTTAAAGCCCTGAAAAATAATCAAGGGAACTAAAGATGCCGCTACCAATGTTAAATACGGCATTGCCAAATCGACCACCACTGGCGGTTGGCTCATAACATACATTAATGGTTTAGCAAACATTACGGTTGCAAAGAGTGCCAAACCAAGGACGATACATAAAAACAATCCGTGTTTAAAGGACGATTTTCCCTTTTCGCGGTTTCCTTCGCCATCGGCTTCAGCTACTAATGGCGTGATTGCAGTGGAAAATCCTACCCCGATACTCATTGCAACAAACATAAAACTGTTCCCCAATGAAACGGCTGCTAGCTCTGCACTACCCAGTTGGCCCACCATAATATTATCTACCAAGGCCACCACTTGATGCCCGAGCATACCCAAAATAACCGGCGTTGCCAGTTTGGTATTGTACTTAAATTCGCGAGTGTAATCTGAAAGCGCCAAATTTTAATTTTTGCGCAAAGATAGTTGTTGTATTTTTTACAATAGCTTTGTACTTGAATAATTATGAAATCAAAATTCATATTTCAGAATCTAAGAAAATGGCCAGACCTCGCTTTAAATCCATTACCGAAAAAGAAGAGAAAACCAGTATTAAAGACTCATTTAAAGCACTAAAAACTATCCCTCGGTTTTTTAGGGAAATCTTTAAAAGTAGTCCAACACTATTTTTGCTCAACACAATTAGCAGACTGCTAAATGCCTTTACGCCCGTAGTAATTCTATGGGTAGGGAAAATGATTATTGACGAAATAATCCTGCAGGTTTCATTAACAAGCCAAGACTACACCCAACTTTGGACATACGTTCTAATTGAGTTTTCCGTTGCCATACTTTCAGATTTGCTGGGAAGATTGATAAACCTTACCGATGGCCTTTTGGGAGATCTCTACTCTAACGATTCCTCAGAAAAAATAATCCGAAAAACAGCCGGACTCACAATTGCCCAGTTAGAAGACCCTGAGTTTTACGACAAATTAGAACGAGCTCGAACACAAACCAACAGTCGTGTAGGCCTAATGAGCAACGCCCTAGGGCAAGCAGAAAGTATTATATCCATAATAACTCTAATTGCAGGATTGGTGTATTTTGAACCGGTTTTAATATTGATCCTTATCCTCAGCATTATTCCATCTTTTATAAACGAAGCAAAATTTAGCAGCACTAGATACTCCCTAGCACGAAGTTGGACTTCAGAACGGCGGGAGTTAGACTACCTCCGCTTTATTGGGGCTAACAACCAAACGGCTAAAGAGGTAAAGCTTTTTGGATTAACAGATTTTATTGCAGAACGTTTTAAAAACCTTTCTAATGATTATTATCACATCAATAAAAAGCTATCCCTAAAACAGAGTTTTTATGGCTCGCTCTTTAATATTTTGGGTATTCTAAGCTACTATGGCGCTTATATTTATATTATTTTTCGCGTACTCGCAGGAGCAATTTCTATCGGGGAGCTTACTTTTCTATCGGGCTCTTTCAACCGGTTACGAAATAATTTACAAGGATTCTTTTCACGCTTTACCCGTATTTCCGAAAGCGCGCTCTATCTTCAGGATTATTTCGACTTTTTAGATCTATCCATCGAACAAGATGCTAAAGCCAAGATCCCAATCCCCAAAACCATTACCGAAGGTTTTCAGGTCAATAATTTACATTTTGCCTATCCCGGAAGCGACGCAGAAGTACTAAAAGGCATCACTTTCTTTATGAAAGCAGGCGAGAAAATGGCCTTTGTTGGTCAGAACGGCGCAGGGAAGACAACCTTGATAAAACTCTTTCTTCGCTTTTACGAACCCACAAAAGGTGAAATCCTCTTAGACGGTATCAACATAAATAAATTTGATGTAAATGCATACAGAAAACGCTTTGGGGTAATTTTTCAAGACTTCTTTAAATATGAATTTACTCTACGTGAAAATATTGCCGTAGGAAATATTGCACAGATTAAAAACGATGAAGTTATAGGCTACGCCGCCAATAAAAGCCTGGCGGAACAAGTGGTAAACGTTATGGAGGAAGGTCTGGAACAACGCTTGGGAAGGCGTTTTTATCAAGGTCAAGAGCTAAGTGGTGGGCAATGGCAAAAAGTTGCATTGGCACGTGCCTATATGAAAGACGCCGATGTTATGGTTCTGGATGAACCCACTAGCGCGCTAGATGCCCAAGCGGAATATGACGTTTTTGAACGTTTTATTGCGCTTACTAAAGGGAAAACCAGTATTATTATTAGCCACAGATTTAGCACAGTACGAATGGCAGACCGCATTTTAGTTCTACAAAACGGACAAGTTTTAGAGCTTGGCACCCACGAAGAATTAATGGACAATCCTAAACTATATTCAGAATTATTTAAGTTACAGGCAGCGGGGTATCAGTGAAATCAAAATCGAAAGTCAAACTGAAATTGAAAAAACGGAAAGCATTAGAACTAAATATTTTAAAGATAAGAAAAAATGAAAAGCTATAAACTAAGTGAAGCCGAAGATCTTTTAATTGGTTGGTGAAAAAGGAACTAAAGAAAAAGAAAGAGATGAATATGAGTTTGAACTAAAGCTTGAACTCATAGGTGAAATGTTTAAAACTGCCCACAAAAAAAGCACAAATCTCCAGACTTGAAAATAGTACTGGTAATTTGACCTTTGAAACCGTTATGAAAATATTCGATGCGCTTGGAGCTAAATTGAATTTAAAACTACAGATTCAATAGAAATAAAAAATCTTCTGTGGCGTGATCGTATCCCTGCTAGTGCAAGAGTCCCCCTTGTACCTATAAACTTTCTCCCCCGTTGGTGCACGTTTGCAAAGTGTGACTTTCCTAAAAACCTATATATTTGTTTTCCATTACGAATTGCTAAGCATTTCTCCTTAATGAAAATAATTCTTCGTAAACAATACGTAAATTATGAACCTAATGAATACGAATTCTTTGGCCCTGTAACCATAGAAAGAATTAAATTGGAGTTTGAAAATTTTCCGTGGGAAGACCAAATTAAACTTCAAGAGCAGCTAATTGGATTTCATATTAGCCCCTCCTTTAATTTAGAATATAAAAATAAAGAACTGACGATAACTGGATATCAAAATGATAATTTCTCAATCCGTTATAATCATAGAGATATTTTACAATGGCAATTTCAAGCAAATATGTTTAATATGAGCGAGGTTCTTTACTTGATTGACCAGTTTACGATTCTAAAACCAAAACAATTTAAAAAAATATTAGCCACTAAAAGTACGGTCGAAGAATCCCTGCTTTCTATATTTTTTATTACCCTCAATTATAATAGAAAGAAACACTATTCAGCAAAGTTATCACAAGTCGGAAATACGTTTAAGATAAATTTCAAACGACTACTTTATTATTTCGTCTTCTCATTCATTTGGTTGTTATTGCCTTTGATACTCTTTTTATTTTTAGGAACCAAGTTCGAGGTTATACCATTTCTTATCTTTCAATCTTTATGTATTTTACTCGCCATACCTGGTATCATAATATCATTAAACCATTTAACCTATAATGGCAAACTAAAGTTAGTTTTTAAAAAAGGAGAGAATATATTCGAAGTTATTAACGATTCCCAATCTATATTATTCAATAAAAAAGATGTTCTGAAAATAGTAGAAATACGAACAGATGGTGGTAGGGCACCTTGGAGTATCTACGAATATTACATTATACTGTTCAAGAATGGTTCGGAATTATGGGTATCTAATATTTTAATTGGAGCAAGTGATATTTATAACCAATTCTACTTTGTGGAAAAGGAAAGTAAACATGCATGGATTCCTCTTTTAAAAAAAACACTGGTCTTTAATATAGAACAATAATGTGGTTAGTGCTAGATTTGCTCCGCTAGCGCGAGCCTCTCGCCCTTGCCAACAAAGCGGCTTAAATATAAAGTATAACTGCCTGATGCTTTCTTATCTAAAAACCTATTCACTATCCAAAAAGCTTCGTTATTTTTGCTAGCTTAAATAACAATGCAGTAAAATGGCAATATCAGATTTTATACTCCGCAGTAATGAAAACACCATTAGCCTGAATGAAATTCATTTAAGCAATACCAACAGTAATGCGCTAAAGCAGCTGTTGAAAGAGTTTAAGCATGTTGAAATCTTGAACAAATACAAGCTTCCGGTTGATAATAAAATATTCCTTTTCGGCCATACGGGCTGTGGCAAAACAACTACTGCCAAGGCCATTGCCCATGCATTAGGAAAAAAGATTATTACCTTAAACCTTGGAAACATTGTTTCTTCCCGCTTAGGAGAAACTGCTAAGAATATTACAGACGTCTTTAAAAAAGCAAATCGTGAAAATGCTGTTTTGTTTTTAGATGAATTTGATTCCATCGGAAAACTGCGCGATCATGACGACAAGGATTCTAGCGAGATGAAACGATTGGTAAACACGGTAATTCAATTGATAGACGCACTGCCAAACGATACATTGTTGATTGCCGCCACAAACCACTCTAAAGTAATTGATACTGCATTATTGCGAAGATTTCAACTAAAGTTAGAGTTTATCTTGCCAAATAACGAACAATTGGATAAATACTACAGTTCACTCTTAGAAAAATTCCCAGAAGAATTTCGGAATGTAGAACGCGTTTACAATATTTCGTATGCCGAGGCTAAAGACATTACGTTTAGCGCATTAAAAAACGCAATAATAGCTAGTGAAGAAGCCAAAGAGAATACTCTAATTCATGAAACTGCTGAACATTAGTTAAAGAAAGGAAAGGTCAAAACCGATTAGAGTATCTTTACAATTCTAAAACCAACTTGTGCATCCAAAAAATCCATTTAGCAACGACTATAATTTTGAGAAGCTTATAATAAAACATCCACCGCTTAAAACATTTGTTTTTACAAACCAATACGGGAATAAAACCATAAAATTTGGTGATAGCGAAGCGGTTAAAGCCCTAAACACAGCATTGTTAAAGGCACATTACGGCATAGTTTATTGGAATATCCCCGATAACAACCTTTGCCCGCCCGTTCCGGGTAGATTAGACTATTTATTGCACGTAGCCGATCTGCTCCCTAAAAAGGACGTGCATTTGCTGGATATTGGCACTGGTGCAAACCTCATCTACCCTATTTTGGCCAGTCAACATTTTGGTTGGAAATCTACCGCTAGCGAAGTAAACTTAGACGCTCTGAGTAATGCACAGGAAATTATTGATAAAAACAAAGTTTTAAAAAATATTGAACTGCGGCACCAACAGTTTAAAAGTAAGATTCTGGAACACATCATCCTTCCAGACGATTTTTTTGATGTAGTGGTTTGCAATCCACCGTTCTTTAAAAATCGTTCCCATGCTGAAAAAGTTAATCGCCAGAAGTTTAAAAACCTCGGATTAAAAGAGACTAAGACCCAGAATTTTGGCGGGCTAAGTAATGAATTGTGGTACAAAGGTGGTGAGGAGGCGTTTATTAAGCAGATGGCAATTGAAAGCCTTCAGTTTAAAGACCAAGTACATTGGTTTACGGCCATTGTTTCGCAAAAAGAGAACCTAAAAAATATAAAACGCGCCATCAATAAAACAAAGCCTTCCGAAGTAAAAACAGTCACGATGGAACAAGGAAATAAGCAAAGCAGGTTTATTGCCTGGAAGTTTAAATAACAAGTTTTAGTGCTTTTTTTCGCACAATTTATTGGACTAAACCAATTGTAATTATTGGCTCTAACTACTTCTGTTTCCTAAAAATATAACTCATCCAAACAGGGTCGTTATCACTAGACACAACGGATTGCCGGTCTAAAAACTCCCAGTTGTGCGTATTCATATAATTTAGTAAAGTTGCGGTTTCGTCAATATCCTCAATTTCCTTTATGGTGAAATCTTCCCCAAGCAAAGAAGATTGCTCCTCTACTTTTATTCGTTTTATCTTCCCGCGGTTGTTTGCTTTTTGAACGACGATGATTTCAAGAAAATTGTATTTCGTTATTTCTTGGGAATACCCCTGCATTGAAAACAAAAGAAATAGGGCAACTACTATTAATTCTATACGTCTCTTCATAATCTTTTTGTATTTCTTTGTAAATTACAATAAAATTTCTTTATTGCGAAAGTGTTTATCACCAACCACTACTAGTAATTTACATATAGTTTTAATTTGTTTTTAAGATGCAAACCAAAGATATTACTCCAGATCAATACATAGCGGCAGTACCAGAAGACCGTAAAATTGTGATGCAAAAATTACGCGAAACAATTAAAAAAAATATTCCTGAAGGTTTTGAAGAAACCATGCAATACGGTATGATAAGCTACGTGGTGCCACACAGTATTTATCCAGACGGTTATCATTGCAAACCTACAACACCACTGCCTTTTTTGAGTATTTCCGCTATGAAAAACCACATAGGATTTTACCATATGGGAATTTACAGCAATCCAGATTTACTACACTGGTTTACCAATGAATACCCAAAACATGCAAAAGGAAAGTTAGATATGGGCAAAAGCTGTATTCGATTCAAGAATATGAAAAACATCCCTTTTGAATTATTAGGAAACCTAACCGCTAAGGTTTCTGTTGATGAATGGATTGCACAATATGAAAGTGAATTAAAACGATAATCATTAAACCTACTCACATTCTACGTAATTTTAAAAACGCTCCCAGTTTAAAAATATATTCGGAGCATTATCCTTTTGATACTTTCGAGTTTTTAGATGAAGAAATAGACGAAGAGGAATTCCTTTTTCCAAGAAATTCCGTTTTAGGAATGCAAGCCGAAGCCTGCTTTGAAGCCTATTTAAAAAATTCGGCACATTATAAACTTCTAGCGGCAAACTTACAAGTCTATACTTCAGTTTCCAGCAAAAATGGAACCGCAAAAGAAACTATTGGAGAATTGGACTATATCGTTAAAAAACATGCTCTCAAAGCGGTTGTCCATGTTGAATTGGCATGTAAATTTTACCTATACGATATGGATGCGGGTGCTTTGGAAACGGAAAAATGGATTGGCCCCAACAGAAAAGATAGGCTTTTTGACAAATTAGAAAAAGTAAAGTTGAAACAGTTCCCGTTGCTTCACAAAAATGAAACCATTGAAAAACTGAAAGCCCTGAATATTGAAATTCCCACCTTACAAGAATTATGTTTAAAAGCTTTTTTATTCCTTCCGAAGGAGATGAAAACCCAAGCTATCGCAAGAAATTACGCCAATTGCGTGGTTGGATATTGGATAAAACATCAAGATTTAATTAAGGAAGAGGCTGATGCCCTATATGCAATCCCGTCTAAAAAAAAATGGCTTTTACCTTTAGCAAATATTGAAGCTTGGTATTCTTTTTCAGAAATAAAAAAAATGATTGACACCCAGGTTGAAAATAGAAAATCGCCCTTAATCTATAAAAAAACATCGTTTAAAACTGAGCGATTCTTTGTAGTGTGGTGGTAAACTTTCCTGTTTCAACTATGATTTTATATGCTTATATTCAGCCCAATTAGCCAATATTAAACCCTCTTCGGAGTTTATATCAAACTTGCATACCGTATAACCCTACACTGCACTTCGTTTGTGTAGGATTATGAATATTTGACTCTTTCAAAGTCAGTTTCTAGGTTAAAAACAACCGAAACCACTTAGCCCCAGTGGGGTTAAACAATGCTAACCCCGAATTATACCGAAATAGAATGCAGGTATTATTCGGGGTAGAAATACGAGCTAATAAAGAACGCTGAAAGTGTTCAACACTATAATAAAAGCAAGAAAAAAGATAGATTTTAACGTTGAACGGTTCGTTATGGTTTGGTGGTAAATCTTGCTTATTCAATCTTAAAAGTAACCACTGGTATATTGGCATGATTGGCAATATCTTCACTAATACTATTATTAAAAAAGTGTGCTATACCTCGTCTGCCGTGCGTGGTAACCCCAATAAGATCGGCATTTATTTTTTTACTGAAGTTAAGTATGCCTTCTTCAATACTTTTATCGCTATAAATACTGGTAGTAACAGTTTCTGGGGCTATCATATTCTCCTTTAAAAGTGCTTCAAATTTTGTATCTATCGCAGCAGTAGTCAAGAAAGTACTGCCAGGCGTATTAACGTAAAGAATATTCATTTTTGCACCGAGCTTTTTAGCCAGGTTATAGGCATCAATTAACGATTGTTTGCTTTCTTCTTCCCAATTTGTTGCAAACACAAAGTTCTTTATGGTAAAGTTTTCACTCTTAGCTTTAATTACCAATACGGGAATATCTGAAGTGCGCACTACCTTCTCGGTATTAGAACCAACGAACATTTCCTTAAACCCGGTAGCTCCGTGAGACCCCATAATTATCAAATCGGCCTTGTTTTTATGTGCAGAATCTATAATGGCCTTAAAGTCTAAATGGTTTTGCACCGTTTCTTCGTAACGTATTCCTTGCATAAATGGCAGTTCCGCTATTTCGCCAAAACGCTTTTGCGCAAGTTTCATATAGAATAAAGCCGCTGGCAAATCATGTTGATGCGTAGTTTGTGCCGAAGTAACATCATTGGTTTTATCAGCTTCGGGTAATAAATGCTCAGGAATTTCCAACATGTGAAGCAAAATGAGCTTGCTGTTGTGTTTTTTAGTAAGTTGCACAGCCACTTCTAAAGCGAGTTTGGCAGTTTCTGAAAAGTCGGTAGGCACTAATATAGTATCCATGATTATAAAAATTAAAGCGTAAATAGATTAAGAGTCGTCGTTTTATGAAATAACGAACACTATCAAAGTTACCCATAATTGCTATAAACCTGTTATAAGGCTTTCCCAAAAAATCAAGAAATATATGGCTTAATTAACTAAACCTCAATTTGTTCAGAAGATTGACGGGAGACTCGTATGTACCGTTTTCTACACTTGGATTATACGTCTATTTAACGCCATGCGTATCTATTAAATACATCATGCTGGCCATGGTTGCTGCACCAAGCTCCAGCTCGCGTTTATTGACTTGGTCAAAGGTGTCATTTTCTGAATGGTGAATATCAAAATAACGTTGCGAATCGGGCTGAAGACCTGCCAGCACATCAATATTCCCTTGCATTGGACGAATATCGGCGCCGCTGTAGCCTTCTTCAAAAATATGAATTAAATAAGGTTTAAATAGTGGCGCCCAAGATTGAATGTGCGCCATATTTTCAGCGTTAGTCTCCAACGAAAAACCTCTGGGTGTAAAACCACCGCTATCACTTTCTAAAGCGAAAATATGTTTTTCATTTTTACGTTTTGCTTCTTCGGCATATTTTAAACCACCCCGCAAACCATTTTCCTCATTCATAAATAACACAACACGAATGGTGTGTTTAGGCTTGTAATTCAGTTTTTTAAACAAGCGAAGCACCTCCATGCTTTGTACTACTCCAGCCCCGTCATCATGAGAACCATCTGCGAGATCCCAACTATCTAAATGGCCACCGACCACCATAAATTTATTAGGGTGAAGGCTACCCGTTATTTCACCAATAACATTAAAGGAAGGCACATCGTCCCAGATTTTACAGTTTTGTTTAAAATAAAACTGTAAGCCTGGTTGAAGTTTTAATAAACTGCTAAGATAATCAGCACCGTTCGTACTAATAGCCGCCGCAGGAATTTGTTTAGAAGCTGGCGTGTCGCCATAACTCATAGCACCCGTATGTGGCACGTCATCAATTTTTAGCGATAACGAACGCACCAAAACACCAACGGCACCGTATTTAGCAGCTTGTTCCGCTCCTGAATAGCGTTGATTGGACGCTCCGCCATAGGCATGACCTGTATATATCAGCTTTGGATCCATAGGTCGGTTAAAGAAAACAATCTTTCCCGCTATCTTTTCCTTGCCCAAATTTGCCAATTCGTCAAAGTCATGAACTTCTACAACTTCCGCCTTGATTCCTAAATTAGGTGTAGGTACAGAACCACCGAGCGCACAGATATTGGTTACCGTTTTTTCTCCAGAAGCAGTTTCAATATAAGCGTATTCCTTAAAACCACGTGTCCACTTTGGCACCATAACCGGTTGAAGCCAGACCTTGTCTAAACCGAGTTCATTTAACTGTTCTTCTGTATATTTTACAGCTCTTTCCGCATCAACCGACCCCGAAAGCCTTCCTCCTATTTCATTAGACAAATAATCAAGCCAGTCGTAAGCCATTCCATCGGTCAACGCAGTAGTGTAGAGTTTATCTAACATTTTAGCGTCTTGTTCCGCCGACTGCGAAATTGCCAATTGCGAGAAAAATAAAGCAAAAAGTAATGAGGGGAGAAAAGTGATTTTCATTTTAGGTAATTTAAAAGTAAGTAGTTATCAGATTGCTTAAGTAACTTTTTTAATCATTTTTAAGCCGTTCCCGATATTCTGAAAGCTTAGCCTTAATATCGTCATCCAGTTCTGGTTCTTTAATGTCGTCGTACTTTCTAAGCTCTTGAAGCATTATCTCAGCAACAATAACACGCGCTGTTTTCTTATCGTCTGAAGGAATTATATACCAAGGGGCGTTAGGCTTTGAGGTTCTATTAATGGCTTCTTCATAACATTTTTGGTAGGTGTTCCAATGTTCCCGCTCATCAAGATCTGCCGGTGAAAACTTCCAATTTTTATTGGGTTTGTTAAGCCGGCGCAAGAGACGGTGTTTCTGCTCTTCTTTAGAGATGTTTAAAAAGAACTTAAAAATAATCGTGCCATTTTGGGCAACGGTTTTTTCAAAGTTATTTATTTGCTCAAATCGCTTATCCCAGAAATCGTCATCTATTGCATCCAAGCTATTAACATCGGGTAGGTTTTCGCCTAGAATATACTCAGGATGAACCCGTGTAATCAATACATTTTCATAGTGTGTACGGTTAAAAACACCAAACTTGCCACGTTCGGGTAACGCAATATAGTGGCGCCAAAGAAAATTGTGCTTTTTTTCTAAAGCAGTAGGAGTCTTAAAACTGTGAACCACAACGCCGCGTGCATTAAAATCCTTAAAAACCTCTCTAATTAAGCTGTCTTTTCCTGCAGTATCCATTCCTTGAATACAGATAAGCACAGCGTGTTTTCCGTGGGCATATAATGTATCCTGAAGATCGCCCAACTTTCTACGGGTTTTCTTTAATTGCTTTTTTAGTTTCTTTTTTGAGGCGTCTAGGTCTATACTTGTTTGTGTTTCCTCTATTTGAATCTTTTCAGAAACTTTAAAATCATCAATTTTTATATCGTCCATATTGTTTTACTTCTTCAGGTTAGCTTACAAATTTATTTACTGGCGAAAAGTTTAACGTCCTTTTCGCTTATCTCCTTTCCGCCTAAAATTATTAAACGTTCAATTACATTTCGTAATTCTCGAACATTTCCGGTCCAATCGTATTCTTGTAACAGTTTAATAGCTTTAGTTGAGAATTTCTTTTGGGCAGTGCCATGATCTTTTGCTATTTTTCCGGTGAAATACTCTACTAATAGCGGAATATCATCGCGTCTATCATTTAACGAAGGCACTTTTATAAGAATAACCGCCAACCTATGGTATAGATCTTCTCGGAAATTTCCTTCTTCAATTTCCTTTTTTAAATCTTTATTGGTTGCAGTTATAACGCGTACATCTACCTTAATATCTTTATCACTACCTACTCTTTGCACTTTGTTCTCCTGCAAGGCACGAAGCACTTTTGCTTGCGCCGAAAGACTCATATCGCCAACTTCATCAAGGAAAATAGTACCGCCATTGGCCGCTTCAAATTTACCTGCTCTATTTTTATTGGCAGAAGTAAACGCTCCCTTAATATGGCCAAAAAGCTCACTTTCAATCAACTCACTTGGAATAGCGGCACAATTCACTTCAACCATTGGCCCCTTACTTCTATCACTTTTTTGATGAAGCCAGTGGGCAACGAGTTCCTTCCCTGTTCCGTTAGGCCCTGTAATCAACACACGCGCCTCGGTAGGTGCCACTTTTTCAATCATTTCCTTTATCTGCTCTATTTCAGGAGATTCACCAACCATTTGGTAGTTTTTGGAAACTTTCTTCTTTAGCCGCGTATTTTCAACCTCTAATTCTTTCGTGTCTAGCGCAATTCGCACCGTATTTAACAAACGATTCAAATCTGGCGGTTTTGAAATATAATCAAATGCTCCCAGACGCATAGTGTTTACCGCTGTATCTAAATCGCCATGCCCAGAGATCATAACAATCGGAATCTCTGGCTTTATCTTCTTTGCTGCTTCCAAAACCTCAACGCCATCCATTTTTGGCATTTTGATATCACAAAGCACAAGGTCGAAGTCTTCTTTTTTAATAATTTCCATTCCCGCTAAACCATCTTCAGCTTCAAAAACTTCATACCCTTTGTTTTCTTCAGAAAGTATTTTTACTAAAACCCTTCTTATTGCAGCTTCATCTTCTATTATAAGTATTCTTGGCATTTTTTAATATTTAAATTTAAGTCCGACCCTAAAATAAGGCGAATTTTCGGTATTAATCTTATAAACTTTTTTTCCTTTGCCGTCTTCAAATCTAAAATCGTTGTAAACAGAGTGTGCGGCATAGCCATAAAACAATAAATGTTCGGTAAAATAATGTTCATAACCCAAGCCCAGAAGGCCAACAGTGGTTTGAATGCTCTCGGCAATTTTCCCATCTTCACCTTGATCTACCAAAGGTTCAAAATTTTGCTGAATATTTGCATAAACATTGTCTAAAGTGGCAAAAACCTGTAATGCATCTTTATGGTTATTGTTTAAATAATGACGAAGATTGGATTTTGGCACTCCAAGCGTATAAGTCCAATTGGGGTGAAATTCTTTATAATAATTGAAAATAGGCAACGGATACCATCGTCCTGGAACGTTAGAATAACTAAGCCCGGCTATAATACGGTAGGACTTTTCATCTTCGGGCACATTGTCCGTCATGTCTTTTACAGCATATATTCCGCCTTGGTATATTAGGTCGTCATTTATCATTTTTCCTTCAAAATCACTTTGAATTTTCACACCTGCCTTAACTCCAAAACGCCAGTTTTCATTGTGTTTCCACACATACCCCAAATAGGTATTAATTTGTTGTACGGAACCAATGAGGTTTTGGTTTAAAGCGAAAACATCTTCCGCATCCTTTATGTTTATGTCTACATATCGATATTCAAACCCCACTACAAGCATTTTGTTGTGCTCTTTATCCAAAGGAATAGGGGCCTGTACCAAAGCGCGGTATCGTTGCAGGGAATTATCAGACTTTGAATACGGCAAGTTTAGGTATTCAATACGCGCTAAATCTGTGGTTTGCGCCGACATCCCAAAGACCATTAACATTAAGAAAGTTATAATAAAATAATTCCCTTTAGTCATATTGTGATTTTATAGTCTGAAAAGGATTGTTTGATGCGTTTAAAAAATAGATTTTGAAAATAGATTTTGGATTAACTAGAGCAGTTTTAATTACATTAATTTCTATCAACGTAATCTAGCTGAACTTATTTCATTATGAACACGAGTTTTACTTAATATTTAAGCCATTTAAAAATCTCTTTATACGAAGGCTTTTTACCATACATTAAAATTCCTACTCGGTATATTTTTGCAGCAAACCAAACCATACCAATAAAGGTGGCGAAGAGGATTACTACCGAAACAATTTGCTGCCACAACGGCACCCCAAAAGGAATACGCATTAACATAACTACTGGTGAAGTAAAGGGTATGTAAGAGAATACCTGTGAAACCGTGCCATGCGGATTATCGATAACCGTAAAGAACCCTACATAAACGGCTAAAATTAAAGGCATTAATATTGGCATCATAAATTGTTGCGTATCTGTTTCGCTATCAACGGCAGCACCTACTGAAGCATATAGCGAGGCATATAACAAGTAACCGCCAATAAAGAAAAGGATAAACATTACTATTAAATTAGTTACTGGCAAATTGTTTATTTCCAGCATTATGCTTTGCATCATTTGTTGGGTTCCACCGTCTATCCCTTGCTCTAACACTTGAGCCGAGGGTGATCCGGCAGCAGGATCTATTCCAAAAATAGACGTTACAGTAGTCATCAAAACCAAAATTAGAACCACCCAGATTAAGAACTGCGTAATCCCAGCTAGCGTTGTTCCAAATATTTTTCCCAAGAGCAGTATTCGCGGCTTTACTGACGAAATAATCACTTCAATTATTCTGCTAGTTTTCTCTTCAATTACGCTTCGCATTATCATATTTCCATAAATAATGATAAACATAAAAAGCAAATATCCTGCGGCGCCACCAAATATCAATTTAAGTCCCGAGCCTAGCTTTGAGGTTTCTTGCCCGCCAAAAGTTTCTTGATTTGCCCGAATGTCTATATGAAGCTTTTTTATGGTTTCGGAATCTATGCCTTCTTGCTTCAACTTCATGGTATTCACTTTCCGTTCAAGCAACTTATTAATATCGCTCATCAATGAAAGTGAGGGTGAATCTGTAGAGTAAAACGTTATTTTCTTTGAGAGATCTTCTAAACGATCAGTTTTCGGAATATATAAAAAGCCATAAATTTCATCGGTTTCGGCCTCTTTTTTGGCTTCTGAAAAGCTTTTGTTTTCCAGAATATTATACTGCAGGTGCGGCGTGCTGTTGAATTCATCAACAAATAACCCGCTATCATCCAAGACTACAATATTCCTAACGGTATCATTGTTTAAACTGGACAAGTAAGCAACCAAGGCAAAAATACCAACGAATATAAGCGGACTTAAAAAAGTCATTACAATAAACGACTTATTACGAATTTTGGTAAGATATTCCCTTTTTATGATAATAGGAAGGTGGTTCATCGTTAACTAGTTTTTTTGAATGGTTTCAATAAATATGTCGTTAGCCGAAGGTATAACCTCCACAAAATGGGTCAGTTCTCCTTGGGCAGTCAAGTAGTTTACCAGATCATTGGTAGCCATTGAGTCTGGAACTTTTACCTTGTACTGCAATTCGTTGTTTATACTTTTAAAGGTAGCCGGAAATATTTCAAACTTCTCTTTTAATGAAGCTGTTGTGGCAATGTGATCTGGGGTTTGCAGACCAATTTCGAAAATATTGTTTTTATATTGCCGTTTAATATCCACTAGTTTTCCGTCCAAAATTTTATTTGATTTATGGATCAACGCAATATGGTCGCACATTTCTTCAACAGATTCCATTCGGTGAGTAGAGAAAATAACGGTTGCGCCATCATCTCGAAGCTTTAGTATTTCGTCCTTTATTAGGTTTGCATTTATAGGGTCAAAACCACTGAAAGGTTCGTCAAAAATCAACAATTTTGGATTGTGAAGCACAGTAACCACAAATTGGATTTTTTGTGCCATTCCTTTTGAAAGTTCCTGAATCTTTTTATCCCACCAGTCACCAATTTCTAGCCTATCAAACCAATATTTTAAACGCTGTTTGGCTTCTTGTTTAGAAAGTCCTTTTAATTGCGCTAGATAAAGGGCCTGCTCCCCTACTTTCATCGATTTATACAACCCGCGCTCCTCTGGCAGATACCCAATATATTGAATGTGATTGGGCTGTAAAGCTTCGCCATCTAAAATAACAGCGCCTGTATCTGGCATGGTTATTTGATTGATTATGCGTATTAAGGTTGTTTTTCCCGCACCGTTAGGACCTAACAACCCAAAAATGCTTCCTTTTTCTACCTCGATAGATACATTATTTAATGCTTTATATCCACCGTAGCTTTTAGAAACATTGTTGACTACTAAAAGTTTTTCCATAGGGTTTATTTGAAGTATGTAAATATATTGAATTGAACGTCGCCGCAACTTCTACAGAGAAAGTTTTATGATTTTTTTACAAAAAAAATGGGTTTAAATTAAATATTAATCGAATGTCCGTAATGCATCATAATATTTAACCTACATCAAAAGGATATTATTAAACCAGTCCTGAAAGGGCGAAAACATCGTAACATTGGGCAAGGCCCGGTGGGGCAAACCTGTGACACACAAAGCCCCGAAAAGGCGTAATACATGTCGCCCTTTCAGGGCTGGCCTTAGACCGGTTATGTGCAGAAAAGCTGTTAGATTTTTTGATAGGGCGTTGCCTTATCTTATGGTTCGCTGCCCGATCAGGACATAATTATTTTCAATATCTAAAAAGGTTCGCTTGCAGACGCAATAATTAACCCATAATTTGAACCGACCAATGATATTTCTGATCGCGGATATTCATTAATGCTAATAAGAAACTTTGGGAATAAGCCTCATAAAATGCAAAACCCACCCAAAAAATAAATTCTTGGGTGGGAAAAAAAATTGCTATGAAAAAGAAAAATATCACTTCTAAGACGAAGCGACTCTTCAAATATATAGAAAAATATCTATTTAACGTTTAATTAAGAGAACATATCTTTTACTTTTTCAAAAAACGACTTGTCTTCTTTCTCGGGTTTAGGCTCAAAATGCTCGTCATCACTCATTTTTTCAAAAAATACGCGTTGTTCTTTTGACAGTGATTTTGGTGTCCAAACGTTAACATGAACTAGCAAGTCACCCGTTCCGTAGCCATTAATACTTGGAATTCCTTTATTGCGAAGGCGTAAAATCTTACCGCTCTGCGCACCAGCATCAATTTTTATACGAACCTTTCCGGTAACGGTTTCAATTTCCTTTGAGGTTCCTAGAGCCGCATCAGAAAAACTGATGTATAAATCGTAGTGCAGATTATCTCCTTCCCGCTGCAAGGTAGCATGTGGTTTTTCCGTAATTGCCACCAATAGATCGCCCGGTACTCCATCACCTGGAGCATCGTTACCTTTTCCTGAAACTTTTAACTGCATGCCATCTACAACACCAGCCGGAATTTTAATAGAAACAGTTTCTTCGGTCTGCAACATACCCTCGGCATCTGCATTAGACGGTTTATTTTCAACAACCTGCCCAAGACCACCACAAGCATTACATGTGGCTGCAGTTTGCATACGCCCCAAGATTGTATTTTGGATTCGGGTTACCTGGCCTTGCCCATTACAGGTAGCACAAGTTTTATAAGTGGTTCCTTTAGCGAGTTTTTTGCGCTTTACCTTTATTTTTTTCTCAACCCCATTGGCTATTTCTTCTAGCGAAAGTTGTACGCGAATTCGAAGGTTACTTCCTTTAACGGTTCTGCGGCCACCGCCTCCAAAACCGCCACCACCAAAACCGCCGCCAAATGCGCCACCAAAAATATCTCCAAACTGACTAAAGATATCGTCCATGTTCATTCCGCCACCGCCGCCAAAGCCACCACTTCCATCAAAGGCTTGGTGACCAAACTGGTCATATCGCTGACGCTTATTAGGGTCGCTTAAAACCTCATAAGCTTCCGCAGCGTTTTTAAACTTGGCTTCTGCTTCGTGATCGCCCGGGTTTTTATCGGGGTGATATTTTAATGCTTTTTTTCTGTAAGCTTTTTTAATCTCAGCCGCTGTAGCGGTCTTTGAGATATTTAAAACTTCGTAATAATCTTCCTTCATACTTATTGTCCTATAACTACTTTTGGATAGCGGATGATCTTATCACCAAGGGTATAGCCTTTTTCCACTACATCAATAATTTTACCTTTTAATTTTTTCTCTGGAGCAGGAATCTGAGTTACCGCTTCATGTGAATCTGCATCGAACGTATCGCCAGTCTTCACCTCCATCATTTCCAACCCTTTAGATCGTAATGTTTCGCGAAGCTTATTGTTAATAAGACCAACCCCCTTAAAATGACTGTCGTCTTCCATTGATTCAATCTCTTTTAAGGCACGTTCAAAATCGTCCAATACCGGAAGCAAGGAGCCAATAACATCTTCCCCTGCCGTTTTAAACATTTCAACACGTTCGCGAGAGGTGCGTTTTTTATAATTCTCAAATTCCGCAAATAGTCTTAAATAGCGTTCCTTTTCGCGTTGAAATTCATCTTGTAATTCTGAAATGGCATCGGTAACGTTTTCTTCGGCAACCTCCTGCTCATTTCGTTTGGTATCTTCCAAAACCACTTCTTCGTGGTCTGTTTCTTTATTTTTATCGTTTTTGCTCATAATAGCGTTTCTTTCATTTTTTTCAGAAGGGAGCAAAAGTACTGCCATTTGTGCTAAAATGTCAAAATGTCACAGGATTTAATTTAATAATTATTTAAGAGAAACTGCTTTTTATAAGACTTATGTTTGCAGCCTATTTATAAAAACTACTATGATGAAATCAACAACTTTAAAAATTACCATGCTTGCCTTTTTGGCAGTTGGCGCATTTTCTTGTAAAAATGCAGAAAAAGAAACCGAAACTGTTACCGAAAAAGCGGCCGAAGCAACCGAAACGGCAGTTGAATACAAGGTAGATACCGATGCCTCACAAATTATGTGGGAAGGTTCAAAACCTACAAAAACACACAACGGAACAATTGCGTTATCTTCAGGAACCTTTCATGTAAATGAAGGCGCAGTAGAAGCCGGGAATTTTGTGATTGATATGAACTCAATTAACGTTGAGGACTTAGAAGGTGACGGAAAAGCTAACTTAGAAGCGCACTTAAAAGGTACTGCTGAAGGTAAAGAAGGCGACTTTTTTAACGCAAACAAATACCCAACTGCAAAATTTGAGATGACAGGTATTGAAAATAACGTGGTAAAAGGAAACCTAACCATTAAAGACAAAACCAATGCCGTTGAATTTCCAGCAACCGTAACTATGGAAGGTGATAAAATGACACTTAAAACTGAGAAATTTGAACTAGATAGAACAAAATGGGGCGTAAATTATGGTTCAAAATCTATTTTCCCTAATCTAGGCGATAAGTTTGTTAGCGATGCTATGACTATTACGCTTTCATTAGTTGCAACAAAAGCATAACACATACTACTTGAAGTTTAAAGATTTCAAGAAAATAACATCATGCAAAAAGAGAGTCGAAAATTCGGCTCTCTTTTTTTGTTATTGCAATAACATCAAATTATGTTTTTACTTATAAACCCTCCTAAGAGAAATTGTCTTCAAGCTAAGTAGAATCTACCCTTAGAATAAGCTAATAAGGTTGGCATAGCTGTCACTACATCCACTTTACGAAGCTAATAAGATTGGGATATCTGCTTCCACACTAATTATACGAAGTTAATAAGGTTAAAAGCTCTTGAGTAAAAACCTTAGTATCTTAGTAACCAAAAATGTTAGCACTAACAAAACCTTATTACCTTAGTAACGACAAGCAAACAACTACCTGTTCAAACCTTATTACCTTCTCAACCAGCAGGCTTCAAAATAGAATATTGAATGACCGTAGCACAGATTTCTTCTTACTAAAGCTTACATTAGACCCGAAAGATTAGTATCAATAACACTATAGTAAATCCTGCAAAGCGTTCTCTAGGTTGTAATATTTAAATTGGTATCCGAGTTTTTCGATTTTTTGAGAACTAACCAATTGTCCTTCCAATACCAAAATAGCCATTTCGCCCAATATAAGTTTTAAAGCGAAAGACGGTATATTGGGTAACCACAGTGGATTGTCCATTTTTGAAGCAATCATCTTTGTCATTTTTTTATTCTGAACCGGATTTGGCGCGACTGCATTGTATTTTCCCTCCAATTGATTTGTCAATAAAAAGAGGTATATGCCAGCAATATCTTCAATATGAATCCAAGACTGCCATTGATCACCACTTCCCAAGGGAGCACCAACCCCCAATTTTATGGGTTTTACCAGCATAGGAAAAGCGCCGTCGTCTTTTGCCAAGACCATTCCCGTTCTTACCATACTAACCTCCATACCCAGTTGCTTAAACTTTACGGCTGCGTTTTCCCAAGCTACAACAACTTCTGCCAGAAAACTATCTCCAACCTCAGCATATTCTTCAGAATATAGTTTGGTTTTAGAGTTGGGATAAATATTTATACCGCTTGCAGAGATGAAGTGAACAATATTATGCTCAATTTTTTGAAGCGTATCATAAATTAGATTCATGGATTCAACCCGGCTATCTACAATAATTTTTTTATAGCTATCTGTCCATCGTTTAGAAATGGATGCTCCCACTAAATTTATAATGGCTGTTGTATCTTTAAAGGCGTGAATATCTATCTCACCCGCTTTAGGATTCCAATAATAACCTTGATACATTTCCGAGTTTTCAATCTTTTCTTTACTGGTAGTTAGATAGTTAACAGCAATATCATTCTGGTGGCATTGCTTTACCAATTCACTTCCAATAAGCCCCGTAGCCCCAGTTATCAGTACTTTTGTCATAATATTCTAAATTTAGAAATTCAAGTGGAAAACGCAAAGCACCTTAACGCAAGATTGTGAATTCACAACAAATAAAACTGATATAAGCCTACTTCAAAAAAATCTGTTTTATATAAGTAAGAGTTCGGAAGTTGTAGCGAAAGTTTCAAGAATTAGAGCGTCAGAAAAAATGATAGAAGGGTTATCCTCTTCATAAAATAGACGTCTTAAGACTTTGTAGCCCGCATCATTTCTTTTTTACCTGGTGGTCCAGGAAGACGCTCAACAGTAAAACCGACTGATTGCATGGCTCGCCTAGCATTGCCATTAGCGGCATAAGTTACCAAGATGCCTTTTGGCTTCAAAGCTCGGTACATTGTAGCAAAAATGGCTTCTGTCCAGAGTTCTGGTTGCACGCGAATTCCGAAGGCGTCAAAGTAGATAATATCAAAGTTACTTTCCGTAGTTATTTCTTGGAAAGTCTTTTTTTGTTTTAGTAATGTAAAGGTATCGGAAATCTGTATTGATTCTTCCCATTCGCTCTTGTGAAGCGCTAAGAATTTGGCTTCAGGGACCTCGAGCATTTTAGGGTAATTCATTTTTTGGTATTCTTCGGCACCCAATGGATACGCCTCTACACCCGTATAATTAATGTTCAGCCCATGTTTTTCAGACTCTAGATAGGTGAGCAGTGCATTTAAACCTGTACCAAAGCCAATTTCTAAAATGGAAGCCTTGGCAGTATTGTTTGCTGAAAACCAATAAAAAAGACCTTCTTTTATAAAAACGTGAAGGGCTTCAGCTATTGCACCGTGCTTAGAGTGGTACTGTTCGTCCCAATCTGGAATATGCAGGGTGTAAGAGCCGTCGCCCGTCTTTAGAACTGTGCGTTTCAAGGGCTTTATTGTTTTTCCACTTCTGGAATAAGTACACCATCAGCTTCAAAAGCAAGGGTGCGTTTTGGCGTAGTGATTTGTGCAATTTCCGCTTCAGATTTACCGCCATCTTCAGCATAATGGCGTTGGTCTTCCACGCTCATTTCTTCAACAAATGCCTTACCATTTACAATAATTTCTTGGTCTGAAATATCTTTAGGCATAAAAAAACCATAGTCCTTAAACCTTACCATTGCTTGGTCTTCACCCATATCAAGATACATCCAACATCCTTTTTTCTGGCAAACCTCCTTTACTTTAGAAGAAAATTTCACTGCAATAGTATCGCCTGGCTTTAGGTTTTTATACTTCTCAACCATTTCCGCTTCGGTCATTACCATTTCATCAGAAATTTCATCACCAAAAGTTTGATAATTTACGGCAACCTCCTCAGTTTCAACAGCAGGAGATTCTTCTGTTTTTTCGTTCTTACAGCTAAAAAGGACCAATGACAAGGCCAGTATACTTAAAAATTTATTCATAGCGGTTATATTAATAGGTTATTGATCAGTAACGTATTGCAAGTTTAATGAATTTTTCAATTTTATATGGTGTAAATTTTGCCTATTTTTACGGAATAAATGTAATTACAAATGAATTCTTCTACAACATCAAAATTAAGTATAGATAAAGTTAAATCTTCTCGAATTGGAGAAGTAGATTTCGACAACCTTGTTTTCGGAAGCACTTTTACAGACCACATGTTTGAGTGTGATTATAAAGATGGCGCTTGGCATAACCCAACTATCAAGCCTTATGGAAATTTATCAATCTCGCCAGGAGCTAAGGTTTTCCATTATGGGCAAGCCGTTTTTGAAGGCATGAAAGCCTATAAAGATGAACAAGGAAAGGTGTGGCTATTTAGACCGGAACAAAACTTTGAGCGCATCAATAAATCGTCTAAGCGAATGGCAATCCCTGAATTTCCACGCGATATTTTCTTTGAAGCGTTAAACACCTTAATTAGAATGGATAAGGAATGGATTCAGCCCGGGCTTGGAAATTCGCTTTACATTCGGCCTTTTGTTATGGCAACACAAGTTGGTGTTTCGGCCTCGCCTTCAACAGAATACAAGTTTATGATTTTAACAACCCCCGTACAAGCCTACTACACGGGCGATGTTAGAGTTATTATTGCCGATCATTACAGCCGCTCGGCAAATGGTGGAGTTGGCGCAGCAAAAGCTGCCGGAAACTATGGCGCACAATTTTACCCTACCAATCTAGCGCGTGAAAAAGGATTTCAACAAGTTATCTGGACTGACGATAGTGAGCATAAATACTTGGAAGAAGCCGGAACTATGAATGTGTTTTTTAGAATAAACGACACCTTAATAACTGCACCAGTAAGCGATAGAATTTTAGATGGTGTAACACGAAAAAGTGTTATTGACATTGCAAGGCACAATAATATTGAGGTGGAAGTACGACCTATTTTAGTTTCTGAATTAGTGAAAGCCGCCAAAGACGGAAGCTTAAAAGAAATTTTTGGAGCTGGAACTGCAGCCGTTATAAGCCCCGTAAGTGCTTTTAGCCATGAAGAAACCGTGTATGAGTTAACCAAACCAGAAGACAGTTACTCCACGCAATTTAAAAGTGAACTTATGAATATTCAGCACAACCTTATTGAAGATCCGTTTGATTGGCGATATGAAGTTGTTTAGAATGAAGTAACAAATTACAAACTCCAAATTCCAAAAAGTTAAACCCTTGGAATTTGGAGTTTTTTATTCTGCATTATTTTTCAAGTATTTCTTGAATATTCGGTTGAAAATAATCAGGTCCTTTTAACACCTTTCCATCTTCCCGATAAATTGGTTTTCCATCTGCTCCAAGCTTACTCATATTACTGCGTTGGATCTCGTTAAAAACTTCTTCAATTTTATGCTGCATGCCGTGCTCTATTATGGTTCCGCATAGAATGTAAAGCATATCCCCAAGCGCATCAGCAACTTCAACCATATCATTGGTATTGGCGGCTTCAAGGTACTCCTCGTTTTCTTCGCGCATCAGTTTATAACGCAATAAGTTTTTGTTTATTCCAAGATTGGCAGTGGGAACTTCTTTCTTTCCTAGGCCAAATGCTTCGTGAAACGCAGTAACTGCGGCAATTTTATTCTTCATAATTATAAATTCAGAGGGTTATCTTTTAAATTACTATTGTATTTTTGACGATTGTAAAATTACATCAATATGTTTAGTACAGGCCAATTCGTTTTTGCCATTTTATTTTTTCTTGCTTTTATCGTTATTATGTTTTTTAGCTATCGCGGCGATAAAAAGCTCCATAAAAAATATTACAAAGGAAGTATATGGGTGCTTCTATTTTTTATAGTTTTTGTATTGTTCCTAATTGGGATGAAGCTATATTTTCAGCCGTAGCATACAGCCTGAAACAAAGATAGAACTTCACCCGAAAAAGAATTTTAACAAAAAAGCGCTTCAGTAACCTGAAGCGCTTTTTCTATTTCAATAACAGCATTTTAATTTACCGCTGGCAAATTGCTATAGTTTTTTGAATAATAAAGCATCTGCTCAGTAAAATCCTTTGACTGCTCAACACTAAAGCTTTCAATCTCACCATTGTCATCCATTTCTGGCACAAGCATTGGATTAACAAAACCACTATAAGGAGCTGCTGTAAACTGTTCGTTACGCTTTAAAATCTCCTTGTGCAGCTCTTGATCAACTTTTACACCGTAGTCTTCAACCAAGGCTTCAACAGCGGCATAGTCTCCCTCACTTTTAATGCGTTGTGTCTCGCGAAGTAACTGCCCAAACAAATCGTGTAATTTGTCATAATCATTAATATTGTAATAGGTTTTCCCGTCACGTGTTATTTTTTCAATCACGTTATCAGCTTTTCCTTTTTCATAAGCCCAAGCAGAAACCCATTGGCGGTTACGCATGTGCGCCTCTTCAACATCATCTCCAAGGTTTAAACGAATTAACTGCGTCATCAACCCATTACGGATGTAACCGTCATAAGCTGCCATTCCAACCTTTTTCCAATCGTCAACCAAACCTAGTTCCTGTAGTTTTGGATTGTATAAATAGTAGAGTCCAACCAAATCTGCACGACCTTCTTCTAAAGTAGAAGCATAGTTTTTCAGTGTTTCTTTGGTTTCGCCTACACCTGGGTTTAATTGCCCCGAAGCGTGCCCAATTACTTCGTGAAGTGCGGTGTGAAGTTTATCAGCCTGTTGCCCGTATTTTTCCTCCAGTTTCAGTTCTTCTTCATCATTTACAAACTCCTTCAATCTACCCGTGCTTCCTGCGTTGTTATAGGCTTCAATAATATTTCCTAGGGAAACCGATTTACTTCCTACAGCTGCACGAATCCAGTTGGCGTTGGGTAAATTCACTCCAATAGGTGTACTTGGCGAAGCATCGCCTGCTTCTCCTGCAACGTTTACTACTTTATACGTTACACCTACCACGTTTTTCTTTTTATGCGCTTCCATTAATGGAGAATTGTCTTCAAACCATTGTGCATTTTCAGAAAGAACTGCCATTTTTTCCGACATATCAAAGTCCTTAATCTGAACGATAGTTTCAAATGAACCTGTATAGCCCAACGGATCGTTATAAACCTCAATAAAGCTGTTTATATAATCAATATTACCTTCGGTAGCTTTGGTCCAAGCTACGTTGTAATCATCCCAAGTTTGAAGATCTCCAGAGTTGTAATACTCAATTAAAAGACCAATGGCATCTCCCTGCGCTTGGTTTTCGGCAACAGCTTGTGCTTTTTCAAGCCATTCAGTTATTTTGTCTATTGCAGATCCATATAGCCCTCCAGACTTATACACCAATTCTTTTAGTTTTCCATCTTCCTTAACCAGTTTTGAGTTCAATCCAAAAGAAAGTGGTTTTTTAGGATTAGGAGATTTCTTGCTTCCATAAAAATCCGCAACATCTTTATTGGTAACATTAGGCCCGTAAAAATTTACAGCACTTTCAGCAACATTATCAACGCCTTTTGCTTGATTTACTTTTTTAGAGTCTTTATCGTTAAAGATTACATCAAAAGCTTCACCTTCCAGTTTTGTATTGGTATCTGTTAAAAGTTGTTTTAGGTAATCTGAAGAAAAATCTGGCTTCAATTTAGCATTGGAATAATGATGGTGAATACCATTGCTAAACCAAACACGCTTTAAGTAAATTTCAAAATTCTTCCAATCTTCAGTAGCTTTATCACCCTCATAGTTCGTGTAAATATTCTCTAGGGCCTTTCTGATTGTAAGGTTATGGCGATAATTCTGGTCCCAAATAATATCTCTACCTACAAGCCCAGCTTGGGTAAGGTAATATACCAGCTTCTGTTCTTTTAATGTAAGTTGTTCCCAGCCCGGAATTTGATAACGCAAGATTCTAATATCAGAAAATTGTTCTACATTATAGTCAAAATCGGTAGTTTCAACGGTTTCTGTTACAGCTAGGTCTTTTTCCTCTTTATTTTCGTTACAGGAAAAAAACAGCAAGCCAGACAATACCATGGCAATTAAAAAGCTATTCTTCATCTTAAATATTTTATTGATTTTTGCAAATGTACTAAAATATTATGGCGGATATTAAAATAGACCGCTTGAAACAAGATTGTAGGCTTTGATGTTAAAAAGGATCAATGAATTTTAACTATCTTAGCATCACGAATCAACACCTAGCAAATGAAAATTATAAAATACTTACTCTTTCTTATTCTTATTATCATTATTGGCAGCGCCATATACCTTGGCACTAAAGACGGCACCTATGATCTTCAAGATACTACGGTTATAAATGCTCCCCCAGAAGTTGTATTCAACAAAGTAAATAACTTTAAAAGCTGGGAAACTTGGAACCCGTGGAAAGAAGAAGATCCAAATCTGAATTTTTCATATGCCGAAAAAACTTCAGGCGAAGGTGCTTCCCTCACATTTAATGGAGACAAAAACGGATCAATAACTACAACGAAGGTTATTCCGAATAAGGAAATTGAGCAAGAAGTTATAACCAAAACTTCCTTGGGCGAACGAACTTCCACAATGTATTGGAGCTTTGATGAATCTGGAAACAGCACCACAGTAACTTGGGGTTTAAAAGGCGAGCACACTTTGGTTGATAAGGCCTATCAAACAATAAAAGGGTCAAACCATGACTCCTTGGTTCATAAAATGAACATTATTGGCCTAAATAATTTAACGGAAGATGTTTTAAAAGACATGGAAAAATACGCGATCAATGTTGATGGCGTTACCCAATATGGCGGTGGGTATTATATGTACACCACCTCCGTTGCAAAACAAAATGAGCTGGATTCAAAAACAAAACCAATGATGCAGGAAGTCATGGGTTTTGTTAACAAGAATAACCTTAATATGGCCGGAAAGCCCTTTACACTTTACAACCAAATTGACGACGCTAATAATACAGTTATCTTTTCAACTGGGGTACCTGTAAAGGAACAAGTAATTACTCCAGAAGGAAGCCCGGTGGTTTGTGGCTTTATGGAACCGGTTACAACCGTCAAAACTACTTTAAAAGGCGATTACAAGCACTTACCTGAAACCTACCTTAAGGCTAGAAAATATATGGAAGCCCAAGATTTACAAATAGACCCAGACAGAAAAATGTTTGAAATTTATATCACAGACCCCGAAGCGGTTGTAAATCCTGCAAATTGGGTTACTGAAGTATATATACCAATACTATCTGAAAAAGAACCTGTAGAGGAAGAAATTTAAATGAAGCAGCTAGCACTTGTTTTTATTGGAGGAGGATTAGGAAGTTCATTGCGATATGTGTTTTCGCTATATCTAAACGATTTTAAAAATGGGGTTCCATACGGCACGCTTCTCGCCAATATTTTAGGAAGTCTTTTTATTGGGTTTATATTGGGGCTCGCCCTAAAAAACGATACGCTTTCACAAAACACAGTGTTATTTTTGGCTACAGGGTTCTGTGGCGGATTTACAACTTTTTCCACATTTGCGTATGAAAACCATCTCTTTTTAAAGGCTGGCGATTTTATGTCGTTCGCACTTTACACCCTCGCTAGTTTTGTAATTGGGTTTACAATGGTGTTTTTAGGTATGTGGTTGGTCAAATTGCTTTAAGGCATCTGGTAGGCCTTTACCCCTGCCTCAATCCGTACTAAAATATCGTTTTCTTTTGGTGGTATTGGGCATGAGTACCGCGCACTATACGCACAATACGGGTTGTACGCCTTGTTAAAGTCAATTATAATAGTGTCGCCCTCCGGGATTCGTTGATCTAAATATCTACCACCTCCGTAAGACCCATCGCCACTGGTTAAATCGGTAAACGGAAAAAACAGATAGTCCTCGTACCCCGGTTCGTCATAGGGCTGCGTACTTTTAAATAAACTTACCACAAAATTTTTTCCTTCCAACGTAAAGTGTGCTTCGCCGTATTTTACATACTCTGGCAAGCGGTCCGTAGAAGTAGGCATTAAAAATGGTTTTTCATTTGGCGTTCGCACAAACCTGGCTTCCACACGGTATTTTAAATCTATTGGATAAAACTCCAGTCCTTCAAAGACTTTAAAATCTTGGGGCTCTAAAATTGAGGTTTCCGCATTTGTATATTCCTCATTTAGTTTTTCTTGAGCAGCCTGATTTTCGGCAATAAGATCCACATTCTGGGCAAAGAGTAATGTGTTTAGCAATAGAAATAAAAGTAAGAATAGCTGCTTCATGATAGGTTTTTCGTAAAAGTAAAAAAGAAATTTATATCGGTATCGTAATATAGCAATAAAGTTACCCCTTATTCCCAATTCCGATGCTTGATTCGCTCAGTGTAATGTCATGACTCTTTTTTATAATAATATAGTAGTGTCCGATTAAAATAATTAAAAAACCACTTGTTTCAACAATAGTAAGCTTTTAGAATATCATTAAAATATAACACCTTGCTATTGAGATTCCAATAAAGGATAAACATTTTAAAAATATGTATAACGAAATTAACTTAATTATCAAGCCTTTACAATTCTAGTCGTATGTCGTTAGTCATTTAGCGAAGCGGTCGTACATCTTTGTCGGACACTAATGATAATAATAGTAAGCTCTACATTATTTCACCGGTTTTAAATCGTTGTTTTTAACTACGTGTGAAAGTACAATTTGCGTTTTTGACTCTCCATAAATGATCAATTGGTCTATAAAAGCCTCCAAATGTTTTTGATTTTTTAAAACCACTTCCATTACAATGTTTTCATTACCGGTAATTCGGTAACAATTAAGCACCTCATCATAGGTTTTCACTATCTCAAGAAAAGGCCTCAACTTCCCCATAAATGCACGGAGTGTAATTATAGCCTTAAACTGATACCCTGCCTCAAATGGCGACACTAATGTATTGTAGCCATGGATGATTCCTGAATCTTCCATTTTTTTAATTCTTTCGGAAACAGCGGGCGAACTTATACCAACTTGCCTCCCTATTTCAGTATTGGGTTGCCGAGCATTTTGCTGCAGACAATTCAAGATTTTCCAATTCAACGCATCTATACTCATGATTAAAGTTTATTTTATATTTAACATCATAATTAAAGCAAATATAGCGATTCACTTTAATATCAATTGCAGAAACCCATTTCTAGTCCTTAAATTTGATGTGCTATAAAAAAGAAGGAAATGTCATCGCATTCGTTTAAAAACAATTCACATTCGGCTATTTACAACAAGGCCTTGGATATATTTTCATTGAGCAGAAGTATTTCCAATTATCTTATTCAAGATTTGGCACACCTTCAAAGCAATGGAAGTGAGGACCCCAACATCTACTTTACGGGCGATATTGTACAACAATCTGTTTCGCTTGGCCCAGAAATACTCAAAGCCGAAAGTCAACCGTTTTCTGAAGAAAAGCATAAATACGCAGCTTCGGTAATGCGACTTTCAAACTTGCTATATAAAAACTGCGAACGTTTGGAACGCGTAAATAGCAACGGGAAAGATTTTTTACCGCTACTTCGCAACGAACTCCAAAAATTTAGAAAGCTACAGCACACCTGGAGGCTTACCCTCTAAACGTATTGTTTCGCACTACCGTATTTTCTTTCAAAATCCATTTCATATATTTGTATAGTTTCTAAACACCTATCAATATGTTTGATAATGAAGACGATTTTGACCCCATGGAGCGGCGCAATCACTTGCAGAAAATGCCTTTATACATAAAAGCCAGAGAATTATCAGAACTGGTAAGGCATTTGGCGCAATCTGTGGAAAACACCGACATTGAATTTAAGCGGAAAGGCGAAAAGGAAATGCTGGAGCACACCTTAAGCTTTTTAAGAAAGAACTCTATGATAATTCCCGCTAAAATTGCGGGGGCCGTTGGCGTAGATCTCTATGACATAAAAATGGAAAATGCCGCTATTATCCGAAGCGCAGCCCGAGAGCTTATAACCGATGCCCGAGGCATACAAATGCACGGCTTTAAAGACACTGAATACCTAGACCTTCTGCGAAAAGAAGTGGATGAATTCCGGATTCTTTTTGCCGAATGGGTAAAAACCTTTGACCCGTGGAATTATAGCATTGATCGCTGGGGCCTATTCAATCCGCCGGGTATAAACTATGATGACCACGATCCTGACGATGACGTTCCTTTTGATATGGGCGAACTTTCAGATGAATTTTTTGGCGATACTGAAGACGATGATGATAATGATGACGAAGAAGATTTTGAAGAAGACGATAACGACGATTCCAAGGAGTAACTAGCGCAGCAATCGCGGGTCTAAATCTATTTTATCGGTCTTTATAACCTTTAACTTCCCAAAATCGGCATGTAACGGATTAATCAAAATATTATTTTCCTGGGGCAAGACCGCCGAAGGAACCCGCATTGCTAAGCTTTCGCTCTTTTTAAGCCAGCTGGAACCTAATAGCTGAAGTTGGCTAACCGCAGCCTCTGTAGTCCATTTCGGCTTTATAAAGTCGAGCGATTGAATGTTCTTTATGGAAGAATCTGGAATTTCAATCATGATATACGAATATTCCTCAGGAAGCTCAGCATATTCTACATGTACGATAATTTCCAACAAACTTAAAGATAGGTTTTCGGCAAAATAAAGTAATGCATCCCCAGGTTTATTCCATCGGCCACCGTACAACCGTGCTCCCTCGCCAGAAAGATCGTCAATATAGTGTGTTTTTGCAATTCTATAGATCCGCACAACTAAGAAGGTATTCCATGGGCAATACGCCCCATCATGTTCTTAACGTACTGGATACCAAAACGGGTATCTAAAAAATCAAGCGGCTTTTGGCCATTAAAAATGTATGGCGTAGAGTGCAACCACTTTCTGAAGTTATCTAAGGTTTCAAAAACGCTTATACCTTCCGAAACTACTTCGGCAATTTCAAAAAGCTGTTCGGTATTTGAAACAGATAAAAAATCATCATCTGCCTTTCGTTGAAGCGTACGATGCGAAACACGCAAAAGATCACTTAACTTATCCATGGAAATGCCCAGCACCTCACACACCGAATAAACCACACTTTTAGGAAGCCCTCTTCTGGTAATGCGAATAAGATCTATATCACTATTTACAACCTGGCCTACCTGACCTACACCCCCTAAAACCCCGACAATTCTATCAAAAGGGTTCTCCAGAAGATAAAACACCTCTGGCTCCTTCAGTAAATCAACATCATTATTGTTTGTATATTTTTTCATAATCACGACAATTATCCCAAATATACGTATTTTTGTCGTAATTTAAAAGCCGTACTCCATCTTTTTACATATTTCGTCTATATTGGCCTCCAACTTCAAACAATGCCTCAGTAATTTGCCCCAAGGAACAAACCTTTGTAGCTTCCATAAGTTGCTCAAACATATTTTCGTTTTGAATTGCGGCATTCTGTACTTTTTCAATTGAAGCGCTTGCAGAATCCTCATACATTTTATGGAGGCTCTCTAAGGTTTCAATCTGTACCTGCTTTTCTTCTTCGGTTGCCCGTATTACTTCATCCGGAAGAACCGTTGGCGAACCTTTACTGCTTAAAAAGGTATTTACCCCAATTATTGGGAATTCACCATTGTGTTTCAAGGTTTCATAATACAAACTTTCTTCCTGAATCTTACTGCGTTGATACATGGTTTCCATTGCCCCCAAAACACCACCACGCTCCGTAATACTATCAAATTCTTTCAAAACAGCTTCTTCCACAAGATCGGTCAATTCTTCAATAATAAACGACCCTTGAATTGGGTTCTCGTTTTTAGCAAGACCCAACTCCTTATTGATTATCAGCTGTATAGCCATTGCACGGCGTACACTCTCTTCTGTTGGCGTGGTTATGGCCTCATCATAAGCGTTAGTGTGCAACGAGTTGCAATTGTCATAAATAGCATACAGTGCTTGCAGCGTAGTACGGATATCATTAAAATCAATCTCTTGCGCGTGCAATGAACGTCCGGAAGTTTGAATGTGGTACTTTAGCATTTGCGCCCTCGGGTTTGCGCCGTACTTTTCCTTCATGGCCTTGGCCCAAATTTTACGCGCAACCCTGCCTATTACCGCATATTCAGGATCTATTCCGTTACTGAAAAAGAAAGAAAGGTTTGGTCCAAATTCATTGATGTCCATACCACGGCTCAAGTAATATTCTACATAGGTAAACCCATTAGAGAGCGTAAAGGCAAGCTGCGTAATAGGATTGGCACCGGCTTCTGCAATGTGATAACCGCTGATGGAAACCGAGTAAAAATTCCTGACTTTTTTCTCAATAAAATATTCTTGGACATCGCCCATTAAACGCAGCGCAAATTCCGTTGAAAAAATACAAGTGTTTTGTGCCTGATCTTCCTTTAAAATATCGGCCTGTACCGTTCCGCGCACCTGTTGAAGGGTTTCATATTTTATCTTATTGTAAACCTCGGCATCCAACACCTGGTCTCCAGTTACGCCAAGAAGCATCAACCCTAAGCCGTTACTGCCTTCAGGAAGTTTTCCGTGATATTTAGGGCGCGCTATCCCCTTTTTCTTGTAGATTGTATTGATTTTCTTTTCAACCTCAGCCTCCATTTCATTTTCAACAATGTACTTCTCACAGTTTTGGTCTATAGCGGCATTCATAAAAAAGCCCAATAACATGGGTGCGGGCCCATTAATGGTCATACTGACCGAAGTCATAGGGTGGCTTAAATCAAAGCCGGAATACAGTTTTTTGGCATCGTCCAGGCAGCAAATGGAAACCCCGGCATTACCAATTTTTCCGTAAATATCGGGCCTGTGGTTCGGATCGTTTCCATATAAAGTAACACTGTCAAAAGCAGTGGAAAGCCGTTTTGCGGGCAAGCCCATACTTACGTAGTGAAAACGCCTGTTGGTACGTTCTGGACCGCCTTCACCGGCAAACATACGGGCGGGATCTTCCCCAGTTCTCTTAAACGGATATAAACCCGCCGTATAGGGAAACTCCCCTGGTACATTTTCCTGAAGCACCC
Source organism: Aequorivita marina (assembly GCF_031631895.2). Taxonomy (NCBI): domain Bacteria; kingdom Pseudomonadati; phylum Bacteroidota; class Flavobacteriia; order Flavobacteriales; family Flavobacteriaceae; genus Aequorivita; species Aequorivita marina. The sequence goes on from NZ_JAVMBW020000013.1 coordinate 110,575, forward strand.
ATTTCAGCACATCGCCCCATGCTTTATATTTTGGCAGGGATACCTTGGGAATTTTGGTATGGGAGAGCGATTCAGTCTGTGTTTCAATTTTAATTTCCTTGCCACGGACCTTAAAGCTGTATATGGGATTGTTATATTTTTCCACTTTATCGCTCCAGTTCGTGATTACCTCCCAATTATACGGGTCTAGGTTTAATTTTTCACGATCAAATTCAGCGAGCAACAGCTTTAATAGATCTTGGTTTTCTTCAGAAGTATTTATGGATTTTAGCAGAATTCCACTTTTGTCAAGCTCCGGTTTTTCGCCTGAAACAGATTCCATGGTTTTGTAAATGCCGTATAGTTTTTGAGCTACTTCGGCTTGCTCCAAGGCTTTTTTATCATAAGCTCTGTTGTTTTCCGAAATTTCAGAAAGATAGCGTGTCCGTGCTGGTGGAATAACAAAAACCTTTTCCTCCATTTCTTCCGAAACATGGAAATCACTATTTAGATCGGCTTTGGTTTTTTCTGCAACTTCACCCATTATAGCCTTATACAGCTTATTCATTCCTGGGTCGTTAAACTGCGAAGCAATAGTGCCATAAACCGGTAATTCGTCATGCGGCGTATCAAACAACAGATGGTTTCGTACGTATTGTTTCTTGACATCGCGCAGGGCATCTAAAGAACCCCGTTTGTCAAATTTGTTGATGGCTACCAAATCGGCAAAATCAAGCATATCAATTTTCTCAAGCTGGGTTGCGGCACCAAATTCTGGTGTCATAACGTATAACGACACATCGCTGTGTTCAATAATTTCGGTATCGCTCTGCCCTATTCCCGAGGTTTCAAGAATAATTAAGTCAAATTCCGCGGCTTTTAATACCTGAATGGCCTCGGCCACATATTTTGAAAGGGCAAGATTGCTTTGTCTGGTTGCCAAGCTACGCATGTAAACGCGGGGTGAGTTGATGGCGTTCATACGAATGCGATCCCCCAGCAAGGCACCTCCCGTCTTTCTTTTAGAAGGATCAACGGAAACAATACCGATGGTTTTTTCGGGGAAATCTACCAAGAACCGACGCACCAGTTCATCAACCAGCGACGATTTTCCTGCGCCGCCCGTTCCTGTAATACCTAAAACTGGGGTTGTGGATTTTTTGTTCTTAACATGGATTTTATCTAAAGTTTCTTTTGCGACTTCCGGAAAGTTTTCCGCAGCCGAAATAACCCGGGCTATTGCGCCTATGTTTTTATTCGGAAGCTTATCAACCTCAGCATTCAAAGTATCGCCTATGGCAAAATCAGCGGTTTTAACCAAATCATTTATCATTCCCTGTAACCCAAGCTCACGGCCATCATCCGGGGCATAAATACGGGTGATACCGTACTCCATTAACTCCTTTATTTCTGAAGGCAGAATAACGCCGCCGCCGCCGCCGAATATTTTAATATGCCCCGCCCCTTTTTCCTGAAGCAGATCGTACATATATTTAAAGTACTCATTATGCCCTCCTTGGTACGACGTCATGGCAATTGCATTGGCATCTTCCTGTATGGCGGTATTTACAACCTCCTCTACACTACGGTCATGCCCAAGGTGGATAACCTCAACCCCTGTAGATTGAATAATGCGCCGCATGATATTGATGGCGGCGTCATGACCGTCAAAAAGCGAGGCCGCGGTTACAATACGAACTTTATGTTTAGGTTTATAAGGAGCTATCTTTTGCATAATGTAATTTACTTATATATTTATGAAGCACAAATTTAGCAAATACTCACGAAGATATTGATTTCAGTCTAAAATGATTTTAATAAAAACTGAATTTCTTATTTACATTAAATCATTTTTTTTGTATATTGCAGGAGAATATTTAAATCTAAAAACTTAAAATTATGAAAAAACTTTACATTTTAGCATTTCTAGTAGGTGCTTTTAGCATTTCATCGCAGGCCCAAGTTGACGTTGAGGATGATTTTGAATCTTATACTTTAGGACCTATCTCACCTCAAGCATCACATTGGAGGTCATGGTCAGGAACTTCAGCTGATGATGGTTTGGTAGTAGCATCACAAGCACAATCAGGTTCTCAATCATTATTAATTCCAGATGACGAGACTACAGATAATATTCTACTATTTCCTTATGGAGCTGACGAAGGGTTTTATACAGTTCAATTTTCTGCATATATACCAACTGGACAATCAGGATATTTTAATATGCAAGCAGCTTTAACTCCAGAAGGAGATGAGTGGCAGCAAGCTTTGATGGGTGGTAATGTATATTTTAACTGTGACTCTTCCTCAGGTGGAACTGGTGGGGTTACAGGAGTAATTGACTGTACTGCTTTTGACCAAGTATTTACTTATCCAGAATCAGAATGGTTTCAGGTTAAATTACTTTATGATATAGACAACCAAGTTTGGGATATGTATATTAATGGAACTCAGGCAATATTTGCACAACCATTTGAATTTGGAGACCAAGAATTCGAAGTTTTGGCTGGACTAGACTTCTTTTCAGCAAGTATTACTAACGAGATGTACGTTGATGATGTACTACTATATGTTGGTATCTTAGGTACAGACGATTTAGCTGAAAACACTTTTAGCGTGTATCCTAACCCAGTAAAAGATGTTCTAAACATTCAATCTAAAACTTCTATTGACAATGTTACTGTTTATGACGTTTTAGGAAAAGTTGTTCTTCAAGCGAACCCTGGAAAAATTTCTCCAGCTATTAACACGAGCAGTCTTGCCAGTGGATCTTACTTGGTTAAAATAACCAGTGGAGACACTTCTAAAACAATCAAGGTTCTTAAATAAGAACTTTTTAAATCTTTTATTACAAAAAGACCCTTCAATTTTGGAGGGTCTTTTTATATTTGGAAAAACTAAAACCCAAAACCCATGTGGATTAAAAAAGCCCTTCTATTTTGCTCGTTATTTATTGTCATTTCTTGTGCCGAATTACAAGAAGTGGTCAACACCCTTCCAAACCAGACCGGTGTTGGAATGAACTCCACCCAAATAGCAAACGGGCTGCGCCAAGCCTTGGATAAGGGTATTGAGAAACAGGTAAGCAAATTGACCCAAACCGATGGTTTTTATAAAAACCAACTGGTTAAGATTATGCTGCCTGAAGAACTGCGAAAAGTAGATCAAACCCTACGTGATATTGGCTTGGGAAGCTTGGCAGACGAAGGCCTAAAGATTTTAAACCGCGCTGCCGAAGATGCAGTAAAGGAAGCCACACCCATATTTGTAGGCGCCGTAAAAGATATAAACTTTAACGATGCAAAAAACATACTGCTTGGACCAGACAACGCAGCAACCAGTTACCTGGAACAACGCACCAATACCGCGCTATATTCAAAGTTTAACCCGGTGATTAAAAACTCCTTTTCTAAAGTGGGGGCAGACCAAATATGGAGCAACATCATTAACAGGTACAACGCCGTTCCGTTTGTAACAAAAGTTAATCCAGACCTAACAGATTACGTCACTAACGAAGCTCTTAATGGCGTATATACAATGATTAGCGTTGAGGAAAAAGATATTCGCAATAATATTTCTGCTAGAACAACAAATCTTCTAAGACAAGTTTTTGCGCTTCAGGATTAAAATATCCTTGTAATTTAACAGTATTGGCACCAGTTGTGACACTATTATGATAGCATTAACCACGTATTAATAATAAATTTAGGTTTCCAAACTTATCTTTGCTAAAAAGAAAAGCAAAAGAAGATGATACGCTGGTTTCAGAAAAAATCAAAAGTTGAAAAACTAAAGGCTAAATACACCTATTTAATGAAGCGGTCCTACGAAACCTCTTTAAAGAATGCGGAAAAAAGCGATAGGTTTCAACGCCAAGCGCGCCAACTTTTTCAAGAGATAAACTATCTTTCACTTCAACAAGGCGACAAATAGTATTATTGTTTTTCATGAAGACTTTTAAAATACTTAAAAGCCTTTTGTAATCGCGAGCCATACCAACTAAAATACTCCCCGTCCACCAAGCGTACTTCGGCGTCAATTTCACCTTGCATATTTAAAACGTGTTCTTCCTTAAATGGATAAGGTTCTGTTGAGAGCAGCACCAAATCAACATTTTTAAAATCGGCTGTTTTCACTTCGGGGTAACGGGATTTTGGTGTAGCTATACTATTTTCAAAATTATTAAGGCGAAGCATTTCATTTATAAAAGTAGCTCTTCCCGCCGCCATATATGGATCTTTCCAAATTAAATACAGTGCTTTTCTCTTAGGCTGATTTTTGATAAATTTTTGAAAATTCTGTATTTCTAAGCGAATCTGTGTGTTTATTGCCTCAGCCTTGTCAGAAACGTCAAAAATTCTTCCCAGTTCGTCAATCATTGCGATGCTATCAGCTATAGTATCTACATCGCTAATCCAAACCGGAGCAATTTTTTCCAGCTGTAACACCATTTCTTTGGTGTTTTCTTCTTTATTGCAAATGATAATATCTGGATTGAGCGTCTTGATTTTATCATACTTCACACTTTTAGTTCCGCCAACAACAAGCTTTTCACTTCTTAAATGCCTTGGATGCACGCAGAATTTAGTCACTCCAACCAGTTGTTCCTCCAACCCCAAATCTACCAACAGCTCCGTTTGTGACGGAACCAAGGAAACGATACGCGAAGGAGGGGTTTTAAAGTTTAAGGTTCTATGTAGCTGATCAAGAAACTCCATCTAGTATGGATTTCATTTCTAACTGTATTTTCTCCGCCGCTTTAGCCGCAGCAGCTTCAAAATCTGAATTGTTAGAAGCATAGATAATGCCTCTTGAGGAATTTACCAGTAAGCCAACATTATCGGTAAGGCCATATTTGCAGACTTCTTTTAAGCTTCCGCCCTGAGCCCCTACTCCTGGAACCAATAAAAAACTATCTGGGATAATTTCTCTTATTTCGGCCAAATATTCGGCTTTGGTAGCACCTGCAACGTACATCAGGTTTTCGCTATTATTCCATGTTTTGGAAGTTTTTAAAACCTGCTTGTACAATTGGTCATTCCCAACTTTTTTGGTCTGAAAATCGAAAGCGCCTTCATTGGAAGTAAGTGCCAGTAAAATGGTGTGTTTATCTTTAAATTCAAGAAAAGGCTCTATGGAATCTTTCCCCATATAAGGAGCAACCGTAATGGCATCAAAGGCTAAATCTTCAAAAAATGCCTTGGCGTAACGGGATGATGTATTCCCAATATCGCCACGTTTTGCATCGGCAATGGTAAAGATGTTGGGATGGTTTTCGTTTAGGTAGTTAATGGTTTTTTCCAGTGCTTGCCACCCCTTAATTCCATAAGCTTCATAGAAAGCGGTATTGGGCTTATAGGCAACCGCAAACTCATGGGTTGCATCAATTATAGCTTTGTTAAACGCAAAAATAGGATCTGCCTCCTTTAATAATGAAGGGTGTACTTTATCAAGATCTACATCTAGCCCTACGCATAGAAAAGACTTTTTACGTTTAATCTCTGAAACTAACTGCTTGGTTGTCATAAATATTTCTATTAGCCTTATTTTAGTTAAATAGCAATAAGTACTCTAAAATGTCTCTCCGGTTTCCTTTAGCTTTTCGGTGTTGTTAACCAGGTGCAGCTCGTCTATGATTTCTTGTATATCGCCGTTTATAATGTTCCCCAGATTGTAAAGGGTAAGGTTTATTCGGTGATCGGTAACACGTCCTTGGGAGTAATTGTATGTTCTAATTTTAGCGCTTCGGTCGCCACTTGTGACCATTGAGCCACGTTTTAGGGCATCTTCAGCTTGCTTTTTAGCCAGCTCCATATCATACAATCTGGAACGTAGCACCCTAAATGCTTTTTCCTTGTTTTTATGTTGCGATTTTTGATCTTGGCACTGCGCCACAATCCCGGTAGGAACATGCGTTAAGCGCACCGCAGAATAGGTGGTGTTAACCGACTGCCCTCCAGGGCCGGAAGAACAGAAAAAATCTACACGAACATCTTTTGGGTTAATTTCAATATCAAACTCCTCCGCTTCTGGGAAAACCATTACCGTAGCGGCACTGGTATGAACACGACCTTGGGTCTCGGTCTGCGGAACCCGCTGTACACGATGTACACCGGCTTCAAATTTTAGCGTTCCATATACATCATCGCCCTCAATCTCAAACTGTATTTCCTTAAATCCACCGCTAGTCCCTTCACTTAAATCTATAACGTTTGTTTTCCAGCCTTTTCCTTCACAGTATTTTGTGTACATTCTAAATAGATCGCCTGCAAAAATACTCGCCTCGTCACCACCGGTTCCAGCTCTAATTTCCATTACCGCATTCTTGGCATCTTCTGGATCTTTCGGAATTAAAAGATGCTTCACTTCCTCTTCCAAAATCGGCATGCGTTCCTGAGCTTCATCCAGCTGCATTTTTGCCATTTCAACCATTTCGGCATCACTGCCATCCGCTATTATTTCTTCTGCTTCGGTAACATAGTCGGCAAGCTCTAAGTATTCGGCTCGTTTATCCATCAAGACCCTTAGATCCTTATATTCTTTGTTTAACTGAATATATCGCTTTTGGTCGCTGATTATATCCGGTTGGATTATAAGGTCGCTTACCTCGTCAAAACGTTGTTTTATAATTTGAAGTCTGTCTAACATATAGATTTTATCGTGGTTGTAAATTTACAATTTTTTTATTGAAGGCATTCCCCTATTTCTGAAGCTACGTTATGAATTAAAAAATAGAACTATGATGTTTCTTTTGATTTTGACATATTATCAAAATCAATAATTAGTCCTACCCCTAGTATTTGCTTCCATTGAACATTTGGCCCTTCGATAACAATTTCTTCATTTGTAACTTCATCTCTTTTAGAGTCCATCTTAATATCATTATCATACCTTAAATGTGAGCCTAAAGTAGCCTTAACAAATTTATTGACCTCCATCCCTAGATTAACCTCCCAATCAACATCTATATTCCCGAAACTATTTACATAATCGGTATATAGTCTTAAATGGCTATTGAGCTTTATATTTTCGAAAATTGTTTCTTCGTATTTATTGGTTATTAGTATTCCCACCTCTTGCTTGATGTTATCACCTTTTCTCAACATATTACCATCCACATCGTAAATGGCGGGGTTTACACCAAAAGCTCCTTTGTTGGCAAGATCATCATCCATTACAAAGGTTGTTTTTAACGTAAAAGGCGATGCGTAGAAAGATAAGTGTTCAATTTTTCTACCGTATTCCATCCCCATTCCAAAAAACAGGTATCCCGGAGCTAGAAACCTAGATATGGCCTCATCTTTATTTGGATATTTGTAACCATTAGAAAATTGTGTGTTAAAGCTAAGTTTCGCGGAATAAAACCAGTTGCTTATGGAATCGGTTTCTGAAACAAAGTTGGAATTGATTTCTATTATATCTTCCGTTTTTTTAACCCCAGCTTCTTGTTGTTTATTTAGGCCGTATTTCAGGTTTAGGTCGGAAGTCCAAACCCATCTTTCCTGTTTAAGTTTAGCTGATGATTTAGCAGAAACAATACCAGAAATAGAATTTGTTCCACCAGAATTCCAATTGGTAAACGATACTTGATTAAGCAATAAGCCAGCTTCATTTTTAGTGCGCCAACCTAAGGCAACACTATCCTTATCATTTTTATTGAACATCAAGGAATCTGTAGATGCGAGGAGGCTACTTGTACTTAAAGAAAACAATGTAACAACCAACCAAAGAGATTTTTTCATTACTATTCAATTAATAGGTAAACGTTCCGTTTTCGCTCGTTATTGTAAGTTTTTTATTTTCAGCAGCTTCCACGCGCCCTACAATTTGTGCATCAACATTAAACGATTTTGAAATTTCAATTATAGAACTGGCAATTTCTTCTGGCACATAGAGTTCCATTCTATGCCCCATATTAAACACTTGATACATTTCTTTCCAGTCCGTTCCACTTTCCGACTGAATAAGCTTAAAGAGCGGAGGCACTGCAAACATATTGTCTTTAATAATATGAAGATCTTCCACAAAATGCAGGATTTTTGTCTGTGCTCCTCCACTACAATGAATCATACCATGGATTTCGGCATTGCTGTATTTAGATAAGATTTCTTTGATGATTGGCGCGTAGGTACGGGTGGGAGAAAGTACCAATTTTCCCGCGTTTACAGGACTTCCTTCCACAGAATCCTGTAATTTTTTTGAACCTGAATATACAAGATCTTCGGGGACAGAGGCATCATAGCTTTCAGGATAACCCTCTGCTAGATATTTATGAAAAACATCGTGCCGGGCAGACGTAAGGCCGTTACTCCCCATACCGCCATTATATTCCTTTTCATACGTAGCTTGTCCATAAGAGGCCAAACCAACTATAACATCACCTGGCTGAATGTTTGCATTGTCAATAACATTACTTCGCTTCATTCGGGCAGTCACGGTAGAGTCAACAATTATGGTGCGCACTAGATCGCCAACATCGGCTGTTTCTCCTCCTGTGGAGTGAATGGTGACTCCAAACTCCTTCATTTCAGCTATAAGCTCCTCACTTCCGTTAATAATTTCGGAAATAACTTCGCCTGGAATCAAGTTTTTATTGCGCCCTATGGTTGAGGACAGCAAAATATCATCTACTGCTCCCACGCAAAGCAGGTCGTCAATATTCATGATTAAGGCATCTTGGGCAATGCCTTTCCAAACGGAGAGGTCTCCAGTTTCCTTCCAGTACAGGTAAGCCAATGAAGATTTAGTGCCAGCACCATCGGCGTGCATTATTAAACAATGGTCCTTGTCATTGGTAAGATAATCTGGAACAATTTTACAAAATGCTTTAGGGAACAACCCTTTATCAACATTTTTTATGGCGTTGTGCACATCTTCTTTACTTGCTGAAACACCCCGCTGTGCGTAGCGTTTTGAAATCTCTTTGCTCATTGAAATGAAGTTAGGCTACAAAAGTACGCATTAAAAAAAAGCCCACAAAGGTGGGCTTTCAGGGTTTTTGAATATTTTCAACAATTATTCCCAATCGGGCATATAAGCATCTGAATAAAGCAAAGTTCTCGTTTGATCTTCACCTATTTCCAGCGTATAGATATCTCTTCTAGAGATACCATCATTCGAGGTATTTGTATAGATTACGAATGCTTCATTTGGTGCAAATATGGGTTCCAAATCATTTGTACCGTTTGGTTTTTCATTGGAAATATCTACCGGTGGTCCCGAAGTACTGATATCATATGTAAACATTCTGGAGTCCAATCTTCTGTAATCAGAACTTTGGAATTCAGAAACATCGTAGGAATATACAATTTTATTGTTAGTAACTGATAAATCTAGACCGCTAGCAGCTCCAGGTAGTCCGGATTGCAAGGTATCTAGGAAATCGCCGTTTTTATTTATGGTAATGAAAGAAACATCATATCCATTCAAGTTATTTGTTTTCAAAACAATTAAATCACTATTCTCACTAACTGCAATTTCAGAAATCAAAGAGCCATCCAAGGTTTGAAATACCTGATTAAGTCCTTGACCACTTGATCTAATAGAGTATAATTTATCAAGGTTTGGAAAATATATTCGGTCGCTATTCTCTGGCCAACTAATATTTATCTCGTTCAAATTAAAACCATTAGGCTGTAGGTTTGAAGTGACTTTAACCTTATCAGTACCATCACGTTTCATTGTATAAATATCTGCTTGTGCCCCAGTTGTCTGTAGGTAGGCAATTCTATCTGCTGCAACATTTCTTCTTGGGCGGTAACTATTTGTATTTACGGAGGTTAGTTGAAATTCATTTCCTTCTTCATCCGCTGAGAATATAACGTTATTACCATCAATATTTCGAACAAACAAAAACCTATTATCAACCGGAGGGCCAGCAACGCTAAACGTTCCCACAGGACTTAGCACCGCTGGATTATACTCATCTTTCGAAGACACTTGCCAATAATACTGAGTTCCCAGCATTAATTCTGGATACCTGAAGATGGTATCACTTAAATCTTCGAACATCAACACTTCTTCGTTTTGGTCATTTCTAAGTTCCAATGAAAATGTTAGCGGATCTTCTTCGGGATCTATTGAACTCCACACAAATATTGCCTCCACACTCTCTAGCATTTGATTATCTGTAGGTGATATCAATACAGGAGTTGAGGGAGGTCTATTATTTACTGTTGAAATTTCCATTTCAAAAATCACGTTTACAGTTTTGTTCGCAAGTGCGGTAGCTGGTTCATATCTGGCCAGATAACCGTCAAGTCTAGCTCCTACAGAATATTCTCCGGCAGCAACATTTTCAATCCTAAAATTCCCTTCAGCATCGGTAAAAACTGTACTAGTTACTGGACTTGTATTTATTCTTACATTTTCTAACGGCGTATTGGAACCTTCTGCAACAACTTTTCCTGTAATAACTCCGTAATCGTTGTCACTAATTCTATCCTCACTGCACGCTACCAAAATAATGAAGAGCAAACTCAATTTTAAATATGTTATACTTCTTTTCATCTGTTTGTTTATTTGTTTAATAGGTTTATGAAAAATCGAGATATTTCAAAATCATTAACTTATTGCAATTTCATGTTTTTTGTTTTTGACGAGCCAAAGTGATAAGATAGTCCAATACTCATGGTATAGTAAAAATCATCCCTCCTACCCTGTGGTAAATTATCTATCTTATCTGTGAAAGTAATATCCCATTCTCCATTGAGCACAAACGATATCTTTGGAGAAACATGATACTCTAAACCTGCTCCAAGTTTTAAATTAAAAAAGCTATTCCATCGCTGTAAGTCACCAACAGGAGTATCATCTGCAAAATGTAAAATACCAGGTCCCGCATAAAAAATTGGACTCAACTTATCATAAGGCAACATATTATACTCAACATTTAAACTTTCACTAAGCCACCAATGATTGATTTGGGGTGTGGAATTAAGTCTAAAAAATTGAAAATCTGCTGCAAGTCTTAATTCGGGAAGAATAGAATATTTGTACATAAGTCCAAATTTATAGTCTAATATTCCCGTTGAATAATCTCCATCTACCAATGCCATACCGAAATTTATATTAAGTTGGCTTTTAAAATAGTTCTCTAGATACCTTCTTTCATAAAGGCCTGTAGACTCTTCTAATTCCTTTTCGAGTAAGTATTGATCTACAATTTCTTTATTTTGTTCCTTACCTTCCTTGGTTGACCATAAATTATCTTTTATACCTTCGATTATTAATATTTCTACAGACTTTTCAATAGCTTCTTGTACTGCCATTTGAGATGGTTCATTTTTGGTAAAACCCGTTTCAACTTCTAATAAACGTTGAAAATTCACATATTTAAAAAGACCTACATCTACAGCTTGCGAAAGAATCGTTTTTGAAACATAAACTGTTTTTAATACCTCCCCTGTATTAGTAGAAACTGCCCGAAGATATACTGTAATCCTATCTTGTCTATATTGTGTAGAAGCTCCTAGACCAAAATATCGTGCACCAGCCCCACCGGTTAAGATATTTGAATCATAAGAAACCACCCCTCCTTCAAGTAATATACCGGCAAATAATAAAGGTGTTAAACGAGTGGGAGATTTATCATCCACTTTCCTATATTCTTCTCGTGTACTCCTAATTATATTTCGTTCATTAAGTAAATTGCTAAGATTTTCACGTTCTATCGGTCTAAACCATTTAGAATCTTCGAGTGCTTTTATTAAAATTGTTGTGGCCCCTTGGGTTATTGCTGTGCTAAAAGTACTTCCGTTCTCAATATTTTTGTATTGCCCAGTTTGATCTTTAAAATTATAAACACCTGCTATAATAGGCTCTTCAGGCTTCGGCAATGAGTATAAAGTAGTAGTTTGATTCGTTATTTCGCCCAAACGTGCATCTTGTGGTCCTAGTGGTTGATTAAAGTAGGCACCACACCCCCCCAAAAAGAATGAGACAGATACAATACATAGCCTTATAAGCATATTCTTCATAAGAAATTTAGTTTGGAATAATTATTTGGGTGGCTTCTCCGGTTACTATATTTAATACATTTATTACTAAACCATCGGATGAATCAAAAACCTCATATTGAAAATCGCCTTCAATGCTCGTACCTTTTGGAGGCACTTCATCTTTACCAAAAGGGCTTTTACCAAAACGGTCAAACCCCCCTAAACGGTCGAAAGCATCAAATTGCGAATCGTCTTCGAAAGAATTTTGTGCGTTTGCAGAATTGAGCAACCATGCATAGTTAAAAGAATTTCCTCCAACAAAGGCGGGGTTTATAGGTGCATACACCAATTGCTGGCCCACAGCATATGTAGAGACACTTAGGAATAAGAAAAGAACAAAAGATTTCATATTTCTGGTATTTATTAGACTAAATAGTTACAATGGGGATAAAATAAGATAAAATAAATAGAGCTCAGTAGATAGTTTCATTCTCTAAGCTGTGGATTAAACCTGTAAATGTCTGGTTGAGCGCAGTCAAAACCTATTTTTAATAGCCGAAATTCTCTCCCGATAGTTATCAAGAGCACTCGAACAGACAATAGCAAACATTTCAAATAACACAAAACCAATACGTTAAACAATATTATAAGTAAGTATTTAACTACTAACCTCTAAAAATTAAATATATTGGGGAAATTGGGTACATTGTAAATTTAATAAAAATCAATTACAAGAATGATGAACATTTAATAATATTTTAAAACATTCTTGCTTTTTTTATATTTCTGTAAAAACCAATATACTCTTTTTAAAGCTACATCGGCCATTGCTTTAAGATAGTCATTTTGCGGTCTAACAAAAAATTCAAGAACCATCTCATTAGCAACTGTGATTTCAATTTTTGTATTGTTATTTAAGGATAAAACCTCTTTTATATTTACTATTTCTTCACCATTTACATTATTGGCAAGGTACGATGAATAAAACATTTTATAAAAATCGCTGCCCGGTTTTGTTTTAGTATCTTCAGTAACGATACCTCTCAGAACCACTCCATCTGCTTTTGTTCTTACGGCATCTGGCGATAATTTAACCTCACTCTTCTTTTCAGTACTATATTTTCTCTCTATACTTTTATCTTCTTCGTTTTCATTTATTACAATTCTATCCATACCCAATGGAGTATCTTCTTCATCATATATAAGCAAAAGAATAATTACTCGATCTTCATCAGCTACATTAATAGTAGCTGAAGATAAGTTTTTTTTCTCACCAAGCTCCAGAACAAACCTGCCGGTCTGGTCATTTTTGACATTATTTGAATTTTGGGAATCGCTTTTTATAACGGAAAGCACATAACGTAAACTTTGATTTGAAGCGGTTTTATTAACTGCAGATCCTGTAAAGGAATACATATTACCATTATTGGCAATATCTATTTCTGCCACAACCTTAGTATTATATACTTGGGAAGACGCAATACTTGATAACAAGACTAAAAGAAATATAGGCAACCTATATAAAACCTTTTTGAGCACAAGTTTATTAATTTAAGTTTCTGATAATAACTGTTTGATCTTTTCCTTGCATCGAAACCATCATTTTATCTGAAATAGAATTTTGACCACCAATCCTAATTAAATTTTGGTTTGAACCAAATTGCTGAACATTAGAAGCATGAACCTGGCTACGTGAATTACTTAAATCTGTATAACTATGATTTTTACCAACCTGTAGAACATCTTCACCAATTTTTTTAGCAGAAACAATTAAAGCTATATCGTTATTATCACCAAATTGGTTTAAGTTAATATCACTTTGTTGTGACTTTGTAACGGTAATCGCAGAATTATAATCTCCAATTTGCTGGACAGAAATTTTGTTGCTTTTTACTGTATTAGCATTCTGTGAAGCAACAATATTAAAGAGGGTAGTTTTATTTTTAAAAAAATGACTAGTTAGTTTAGCGTCTTCTACATACGTTTGCGAGGAAGCAACACTCCCCAAAACAACAATAATAAAGGCTGTCAGCAATAATTTAGTGTTTTTCATCTCTTTAAAGTTTAATTCATTTGGTTAAATCATTCACCTACTGCAATATACAACAAATTAACTTAAATTATTGATAATTTGGAAGGTAATTTAAATTCTGTTGCAAAAAAATAAGAGCACTTTTTAAAGTGCTCTTATAACTTACTTTTAAAGTATTATAAGATAGGGAATATACCTTAGTTACTCTGATTTACAGTAGACCTGTTATTGTTACCTAATTGAGCAACTGAACTACTATTAAAATTACATCCTTGAGTAACATTACTACTGTTTTGGTTACCAGTCTATGCTACGCCAGAACCGTTCACATTACCTAATTGCTCTACATCTGAATAGTTAATTGAACCTATTTAATTAACTAAAGAAGAGTTAGCACCTCCAACTTTTAAAGTTATGACTGTGCTAGTATTACCATCCTGGTTTACACCACTACCATTGTAGTTTCCTATCTGCTGAACATTAGCATCATTATTATTACCAGTTTGGTAAGCATTACTTAAGATATTAGAAACATCCTGCATTACATAGGCAGTATTAGCATTACCTACTTGCTCAATGTTACTTTTATGATCATCACCATATTGAAGTGCAGTAGCTGTGTTTGAAACTCCCTCTGAACTAATAGCAGATGTGTTATCATCACCTATCTGGATAGTTAAAGCTGTATTTAAATCACCATCTTGATAAACATCAGACGCGTTTCAGAAGCATTGTCATTACCTACCTGTAAAGAAGAAGCGGTATCATCACACCCCCGCTGATCTACAAAATTTGCATTATTACCTCCTTGTTGAGTGGTTGTATTCAAGTTATCGTCTCCCAAAAACCCTTGAGTTCCATCTGAAGTGTTTACATTACCATCTTGATCTGTGACTCAACAAATTTTCTCACTCTTTTAATCGGACACTACTGTTATTTAAACATAAAAATATTTTAAAATGAAAAATCTGACTATTAATATAACAATCAGGTTTTATGTTTTAAAGCAATCGGCAAGTAAAGAAGAATACAATTTTATGGCTCTATGTTGTTTTAAGTAGGTGTTTTTTTTTGAAAAAAATCAAAATCTTGAACTAACTGATGCGAGCCTTTGGTTTGCGCCGGAATGAGGGAGGTTTTTTAGTAAAGTTTTGCACAGCCTAGCTTTTTACTTGCATACGACGAATGAGGCACGAATGAGAGTAATGCACACGTTTTTTTGCAATAAAAAAAATGAACAGCTTTATTTACATTCCTGAACTTTAGTTGTTAGAAAAGGTTTATAGTAATACAGAAATTGGCTTGCCCACTATAATCAACATAGAACCAATTTTATTTAATTCCTCTATAACTAGCTTTCTATCTTAGCTTTGAATTAATAAAAAATGCGAGAGCTTCTTTTGGAAGCCCTCGCACTATTTTAAATAATTAAGTAGTTTTTTTAATTTACTTAACTATATTTTAGTTCTGTAAAGTAACATCAATGTTTCCGCTACCAACTTGATTAACGTGGCTCCAGTTACCTACACCCAACTGACCTACAAGGCTAAAGTTGTTGTTACCAGTTTGCTCAACAAGGCTATAGTGTCCTAATCCAGCTTGCCCTACAAGGCTGATGTTATCATTACCTATTTGGATTACTTCAGATTCATTTAAGATACCTAACTGACCTACAAGGCTGATGTTATCATTACCAGCTTGAATTACGTCTGACTCATTAAGCACTCCTGCTTGTCCAACAGCACTAAAGTTATCATTACCATCTTGAAAAACATCAGAATCATTAAAGAAACCTACTTGGCCAACAAGACTTTCGTTGTCATTACCAGCTTGGACAGTCAATGAATAGTTATCATTACCTAATTGGAAAGTGGTAGCTTCGTTACGGTTTCCGTATTGTCCTGTACCAGCATAGTTATCATTACCTAATTGGTCAACATCACTTTCGTTACGGTTTCCAAATTGCTCAACGATAGATCTGTTATCATCTCCTACTTGGTTAGTACGCGCATCGTTGCGATTCCCTATTTGCCAGTTGTCAGAATAGTTATCATCTCCCATTTGGTCTGTATCAGAATCATTTCTGTTACCCCACTGTCTAGTATACGCTTCGTTATCATCTCCAGTTTGGTCAACATCACTATCGTTACGGTTACCTTGTTGCCCAACTCCAGAGTAGTTATCATCTCCTATTTGATCTGTTGTTGCATCGTTACGGTTACCGAATTGGTAAACTTCTGAGAAGTTACCATCTCCTAATTGGAAAAGATCTGCATCATTACGGTTTCCTACTTGCGCTACAATACTAATATTGTCATCACCCCATTGTTCAACTTCAGAGTCGTTACGGTTACCATCTTGTAATACATAACTATTATTATTATCACCCCATTGATCTACATAAGAATCGTTACGATTACCTTGTTGATCTACAGAAGAAATATTATCATCACCATACTGAAGTACAATAGAAGAGTTACGGTTCCCCATTTGATCTACATCACTATCATTACGATCTCCATCTTGATCTACATAAGAATCGTTACGATTACCTTGTTGATCTACAGAAGAAATATTATCGTCACCCCACTGAAATACATCAGATTCATTACGATTCCCCATTTGATCTACATCACTATCATTACGATTTCCCCACTGATCTACGTAAGAAGCGTTGCGATTCCCTGTTTGGTCAACATCGCTTACATTATCGTCACCATCTTGCCATACATCAGAATCGTTTCTATTACCATCTTGGGTAGTAGTACTCAGGTTACCATCTCCATCTTGGAGCGTAGTTGCATCATTACGATTACCTACCTGTAATGTTCCAGAAACGTTAAAATCCCCATCTTGTTCTGTGTATGCATCGTTAAGATTACCCACCTGAAGTGTTCCAGCGGCGTTTAAATTACCATCTTGGTCTGTTGTCGCTTCGTTGTCATTACCCAACTGAGCTGTTCCTGCAAGGTTAAGATTCCCCAATT
>NZ_JAVMBW020000014.1:0-185754 GCF_031631895.2 Aequorivita marina
TAAGGCAATCTGCATCTCTAATTAAATCAGCTGTATTTGAATTATTTGCATTATAATCTTGTCCGAAAATAATTCCAGAAAATGTCAGAAATAAAATGTTCAAAATTATTCTCAAAGTTTTTTTTAAATGTAGTACAACGGATTACGGCTATGAATCGTTGCCGATTAAAAAACGCTTTAACTTTTAAATTAAAAACAAAATGAGTAAAGAGAACAAAACTTTGGACAAGCAACAAAACGGCAATGATTTTATAGCCGATGTTAGGCGTAGTGTTTCTGTTGATATAGTAGATAGTGATATTGCAACTATTGAGGCATTACACGATTTACTATTAGATGCACACGGCTATTCATTAGACTTCATTACTTTAAAAAGAGCTAGAGAATTAACTGCGAAAATGTATAAGGCGTTTCATTAACATTACGCCTAACATGTGGATATACAACGGGGGAGTTACGTATATATTCTACTTGTGCACCCTCCAGCCTAATGTTATTTTTTCTTTTTTGTATTATCCGTACCAAATGTACCCGATTCATACAAAGTATCCAAGGGACTTTCTAAAGTTTTATTGTTTATTCCTAAAATACGTGTGTAAACCTCTGTTGTTTTTGTGGTAGCATGACCCATAGAGCTTTGTATTTTCCTAATGTTTACGCCGTGCTCCATAAGGTGGGTAGCGTAACTATGCCGCAAGGTGTGCGGCGTGCTCCAAGGGTTGCTGTTGGTGTTCTTTACCGCTTTTCGGTATATGCGCTGTATGCTTTGTACGGTGTATTGACCGCCATCCTGCCCTTCAAATAACCAATAACTGGGTTTAAATTGCTTGTAGTATTCTCGTAAAAGCGCTAAAAGTACGGGGCTTAAGGTGCAGTGCCTATCCTTTTTGCCCTTTCCGTCTTTTATAAAAAGATAACCATCATCGCTCCTTATGTCCGTTAAGCGCAACCGAACCACTTCGCCCACTCTAAGACCTGCAGCATATATAACATGCAATATGGCCTTGTGCTTTATATTGGTGGGGTAGCTTAAAATTGTAGCCACCTCTCTCTTGCTAAGCACGTTCGGCAGATTATTGCTTTTCTTGGGCCGGGTAATATCATAATATTCCCTTGGCATACCCAATGTATGCTCATAATAACACTTTATGGCATTTATTAGCTGATTTTGCTTTTGGTCACTTATTTTGTATTTACTTATAAGGTGATAGATAAACCCTTCAATCTGCTCCTTGGTTATTTTTTGATATTCAACAGCTTCAAAATACTGGAAAAACTGCGTTAAGTTGCTTTGATAGTTGCGTATAGTAGCCCAACTAAAACCTTTTAGAATCATTTTTTGATGGTTCCGGTCTAGCTCACGCTGTACATGCGGAGCAATGGCTGCTTGTGGTATGGCGGTAGGGGCTTGTGTATTTTGCTTCGTTAGTTTTTTGCCAAAAAGTGTTTCAATCTTTTTTATGTTTTCTGAAGTGTTTGGAATGCTCCACAGTTTTTGGTGATAGTGGTAATAGGTACCGTCCAGCCTTTTAAAAGCTTGCCGTTCCGATAGCATTTTATACGGAATAAAAACCTTAACCCTGCTTGCCTTGGCTAAGGGAAGATACATAATAACGTGGGTGTTTGGCCTGTTTTTCATGATAGCGATTATTAAGGTGTTTCTCAAACCTAGCTAAAAAAAAACATAAAAAGGCGATTATAAGTACTTATAAACGAATACAAATGTTTCTTAACCGTTAAGAACGAATAAGTATATTTGCTTGTAAAACAGTTTTTTATATGAATAGCGAATGTAAAATATGTGCAAAACCCCTAAAAGGACGATCAGATAAAATTTTCTGCTCTACCCAATGTAAAAACCAATACCATAAAAAAATCCGACATGCTACCAAAGTTGCCGCAATAGAAATAAACGGGTATCTTAAACGAAACTACACGATTCTCTTAGAAGTATTGGGGAAAAATAAATCTCAAGTTAAAATATATAGAAACCTGTTGGTAAAAAAAGGATTCCGATTTAAATACCATACCCACTTCCAAGTCAATTCAAAAAATAAAATGTATCATTACATTTACGACCTAGCTTGGATGGAGTTTTCAGACGACACCATTTTAGTGATCAGAAAACGGTAAACGCCAAGCCAGTACATTTACATACCCGCATTAAATTAATTTGTGTTGAAACCAATAACCACCGCTATTAACTACCTTTTGCTTATAAGAATTTTCTTCGTAAAGCATTAAAAGGTACATAAGAACGAAATATGCATATTGAACTTAGTTGAAAATAATATGTAATGGATATTTCAATGTAATGAATTGGTTCTTTTAATGCATGGCTAGAACCTAGAGTTTTGAAGGTAGTATGCTGAATCTAAGTCTTTTTATTGCTAAAAAACAACAATTCAGGTTATTGTAAAAATACATTTCAGCTAATTTTATTCGCTCATTAAATAGTCTAAAATAAGAATGCGAACCCATTCACTTTTTGTAGTTTTTTTACTTTGTATCGCCATCGTTGGGGTTGATATACTCACTTTTTACTGGCTACAATCCATCATCCAGTTTATTCCTTCCGCTATTCTAAAAACTATCATAAACATCTTTTTTTGGATATTTACCATAGGCTTGGTGTCTGCTATTTTAATCTTAAAGATAAAAATGGAAACTGTGCCAATAACAAGAAGGCAGGCGCTAATTTCATCGCTCTATGGGCTAACGGTATCTTCTTTTATTCCTAAAATAGTATTTATTGTTGTAATCAGTGTTTTGCATTATTCGAACTTTGTTTTTTCTGAAACCCAATCTTTGATTATCGTACCCGCAATGGGATTGATTGCTGGGTTTCTTCCTTTTTTCGCTATTGTATATGCAATTTTTAAAGCGGTTTATAGATTCAAAGTCTATCGTGTTACAGTTTCGCATAACGAGCTGCCAGAATCATTTAATGGATTAAAAGTGGTACAGATATCTGATCTTCACCTAGGAAGTTTCGCCTACCGATACCGCGTTTTAGAAAGAGCGGTAAGCCTTGTAAATAGATTGGACGCCGACCTTATTGTGTTCACTGGAGATCTGGTCAATAATTTTGCATGGGAATTAAAGGGCTGGAATAAGGTTTTAAAGAAATTTTCGGCCAAAAATGGCAAATATGCAATCTTAGGAAATCACGATTATGGAGATTATAGTAAATGGGACTCCCAGCGGTTAAAAGACAAAAACTTTGAATCTATAAAGCGTTTTTTTGAAGAAATAAATTTCGAATTGCTTCTTAATGAAAGCGTATTAATTTCAAAAAATGACGATGCCATTGCAATAACAGGCGTTGAAAATTGGGGTTTGCCACCTTTTAGACAAGATGGCAATTTAAAAAAAGCACTGCACCCTATAAAAGATGTTCCTTTTAAAATTCTGTTATCTCATGACCCTTCTCATTGGGACGAAGAAGTACTGAAACAAACCAATATTGCCCTTACACTTTCTGGACACACTCACGGAATGCAGGCAGGAATCCGGATTATGGGAAAGCAATGGAGCCCAATTAAATATAAATATAAACGCTGGGCCGGATTGTACCGCGAAGAAGATCAATACTTATATGTGAATAGGGGACTAGGCTGGTTGGGATTCCCTGGAAGACTGGGAATGCGACCGGAAATTACTTTAATAACATTAAAGCAGGAGGATTAAAGTTTAAAAGCCTGCCCACAAATCTATTGTGGGTTTATCACTAAT
Source organism: Aequorivita marina (assembly GCF_031631895.2). Lineage (NCBI taxonomy): Bacteria > Pseudomonadati > Bacteroidota > Flavobacteriia > Flavobacteriales > Flavobacteriaceae > Aequorivita > Aequorivita marina. The sequence continues at coordinate 3,736 of NZ_JAVMBW020000014.1, forward strand.
GCTCGTTTAAACATATTTAAAACTAGTAGTGTCTGATTAAAAGAGTGAGAAAATTTGTTGAGTCACAGATAATAGGCAATTAGAATATTTTTTATTTAATGGCAGCATGCTATTATACTTAGCATCAAAATTTATCAATTAATAAGTATGTTAAATCAATTTTATCTAGTTTTCAATCTATTAAAAAGCAAGTCTTACGTCTTATGTCTTTCAGCGCAGCGGTCTTATATCTTAGTCGGACACGACTAATTAAAATATAACACCTTGCTATTGAGATTCCAATAAAGGATAAACATTTTAAAAATATGTATAACGAAATTAACCTTATTATCAAGCCTTTACAATTCTAGTCGTATGTCGTTAGTCATTATAGCGAAGCGGTCGTACATCTTTGTCTGACACTAATGATTTAAAACTACTAACCTGATTTATATCATTTCTGTTGCTTAAAATCATGTCTATATTTGGATTTACAGCTATTTAAATGAATAAATCCACTTCCATCTTGGATCGCTCCAAATCATTTTTTGCTGAAATTGGAGATATGACCTTTTTTGCAGGACGCTTTTTTCGAGAAGTGTTCACTAGGCCATTTGAGTTTCGCGAATTGATGCGCCAATGTTACAATGTGGGTAATCGCTCCTTATTGTTGGTGATGGTAACTGGATTTATTTTAGGACTCGTTTTTACATTGCAATCGCGCCCCACATTGATGCAATTTGGTGCCGAATCGTGGATGGCATCTATGGTCAGTCTTTCCATAGTACGCGAAATTGGGCCTGTGATTATTGCCCTGATCTGTGCAGGAAGAATAGGGTCTGGAATGGGAGCAGAGCTTGGCTCCATGAAAGTGACCGAACAGATAGATGCTATGGAAGTTTCGGGTACCAATCCGTTTAAATACCTAGTTGTTACTCGAATCCTTGCCGTCACTCTTATGTTACCTTTATTAGTAATATTAGGCGATGCCGTCGCTCTTCTTGGTTCCGCAATCGTGGAAAACCTGAAGGGCGGTGTTTCCTTTACACTTTATTTTAATCAAACATTTGATGCGTTAAAGTTTAGTGATGTTTTTCCAGCCACGGTTAAAACATTTTTCTTTGGCTTTGCAATTGGCCTGGTGGGAACTTACAAGGGATATCACTGTGCCAAAGGAACCGTTGGAGTTGGAGAAGCCTCAAACGCAGCTGTGGTTTATGCCTCTATGTTAGTATTCGTGGTTGACTTTATTGCCGTTTTTGTAACCGATATATTTTTTACACTTTAGATGAATTCTCAAAAAAATAAAAAACCTGTTTTACAGCTAAAAGACATTAAAAAAAGCTTTGGTAATAACCATGTGCTTAAGGGATTCAACTTGGAACTTTACGAAGGGGAAAATCTCGTTATAATGGGAAAATCCGGTTCTGGAAAGTCGGTAATGGTAAAGTGTATTGTGGGCCTAATTCAACCCGATAGTGGAAGTATAACCATTAAAGATCAAGATATTATTGCTATGGGACAGGAGGAATTAGATTTTTTGCGTACCGAAATTGGGTTTTTATTTCAAGGTAGTGCTTTATATGATTCAATGACTGTACGTGAAAATTTGGAATTTCCACTGCGAAGGCATAAGGATAAAGTGGAAAATTTTCAGGGAACGGAAGCCTCAGTAAAAGAAGCACTTGAAAGTGTAGGACTTTTGCACGCTATAGATTTGATGCCGGCAGAACTTTCAGGAGGAATGCAACGGCGAGTAGCCTTGGCTCGTGCCCTTATCTTAAAGCCGAAAATTATTATGTATGACGAGCCAACCACAGGTTTAGATCCTATCACGGCAAATGAAATTATTCAACTTATGCGAAACATTCAAAAACAATATAACACATCTTCCCTTATCATTACGCACGATGTTGACTGTGCACGGGTAATTTCAAACCGAATGATATTGTTGGTAGATGGAATCAATTATGCCGAAGGTACCTATGAAGAGCTTTCAAATTCTAGCGATCCACAAACCCGAGCATTTTTTAAAAATTAAAGTTATGTCAAAATCAACTTCACAAAAAATAAGAGTTGGAATATTTGTTGTCGTGGGCACGATAATTCTCGTAGGTGCCCTATATTTTATAGGCTCAAGACAGCATATCTTCAGCAAAAACATTCAATTATATGCGGTTTTTGACAATGTAAACGGACTTCAGTTGGGTAATAATGTTCGCTACTCTGGAATAAATGTGGGTACGGTAACCAACATTGAAATGATACAAGTAGGCAAAATTTCTATTGAAATGACAGTGGAGGAAAAAGCGGCATATTTTATTAAAAAGGATGCCCAAGCTTCAGTCAGTTCCGATGGCTTGGTGGGGAGTATGGTGGTTAATATTTTTCCCGGAAACGAACAGCTAGCAACAAATGTTGTTTCGGGAGATACCATTCACACATCCATGAAAGTTAGTATGGACGATATGCTTGAGACTCTTAGTAAAACCAATGAAGATCTGTCAAAAATTTCACAGCAAATTTTAATGGGTAAAGGCACCTTGGGAACCTTGATAAACGACACTATTTTGGCTCAAAACATCCAGCAAACCTTAATTGAGCTTAAAAATACTTCAGAAGGCACTGGCGTGGCGATGAATAAAATTAACCGAATTATTTCAAAAATTAATTACGATGAAAGCGCAGCTGCTGTACTTTTAAGCGATACCGTTTCTGCTAATCAAATGAGAACGGTTTTTAGCAACCTTAAAAATTCAAGCGACGATATTAATGATGTTACCCAAAAATTGGATGAATACATAAATAAAATAAAGTCTGGAGAAGGAGCTTTAAACCACCTTACCCAAGATGAGGAAATGGTTAAAACCATTGATACTACAATGTTTAACATTAAGGAAGCCGCCGAAAAATTGAATGAAAATATGGAAGCCTTAAAAAGTAACTTCTTATTTAGGGGATATTTTAGAAAGTTGGAAAGACAGAAGCGCAGGGAGTCAAAGGAAAAGTGATAAAATTTTGCAATAGCGTCCTAAACGTTCATAAGGCAACCATTCAAAGCCTTTGTTTAATAGGGTTTTAGAAATATTATGAAGCTTAAGGGTCTGTAATTGAAAATTCCTGCTTTTTGGCCTATCGAAAATTTATCGTAAAATTTGAAGTGAAGTTCCCGTAAAATTTTAGGCTGTTTGAGCCAGCAGGGATAGTCATCAAAGCACTGGATTTAAAGGCGAGTTCCTAAAATTTAGGGGACGAATAAAAAATTTAGAGAAAATTTCGTAAGCCTAGCCCCGATGGCTATCGGGGTTTGGTTCGTTCCGATAGCTATCGGAATTATCAATGGAAAAAATGAACAGGTTAAATATTTAGGACAGGATTGATAATTTTGGTAAATTCGTTCCTTAAAATCCAACCTGAAAAAACGCTTACATGCTCGATAACTTAAAAGAGAACTTTACTTATATTTTTGAGGACGCGCTCATAGAAGAAATTGATGAAGTTGGAATACTGAAAGAAGTAAAGGAAGGGAATAAATTAATAGAGATTGGCGATTATGTTCGGTCTATGCCACTCCTTGTTTCGGGAGCGGTTAAAATTTTAAGGGAAGATGATAATGGCGATGAATTGTTACTCTATTTCTTGGAACGCGGCGATACCTGTGCCATGACTTTAACTTGTTGCTTGGGTCAGAAAAAAAGTGAAATCAGAGCTATTGCCGAGCTAGACACAACCTTGATCATGGTACCGATCCAGAAAATGGAAGAGTGGATGGGTAATTATAAAAGCTGGCGTAATTTTGTGCTTCAGAGTTATCATGAACGCTTAACAGAGATGCTTGAAACCATAGACAGCATTGCCTTTTTGAATATGGATAAGCGGTTAGTGAAATATCTTCAGAATAAGAAAAAAATAACCAATGATGCGGTAATCAATTCTACCCATCAAGAAATTGCGTACGAGCTTAACACCTCGCGTGTAGTTATTTCCCGGCTCCTTAAAAAGCTGGAATCCCTTGGTAAAATTGAGCTTTATAGAAATAGTATAAAAATAATTTCACTTTAGGCTGACTGTGTTTTAGGTGAAATTATGCCAACTGTAACTTTTGTTACTGCCTAAAAGGAGGGTTTATCTTATTTTTGAAATAATGCCAATCTTAAACCACACGCTATGAGAATATTTTTCACTTTAGTTTCAGGATTGCTAATAATGTCTTGCAATACCAATACCCGAAAAACATATACCGCAATGGCGGAAAGTACTGCAAATATTAAAATGGAAGCGCATCAGGAGCATCCGGGCAAAAACCTGATGGTAAACAACTGCTATATGTGCCATAACCCAAAAACTGCTCAAGAAGACCTTATAGCACCGCCCATGATTGCTGTAAAAAAGCACTATATTCAGGAGGAAACAACAAAGGAAGGTTTTGTCAACGCTATGGTGGCATGGTCTAAATCGCCTTCGAAATCCCTTTCAAAAATGCCGGGTGCCGTTAAAAAATTCGGATTGATGCCCTACCAGTTCTATCCAGAAAATACTATTCGTCAGATTGCCGATTATATGTATGAGTATAACATTGAAGAACCCACTTGGTTTGAAGCGCATTATAGCAAAATGCACGGAAAACATGCTGAAAACAAGGGTAATATGAAAAATAGAAAGGCCGAAAAGAGTGAAGCTAATGGGGCGGCTGATACTAAACCTGCGCAAACCCGAGGTATGGAAATCGCTAAGGCCACCCAAGCAGCACTTGGAAAAAACCTGATGGGGCAGGTGAAAAAGAATGGCGTTATTGCTGCCCTCGAATTTTGTAATATAGAAGCAATGCCAATTACCGATAGTATGGCTACCGCTCATAAAGCACAAATTAAACGCGTTACCGACAAAGCTCGGAATCCAGAAAACCAGGCTAATACTACCCAGTTGCAATACATTGAAGACTTTAAAAAGCAAGTTGCTGCAGGGGGTGAGGTGCAGCCAATTGTAATTGAAAAAGAAGAGGTCACCGAATTTTACGCCCCCATAATAACCAATGCCATGTGCTTAAAGTGTCATGGTACTCCAGAAAAGGAGTTGGAATCGCTCACGTTAAATAAAATCAACGAACTTTATCCGCACGATGCCGCCACTGGCTATTCCGTCAATGAGGTACGCGGAATGTGGAGCATTCAGTTTAGTCAGTAACGGTAGAAGATAAATGAACATGGATAGAACTAATTTAGACGAAACCTTTTGGAGCAATAAATACACCGCTGGCGATACGGGATGGGATATTGGCTATGTTTCTACGCCTTTGAAGGAATACATCGATCGGCTTTCAGACAAAAACATAAAGATATTGATTCCTGGTGGTGGAAATTCCTATGAGGCAGAATATCTGTTTAACAACGGGTTTACTGATGTTTCGGTTGTAGATATATCAACTATTCCTCTAGAAAATCTAGCAAAGCGCGTTCCGTCGTTTCCAAAGAAAAACCTCTTGCATAGTGATTTTTACGATTTAAATGGGAGCTATGATCTTATTTTAGAACAGACTTTTTTCTGTGCCCAAGAACCTAAATTTCGGAAAAAATACATTTCTAAATTACAGCAGCTGCTCAAGCCAGATGGAAAATTGGTGGGCTTGCTTTTTAATATTCCCTTAAATAACGATAAACCGCCTTTCGGGGGAAATGAAATGGAATACCGTTCACTTTTTAAAGAAAAATTTAAAATAGAGAAAATGGAAACTGCTTATAACTCCATTCCACCTAGAGCTGGGAATGAGCTTTTTATTAGAATGAGCAAAAGAGAGCTAAATTGAAATTGCCCGAAGGGATGCCTATGACAAAAATGAAAACATAAATTAATTTTACTTTTTAAGGATAGAATGAAGAACATCTTAGCGACTTTGCGCCTTTGCGAGAGAAAAATAATCCTATTATAAATTGAAAATCCCACCAAAAGACATACTATTTGTAGTGCTTCAGTTTTTGTTGTTTATAGCATTTACTTTTGATGTAGAAGCGATGAAATTTATTTTTCCAGCGGCTTTATTCTGGGTTGGGGTTGTCTTTTTTGGCATGGGTGCCTTGGTCACGCTAATCGCTGTTTTTCAGTTAAATGTAAACCTTTCGCCATTTCCCAGTCCGCTGCCTGGCGCCAAACTGATTAAAAACGGAGTATATAAATTTGTTCGTCACCCCATCTATACCGGTCTTATCTTGGCGTTCTTCGGATATGCAATTATCAGCGATTCGGTTTACAGACTACTAATCGCAGCTCTATTATTTGTCTTGTTTTATATTAAAACCCGTTATGAGGAAAAACGCTTACTTGAAAAATTTCCAAAATATGCTGAATATAAAGAGCAGTCGGGAAGGTTTTTTCCGGGAATTTAATTTTTAAACAGCAAACCCTATTTAGAGAAGCACAACCTACCCACTACCAAACACCATCTACAAACTATTAATCCAACCTCGGCCCATAACACAGGTCGCCAGCATCGCCAAGTCCGGGTACAATATAACCGCGCTCGTTAAGGGCATCGTCCACGGCTGCAATCCAAAGATGCGTATCTTTAGGAAAGATGATATCAGCGAGGTCAATCCCAGGTTTTGCACCAATTATGGAAATAATATGAATCTGTTTCGGTTTTCCAAGCGGCTCTAGTGCCCGGAGTACATTTTCAAGAGTTCTTCCAGTAGCCAACATTGGGTCTGCCAAAATTAAAGTTTTTCCTTCAATGGAAGGGGAAGCTAGGTATTTTACTCGTACTTCAAATTCATCTCCGTCATCTGGATGGTATCTATAAGCCGAAATAAATGCATTTTCAACGCCATCAAAATAATTTAAAATTCCTTGATGAAGTGGAATCCCAGCTCTAAGAATAGAGCATAAAACAATATCAGTATCGGGAACCCCAAGCGTTTTTTTGCCTAATGGCGTTTCAACTAAATTAGAGCTGTACGATAATGTTTTGCTCATTTCGTAACTTAAAATCTCCCCAATGCGCTCAATATTTCTTCTGAAGCGCATCCGGTCTTGCTGTATAGTTACATCGCGGACTTCGCTTATATATTGGTTTATAATGGAGTTTGCTTTACTAAAATCGTGTATAATCATAATTAGAAGGAATTGGTACGAAGTTATAATTTCTAAATGATGGATGGTACAAATTGGTCAATATTTTTTGTAATGTAACAAAAGTTACGGTTTCTATCTGGTGTTAGAATTATTTTTAAGGTTTGTAGTTGTTTGTACATAAAGTGTTTGTGTTTCTGAATCGGAAGCTGAACGAATATCAATTTGAATAAAAATGTCAAGAAAAAAATGAACAACTCGATTGTCTTGGATAAGATTATTTTTAAGCTGATTAAAATCAGTGAAATTCCCGATTAATATGTATATTTTTGTTTTATAAATGAAAACTGTATTCGCCATATCGCTCGCATTTCTTATCGCTTTCCAGAGCGTAGGCTTTGGCATTCAAGATATGTTTTTGCTTGGAAAGTTGGTGCAGCACGCCGAACATCACTCTGAAAGTCACGGGGACGATTTCTTTACTTTTATTCAAAAACACTATGGATCGTTAAAAGCAGAACACTTAGCGAATGAAAAGGAAGAAAATCACGACCACGATCAGTTGCCGTTTCAGCATATTTCCTGCCATCACGCTACTGCCGATGTTGTTTGGATGCCTGTTGAATTTTCACTACTAAAACCCGAAATAAGTCAAAGTGGAAGCCACAACTTCCACTATCAAAACTTATACGCCTCTTTGGAAAAAGTCTCCATTTTCCAACCTCCTAAATCTGCATAACTAAATAGACCGTATTTTGAAGCGCCTTAGTTTCAAGATGTTTTTGGTCTTCACTTTCTGTTCCAAGCTTTGGAGCAGGTTTATTCGTTTTTTTTGTTTCATACTTCAACAATTTTTCTGTTGAAAAACAACAATAAATTTAGTTATGCTATCAAGAATAATTCATTTCAGTATAAAAAATAAGCTGATTATTGGGCTGTTTACACTGACGCTCATTGTTTTCGGAATATTTTCACTTACCCGATTATCGGTGGGTGCAGTTCCGGATATCACCAATAATCAAGTACAGGTAATCACAACTTCCCGCAATCTTTCCACGGAAGATATGGAACAGTTTATTACGTATCCCGTAGAGCTCGAAATGGCAAACCTGCCGGGAGTTTTGGAAATACGTTCCATTTCCAGGTTTGGGCTTTCGGTGGTAACCATTGTTTTTGAAGAGGATATGGGCATGTACCTACCCCGTCAATTAATTGCCGAAAAAATACAGTCTGCCGCCGAGAAAATTCCCGAAGGCTTCGGTACGCCCGAAATGGGCCCCATAACCACGGGCCTAGGTGAAATCTATCAATATACGCTAGACGTGGAGCCGGAGTTTAAGGATAAATACTCGCTAACAGACCTTAGAACCATTCAGGATTGGATTGTAAAAAGACAGCTTTCGGGAATTCCCGGCGTGGTTGAGGTGAATACTTGGGGCGGGAACTTAAAGCAATATGAAGTTGCCATAAACACCAATAAGTTAAATGCCATGGGCATTACCGCCGGTGAAATCTATACCGCACTGGAAAAAAACAACAGCATTTCTGGTGGTGGCTATATTGAAAAAAGCAACCAAGCCTATTTTATTCGTGGAGAAGGTTTGGTGACTTCGCTTGAGGATATTGGGAATATTTCGGTTAAAAACCAAGATGGTTTTCCAATCTATATTAAGGACGTTGCGAAAGTACAATTTGGAAACGCCATGCGTTTTGGTGCCATTACCGGAAATGGCGAAGGTGAAAAGGTGCTGGGGCAGATTATGATGATTAAGGGCGGGCATTCCGATAAGGTCATTGCAGCCGTTAAAGAGCGGGTGGCCGAAATTTCGTCATCACTGCCAGAAGGGGTGTATATCAATCCTTTTTTGGAACGTACTACGCTCATAGAAAAAACCACTCATACCATTGCAGAAAACCTAATAATAGGGATTCTGATCGTGATCTTTGTTGTGGTCTTGCTGCTGGGAAATTGGCGTTCCGGCTTGGTGGTGGCATCGGTGATTCCGCTTTCGTTATTATTCACGCTTTCTATGATGTATCTCTTTAAAATAGATGCAAATTTGATGAGCTTGGGAGCTATTGACTTTGGAATTATCGTGGATGGAGCGGTGATTATTGTCGAGTTTGTCGCTTTTCAGATCAATAAAAACGTGCTAAAACTTAATAAGCTTTCAGCAGGAGAGAAACAGTTGGCCCAAGATAATATTACCGAAAAAGGTGCGACAAAAATGATGAATGCCGCCGTTTTTGGGCAGTTGATTATCTTGATTGTATTTATCCCAATACTTTCTCTAAGCGGCGTGGAAGGAAAAATGTTCCGCCCTATGGCGCTTACCTTTAGTTTTGCGATGCTGGGAACCATGTTATTGTGTTTTACCTATGTGCCCGTAGCAGCCGCGATGTTCTTAAAACCTACGGAAGTTTCGCCTAAAAACATTTCAGTGCGAATCATGAATTTCCTCAATGGACTTTACGACCCAATAATTAGATGGGCGTTGGGAGCGAAGAGATTGGTGATAGCAATTGCTGTTTTAATGTTGCTGGCAACCGGCTATGTTTTTTCCACCATGGGAAGCGAGTTTATCCCCACCTTGGACGAAGGTGACTTTGTAATTCAGCCTGTATTAAAAACCGGAACTTCCCTGAGCAATGTTATTGAAATATCAACCCAGTTGGAACAGCTGTTGCTCGATAATTTTCCCGAGGTGGAGCAGGTAGTTACCAGGATTGGTGCCGCTGAGGTTCCAACAGATCCCATGGCCATGGAACAAACCGATGTTATCATTGCACTTAAGCCTAAAGAGGAATGGGTTTCTGCATCCAGTAAGAATGAATTGGCAGCTAAGTTTGAAGAGACTTTGTCGGTAATCCCCGGGATGGAAGTGGAATTTAGTCAGCCTATCGAAATGCGCTTTAATGAATTGATTACCGGGGTGAGAGCCGATATCGCCATTAAGGTTTTTGGAGACGATCTGGATATACTCGACAGAAAAGGACACGAGATTAAAAACCTCATTGAAGATGTAGCAGGAGCAGACGATATTGTGGTTGAAAAAGTGGCTGGTTTGCCCGAAATGAACGTCAAGTTCGATCGTGCAAAAATTGGTCGTTATGGTCTGAACATAGAAGAGCTCAACGAAATGATTGCCATGGGGTTTGCAGGACGAGCAGCTGGAAGTGTTTTTGAAGGTGAAAAACGTTTCGACTTGGTGATGCGATTGGAAGAAGATCAAAGAAATGATATTTCCAGTCTTGAAAACCTGTATGTCGATATTCCTTCCGGAGGAAAAATACCGCTTCGGGAAGTGGCGGATATTACCTATACCAAAGGAGCGGCACAGATTTCCAGGGACGATACCAAACGTAGAATTGTGATAGGGGTAAACGTACGAAACCGCGATCTGCAAAGTGTGGTGGATGATATTCAGAAACGCATAAACGACAATATAAACCTTCCGGTAGGCTATACCATTGATTATGGCGGACAGTTTGAAAACTTGCAAAGTGCCAAGAAACGATTGTTCGTTGCCGTGCCTGTGGCGTTGTTGCTAATTTTTGTGATGCTGTATTTCGCTTTTAAATCGGTGCGGGAAGCCTTGATGATCTATTCGGCTATTCCTTTGGCTGCCGTGGGTGGCGTCTTGTTGCTGTGGGTTCGGGATATGCCTTTTAGTATTTCGGCTGGCGTTGGGTTTATCGCCCTTTTTGGCGTCGCAGTTTTAAACGGGATTATCTTGATAGAACATTTCAAGGAACTTAAAAATGAAGGGATGAAAGACAAGCATAAATTGATTGTTCAAGGATCTAAAGACCGATTGCGAGCGGTATTGCTTACGGCTTCTTCCACGGCTTTGGGCTTTTTGCCGATGGCGATTTCTACGGGTGCCGGGGCCGAAGTACAACGCCCATTGGCAACGGTGGTAATCGGTGGAATGGCGACGGCGTTTATATTGACTTTGGTCGTCTTGCCGGTGCTATATTCAATATTTGACTCTGATAAACCGAAGAAGGAGCCAAAAAAACTCGGGAAAAAAGTGCCGATTACGGTGATTTTGTTGCTTATCGGATTTTCAGGATTCACCCAAGAAAACCCAAAGACGTTGGAGGAATTGCAGCAGCTTGCTTTGGAAAACAACCTTGGCATAAAAGCTTCGGAATTGCAAAAAGATGAATCGGAAGCTTTGATCGGTAGTGCTTTCAGTCTCGATAAAACGCACCTCTATTATGCCTACGACGAAAATAATATGGCACCCAACAACTTGCCCATGGAGGTTTTTGGAGTTCAGCAAGACATCCTTTTCCCAACAGTTTACTTTGCTGAGAAAAAGGTAAACCGTCAACAGTTCGAAATGCAAAGCAGCCAGCACGATCTTCAAATTAGGAAGACGAAGGGAATGGTAGCGACGGCTTATTATCAATTTCAATATGAAAGCAATCGGTTGGAGATTTATAGAAAGCTGGACAGTCTGTACCAAAATTTTGCCCATGCCGCCCAACGCCGTTTTGAACTAGGAGAAACCAATTATCTGGAGAAAATTACAGCCAGAGCCAAACAGCGTCAATTGGAGACCAACTATCTTCAAACTGCAGAAGATGTTCAGATTGCTTTGGAAAAGTTAAACACCATTTTACAGACCGAGGATAGTTTGCAAATAGAGAGACTTCCTATGGAGAAGGTATCGCTAAAAATGGAAAATTTAGCCTCGCATCCTACAACGGAATACTTCGAAAATAGAAAGGATTTCTTTCACGCAAAACGAAGTCTGGAGAAGCAACAATTATTGCCGGATATCAGTTTTTCTTACGCCTTGGGTAGTAATTCTTCATTAAATGAAAACCTGTATCAATATCAAGTGGGATTAAAGATTCCTTTGTTTTTTGGAGGGAATGTTTCAAAAATAAAAGCCTCCAGAATTGCTGTGGAAATCAGTGAGCAGCAAGCAGCGGACTTTAAAGTTCAATTAGATTCCAAACAGGTGCAATTGATGCGGGAGCTTTCCAAATATGAAGAAGCCTTGCAGTACTATGAAGAGGAAGGGAAATCACTTTCCGAAGAGATTTTAAAAACTGCAGATATCAGTTTCAAAAATGGCGAGATAGACTTTTTCCAGTATATCCAAAGTCTTGAAAACTCCTATGAAATTGAATTGCAACACCTCGAAAATCTAAACAATTACAATCAAGCGGTTATCGCTATCAACTATTTAACGCTTTAAAATATTAGTTATGAACTATATAAAATCATTTTTACTGCTTTTTGCCATGGCCTTGACGGTTTCGGCTTGCAATAATTCCGAAACGGAAAGTCCCCTCCCAGCCTCCCCAGAAGAGAGGAGTGAAATTGTTCACCTTTCCAAAGCACAATTTGAAAACGCCAAGATGGAGGTAGGGCAATTATCGGAGAAACCGCTTGCCGAAACAGTAGAAACCAATGGCGTTATAGATGTGCCACCGCAAAGCCGAGCGGTGATCAGCGCCTTTTCAGGAGGGTATATTAAGAATACTCCCTTGTTGATAGGGGATAAGGTTGCCAAAGGACAACGATTGGTAACACTTGAAAATCCTGAGTTTATTGCGATGCAGCAAAACTATTTGGAAACCGTGGCACAACTCTCGTATCTCAAAACCGAATATGAACGGCAGAAAATTATGATGGATGAAAAAATCACTTCGCAAAAGAGTTTTTTAAAGAGTGAAAGTGAATATAAAACAGTTTTGGCGCGTAGAAACAGCCTTAAGAAAAATTTGGAAATGCTGAATATAAACCCTGCTTCGGTCGCTGCTGGCAATATTGTTTCGCAAGTGAATATATATAGTCCCATTGCCGGTAGTGTTACGCAAGTGTTTGTAAATACCGGCACCTATGTTTCGCCTGCCGATAAGATTATGGAGATTATGAATCCCGATCATATTCATTTAGAGCTTAAAGTGTTTGAAAAGGATTTGATGCAACTTAAAAAACATCAGGAAATATTGTTTACGGTTCCTGAGGCTTCAAAAGAAACGTTTCAAGGAGATGTTCATTTGGTGGGCACTTCAATAGATCCAAACTCGAGAATTGCAATGATCCACGGGCATATTGAAGAGAAGGATGAAAGCAATTTTACCGCTGGAATGTTTGTGGAGGCGCAGATTGTTACGGGTACTTCAAAGCAGCTCGCTATTCCCGAAAATGCGGTGGTGGAACACGAAGGCAAGAACTACATTTTGCAGATAGAAAATGAAACCGACGACGAATTTGAAATTCACCCTATGGAAGTGAAAGTCGGCGCAACCTATAACGGATTTACGGCCATTGAAAACGCCGCTGAATTTGATGCAGGCAGCAAGTTTTTAACCAAAGGCGCGTTTGTGTTATTAAAAGGAGAAGGCGGGGGGCATAGTCATTAGGGAAATCGAAATTGAAATCGAAATCGAAAACGATTCCGATAGCTAATGGAACGAAGATGAAGATGAGCCTTCGGTACTTTCTGATTGCATCGGAACACTCAGGCAGCTGTTAAATTGAAGTTGAATTTAAAATAGGACGTTTTGAACCAGGACTTAAGGGGAACAGGACGGTTGGTGTTTGACCTGCAAGGTGTTGTCTTTTTCGATGCTTATCGGAACAGACCTCCTTGTAGGTCTTACTCCCGACCTGAGTTTGATGTAAGAAAGTTCGATTTTTCTCTAAGTAAAGGAAATACGATAGTTGTGAGAAGAGTTCAAATTTTAAACCCCACAACTGACACCCGATAACCCACAACAAAAAATGAAAACAACAAATTATTCCAGAATTTACCGAATCATCCATTGGGCAATTGCCATTACTTTTCTGCTTTTATTGGTAACAATCTTTTTGCGGACGACATGGATGAATAAATATCACGTAGCAGGTATCATCCAAGAATATCTGAAGGGTACAGACCAAAGCTTATCGCAAGATCAACTTATAGTTTTGGCAAAACAAATTAGAAAACCCATGTGGGACTGGCATATTTATTTGGGATATGTGTTGACCGGATTATTTAGCATTCGCTTTATACTTCCTTTGTTTGGTGAAATGAAGTTTCCAAATCCATTTGCTAAAAACCTATCGCTTAAGATGAGGTTCCAAAAATGGACGTATATCATTTTTTATGTATGTGTTGTCATATCGTTAATCACCGGTCTTTTAATAGAATTAGGTCCAAAAGATTGGAAAAAACCATTGGAAGAGGTGCACGTATTGGGTATTTATTACTTGGTGGCATATATAGTAATCCATGTATCAGGTATCATTATCGCGGAACTCACAGACCAGAAAGGGATTATTTCCAAGATTGTAAATGGAGGAAATCGATCTTGATAAAATCTTGGGAGAATTGGAAGCTATCAAGGTGAGAAAGGAAATCAGTTTTGAGCATACCAGCTTTTATCATACGGTTGGTTTAAATTTTAGTGATTATGAGCATTGACATATAATATTGCGTTTCAGGCAGAAACCTTATTTGGAATCTTTAAAATTGCATCAATACCAAGATTTTTTTTATTACTTTAGATTTTCACCCTGTAACAGTTAAAATTAAAAAATGAAAAGCAAAGTCATTAATTTATTCGGAGACAAAAACGTTGTGCATAACCAAGGTGTAAAGTATTCTGAATTGTTGGAGCAATTTATAGAACCTTTTACCAGCGATTTTTCAGAAAAAGAATATTATGAAGATATAATTGAATTCGCTATCAACGCTTGGAATTTTGGGAATATAAAAATGTTAATTTCCGAGGAAGGGATGGATTCGGTGGTCAATTCTGTAAAAGGAAAGGATGTAAATGTTGATCTATTAAAAAGAATGGTAGAGTTTAAAATGACCAATTTTAAAGAATACACCAACTTTATTACAGATTACGAAGTAGATAGAACAGGTGATAATCCTATTTTATCCATAATTACCCAAAAACGAGATCAATATCTCAACTCTATGATGGAAGACACGGAAGCTGAAAACACGGCGATTGAATTTAAAGAAAACTATATAAATCGAAGTGCGATTACTTTAAAACCGTTGCAACCGTTCTTAGATTGGTTTTCTAATTTATATCCAGGAGAACTTGATGAAGCAAATGAAACGAATGCTTATTTAGTAAGTGAAGATATTGACGATGTGGAAGCTTGGCTTAAAAAGAAATTCGATAAATTGTTTATGATCGAATTGGAAGGTTGGCATACCAATAAAAAAGATTGGCCTAAAAGACGAACCTACAAAATGTTTAAGCAGTGGTTTCAAGTAGATATTTCAACAATGGTTTACGATTTAGAAAACGAACCCGTTTCTAAACTATAATAATTCAATAAAAAATATCATTAGTGTCCGATTAAAAGAGTGAGAAAATTTGTTGAGTCACAGATAATAGGCAATTAGAATATTTTTTATTTAATGACAGCATGCTATTATACTTAGCATCAAAATTTATCAATTAAAAAGTATGTTTAATCAATTTTATCTAGTTTTCAATCTATTAAAAAGCAAGTCTTACGTCTTATGTCTTTCAGCGCAGCGGTCTTATATCTTAGTCGGACACGACTAATTAAAAATTAGTGTTTTTGTACTTTATGTTGATTAAAAATAGATAAATTTCATAATTTCGTAACACTGTTAATTATAAACCTCACTTATTATGAAAAAATTACATTAATTTTACTTGTGTTTACTTGCGTCGTTAACGCCCAAGTGAACAATTACAATGTTGGCGACGTTGTAGATGACTTTACAGTAACCGATACTGAGGGTAATACGTATAACCTATACTCCCTAACGGCCGAAGGAAAACATGTTTGGCTCGATTTCTTTTTTGCAGATTGTGTTCCTTGTCAGAATTCTGCACCAACATTTAATGAATTTTATGATACCTATGGCTGTAACGAAGGCGATGTATTTTGCATTTCCATAAACAATGGTAATGATGATGATGCGCGTGTAAGGCAATATGAGCAACAACATGGCGGCCCATTTAATCATGCTCCTGCGGTTAGTAACGAAGGCGGTGGTCCAGCGGTTGATACTGATTTTGGAGTGAATGCATATCCTACTTTTTGCTTAATTGGTCCTGGAAACGTATTGTTATATAAAGATATATGGCCTTTAAACGGTATCCAAACTTTTGAAAATACTTTTCCTGCAGGGTTTGAACCTCCTTTAATGGAATGCTCTTTGGGGATTGTAGATGCTACTGCATTCAGTTTTAATATCTATCCAACTATTTCAGAAGGAAAAGTAAATATTGAACTACCTCGTGAAATTGAGTCTTCTGTGAAGATCTTCAACACGCTAGGTCAGCAGGTTTTTCAGAATTTATATTCCGAAAAAAGCATTCATTTAAACCTACAGCTGGCTCCAGGCGTTTATATGGTTAATATTATTGCTGAAGGCAACTTGGCAACCAAAAGGATTGTTATTCAATAGCAAGGTGTAACTTTTTAGAAAAACTAAAAAACCCCCTAAGCAAATTGCTTAAGGGGTTTAAAATTTTATTTAGTCTTATTGCTGATGCTCCGTACTATTCAACCAAATCTTCTTGGTTTCTAAAGACAAGGCTATCGTCAAAACTGTCTAACAGAATAATACTCTCTGTTGTAATTTTGCCAGCGAGTATTTCTTTACTCAGTTCGTTTAACACCTCGCGTTGAATAACTCTTTTAACCGGTCTTGCTCCAAATTGTGGGTCGTATCCTTTTTCTGAAAGATAATTAATGGCCTCAGCTGTTGCATCCAGTACAATGTTTTGCTTTAATAGCATCTTAGAAACCCCTTTCAATTGGAGTTCCACAATTTTATGAATGTCTTGCTTAGATAGTGGCGTAAACATTATAATATCGTCAATACGATTTAAAAATTCAGGGCGTACCGATTGCTTTAGTAAAGCCAGTACTTCCACTTTTGCACCTTCCATAGCAGTTTCAGGATCTTTAACGCCTTCAAAACGCTCTTGAATTATCTGGCTGCCCATGTTACTGGTCATGATGATAATTGTGTTTTTAAAATCCGCTACCCGGCCTTTATTGTCAGTCAATCTACCTTCGTCTAAAACCTGCAAGAGGATGTTGAAGGTGTCTGGGTGTGCTTTTTCAATTTCGTCAAGTAGTACAACGCTGTATGGCTTGCGCCTAACTGCCTCGGTTAGCTGCCCACCTTCGTCATACCCTACATATCCAGGAGGTGCACCTACCAAGCGACTTACGCTATGACGTTCCTGGTATTCGCTCATATCAATACGGGTCATGGCGCCTTCATCATCAAACAGGTATTCTGCCAAGGCTTTTGCGAGTTCGGTTTTACCAACACCAGTTGTCCCTAGAAAAAGAAAGCTTCCAATAGGTTTTTTTTCATCCTGTAGCCCGGCGCGACTTCTACGGATTGCATCACTAACCGCAGTAATAGCCTCATGCTGTCCAACTACGCGCTTGTGTAATTGATCTTCTAGGGTCAAAAGTTTTTCACGGTCGCTTTGTAGCATTTTAGTAACAGGAATTCCGGTCCATTTGGCAACTACTTCGGCAATGTCTTCACGAGTAACTTCTTCTTTTATCATGGAAGTTCCCGCTTCGTTTTCAGCCAATTGTGATTCCAGCTTGTTTAGTGCGGCCTGTGCATCCTTGATTTTACCGTAACGGAGTTCGGCTACTTTTCCAAAGTTTCCATCGCGTTCCGCACGTTCGGCTTCTAGCTTAAACTCCTCGATTTGGGTTTTTAAGTTTTGCACATTATCAACAACTTCTTTCTCGCTTTGCCATTTTGCATTGAGTTCATTGCGGTCTTCCTTAAGGTTTGCAAGTTCTGAATGCAGCGCTTTTAACTTGGTTTCATCCTTTTCACGTTTTATAGCTTCAATTTCAATTTCTAACTGCATGATTCTTCTGTCTAGCACATCGAGCTCTTCAGGCTTGGAGTTAATCTCCATTCTGAGTTTTGATGCGGCTTCATCCATTAAATCAATTGCTTTGTCAGGAAGAAACCGGTTGGTGATATATCTTTCCGAAAGCTCAACGGCCGCAATAATAGCACCGTCTTTGATACGAACTTTATGGTGGGTTTCATATTTTTCCTTAATCCCGCGAAGTATTGAAATAGCACTCTCAGTATCAGGCTCATCTACTACCACTTTTTGAAAGCGACGTTCCAGAGCTTTATCTTTTTCAAAATACTTTTGATATTCATCTAAGGTCGTTGCACCTATTGCTCGCAGTTCGCCACGGGCAAGGGCGGGTTTAAGAATATTGGCTGCATCCATGGCGCCTTGGCCACCTCCGGCACCAACGAGCGTGTGGATTTCATCTATAAAAAGTACGAGATCTCCATCACTGGAAGTCACTTCCTTGATAACTGCTTTTAGCCGTTCCTCAAATTCACCTTTATATTTAGCGCCCGCAATCAAGGCTCCCATATCTAAGGAATAAATTTCTTTGTTCTTTAAGTTTTCAGGAATATCGCCGTCAACGATCCTGTGAGCGAGTCCTTCTGCAATTGCGGTTTTCCCCGTTCCCGGCTCTCCCACCAACATTGGGTTGTTTTTGGTGCGGCGTGAAAGAATTTGAAGTATTCTTCTTATCTCTTCATCACGGCCAATAACGGGGTCTAACTTGCCGTCTCGGGCCAATTGGTTTAGGTTTTTAGCATATTTATTCAAAGAGTTATAAGTTTCCTCAACGCTTTGTGAGCTTACATTTTCGCCACCTCGTAGCTCCTCCATAGCAGCTTTCATGCCTTTTGCCGTTACGCCCTGATCTTTTAAACTTTGAGCTATGGCACTTTTAGAGTTAAGAATAGCCAAGAGAAGATGCTCTATGGAAACGTATTCATCGTTCATTTTTTTGGCAATATTGCTGGCCTCAATAACGGTTTTGTTCGCTTCGCGCGAAAGCATAATATCGCCACCTGAAACTTTAGGAAAGCTTTCAAGTTGCTTCTCGAGAATCTGCTTTAGGGTTATTAAGTTTACGTTTAGTTTTTTTAGGATAAAAGGCGTTACGTTTTCATCTACCTCAAAAATTGCTTTAAGGATATGTTCGTTCTCAATCTGTTGATGACCAAAACCCTGCGCAATCTGCTGTGCTTGCTGGATGGCCTCTTGGCTTTTTATTGTAAAATTATTGAAGTTCATATATGTAAAATGTTTTTCGGTTCTAATTTGTGGTTTGTGGTTTTCAAAACCTAAGCCAAAGTAAAATTAAGACAAAATGTCCGCTAAGTTCTTTGGTTTAACAGACATTATGACGGTTGTTGTGTTTTTTCATATCGTATTAAGATTGCATTTCGAGGTTTTGTTTTGAAATAACCGTCTATTGGACCGTCATGGCGAAAATACGACGGTTATTGTCCAATTTGAGAATGTCGGTTGCTTGGGCATGGAATAGATTTGTACCAGTTAACTTTAAAACTATACATTATGAAATTATTAAAATTAAAAACATTAGTATTCGTAGCAGCAATTTTATTTTTTGGCTGCAGTAAAGACGATGATATACAGTCAGAAGGAGAAGAAGGAAATTCGCCAGACCCCAACGCAATCGTTAGTATTCCAGATGCAAACTTCAAAGCCGCACTTTTGGATTATAATACGGTAATAGATACCAATAACGATGGTGAGATCCAAGTGAGTGAGGCCAAGGCGGTGGCTGAATTATGGGTTACCAACAAAAATATCAATGATCTAACGGGTATTGAATATTTTATTAATCTGGACGAGCTGCATATAGACGGCAATACTTATCTGGATGAAGTTGATGTTTCAAAACTCGTGAAACTAAAGAAACTGATTGCCAATTTCACAGCACTTTCAAGTATTGACTTGACCAAAAATTTAAAACTTACCCTTTTTGACTGCTTTAAATGCTTAAACCTGGAACAAGTTCAAGTTTCCACCGAACCCGGAAAGAACAAGATAGAAAGCTTAAATATCAGCGGAGTTGCTATGACTAATTTAAATACCCAAAATTATGAACATTTGAAATATATTACCTTCCGGGGCGCAAAATTGACCTCCTTGGACCTTTCATCAAATACGGAGTTGCAACAGGTATTCGGAAATGACACCCCTGCACTTACCAAATTAAATGTTAAAACCGGCAACATAGCGCAAATTTCTGATGTTCAGGTTTACAATTGTCCTAATTTAACGTCAATATGTGTTGACGATGTAGCGGCTGCGGATGGAAAAGACCCAGAGCGATGGAAAAAAGATTCAACGACGGTTTATACCGAGAATTGTAATTAAGAATGTGCCATATGGATTGGGTAGTGGTGAGGAGCTATACATTTCCACAGACCAAAAGACTGCTTTTAACTATCAAAGGCAGTCTTTTTTCTTGGTGCTACAACGAACGTTGTGGAATTGAGTCTCAAATTATTCTGACGTAGATCATAAGACCAAAAACAATGGATCTGAGAAATAGTGTTGAAACAAACACCTGTTTGTCTCAGCTATATCTGAATAAAACCCTGTTTTTAGGTTTGTTGGTCTTATACCTTGACCTTGGTGTCAAATTGTTTTTCTTCACAGAAATAATGGTAGAACTCTTTTTTATAATTTCTTTTGGATTATTCCACAGCTATAACTTGTAGCTTTGTAAAAAAGAACGTTTCAATGGGATTATTAGACATATTTAAGGGGCCAAGAGATATTGTAAAGGAAGAAATGGTAGAAATTCCATGGCATGTACTTGGTAAAATGGACCAGTTAGAAGCAATATTGGAAGCGTCAAAAACCACTCCAGTAGCTATCTTTAAGCATTCCACCCGATGTGGAATTAGCCGAGGCGTTTTAAAATTGTTTGAGAAAAACTACAATTTAACCGATGATCAGTTAAAACTATATTACTTAGATCTGTTGCAAAATAGAGATATTTCGAATGAAATTGCTGGTCGTTTTGGTATTCAGCACGAAAGTCCGCAATTGCTAGTGATAAAAAATGGAGAAGTGGTTTATCACGACTCTCATCATGCTATTCAAGCTTCAGATTTAGAAAAGTTTGTTTAAAAATTTCGGCTATCCAACAAAAGTCTGAATGAAATTCTTCGGGTTATACGGCTTTAGTTGAAAGGATTGTTTTTTAAAATCTCTTTCAGTCTTTCTTTTAGATCATTTCCAGCATCAAAAACCATTTGTTCGTTATTGGGGAAGGGTATAAAGCTGTTTGCTGCAAGCTTTCTGTCTTCGGCCGTTAAGGCACGTTCATCTCCACGGTATTTTACAAATCTGTTTTCAAAAACAAATTCTGAAGACAATGGAAAACTATTGCCTTGTCGTCGGTTCTTTAGGTCTGTGTAAACAACGGTGCCGCCAACAAACACACTTTTTTGTTGTGTGGTGATGGTAACATCTGCCGAAACCTTTATAAACTTGCCTATTTTAATGGGATTACCAAGGCTGTCCCTAACAATATTTCCTCCGCGATCGCGTCTGTATTCATAACCATCCTTAAGCTGGGAAGTGCGTCGGTATTGTCTGTCTGAAATACGTTCGGGCGAAATTTGAATGGTCTGGAAATTTAAATCTATTCCAAAGTCATAGTTAATTCCTTGCTCCTGTTTGCCGTGATAGGCTGTCCAGAAATCGTCTAGCCCATAGGTGTTAAAGTCCAATAGATCCTGCTCTAATCTAAAGGGGATAAATTGACGGGTGTGGTTGTTTAGCCTAACAAATACAAAGTCGGTGCCTTGAAAGTAGGCTTCTTCCTTAAGTTGGCGCACATCTCTATAGCCGGGGTTTATCGTGCTCAATTCATCTAAAACCTTATAGGCACTGCGATAATCCTGCTTGTTGTTTCGCTGCATATAAACGATAGCTTCTTGATATAAAGCCTGAGCATAAATGGCTTTTGCTTCTAAAATATCGTTAGAATAATCTGTAAATACAAAGTTCGCTTTTCTTCCCATTTCAACACTGTACAGCGGAAGTAGGGGGCGAATTATATCTTGACGCTCTTGTAGGTTCAAGTAGGTGTAGTAGATTTCTTTCGAATTGTCAGGCCTATTTTCTTTTTCAAGGAAGCGAATGTGGCGGGCGTCATCTTCTTTGGCCTTTAAAAAAGCTTCTTCTAGAAGACGGATATGAGCGTCGTATTCTTTTGCACCTTTATCTTTTTGAAGTTTTTTAACGGCCAGGTCAATGGCTTGGTCATAATTGCCACGCGCTACAAACTTTTGGGTGCGTTTTACACTATTACAGGAAACGCTGAAGAGTGTAGTAAAAAGAAGCAGGTAAAAAATCTTCATAAAAAATTTTTTTGGGTATAAAGGCTAAAATACAATAGTAGTGCCAATTATTATTGAAAATCATTAGTGTCCGATTAAAAGAGTGAGAAAATTTGTTGAGTCACAGATAATAGGCAATTAGAATATTTTTTATTTAATGACAGCATGCTATTATACTTAGCATCAAAATTTATCAATTAAAAAGTATGTTTAATCAATTTTATCTAGTTTTCAATCTATTAAAAGGCAAGTCTTACGTCTTATGTCTTTCAGTGCAGCGGTCTTATATCTTAGTCGGACACGACTAATTGAAAATACTTCTTTTGGAAGTAAGTTGCTGAGAAATTTAACTAAAAATGCACGAACGTTATATAAAAACATTCGTGCATTTGAGGTTTGTTGTGAAGCTTAAACTACTGCTTTATAGCAGGAATTAGCTTAGATCTACATTCTCCAAAACCAATCCGTACATTGTCGTTTTTACAGAATCCTTTTAGAGTTACAGTATCGTTGTCATTTATAAATTTTCGTTCAGAACCGTCTGAGAGTTTTAGTGGTTTTTCACCGCGCCAAGTCAGTTCCAGCATAGATCCGTAGGAATCTGGTGTTGGCCCTGAAATAGTACCGCTACCCATCATGTCGCCACTGTTTACGTTACAACCGTTAACGGTGTGGTGCGCCAGCTGTTGCGACATATTCCAATACATATATTTAAAGTTTGAAGCCGCAATTTTATTTTCTGCTCCATTTTCTGGGGTGATGGAAACCTCTAGATTAATGTCGTAGCTTTTCTTCCCTTCGTATTGAAGATAGGGGAGTTGCTCAATTTCTGGTTTTGGTCCTTCCACTTTAAATGGCTGCAAGGCATCTAAAGTTACAATCCAAGGTGAAATTGACGAAGCAAAACTTTTGGCTAAGAATGGCCCTAGGGGAACATACTCCCATTTTTGTATATCGCGGGCGCTCCAGTCATTGAAAAGCACGAGACCGAAAATATGATCTTCTGCTTCATTAACAGGAATGGGTTCTCCTAAAACATTTGCATCTGTGGTAATAAAAGCCATTTCCAATTCAAAATCAACCATTTTAGCAGGACCAAACGAAGGTTCGGTAGCGTCTTTTGCTATGGTCTGTCCCCATGGTCTGCGAACGTTGATTTCGCTCGGGATTATAGAGGAACTTCTTCCGTGGTACCCTACCGGTATATGAAGCCAGTTTGGCATCAGGGCATTTTCTTTTCCGCGGAACATGGTGCCCACATTGGTAGCGTGTTCTTTACTAGAATAAAAATCGGTGTAGTCGCCAACCTGAACAGGTAGTTGCATTTCCACTTCATCAAGGGTAAATAGAATGTGCTGTCTGTGATCTTTATTATCGCGAAGTTGTGCGTTTTCCTTATCAAATATTTCGGCGATGCGGTTTCTTACTAGTCGCCAGGTTTTTCTACCATCACTTATAAAATCATTTAATGTGTCCTGCAGAAATATATCATCAGTCAATTCAATTCCCTTAAAATAGCCCAATTGATGTAGGGCACCAAGGTCTATGGCGTAATCGCCAATTCGGGTTCCGATGGTAATAATATCATCGCGCGTTAAGAAAACGCCGAAAGGAATATTCTGAATGGGAAAGTCTGTCTCTGGTGTTGTTTCTAACCAGGTTTTTCTGTTGGGATCGTTTGCGGTTATTGACATTTTAAATATTCTTTTGAGGTTGAAAGTAAAAAGAACTGCAATTTATTTCAAATAATTTGAAATCAGATAATTAAATAGTACTTTATTTTACTTCCAACTTGGGTTTTGTTAGTAAAAATCTTTGTCAAATATATAGATTTCATTATAGTTACCGAATGTAATTAGTATTTTTGGATTTAATTAACTTAATGCGGGGTTTGTAGTTTCGGGTTTATGGTTCTGAAGCTTTATTCCTCGTAATTTTTAAACTTTAAACCCCAAACCATAAGTTTTTTATATGGAACGAGACGAACAGATTTTTGAATTGATAGAAGCAGAAAAACAACGCCAATTAAATGGCTTAGAACTTATTGCTTCAGAGAACTTTGTAAGCGAACAGGTTATGGAAGCCGCAGGCTCGGTTTTAACCAACAAATATGCAGAAGGCTACCCCGGAAAACGCTACTATGGCGGTTGCGAAGTAGTGGACGAAGTAGAGCAATTGGCTATTGATCGTGCAAAAACACTATTTGGCGCCGAATATGTGAATGTACAGCCACACAGTGGTTCGCAGGCAAATACGGCTGTTTTTTCAGCTTGCTTAAAGCCTGGTGATAAATTTTTGGGTTTTGATCTTTCCCACGGAGGGCACCTAACCCACGGATCGCCAGTAAACTTTTCAGGAAAACTTTACCAACCCGTTTTTTATGGCGTTGTGAAGGAAACTGGCCTGATTGATTATGATATGGTTGAAGCCATGGCAATAAAAGAAAAGCCGAAAATGATCATTGCTGGTGCTTCGGCTTACGGTCGCGAGATGGATTATAAAAGGTTCCGTGAAATTGCCGATAAGGTGGGCGCATTGTTATTGGCAGATATTGCCCATCCGGCTGGGATGATTGCCAAAGGAATTATAGGAGATCCGCTGCCGCATTGCCATATTGTTACAACCACTACCCACAAAACCTTGCGCGGGCCTCGTGGCGGGATGATTATGATGGGGAAAGATTTTGAAAATCCATTTGGTCAAAAATTAAAAAGTGGGAAGCTTAAAAAGATGAGCTCTTTATTAAATAGCGCTGTGTTTCCAGGAAACCAAGGCGGACCTTTAGAGCATGTAATTGCCGCTAAAGCTGTTGCCTTTGGTGAAGCGCTTACAGATGAGTTTTTACATTATATGGTTCAGGTGAAAAAGAATACCGAACTAATGGCGAAGCATTTTATGGAGAAAGGATACGATGTGGTTTCTGGCGGAACAGACACTCATGTAATGCTTATTGATCTTCGCAATAAAAATCTTTCCGGAAAGGAAGCTGAGGAAGCATTGGGGAAGGCAGATATTACCGTAAATAAAAACATGGTGCCTTTTGATGATCGCTCGCCGTTTGTAACCAGCGGAATTCGTGTAGGTACAGCCGCTGTTACAACCCGTGGCTTGAAGGAAAAAGATATGGAAAAGATAGTTGACCTGGTTGATGCAGTTCTTGAAAACCACGATGACGACGCTAAACTCCAAAACATAGCGAAACAAGTAAATGAAATGATGTCTGGCCTACCGCTTTTTAAAATGTAGATCACTTCGCTAATCAAGTCTTAAAAAAACCTTCAGTTAAGCGGCTGGAGGTTTTTTTATGTTATCAGCTTAAAGGTTTTGATTTTTGCCATTTTAGGCAAGGTTCTATTATTTACCTTTGACCTTCCTAAATATTACTTCATTCTATTACAAGATGAATTTAGAAACAGAACGACTGACTATAACAAAATACACCCGTAACGATGCAGCTTTTATTTACAAATTGATGAATAGCGAAGGCTGGCTTAAGAATATTGGTGATAGAAATATTAAAACTGTTCAAGAAGCTGAAGCCTATTTGCTAAAGAATTATCTACCAAGCTACAGTCAACACGGTTTTGGCCCTTATTTGGTGTCGTTAAAAGATGGAACTCCAATCGGGTCTGCTGGGTTTTACAAAAGAACAGACTTAAACCATCCCGATGTTGGTTTTGCTTTTTTGCCAGCGTTTTTTAGCAAAGGATATGCCTTTGAGGCTGCCAATGCTGTTATGAAATATGCTTCGGAAGAACTAGGAATTCAAAAGGTTCTTGGTTTTACGTTGCCAAACAACAAGGGCTCCATAAAGCTCTTAAAAAAGCTGGGCCTTTCAGAAAGTGGAATTTACACCTATGAAGATGGGGAAGAATTAGTATTATTTTCAAATTAAAATTATAAAAAAATGAGTACCGAAAAAGACAAACAATTTATAAAACGTGCTATACAACTTTCAGAACAGGGAATGGATGCCCAATCAGGTGGTCCATTTGGTGCGGTTGTAGTGAAAAATGGTGAGATTATTGCTGAAGGCTATAATGCAGTTACCTCCAGTAACGATCCCACGGCTCATGCCGAAGTTGTAGCCATTAGAAAAGCCTGTGAGAAGCTGGGTTCTTTTCAGTTGGACGACTGTATTATTTACACTTCCTGCGAACCTTGCCCAATGTGTTTAGGAGCTATTTACTGGGCGCGTCCAAAAGCAGTTTACTACGCTTGCACAAAAGAAGATGCTGCCGAAATTGGTTTTGACGATCACTTTATTTACGACGAAATCGATAAAAATATTGAAGACCGAAACGTAAAGTTCATCAATCTAGATAGGGAAGAAGGCCGAAAGGTTTTTAAAAAATGGGAAACTAAGGAAGGTAGAGTAGATTATTAAATGTAAATATGGTTTTCCTACAAGGAGTCGTCGCAAGTATAGCGAAGTAATCTCCTTGTAGGTATAATCAAAAGCTTGCATAGGTTTTTTAATAACATTCAAAAATATCGTTTCCCTGCGCGCCATGAGACAAGTGCTTACCTATCAAAATCTGTATTGCGTACAGGCTGCTACCCACAAACAATTTTTATAAAAATGAATAGATTTAAAACTATAGCTGGTTTAGCAATTTTCGTTTTGCTTTCTGCTTGTCAGGAAAAAGATTCAACCGATAAGCAAATCACAGGGCTTTGGAAGTTGGAAAGCATGAAGGTGCGGGATACCACTTTAAACACTTGGAGTGATTATAAGGGTGGTATGGATGGGTATTTGCTATACAGCCAAAAAGGCTACGTAACGCTTCATCTGTATGAAAAGGGATATGAAAAAGCTGGAGTTGAATTCCCGAATTTTAACGATTCTATTCCCTTGGAGGCTTTAAAGCACATCACCAAGTCGTATTACTATATGGGGAGCTATAAGGTTTCTGAAAAAGATAGTATTGTTTCGCATTTTAAAGTGTCGCATTCCAATCCCTCTGAATTTGGCTTGACTGCTGAAAGAAGGTTTTATTTTAACGGCGATACCTTGGTTATGCAACCGGTGGAGCAAAAAAATTCTAGATTAAAACTGAAATGGCTGCAACCTAATTAAAACCTTCCCCGATAGACTAAACCGAATAAAAAACCCGTCCATATGTGACGGGTTTTTTGTTGGTGTCTTAATAAAGTAATTTAAAACCTACTTGTTTCAATAATAGTACACTTTTAGAGTGTCTTAAAAAATGACATCTTGCTATTGAGCTTCTAATTAACTAGAAACATTTTGAAAGCATATAAAATGAAATTAACTTAATTTCAAGCTATTACAATTCTAGTCGTAAGTCTTACGAATACGAAGCGGTGGTTGCTAAACTTGTCCTAGTATCTTAAGTCTTTGTCAGACACTTAATGATTATTTTTTAATCTTCCGGAAAGACCGTTGCTTCATACGCGCCGGCATCGGGTTGGTTGCTTCTTTGCGTCCCATTTAAATCTCGTGACGGTCCAACGCCAGGTTTTCCTAGGCCATCGGCTCCTGATTCTCCAAATTCAATATTGAAATTATTTTTTTCGGTGTTTTGAAAAACAGGATCTAAATTAAACTGGGTCTGTGGGTATAATGCTGGATTTGAGAAATCATACAACGGGTTATCGGCAAATTCGCCCGTAGGGTCTTCAAAGCGAACTAAGGTGTTTTCAATCTTAAAATTGAAGGCGGCTCCTTCATTTCTAAACAATGAAAGTTCACGGCGCTCGTTTCCGTAGATAATACAGTTTGTAAAATCTGCTTTAATAAGATCGGCTACAAGGAGCTCATTCTCAGTTTCAAAAGTGTTCTCAATAGAAACCGTAGGGAACGATCTAAACCCACCCGTCCAATAGTTGGCAAATGTACAGTGTTTAAACTCATAGCTGCCCCCAAGTTGGATGGCCAGAGCGGTTTGTCCGCTGTTGTTAATAACCGTGTTTTCGGCTTCAATAAACCCAGTTCTGGAGAGTAAGCCAACATTTGTACTGTTGTAAATTTGTGTGTTTTTAAGCTTTAACGGGCTGTTATCAACTAAAACACCAAGTGTGCCATTTTTTATTGTAGTGTGGTTAAACTCATTGTTTACGCTGCCTTGGGTTAGCCATATAAAACCCCATTGCCCTGGAATGTTGGCAAAGCTGGGTTCTAAACGATCGCCTTGAAAGATAACTTCGTTCTCCATAGCTTCAGGGTCTGTGCTATAATCGCCGTTAGTTTTTATAGTTCCGTTTTGTGCAACAATAATTCCGCTTGAATTGTGGAAATGTACTCTTGCTCCAGCCTCTACGGTAAGTGTTTTATTACTCGGAACAGCAGCAAAACCATAGATTACGTAGGGTTTTTCGTTGGTAAAAGTAAGTTCGTCATCTTCCAAGAAAAAGCCTTCAATTTCTGTGGCATCATCACCTTCGCCTAAAGTAAGTGTTTCAATGGTGCCGTCAGCATATTTTTCGGGGTATAGAAATACGGCATCTTTTACCAAAGTAACCAACTCTACGCTTTGTTCGTTGCCGCCAGTATCAAAAAGGAGCTTGTCGGTATATAGAAAATCCTTGGCATTGGTAGGCATGTTATTGATGTCTAGCGTGGTTTCAATAAAAACAAAAATACTGTCTTTGGCTAGAATTTGTACGTTTTCAAGAACTTTGCCAGGAACTCCATCTACATTAAGCCGATAGTTGGAACTTTCACCTTGACCTAAGCGAACGGACGGAATATTAATGTCTTCATCGCTTCGGTTATAGACCTTAAGATTGTAGGTGCTGGAACCAATATTAGTAAATACCGTGTCTAGATAAACCGTGTCTTTTGAAAACTGAAGGTCTCCAGTGCTGGCGACTGTTTCAAAATCGTTGCGGCAAGAGCTCCATAATACTAAGCAGCACAAAACCGCCAATGCGTATAAATACCTCATTCAAGAATAATTTTGGTAAAAATATAACTTTTTATGAAGCTTATTATTGTAAAGAGGAAAGAAGTTTTTAGCAGAAGCTGTATCAGCAGATTTCTTCACTAGCTAGGAGCCGAATAGAATAGTTTTAGTTGTTTGGTGATGCTATGTGGGCTAAAATATAGTTTAAAAAAAATCACTGCCTAAATTTCCTTTAAATGTGTTCTCTATTTCTGGATTATTTCAATTTTAAAAAGCTTATCCCAGTTTTTCCCTGTTATATAAAGAACGTTTGGCTCACCATTGTAGGCTATACCATTAAGGACGTCTAGCTTTGGGTGTTGGGTAACCTTATCTTTTAAATCGGTTAGGTCTATTACGCCTTCTACGGCACCGTTTTTAGGATCAATTATGGCTATGGAGCCTTGTTGATACACATTGGCATAGATTTTTCCTTCAACCCACTCCAGTTCATTTACGCTACTTATCTTACTGGTATTTGTAAAGATTTCTATATAGTCTTTTTCGGCAAGGGTGTTTGGATTTAAGGTGTAAATTCTGTCGGTACCATCACTTTTGTAAATATTGTTTTCGGTATCGTGGCACAGGCCCCAACCTTCCTTACTTTCACCATATACAAAGGTTCCAGTTTGTTCCATGGTTTCCAAATTATAAATAAACCCTGTGTTTTCGCGCCAAGTAAGTTGGTAGATCTTGTTGTTTAGAATTGTTAGGCCTTCACCAAAATATTGATCACTTAGTTTTACCTTCTTTAAAACTTTACCCGTTTTATAATCGGTTTTTCGAAGGGTGGAACTTCTATACTGCCCGGTGCTTTCGTATAAGGTGTCATTTTCAAACTCCAGCCCTTGGGTATAGGCGTTAATATCGTGCGGATAAGTTTCAATAATCTTATAGGTGTAAAGCTTCGGCTTAATGGACGACAGTATTATTATAGATTTATCGGCTTCGTATTCATCGCCATCGCTATACACTTTTGCTTTTAGTTTTTTCTCCCCAAGTTTTTGACCAGAAAGCTCTAGTTTATTGTCTTTGGCGGCTACTCTTTTATTGTTAAGAAAGTAAACGACAGAATCAACTGTCATACTTTTTTTATTGATCAAGCTGATTGAAAGAACGTCTTTTGTGGTATAAGACTTTTGTTTATTTGAAATTTCGAGTGAAAAGTCATCATTTTTCTTGGTGGAATTGTTTCCGCAGCTACCCATTAAAAGTACTAATAGGGTAGTAGCTAAAGCCTTATACGTTTTCATGATTTGTTATTTGATTGCTGCAAGATATTTATTAAAATTGAAACGTAAAAATACTTGTAAAAATTGTAAAAAGCCTTATCTTTGCAGTGGCAAGTCCTACACAACCAGCTCCTGTTGAATCCTCCAGGGCGGGAACGCAGCAAAGGTAAATGGTCGTAGCGGTGTGATGTAGGTAGCTTGCCATTTTTTGTGCAATAAAGTTTCCTTTTTACGGTTTGATACACGGCACTTTCACTACATCTTCTGCATAGTTTTACAATAAGCTTCCATTGTAACAAAAATCAAACTAAATCGTTTTAATAATAGAACAGAAAAGCTAAATGCTATGCTATTATGGACGCCGTTACTACATCTCGCAATTATTCTACCCTTATTAATTATAGCGCAGATTTTCTCAAAAACAACGAATCCGAAATACCTTTTAATTTTTGGCGCATATTTTTTAGCGGATTCCTATTTGCGTATAGTTGGTAGTAAGTATATTGAATTAGATTTTCTGGGTTTAGATTGGAATTGGAGCGGTGCCTTTTTAGCTTTAATCTTGGCTCTAGTTTTTGTTTTATATCATAAAAAGCAAATTCGAAAGGATATTGGTTTTACAACAAGATTCAATAAACAAACTTTAAAACTTGGAATTTTAGTCTTCCTCGGGTTTTTACTGTTCGATTTTATTTTTAAAATGATTGTATTTCCAAAGGGCGGCGAATTCAATTTAGAACAATTTATGTTTCAAGCTACAATGCCCGGATTTTCGGAGGAAATAGTCTATCGGGGCATCTTGTTATGGATTTTAAGCAAGGCATTTGTTCCTTCTAAAAAGATAAAAGGAATACTATTTGGTTGGGGGTTTGTAATAGTTACGTTCACATTTGCAATGGTTCATGGGGTCGTCTTAACCGAAACAATGGAAATAAAGGTTGATTATATAACGATAGCTTATATAACCTTAATTACTTCTTTGAGTTTAGGGTTTTTACGAAAATTTTCTGGAAACCTCATTTTTCCAACCCTTGGGCATAATGTTGTAAATTTGATGAATTTCTTTATTAGGTTGCTGTAAAATGCAACGGTTTAGAGTATTTTAAATAGCCTATAATCAAATAAATAGGTGTTTGAAGTTTAGAGGTCTTTAATAGGCTGTCAATTTCTTTTTTAAAAAACTACTTGGAAAACTGACGGCATAAATGCACCTTTGCTTTTCATTATTCTTTTATGCCAAAAGTAGTACTCATTACGGGTGGTTCTTCGGGAATAGGTAAAGCCATTGGCGAATATCTTACCGAACGAGACTACCAGGTCTATGGAACCAGCAGAAATCCACAGAACGTCACTAATTCAGCATTTCCTATTTTAAAAATGGATGTGAATGACACTGGTGCCATTGCCGATGTTGTTGCGGAAATTTTAGAGAAATCTCAAAAAATTGATGTGGTAATTAACAATGCGGGTGTTGGGATTACAGGGCCTATTGAAGAAACTCCAGAAAAGGCAATTAAAGAAGCCTTTCAAACTAATTTTCACGGGCCAATAAATGTGATAAAAGCAGTGCTTCCGCAGATGCGGAAACAAGGCTTTGGCCATATTTTGAATATTACCTCTATTGCCGGATATATGGGGCTTCCGTACCGAGGCATTTATTCGGCCACAAAGGCTTCGCTTGAAATTGCCATAGAGGCACTACGGATGGAAACGCTGCAATTTGGCATTAAAATGACGAATGTTGCCCCAGGCGACTTTGCAACCAATATTGCTGCAGGGCGTTATCACGCACCAGTCTTGGAAAATTCACCTTATAAAAAAGACTACGGCAATACTTTGCAAACCATGAATGAACACGTTGATAATGGTAATGACCCGATGGAAATGGCTAAGGTAGTTCATAAAATAATTGAAACTGAAAATCCGCGAATTCATTATAAAGTAGGGTCGTCGTTACAAAAATTTTCAATAGTTTTAAAACGAATTTTACCAGACAGGGTTTATGAGCGCATGCTTTTGAAGCATTACGGATTAAAGTGATAACCTTGAACTTTTAAATTTGGCCTCCTAAGTGGGATTATCTCCGCTAATTTTATATTGATTGCTACCTGTTTTAGCTGTAATCAACCTAATCTTTATTATTTTAGTAAGAATTTTAGGATGAATCTTTAGAAGTGAATTTACTTGGCTATAGCGTCTAAAAAAACCAAGTAAAAAAGCTTATTTTTATAAACAAGTACACTTAATTAATAAAAACAAAATAGATAGATGAAATTTTTTATAGATACCGCAAACCTAGATCAAATTAAGGAAGCCCAAGCTCTAGGTGTTTTGGATGGTGTAACTACCAATCCATCCCTGATGGCAAAAGAAGGGATCACGGGTAAAAACAATATCTTAAAGCATTATGTAGATATCTGCAACATTGTAGATGGCGACGTATCGGCTGAGGTTATTGCAACAGATTTTGAAGGAATGGTCAAGGAAGGCGAGGCGCTAGCCGAGTTACATGATCAAATTGTAGTTAAAATACCAATGATAAAAGAAGGTGTAAAAGCACTCAAGTATTTTACAGACCATGATATCCGCACCAACTGCACCTTGGTTTTTTCAGCAGGGCAAGCTTTATTGGCTGCAAAGGCTGGAGCTACTTACGTGTCTCCATTTATTGGGAGGTTAGATGATATTTCAACCGATGGCCTAGAGTTAATTGCTGATATCCGTCATATCTACGACAACTATGGTTTTGAAACTGAAATTCTCGCCGCTTCTGTCCGCCACACCATGCATGTTATAAACTGTGCGAAAATTGGAGCCGATGTAATGACGGGGCCACTGTCTTCTATTGAAGGTCTGTTAAAACATCCATTGACAGATATTGGCTTAATGAAGTTTTTGGAAGATTATAAAAAAGGAAATTAAAAGGAAATCTGTTCTAGCGTTCGGAATGCGTAAGCATTGCGAACGCTTTTATGTATATATGGTAGGTCAACCTGCTTAGGTAGGAAGCTTATTGATTTAAGTAACCCAAAAGCAACTCCTCAAAGTTCATGTTGAACATGTTTGTCTTGCCTTCAAGAATAACCGCATTTTTATCTAAAATAAGCGCCTTGTTCATTGGTTTCAAGATAAGATGCTGTTGTGCATTGGTTATATTTTCAAGCTGAAATTCCTCATCGGTGTCGTAGTTTCTTTTTTCTACTATTTTTCGCCAATCTTTAAAATGGGAATCCACATTAATCCCGATAAATCGATATTCTGGATATTTCGATTTCAATTCAGCTGCTCGATTGTGTAAGTTTTTGGACTGGGCGGTAAATCGATTGGTCCAGAAGTAAACAACTGTGGGAGCCTCAATAATCTGCTCCAGGTTTTTTACAACGTTATCAGTATTTATAACGGCTACATTCGGAATTGTGTTTCCAGGCGTGAGCTTAATCGAAATATCTAATAGCTTTCTAAGCTTCTCAATCTGTTCTTTATCGGTACTCAGCTTTGAAAAAGTCTCATAAAAGCGTTTTTCTTCATCTGCATTTTTCGCATTTCGCATATACCATAACCCATTGCTAAATAACAAGCTATTTTTGATAGCAACCGAGCTTATCGCACTGTCTATTAATTCAACCTTTCTATGATTATATTTAAAGGATTGCCTGTCAATATCTGACTTATCATCATATTCAGAACAAACAATACCATTAAAGTATCGGTTTAAAAAACGGTAATACGGGTAATAGAATCTTAGATTATCTAAGTTAAAGTTGATGTTGTCTCTATACTTAAAAAATGCTGGGGGTATTTCAATTAACTTGTATAGATTACCGGCTGCATACATTTCTTTTTTTGAATAGTAGTCGTAATTAATGCTGGCAAGGGCTACCTTTTTAAAGTCTTCAGTGGCATCATTGTTTTCAATAAATGTTTCGTATTCCGAAACCTTTAATGCTTTTAACGAATCTATCTTGGTCTCAAAGTCTGTGGGCGATAAATCGTACCAACGGGCTAGGTTTTGATTCTCTGTTGTGTTTTCCAAAAACAGGTGCATTAACAGGTTGTTCTTTGCGGCTCCTTTCCCCGAGTAAGCAAGCGATTCGTCAAAATCTATTGTATTGAGATGAAGTAGTAAACTGTCTCCTGGTTGAATATAAAAAACTTGGGTCTCATTATGTTTTAAGGCATAAAGGCCGGGAGTGATTTTATCTGTTTTATAATGGAAGAAATTTTTAGCGTCTAATGAAACGGTATCTTGTAATTTATTACCATTTAAAAAAACAATATAGTCGCAGGTAGGGTTTACTATCTGACCACTTATATAGGTGGTTTTTGCATCCACGTCTCCCTCGCTCTTACAAGAGAGTATAGTGGTAAACAGTACTAGTAGAAGTAGTTTTTTAAACAATTACACCTGCGTTAAAATGGATAGACAAATGTATCTTACCTCACGAGTAGTTACTGTTAAATGATGGTTAAAAGGGTATTTAAAACGTTAATCTTTTCAGCGTGTCTCTTATTTGCCTACTTTTGCGCAAAATATAAAAAATCATGCTTTCAGTTTCTAATCTTTCGGTACAATTCGGTAAAAGAATACTTTTTGATGAAGTGAGCACGCAGTTCACTACAGGAAATATTTACGGGGTTATCGGGGCCAATGGCGCCGGAAAATCTACTTTTCTGAAAATCATTTCTGGAAAACAAGAACCTACTTCGGGTCATGTTCATCTGGAAAAAGGCAAGCGAATGTCTGTGCTTGAACAAAACCACAACGCTTATGATGATTTCATGGTGTTGGAAACCGTTATGCGTGGTAATAAAGAGTTGTTCGCCATTAAAACCCAGATCGATAAACTTTACGAAGATTATAGCGATGAGAATGCCGAGAAAATTGGTGAACTTCAAGTTACTTTTGAAGAAATGAACGGTTGGAACGCCGAGAGTGATGCCGCCGCCATGCTATCAAACCTTGGTATTGATGAAAGTCTGCATTATACCTTAATGAAAGACTTGGATGGAAAACAAAAAGTTAGAGTGCTTTTGGCTCAGGCGCTTTTTGGAAGTCCAGACGTGCTTATTATGGATGAGCCTACCAACGATTTGGATTACGAAACCATCAATTGGCTTGAAAATTTCCTTGCGAATTATGAAAACTGTGTGATTGTAGTTTCGCACGACCGTCACTTTTTAGATTCTGTTTGTACGCATATTAGTGATATTGACTTTGGAAAAATAAACCATTATAGCGGAAATTATACGTTTTGGTACGAAAGTAGTCAATTGGCTGCCCGTCAACGTGCACAGCAAAACAAAAAAGCAGAAGAGAAAAAGAAGGAGTTGCAGGAATTTATCATGCGTTTTAGTGCTAACGTTGCCAAGAGTAAACAAGCCACCTCGCGTAAGAAAATGATTGATAAACTCAATATTGAAGAAATTAGACCTTCCAGCCGTCGTTATCCAGCAATTATTTTTGAACGGGAGCGCGAAGCAGGTGATCAAATTTTAAATGTAGAAAATCTTTCTGCTTCAATTGAAGGTGAAATTCTGTTTAAAAATGTTGATGTCAACTTGGCAAAAGGTGATAAAGTGGTTATCTACTCAAAAGATTCAAGAGCAGCTACTGCTTTTTATGAAATATTGAATGACCAGATTAAACCGGATAGCGGTTCTTTTCAATGGGGAATAACAACCAATCAAAGTTACCTTCCCTTAGATAATGAGGCGTTTTTTAAGAATGATCTTTCCCTTGTAGATTGGTTACGTCAATACGCAAAAACGGAAGAGGAGCGGGAAGAGGTCTTTCTTCGTGGTTTCCTGGGGAAAATGTTATTCAGTGGCGAAGAAGCACTAAAGAAAAGCAATGTGCTCTCTGGGGGTGAAAAAGTACGTTGTATGTTAAGCCGCATGATGATGCAGCGCGCGAACGTTCTGATGCTAGATGAGCCTACAAACCATTTAGATTTAGAATCGATTACGGCATTTAACAATTCGCTTAAAAACTTTAAGGGTACTGTTTTACTCACTACTCACGATCACGAGTTTGCCAGAACAGTTGGTACGCGTATCATCGAGCTTACTCCTAAAGGAGCGATAGATCGATATATGAATTTTGATGAATATATGGGCGATAAGAAGGTTAAGGAGCTACGCGATAAAATGTATGCCGTAGAAGCTTAATAAAGTTTAAATTTTAGGGTTTCAGTTCATCGGCTTATGAACTGACAACCTATTTCTGGATGATTAACGGTTACGGCCAATTCAATTGTTGGGCAATCAATATTAAACACGATTCACTCTCCAATTTCGGCTAAAAATTCATCGATGGTGGCTTGGGCTTTTTCCACTTCGTCATTTCTGACAAAAACCATGGTCTGATTGGCAATACTCATTGTAAAACCGGCTCTCAAACTGCTGTCGTGGTCGTTTCTTTCAATGGGGCTTATACCTATTTCATTTAACCTAGCAACCAATCCTTTTGCAACTAAGGTTGGTCCGGTGTAAATTCGTGTTGTTTTAGACATAATTATTTCCTTGTTTCTTTTTTAAATGCTTCTGCAATGGGTTTTGCAATTGCCAGTTCATCTTGACGTACAAATATTCGCACTTGGTCATCAAATTTATTTCCGGAGCCAAACATAACGCCACTCTGCTGGTCGTCCCTGAGTATTGGGGTGATACCTGCTTCCTTTAATCTTCCCACTAGGGCTTCTGCCAAGATATCGGAGCCGGTATAAATGCGGACTGTTTCTTCTTTATTGTCAGACATGATTTGTTTGTATTGGTTCGAATACTAAAGTACTAACTTATTTTTAACTTTAGGGCT
Source organism: Aequorivita marina (assembly GCF_031631895.2). NCBI lineage: Bacteria > Pseudomonadati > Bacteroidota > Flavobacteriia > Flavobacteriales > Flavobacteriaceae > Aequorivita > Aequorivita marina. The sequence goes on from NZ_JAVMBW020000014.1 coordinate 40,940, forward strand.
TGGTTGGCTGTGAAAAGTTTCATAAAAATTGAGAACACTACTTTTTGATTTGTTTTGAAATATCTAATTGTCACCAAAACAAGATGCTATTAATTGGGTATGCGTTTTTAAATATTGCTATAAAAAAAGAACCATCCTCAAGATTAAGGATGGTTCTATTACTAGTAACACTGAAAAATTAAAGTTTAGATTACTTTTTTAAGATTCTAAACGTTTTTTCATTGTTATCAATTGTTACTTTCATTAAATACGTACCCGTCTGCAAATTACCCAAATCAAGGTTTGGGGTAGTGGCATTTGGCGTTAGGGTCATAACTTCTTGGCCTAAAAGGTTGAAAACACCTACAGATTGAATTTCATTTGCTGCACTTAAGGTCAAATTGTTTTCAACAGGGTTTGGATAATACGTAAAGCTTTCAAAAGCTTGATCTTCTACACTTAACGGGTTGCAAACGATGTCTGCCTCCCAACCGGCACGAGTTACTTGGAAATCACTTCTAAATACAAAAGTCAAGGCTCCTGAGGAATGCGTAGAGGTAAATGGTCCAGGGTTAGTCTGGCCATAATATCCACCTCCTGGGAAGTTAGGGGTAGGGTCGTTTCCGCTATCTATCAATGGGTAGGTAGCGTCTGGTCCGTTGTGCACATAAAGTACATCCCATCCAAAATCAACGTCAAACATGAAAAAGGTAACCGTTACAGCTTCGTTCGGGTTGTCTGGTAAAATTATTGTGGTAACGTGTTCTTCGTTTCCATAATTGCCAGTATCTCCGCCTGTATCGAAAAAGAAATCACCACAATTAGGAGGGATAACCGCCGTTTTAAAGGTGGTAGGTCCTGCCAAGAAACTCATTCCGTCGCTACCACAATCGGCTTTTACGTAGAAATCGTAAATAGTGTATGCGTCTAAACCTGTAACATCAACAGAAGTTGTGCCTTGCGTTGTTGTTCCAGTAGTCACTGGGCTGGAGGTTGTTGGATCGGCTTCGTAATCAAAAATAAACCACTCATAACCATTGTTTGCACCTGCAACTTCATCCCAAGAAAGTTCTACGGAATCTTGCGTCATGTGATGTGCCGTAAGGTTCATGGGTTGCATACAAGTTGGTGCTTCGGCAACCATAACATCGTCAACATCTACTCCTCTTGCAAAATTTGACTTTCCTTCAAAAGCAATATAATAGTCATCACTTGGGTTTGGAAGGTCTAAAATAACCTGTGTCCATACGGTATGTTCAGAGGTGTAGCTATCTCCAATTTGAGACCAAGAACCTCCTGCGCTTGTTTTATAATAAACTCTAAGTTCGTCAACGTCACCAATCCACTCTGTATTTGCGAAATAGAAAGTAAGTTGAGGAGTGGTCAAAGAAGTTAAATCCATTGCAGGAGACACCAATTTGGTGATTTCAGTTGTTGACTCAATTTTAAATTGTGCCATGAGCTCTCCTGTTCTTGGTGTAATAGAGTTGTTTCCGTTTGTGGTAATGTACTTCCAGTCTGTTGGCTCACCAGCTACATACTCATTCGTCCAGCAATCTCTAGTACCTGAAGTATTTTCAAAAGATTCCTCAAAAGGGAAGCTGTTTATAGTGTTGCCACAAAGTGTGCTAAACCCTTTTGGTCCAGCAGGAAAAGGGTCTCCGGAGGCACATAATGGAGTAACATAGTACTCATAATATGTAGCAGCATTTAAACCAGAAATGGTTTCTCCTGCAGTACCGTCGTCGTCCGTAATAACAGTACCGGTACCAAGGTCGAAACCAGCTGGGCCGTATTCAATTTCCCATTCCGTTTCGGTTCCACCTGGATTCCAAGTGATTTTAGCTGAATTTTCGGTAATGTCGCTAGCGGTTAGGTTAGTTGGCTCAGGACAATCTACAAGCGTACAAGTACCTTCTACGCTGAAAACTGCGTCAAATCCACCCGGGTTTACCATCCATGGTTCGTTTTCATATCTAATTAGTGCATAGTTGCCAATATGGTTTGCACTGGTCATTTCAATACCTACTGGAGAACCACCATTTGATATTGCACTTATTTGTATCCAATATGTAGCGGGTTCGTTGTTCGGGCCATTTGTAAAATCAACAGCGGTAGGTAGGTCTAATACTACCTCCCAAGCTTCTATACCATCATACATGCCAATTAAACCTTGCGATGTAGGGGTTATATTTGAGATTGTCGTGCCAATTTGAGTTCCGGGTATCCCATTGTTATCCTCGTAAAAAATGATGTCTGCGGTGGTTATGCCACCAGCGGCAACCAAGTTTGCTACAACGGTTTCTAGTGAAAAGTTTGTGGTACTGGCAGATATAATAAAGTCGTCTGCAATTTTATATCCAGAGTCTGGATTGATTACGTATGCGCCTTCAAAGTTATTGCTAGCCTGTGATTGTCCACATCCGCTTGCATCGATAGTTCTAAATGCAACAGGTCCTGTAGGTGTACTTTCGTCTCCAGTGCCACAAATAGCGGTTACATAAAGCTCGAAGTTTCTGTTAGGGTCTAAGCCGGTTAATGTTTGCTCTGGTGCACCAGTTACGTTAACTGTTGTTCCAGTGCCTGGTGTAAATCCTGGGGCACCATATTCAAGTTCCCATTCTGTTTCACTGTCTCCGGGCGTCCAAGCTACTTCAACAGAACCATCTCCAAGGGGAGTTGCTGTTAAATCGGTTACCGGAAGACATGACAGGACTACATCTGTTACTGAAAAATCATCAAAATAAATGTAGTAACCATCGGTACTGCTATTCGGGATGTGTACTGCAATATGTACAACTCCGCTATAGGATGATAAATCAATATTTACTTCATTGGGTCCAGCGGTGTTTACCGTAGTAGGGTCAAGAATTACAGTTGTAAAATCCTCAATATCATTTTCGGTGGTAGATAACAATACTTCAAATTCGTCTGGCTGTTCTTCATTCAACAACAAAGTGTAAAAGGTCAGCATTTGATTTCCATCTAAGTTCAATGGAGGTAGTATTAAATAGTCATCATTGTTCCCGTTGTTAAAGTCTGTGTACATTCCAACGGCGAAAGATTCATTTACACCAAAACCTTCGTCTGATTCAAAAGTGCGGGCGTCGTCATTATTATCTACCACAGCCCAGCATTCAGGAACATCTGGAGAGGTAACACCTTCAAAATCTTCCGTCCAGGGAAAGGAAGCAACTGGGGTGCAGGTTGTAGTAAACTGCTTGGGGCCTGCCCAGGCACTAATATCGCCACTGCCACAGTCGGCATTTACATAAAAATCATAGCTAGTGCTGGCAGATAAGCCTGTAATGTTTTCTCCTAGGGTTCCATCGGTATCAGTAACCATTGTTCCTGTTCCTGGCGTAAAACCTGTAGGTCCGTATTCAATATTCCAAGTTGTAGCAGTACCTGGCTCAACCCATTCTAGGTAAGCCGAAGTAGTGGTACGGTTTGTAGCGTTTAAATTGGTGGGTGCCAAACAAGTTGGTCCGGCAGCAACCGTTACATCGTCTATCCCAACACCGCCACCAAAATTGAAGGTACCTTCAAAGGCAATGTAGTAATCGGCAGATTTGTTTGGAAGGTTTAGAGTTATTTCTGTCCATTCATTATGGGCATAGTTATAATTTGCGCCAATTTGGGTCCAAGCACCAGAAGCACTGGTTTTGTAGTAAACGCGCAAGTCGTCCACCACACCCACTTGTAAGTTGAGTAGGAAAAAATTAAGTTGAGGATTGTTTACCGCGCTTAAGTCTAATGAGGGTGTTACCATTTTGGTAACAGCGCCGAAATTTGAATGTCTAAATTCGGCCATGTAGGGATCTGAGTGAGGCGTGGCGCCAAACGGGTTTCCTGTAACGATATTCCAGTCTTCGGTTTTGTTAACGTACTCGTTGGTCCAACCTGAGGGGAAAGTTGGATTGTCAAAACTTTCGTTTAATACTTGTGCATTTCCGTGCCAACTACAGCAGATAATGAACAAGGATAGAATTAGGGTAACTCTTTTCATTGTTATAAATTTGTTAAAATTAGTATTCCGCGCAATGTATTAAACATCAGTTGTATAAACAAACAATAATCAAATACTTCTTTTAATCGCTGTGAAGCCAATAAAAACAAGGGTTTACGAAGGTTTTGTTTAAAATTACTTTTTTCGCTCTAAATAAAGGACAGGTTAATAAAACGTTAAAAACATAAAGATGTTTAAATCTTTTAATTATTAATGAAAGCATAAAGGCTGTTAACGCTGTTTTTTGCTACAGAAATGATAGCAGGAAATTCTGTGAGAAAAATAAATTTATCTAAGGTAATTATGTTAAAGTTTGTCTTTTTAAGCGGAGAAACTAATTCTGCTTTAAAGAACTTTGCTGGAAATTTGTTTTGCTTAGTCTTTTTAATCTAAAACAGGATTTAAGCATTGTAATATTTGCTTTTCCAAATGGCCCCATTGAAGTTTTTACCTTTTGAAAAGCCATAGAGAATAACCATACCACCCATTCCGATAAAAATGAAAAAGGCTAAAAATAAATATTCGCCAATGCCAGGATTTGGGGTAAGCAAGTAAATAGGGGTGATGGCTGTGAGAAATATGCTCAACAACGCTACCATAAAAACCAAATTATCTAGGCTTTTATAGGGCCACATCAATAATTTTCTAAAAGGATGCAGGTCTTTTCCCCATTTGTGAATAAGGTAATAATACCCATTTCCCATTGGAGCAAAAAGCAACGGATCATCAGCGTTTTCGAGCTTTAGGAGTTTTGCTGGGGCAATAATTTTAAAATTATCTAAAACCGTATCATGGGTTTTTTCAAGATTTCTAATTTCAGAAATAGCTTCTTCGGGAAAATCGCCTTTAAAGTAATGAGAATCTAAAAAACGAAGGCGATAATTTATACAGAGGCCTTGTATGTCATCTATATGAAAAATGTGTTCAGATTGGAGTAAATTGAAATTAAAGTTGTTTTCAACTTCTGAAGGTTTTTTGATTAGCTTAGCGGATATTGCCGTACGGGCATTTTCGTTTTCTAAGAAGACTTTTTCCACTTCATTCATAATATCCTGTGAATCAATACGGTTTTCACGATATTCTTCAAGTTTATCTTCAATATTTGTTCTAGAAAACATAGCCGTAAATTTTTTGGAGATATAAATTTACACAGTAACAAGAAATAAAACAAGATTTTAGAGGTTTTAATGTTTTGCCAATTAATGATAGCATTGGTGCTATAACTAATTTTTTGGCTTCGCATTTGTTATATTTACAACTTCAAATACTTTTTATATGAAATTTAAAAATGCACTTTTACTAGTTTTTATTACATTTCTTAGCGTTCAGGTTACTGCCCAGAAATACCTTTCAAAAGATCATAAAGAGGTAACAGCAGCGTGGAAAGACAATGATTTTACTTCGTCCAAAACTATTTTAGAAAATATTGAAGAAGCACCTCAATTTACTATCTTATCAGGGATTTTGAAGAATAAAGCCTTACAACAGACTCTTGATAAGGAAGAAATGATAACGGTTTTTGCAATGACTGATGCTGCTTTTATGGAGCTTCCGAAAAAGAGTCGGGATTCTATTTTAGGAAATTCGAAGCTTACAGAGGCTATGATAAAATATCTATCGGTTCCTGGAAGATTGGATAGTTATAGTTTAAAAGCTGCTTTAAAGAAAAATAACGGTTCGGTATTTTTAGCCACATTGGCGGGCGAGAAACTTGAAGTGAAGGAAGTGAATGGAGTGTTACAGCTTATAGATTCTGAAAAACGTACCGCCAGGATTATTGCTTCCGATTTTTACCATAAAAATGGTTTCTTTCATATTGTTGAAGGCCTTGTTTTTCCGCATTCGGAAGAATAATGAACTGAAATAAAAATTCCTTCTAAAAAAAAACAGTGACTTAAAAAGCCACTGTTTTTTTATGTGTAATAAAACTTTTAACGAAGTTCAGCTCCAAATTCGGTTTCAAACTTTTGCTGTAGCTTCTTCATTATTTTATCCACTTGTTTATCGGTAAGAGTTTTTGTATTGTCTTGGATTGTAAAGTGCAGGGCGTAGCTTTTCTTCCCTTCCGGAAGGTTTTTTCCTTTGTAAACATCAAATAATGTAACCGATTTCAGAAACTTTTTATCGGTTTTCATTGCCGCATCCCGTAGCGCACCAAAAGTTACCGAATCGTCTAACAACAGGGCGAAATCACGTTCTACTGCTTGAAATTTAGCAATAGGGTTCAGCTTAAAGTTTTTAAGCGGAATTTGTTTCAGTACGGCATCCCAGTTAAAATCTGCATAGAAAACTTCGGCATCTACGTCCAATTCTTTTGCAATTTTAGGCTTTACAATTCCAAATTCAACAATAATTTCTTTGTTTCTTTTAAAGGCAATTCCTTCAGAAAAAATATCGTTTTCAAGAGGTTCTTCGGTGTAACCGCTAAGTCCCAGCCTTTCCATAAGTCCATTTACAGTACCTTTTCCGAAGAAGAAATCACTTTTTGCATCTGGTGATGCCCAATTTCCTCGGTTTTTTAGGCCTGTAATAAATAGGGTAAGGTGTTTTACCTCAGTTCGGCCTCCGGGGAAGTTGTGGTAGGTTTTACCGAATTCAAAGAGCTTTAAATCGCTGTTTTTTCTATTGCTGTTAAATGCTATGGTCTCTAAACCTGAAAATAGCATAGACTGGCGCAATACGGAAAGGTCGTGGCTTAAGGGGTTAAGCATTTTTACAAAGAAATTCTCTTTAATGTTTTCACTCAATGTATTGTAATTTGGAGTAGTGAGTGAGTTGTTGAGCATTTCATTAAACCCGAGTCCCGTTAGTTGAAGTGCAATTTTATTTTGTACCGCATAGTCTTCGCCAGGAAGCACGGCAGAAATGGAAGCACTCAATTTTTGGGTGAATTCTATATTATTGTAGCCGTAAACGCGGAGTATTTCCTCAATTACATCCACATCGCGGGTTACGTCATTTCGGTAGGCGGGAATCGTCATACCAATACCGGTTTCGGTAACGTTGTTTATTCTCATTTCAAGCGCCATGAGAATATCTTTTATTTCTTCTTCCGCAATTTTTTGACCGATAAGCTTATTGGCTTTTTCAAAATTTAAAAATACTTGGTGATCTTCAATTTTCTTGGGGTATGAATCAATTAAATCGCTGGTTATGTGACCACCGGTGATTTCTAAAATCATTATAGCGGCTCTGCGTAGCGCATAGTCTGTAATGTTAGGATCTATTCCGCGTTCAAAACGAAACGAGGCATCAGTGCTCAAGGCGTGCCTTTTGGCTGTTTTACGAACGCTTACGGGATTAAAATACGCACTTTCCAGAAATATGCTCGTAGTGCTTTCCGTTACGCTACTAGTTTCACCTCCAAAAACTCCCGCGATACACATAGGTTTCTCGGCATCACATATCATGAGGTCTTCTTCGTGCAATTCACGTTCTATACCGTCTAGGGTGGTGAATTTTGTGCCACTAGGCAAAGTTTTTACTTCTACTGTATTGCCTGAAATTTTACTGGCATCAAAGGCGTGAAGTGGTTGCCCAAGATCGTGGAGTACATAATTAGTTACATCTACAATATTGTTTGTTGGGTTGATGCCTATGGATTTTAATCTATTTTGAAGCCAGGTAGGCGAAGGTTCAACTTTAATATCGCTGATTGTAATACCACAATAGCGCGGAGCCAGGGTGAAATCATCTACTTTGATTGCAATTTTTAGCGTTCGGTTATCTACTCTAAAACTACTGGTAGATGGCGTGTGGAGCTTTACGGAAATGCCTTGTTGAAATAAGCCAGCTTTTAGGTCGCGTGCCACGCCCCAGTGGCTCATTGCATCTGAACGGTTGGGGGTTAATCCAATTGTAAAAATTTTATCGCTTTCAACCTCTAGAATTTCTGCCATGGAAGTTCCGGGCTTGAGTTTAGCCTCCAAAACCATAATACCCTCGTGCGATTCGCCTATTCCAAGCTCATCTTCGGCGCAGATCATTCCTTCGCTTACTTCGCCCCGAATCTTACCCTTTTTTATTTTCCAAGGCTTGTCCTCGGCATCATAAAGCGTGGTGCCAACGGTAGCAACAGGAACGTTTTGACCTACATCAACATTGGGTGCGCCACAAACAATCTGTATGGGTTCGCCCGTACCAACATCAACTTTGGTTACTTTAAGTCGGTCTGCATTGGTGTGTTGCACGCATTCTAAAACGTGACCGACCACAACGCCTTCCAAGCCGCCTTTTACAGAAGAAAAGTCTTCAATTCCTTCTACTTCAAGACCTAAGTCTGTTAGAAGTTCGCCAGTTTTTTCGGCATCCCAAGGTAGATCAATAAATTGCTTTAGCCAGTTGTATGAAATTGTCATAGGTATGTGAATCTTAACAAGAGGCAAAGATAATATTCTATTGTTTATTGTTTAAATATTATTGGCTAATGTTTTAATTGATTTTGAAAGTTGGATATAGGATCAAAAATGTGGGCCTATGTTATTTGGAGTGGGTTAGAATAAGCAATTTTTATAAAAGTTTCTCTTTATTTTATTGCGAAATATAGATACAGGTAACGTAGTTGTTTTATTAGCAAAGGTCGCCAATTCTTCTTATATTGAATACAGTATTTAATTCGTGTGTTTATGAAGTTGCTCGCAACGCTTTTAATGATTTTTACAATGATGACGGCATTGGCCCAAAACTTTACGGATAAAGCAAAGCCATTGGAGGATGCTTCCAGTCTAGATCCAGTTATTACCGCGGCTGGTAGTAAAAAACTGGTCTTGCTTGGGGAGGCTAGCCACGGTACCCATGAATATTATAAATGGCGAGACATTATAAGCCGAAGACTTATTACGGAACACGATTTTAATTTTATTGCAGTAGAAGGCGACTTTGCCAGTCTTTATAAACTAAACCAATATGTAAAGAACATGGAAGGCGCCGGAAATTCTGCCAGAGAGGTTTTAAGCAAGCTAAACCGTTGGCCTATATGGATGTGGGCGAACGAAGAAGTTGTTGCCCTTGCCGAATGGTTGCGGAATTACAACGACCTATTGCCGCAGCACAAGAAAATAGGTTTTTATGGCATGGATGTTTATGACGAATGGCATTCCAAAGAAATGGTGATGGATGTGCTAAAGAAAACCGATTTAAAAAGTTATTATTACGCCAAACAGCAATACAATTGTTTTACCCCACATAAGGGAAAAAGTTGGGATTATGCTCATGCTGTAAAAGATGGAAAGCCAGATTGCGCAGCCGCTACCGAACGCGTGGTTGAATATATAAGAAGCAATAGGGAGGTTTTAAATGAATTATCTGATGATGCGTATTTTTACTTGCTTCAGAATGCTATAGTGGTCCAAAATGCTGAGGAGTTTTTTCGAGAAAGTGTGGCTTCCAAAGATGTGGCTTCTTGGAATTCCAGAGTTTTTCATATGCGGGAAACAGTGGGCGATTTACTAAGGCTCTATGGTGAAAATTCCAAAGGAATAGTTTGGGCGCATAATACTCATATTGGCGATGCATCATTTACCAGCATGCGGAATACAGGGGAAAAAAATATTGGGCAGCTAAAGCGGGAAAGTTTAGGTAAGGAAAATGTTTTTCTTATCGGATTCTCCAGTTATAAAGGCAAAGTGATCGCTGGCTCTAGTTGGGGTGCCAAAATGGAGAAAATGAAGGTGCCGGGAGCTATCAGTAAAAGTATAGAGACCCAACTAAAAAAAACCGGTATGGATTCCTTATTTCTTCTTTTTGATGCGGAAGACCGCAAGCCTGAAAACTTAGAGGCAATAGGCCATAGAGCGATAGGCGTGGTGTATAATCCGCAATTTGACCGCCGACAATTTGTGCCTACTATCGTTCCAATGCGCTATGACGCACTATTGTTTTTTAAGGAAACGACGGCGTTGCGACCTTTGCACAGGTAAGAGAGGATCCACCACAAAGGCACAGAGGGCACAAAGTAGATTGTGAAGTTGGGTTAACTAATATAGAACGCTGGGGTCAGCCTTATTTTAATTATCTTATTGGTTTTCGGCCAGTTGTTTTTCGTCTTTTACTTTCACAGTTTCAATTGCCCCGTGCTTTAGCTCGGGGTAAATGGTGTGGTTATTTTTAGGCTTTAGCCACATTTTCAGTCTCTGTTTGAGTATAAAAATGGAAATGTGACGAGGTTTAGCTAAATCCAACTTTGCCACACAAATTTCTCAACAACCTAGAAAACAATCAAATCACGCATTCAAATTCCGAAACCGCTGCAAAAGCGTAGGATGTGAATAATGCGCAAAGACATAAAGCGGATGCGGGGTTAGATTACTTAAACTATTTTTTGAAAGTTTTTTTAAACCCGAAATAAGCGGAGGCGCGGCGTAGGTGTTTTTTGCGTAATCATCTGCTTGATACTCGAATTTTCGGCTTAGGTAATTCATCAAAAGTCCTGTTATTCCCGAAATCGGACTATAAAGCACGCCAAAAGCGATTAACCCAATATGAAATGAAGGTTGCGAGACGTTTAATGCTTCAGAGAGTAAGGGGTTTCCTATAAATAACGATAGTAGCCACAGCGTAAACCCAGTGGTAATAATGGCGACAAAAAGATTGATGATAATGTGGTTTCGTTTGTAATGGCCAACTTCATGGGCGAGGACGGCAACTATTTCTTCTTCGTTTAAATCTTTTATTAAAGTATCGTAAAGTGTAACGCGTTTTTCGCTGCCAAAGCCTGAGAAATAGGCATTTGCTTTTGTACTTCGCTTACTGCCATCAATTACAAAAATCTTATCCAGGGTAAAACCTACTTTTAAAGCGTAGGTTTCAATTTGGGATCGAAGCGAACCTTTGTCCAACGGGGTTTGTTTGTTGAATAAAGGCACAATAAAGCGTGCATAAAACAGATTCATTAAAACGGTGAATACGGTAACGATTCCCCAAGCGTAGAGCCAGAAATTTTTGCCTGTAGTTTGATAAAACCAGATGATGGCACCCAAAATAACTCCGCCGAGTACCGCGCCCATTAGCCAGCCTTTCAGTTTGTCCAGGAAGAAGGTTGTCCGAGTTGTTTTGTTGAAGCCGTATTTTTCTTCTATTACGAAAGTGCTGTAATAGCTAAACGGAGTAGTTAGAATATCACTGGCAATCATAATTATTCCGAAGAAAACAAGGGCGATTAGTATTTCATTGCCTGAAACAGATCGTGCAAGCCCATCTATGTATGCAAAGCCATCAAAAAAGAAAAATAGGAGGGTGGCAATTAGTGAAACCACTGAGGTTAGAACACCAAATTTGTAACGTTCCTTTTTATATTTTTGGGATTTTAGATATTCTTTTTCGTCAAAAATATCTTCTAACTCCTTAGGAAGCGTATCTCCAAAGTGTTTTGCATTTAAATAATCCAACGATTGGTCAATAATAAAACTGATAATTAATATTGCTATTATTATATAGAAAAGAGTTTCTGGACTCATAATTTAAGTTCTAAATTTTAAGCATCAAATTTCAATAAAAGTCATGAATTTAGACTTTGATTTTGTTTGAAATTCGGGATTTAAATATTTGTGATTTAGGAAATTTACTTTAGAAAATTTCGCTGTCTTTTAGCTTCAAAAATAAGGATTCCCGCAGCTACCGAAACGTTCATGCTGTCTATTTCGCCCTGCATGGGAATGATAATGTTTTGAGTGCTATTTTTAAGCCATTCTTCGGAAAGTCCTGTGGCTTCTGTGCCTACAACTATGGCGGTGCTTTTTTTGAAATTGCATGTATGGTAGGGAACCGAAGCTTGCAAGGCTGCGCAGTAAATATTGATTTTATTTTCTTTTAGAAACGAAATTATTTCTGATGTGCTTCCCGTGGCTACATTATTGGTAAACAAACATCCCACGCTACTGCGGATGATATTTGGGTTGTATAAATCTGTCTTCGCATTGGCAATTATTACAGCATCTACGTTTGCCGCGTCTGCCGTACGTAGAAGCGCACCAATATTCCCAGGTTTTTCGGGGGCTTCAGCGATTAAGATTAGTGGGGTGTTGGTTGTGGGTAGTTGGAAGGTTGAAATGTCTAACTTCTTTGAAATTGCAATTGCAATTACGCCTTCCGTAGTACTTCTATAAGCCAGTTTTTGATAGATTTCAGTAGAGATTTCAATGAATTCTACTTCGCTGTTAGTTGACTCTTTTAGCGTAATAAACTCTTCTTCGGAAATAATTTCGGAACAAAAAAGAAGCGTTTTCAATGCATATCCACCTTGTAGTGCTAGTGAAATTTCTCGTTGGCCTTCGATAATAAAAAGTCCGGATTTTCTACGTTCGCGAGATTTTTCCTGAAGCTGAACAATTTGTTTTATCAGCTGGTTTTGAAGGCTGGTGATGATTTTGTGCATGCTACAAAGATACTTTAGAAATACTTATAAGCCGTCCCCAAATTAATACGAAGCCCGAAGCTAATATTAAAGTAGTTTACGCCCTTAAACATATCTTGTATTTCTGGAGGGGTGTCAATATTCATAAAATCATGTCGTAGTTCTGGTGCAAAGTAAAGGCCTAAATAGGTTGTTAGTCGATAACTGACTTCTGGATTAATCCAAACGGTCGTTGCTGTATCTCTAAAGTTAATAAACCGTCCGTCATTAATATAGGTGGAAGCGCCAACACCAATGCCGAGGTTTATATCAAACTTGTTTATGTGCTTTTCATAGCCAATCATTCCTCCAATTACAGTATTTGTGGTTTCAGTGTAATTACCCAAAAGTTGGGGGGTGTTTACGCTACCATTAAAAAAACTGAAATACGGACCAATATAGAAGCCTTGATATGCATTTACTTTAAATGAAAATCTTGCTCCCATTTTTAAATCCATTCCGTTATTCGCAAAATTATCACCAAATGCTATTGGAAAATATGGACCAAGAGCGATACTACCAACATTTTTTCCGGGCGCCTGAGATTCTTCTTGGGTTTTGGTTTTCTGTTCTTCTGTGTCTTGGGTTTCTTGAGCACTCACAATAGTTGAGATTAAGAGCGCCGTAATGAGGAGTCTAAAATTCAAAAACATAGTTATTTTCTGTGTTTGTAAGCGGTATTTCAATTACTTGCTCGGGCTCATTGTTTAAAATGTATTTAAGGATTACTGTTGTGCCCAATTGACTATATAAATTTGTTTGAAAGTTTAAAGTGTTTATATCGAGTTGCTGATAATAGTTTGCGTTATAATAACAATCTTCGGTGTTATTATTATCCAAGTTTATGTCGCAAATTGCTTTTACGTATTCAAATTTATAAGCCACGCTGTTATTGTCTCCTGCGACATTATTAAAAAACACATCTAATCGTGCTGTCTTATTGAGTTGTATTTTTCCCAAATTGTAGGTGGTGGCATTACGCTTGCTGCTATTGCTGTAAAATTTTTTTGCTGAATAAATAGAGTCTTCTGTACGGTCGTAAATATTGCCTTCGTTATAATTATTATTAGGGTTCATATTCACTAAAATAGATACTCCGTAGTTATTTTCGGCCTCTAGTGAAGTAAATTGAAACGATCCGTTGGTATGGCTATATGTTTCGCCCAGTATTTCACCAGATGCCATAGACCTAACTGAGATATTAGCGATTGGATTATTAGAACTATCTACTACGCTACCTTTTATCAATACGCGGCGATCGTCCATAACCTTTAGTTCACACGACTGAAAAAGCAGCAGAATCCCCATAACAAGGATTATCTGAGTTATATGTTTCCTTTTCATAAAGTAGGCAGTTTTTGCAGTACAAGAATACTGAAAAAAATTAAATGATATATAGGGAATGCTAAAGTTTTCTTTTTCAGAATAGTGAAAATTTCTTCGGAAGGAAATACAGTTGTAAAGAAACTGATAAAAAAGTAACTGGTTATTTAGCGGCTGGCGGGTAGTTGTTGTTCGAGTTTTTCGATTTCGTTTTCGTTCCGATGGCTTTCGATTTCGATTTCGCATTTGATTTCAATTTCGTTCCGATAGCTATCGGAATCAATTTCATTTTCAAAGCGGTTTATCCTCAAAATAATTAACCACCAGTGCCACCATATAATTATAGCTCATTATTCCGTCACGTTGGTTGTTCGCTTTTAAGAAATTATCCCAAAAGACCTTTGAAAAAGTCTCGAATGGGTTTTCATAACTTTTCCAGAAATCACGCATTTCTTTATAACTGGCTAAGATTCCGGGATTTATTTTCTTTAAGAGGCTGTAGTATTCGGCTTCATTGTTTCGGGCAACTTCATTTATTAAATAACGAAGGGTGAAAATGTATCCAGCGTATTGAATGTATAAATCATCATTGTGAAGCGTTGCCATTGTTGCAATAAAATTAGCTTCATTTTCTGCAGCAAACCCTATTTGATGCGCTTCTTCATGACAGGCAACAACTGGAAACTTATAGGTTTTGATAAGGTTGTTAACCTGTGCTTCCCCTGAAAATGGATTGAGATAACCGCTATACCCCATATAAGTAAGCCCTAAACTCCAACCGCTTTTTTTAATGCTTCTGGGGGAATAAGCCAGTTGTGGATATTCTTTTTCAAGGTTTTTATAACCATTTAGGCTCCGTTTAAAGACTTCCTTCTGGCTATAAGGCAAATCAATTTTTATGGAGTCTGCATAGCCTAATTTGCGGTGCATAGCATTACTTTTTTCTATAAACCGGTTGGTTGTAGAAAGTAATTCGTCATACGAATAATCACTTTTCAGCTTGAGCGATTGATGCAGTGGAACTCGGTAATAATTAAAAGCCCAAAGTAGGTGGAACATAAAATAAACTACTGAAACTGCAGCGAAAATATCTACAGCTACGCGAAAGGGCTCAAAACGAAGTCGGTAAAAATTCTTGTAAACCCACCGGATAGCGACTAGGGCAATCAATAAATAAAATAGATCGCCTACCGAAAATGGTACCCACCCAAACAGGTAACGGGATACTTTTGAAAGCATGGGGTAAATTCCCAAACTGTAATACTTCTCCACAAATTCTGGAAAGTTTTTCAGAACTTGCAATAAAATTACTTGTACGGGAAGCAGTAGCGCAAGAATAAGCGCGGTTCGTCTTTGCATAAATCAAACTTACAAAGTAATTCTTTCTCTACATAATTTTTATAGCGGATGAAAAAAGTTAATTTTGTGGAAAGTGTAGCCACGAATACACGAATGTATTTTTCTGAGTATGATCTGTAGTAGTATAACCACGAATACACGAATGTATTTCTTTTGGGTTTATTTGAAAGTAAAGTTCAGAAAGATTATTACGAATATACAAATGTTTCTCTATTAATTGTGTCCAATAGTATTTCGCAGAAATACTAAAGCGTAAACAAAATTATTCGTGCATTCGTGGTGACCCTTTTTTTTCACTATAAATTACAAATAAACTATGAACGAAGAAATAAGAAACCTGGAGCCCAAGGCCCTTTGGAACAAATTTGCAGATTTAAACGCAGTGCCACGTCCTTCAAAAAAGGAGGAGCGTGTAATTGCTTTTATGAAAGACTTTGGAAAAAGCCTAGACCTAGAAACAATGGAAGATGAGGTTGGTAATGTGATTATTCGCAAACCTGCATCGAAGGGAATGGAAGATCGAAAAATGATCGTGCTCCAAAGCCATTTAGATATGGTGCATCAAAAAAACAACGATACCGATTTCGATTTTGACAAACAAGGAATTGATATGTATGTTGATGGCGATTGGGTTCGCGCAAAAGGAACTACGCTAGGAGCAGATAACGGACTTGGAGTTGCCACAATCATGGCGATTCTTGAAAGCGATAAAATTGTACATCCGGCAATTGAAGCACTTTTTACCATTGATGAAGAAACGGGAATGACGGGTGCTAAAGGGCTAAAAGGTGGTTTGTTAAAAGGCGATATTCTTCTAAATCTAGATACCGAAGAAGATGACGAAATAGGCATTGGCTGTGCAGGAGGTGTAGATGTTACCGCTACGGGAACTTACAGCGGAGTGGATGCTCCACAAAATGCTACGGCTTACACCTTAAAAGTTAAAGGCCTTAAGGGCGGCCACAGCGGGATGGACATCATTAAAGGCTTGGGGAATGCCAATAAATTGATGAACCGCGTTCTTTTCGCTACAAAAGATGCTATGCAATTGGCACGGCTTGAAGGTGGAAGTCTTCGTAATGCTATTCCTAGGGAAAGTGTAGCTCAAGTTATGGTTTCTTCGGAAGAAAAATTTCAAGAGGAATTGGATAAAATTAAAAACGCAATTGCTTCGGAATATAAATCCTTAGAGCCAAACCTTTCAATTACTGCAGAAAAAGCTGATGAAGCATTTTCGAAAGTTATGTCTGAAAGTGATCAGAATTTATTTTTAAAAGCAATGAATGCTGCACATAACGGGGTTTACCGAATGAGCCCAGATATTGAAGATTTAGTTGAAACCTCTAATAATATCGCGAAGGTTGCTGTTGCTGATGGCAAGATTAAGGTTGAATGCTTAACCCGTAGCTCGGTTGAATCTTCTAAAAATGTACTTGCAAATGCACTTACTTCTGTTTTTGAACTTGCAGGCTATGACGTAAACCTTGACGGCGATTATCCCGGTTGGGCACCAAATATGGATAGTGATATTTTAAAAGTCTTAGATAGTTTATATCAAGAAATGAATGGCGAAAAGGCTGAGGTTGCCGCTTGTCACGCAGGCTTGGAATGTGGTATTTTAGGTCAGAATTACCCAGAAATGGATATGATTTCATTTGGTCCAACCATTAGAGGAGCGCATTCTCCCGATGAACGCGCAAGCATTTCTTCAGCTAAAAAATACTGGGATTTCGTTATGGAGATATTGAAGAGTATTCCGAAGAAGTAAATTAGAACCAGGAATCAAGACCGCTGCGTTGCAAGAAACAGGACAGATTCGTTTTACTGATACTGTTCTACTTAAAGAAGAAACTGTTCTTACTCTCTTTAGTCTTGTTTTTTGACTCCCTTCAGTCCTGAATCTAAATAAAAAAGAGGAACCAATTTTAAAACTGGTTCCTCTTTTTGTATTTAATAAATAATGAAATTATTCAACGATCTCCACCAATTCAAGTTGGAAAATCAAATCGGAATCTGCCGGGATAACTCCAGGAATTCCTCTTTTTCCGTATGCCAAATGAGCTGGGATAAAGACAGTAGCTTTGTCGCCAACCTTCATATTAAGTAGGCCTTCGCGAAACCCTGGGATTAATTGGGCGTCTTTGCTATAATCTGTTGGCACAGGAACATATTGTCCTGCCGCTTTACGCATATCATCAACCATTTCAAACTTTTCAGCATTCTCTAGAATGTTTGAATCAAATAACTTACCATCAGTAAGGTAGCCTGCATAGTTCATTAAAATTTTATCGCCTTCCTTGGGTTGAGCGCCATCTCCTTTTTCATTAAAATAAATCTTCACTCCAGACGAAAGTGAATCGGCTTTAGCTTTTAGGGCTTTAAGCTCTTGAGCTTGAGCGGCTGCTACTTTCTTAATTCGCTCTTCTTTTTCTTTCTTTTCCTTTTCAAGCTTCTTCATCTCTTCCGTAAAGTAAGGAACCTTAACATCGCCTTTATTAATGATATTAACGCGCTCCATAATAACAGGCTCGATTGGCTTGTCTCCTGGTTTGTTAGTTTCAATAACGCCAATGCTGTCAACCACTTCTTGTCCTTTAACAATCTCGCCAAAAATAGTGTGGCGGCCATTTAACCATGGTGTCTCTTTTAAAGTTACAAAAAACTGGCTTCCGTTAGTACCAGGTCCCGAATTTGCCATAGCTAAAAGTCCTTTCTGGTCAAAGCGGATGCTGTCTGATATTTCATCTGGAAACGCATACCCTGGGCTTCCGGTACCATCACCTTTTGGATCGCCACCTTGAATCATAAAATCCTTGATTACGCGGTGAAAGCTGAGGCCGTCATAAAAACGTTTCCCTTTGTATATGGAATCTACCATTCCGTTGGTTCCTTCTGCCAATGCCACAAAATTTGAAACTGTAAGTGGGGCACTTTCATTTTTTAATTTGGCTACAAAAGTTCCTTTATTGGTAATAAATTCGGCATAAACACCATCTTCTTTTAAGTCTGGATATTTTTCCTGACAAGATGCGAATGCAAGGGTGAGAAATAAAAATAAAACTGTTAGTTTTTTCATCTTTAGTTTAATTAATTTAGTTTGATTCTATTGAATGTAACGTGATTGTGCTCTGCACCGGAATATTGGTGCCGAGTTTTTCTTCAATCCCATAATAACCATAGGCTTTATAGGAAGGAAAGAGGAAGGTCACTGTTTCGCCTTCCTTCATAAGTTTAATGCCTTCACGAATTCCGGAGATAAGATCCTGATTGCTCTGGTCTACTTTATACTGCTGTAATCCATTCTCTTTCTCTGAAAGAATTACATTGCCGTTAAGGGTTTTTATGTTGTAGGTAAATTTTACCATATCCCCCAAATCTGGCGTCTCGATGGTAGCGGTATCTTTTTTGTTGTAAAAATACCAAAACCCATTTTCTGAGGTAATATATTGATGTGCGGAATCTTTTGCGATTATCTTTTCGATATAACTTTTTTCTTGGTCATAGATTTTCTTGTTTCTATCTGCAGATTCTTTAAAAAAAGTTCCAGAGTTACTTTGCACTGGTTGTCTGGCCTCCGGGCTTTTGCAGGAAGCGATTAGGACTGAAAAGAGTAAAATATAAAACAGCTTACTAAGCATGTGCGAGTTCATCTTTATACTGTGGCAAGATACTAATAAATTCGTTTATTGTTTTGTTAAGGGACTGTGAACTTTTTCCGCCGGCAGCATTATTATGGCCTCCGCCGCTGTAATGGGTACGTGCAAAATGATTGACAGAAAAATCGCCTTTACTTCTCAATGAAATTTTCACGATGCTTTCCTGTTTGTTTTCAATAAAAATTAAAGCGAAAGCCACTCCTTTTACTGAAAGCGCATAGTTTACAAAACCTTCGGTGTCGCCTTTTTTAAAGTTGTTCTCATCCAACTCTTTTTGGGTTAAGGTTATGTAAGCCGTATGAAATTCAGGGAGAATGGTAAGGTTGTTGAGCGCTACACCCAGCAATTTCATGCGCTCGGGGCTATTGTTGTCGTGCACATTTTGATTAATAGTGGCGTTGTCTGCTCCAGCCTCTATCAGTTTTGCAGCAACTCTATGCGTGGTAGGGGAGGAAGATGAAAAACGGAACGAGCCGGTATCTGTCATTATCCCTGTGTAAAGGTTTATGGCTATTTCTTTAGTTAGTTTTTCTGCTTCGCCCAAGGCATCCATAAAATGATAGACCATTTCGCAGGTGGAGCTCATTTTTACATCGCTATAAGTTGCTTCGGCATAATCTGCTGGCTGTTGATGATGATCTATCATCACAAACTTTGCTTTTGAAGCTTCTAATATCTCTCCAAGCGCACCAACACGATCCAAACTATTAAAATCTAGCGTAAAAATAAGTGCGGCCTTGTCAATGATTGCTTTGCTTTTCTCGGTCTCTTTTTCATAGATAACAATATCATCAACGCCGGGCATCCATTTTAAAAAATCTGGAAAATCATTTGGCATTAATACGCTTGCATCATGACCTAAACTTTTTAGAAAAAAAGAGAGCCCTAAGCACGAACCTACGGCATCGCCATCTGGGTTTTTATGACCTACAATTACCACTTTTTGGGGTGATGCGAGTAGGTTGCGGACAATTTCAGTAGTTTCTTTGTTCATAGGGCGCGAATATACAACAAAAGCGCCCTAACCCCCAAAGGGGCGAGACTCAGATTGTAAAAAAGGTTCGATTAATTTTGTCAGTTCTGACCACCAATCCACAAATAATCTTTTCGTGTATTGGTATTTACGTTTTCACAGTCCCAAATAAACTCTAGATCTTTCCGTGTAGCGTCATTCAGCTTTTTTATAAATGAAATAGTCGGACACGACTATATTTTAATTGGACACTACTATAATTGAAAAGATAACTTTTGACTTTTGAAATTATAATACCTATTTTTGCCGAAATTTTAATACACACAATGAGAACAGACAGAACATTTACTATGTTAAAGCCAGATGCGGTTGAAAAAGGACACATCGGCGCCATTCTTGAAAAAATTAACGCTTCCGGATTTAGAATCGTAGCGATGAAACTTACCCAAATGACAACTGCAGACGCAAAAGAATTTTATGCAGTGCACAGTGAACGCCCATTTTACGGCGAATTGGTGGAGTATATGACGCGCGGTCCAATCGTTGCAGCAATTCTTGAAAAAGACAATGCCGTTGAGGACTTCCGTACCTTAATTGGTGCTACCAACCCAGCAGATGCTGCAGATGGTACTATTCGTAAATTATATGCAGCTTCAATTGGTGAAAATGCTGTTCATGGAAGTGATAGCGATGAAAACGCAGCTATTGAAGGTGCTTTTCATTTTGCCGGTCGCGATACGTTCTAGATTAACGACCACCCAGAGCGGTGTCGTTCGCTAGTTAACATTAAACTTAAAAACGCCTTCCAGTTTGGAGGGCGTTTTTGGTTTTATACCAGCCAGTTTTAGGGGTTACGAGTTTTTTATTCCGCTATCTTTAAATCTTCTAATAATTGATTGCTAGAAAATCCGACACAACCATAATCCAAGATTTTAATTTTCTCGTCCCCGATTCTTATTTCAAAACTATGGGATGAGTTACAATCACCATTTGGATTGTTAACCAGTCTCATTTTCTTTTCAAATAAATGTATTCTTTCTAGATTTTGTTTATTTATTTGAATTTTACCTTTACTTATTCTTTTGTTGTTTTTATAATACTTGTATCGTAAATAACCGTTTCCGGGATTAAACACCAACTTATCACTTTCAAAAACGGAATGTCCCCAAGAAGAGATGAGGGTCCATTTTTTATTTTTGTCAATCGCTTTTTTTATCAATGAGTTTTTTGGATAATCTGAAAATTTATTTACACAAACTGAGATTTTTTCTAGGTGCTTGGCATTGGTGAAAATTGTATCAATTCGTTGTCCGAAAATATTCGAATACTCAATCTTTAAGCTGTCTGATTGATTATAGATTATTTTTTTGTGTCCACCCCAATAGTCATTTTTGTTTTCAAACACTTGTGTTGTCAGAATTTTCGGATTTGCTCTACCTAATTTAAACATCGTAAAACCATTTTCTTGGCTGCAATCTGATGAGATTAGTTCAATTCTATTTTGAGAAAATCCATTGAATGTGATTATAATTAGAAATATTGTTATCAGTTTTTTAATCAATTTTCGATGTTTTGTTAAATTTGTAGAGATGATAAGCTAGGCTCATTACCTAAAAATCAACTTCTTGATCAATTCCTTCCCGATTTCTTCGTTGAGCAATTTTACTATTTTCTCTTTCCCGTAACTGAGTTCTTCCCGTAAAACCGAAGACGACAGCTGAACGTACAATGTTTCGCGGTCTAGTTTTACATCGGAGGTATATTTTACTATAGCATGCCCCATAACGGCTACCCAAGCTTCTTTCGCGTTTACCTTGTCTAGGCCTTTTTCAAGCTTATTTTTGCCGATAAACTCTTTTAAAGCATCGCCAAGTGAAATGTTTTCTGCGTGTCGTTTTGCCATTTTTTTAAAAGCTTTAGTTGGTTTTTTTCTTTGTAACCTACAATCATTTTATTCTCCAAAATCAAACTTTTTGAATTTGGTGTAGGTGTATATTTTGTCATCCCTGTTTTTTACAACCAAAGTGCTGTCTTTGGCCTTAATTACCGTTTCTTTCCATTGGTCTAAGGGGGTTTTGTAATACACTCGAAGGCTGTCATCTTCAATTTTTAAGGTGAAGTTTTCTGAAGTGCCATTGGTTCTGAACGTGCCGTCAAATTTTGGAGCAACTTTGGTGCGTGTGCCACTGTCGCCTTTAACTTCTATATAATCTATTAGGGTGTTAACATCAAAATTTTTCTTGTCGCCATTGGGCATGGTTACGGTTTTTATTTCCCAATAGCCGTTGAGGTTTTCTTTTTGCGCTTTTGGATCTGGTTTTTCACAGGAAACGAAAAAAATGCTGAGCAGTAAAATTATGATTTTGTATTTCATTTGTTTATTGGGTTTTGTGTTGTCTGCATTATTTGGTGCTTTACAGTAATCTGCCTAACCTGGTTTTACGGAGTTAATGGAAACATTTTATAGGTTTGATGTACTTTCTTTATAACTTCCTCTGTTCGTTCTGCATGGGTATCGCTAATAAAAAGCTGTCCGAAATTTTCGTTATCTACTAAGCTGATTAAATGCTCAACTCGCTTTTCATCCAATTTATCAAAAATATCATCCAATAACAAGATTGGGTTCGTCTTTGAATGGTTTTTTATAAAGTCGAACTGCGCCAGCTTTAAAGCAATAAGATACGATTTCTGTTGCCCCTGCGAGCCGAACTTCTTGATGGGGTGGCCGTCAATTTCAAAAACCAAATCGTCTTTATGGATTCCGAAATTGGTGTACTGGGTAATTTTATCTTTATTGATGTTTTGCTGAAGTAATGTCAATAAGTCGTTTTCCTTCAACTGGCTTTGGTACACTAGGTTGATGTCTTCTTCCCCGCTACTAATGGATTTGTATCGGTTTATAAAAATAGGAAGAAATTCCTCCAGAAAAGCCATTCTTTTCCCAAAGATAAGCGTTCCGAAGGCATGTAGCTGTTCGTTATAAATATCAATGGTATCTTGGTTAAAGGTGTTGTTGGCCGCAAAATACTTTAACAATGAGTTTCGTTGTGCCAGCACTTTATTGTACTTAAGTAAGGTGTGGAGGTATTCCGAATCGCGCTGCGAAATAACTCCGTCAACAAATTTTCTTCGCGTACTGCTGCCTTCAATTATCAAGTCGCGGTCTGCTGGCGAAATTATTACCAAAGGTAGAAAGCCAATATGGTCGCTAAATTTATCGTATGCCTTTCCGTTTCGTTTTATAATTTTTTTCTGACCTCTTTTGGCGCTAACTACAATTTTTTCTGAAGAATCTGCCTTCTCATAAATACCTTCCACCACAAAAAAATCTTCTTCGTGTTTAATATTCTGAACCGTAATAGGGTTAAAATAACTTTTCCCGAAAGAAAGGTGGTAAATGGCATCAAGCACATTGGTTTTTCCTACGCCATTGTTTCCTACAAAGCAATTTATTTTAGGATCAAACTCAAAGGTTGATGCTTCAAAGTTTTTGTAGTTGAGTACCGATAATTTTTGTAAAATCATATTATAATTAGACGTGTGACTTTTAGACTTTTCACGGAAGACTAAAATTTCAATTCAAAAAGTGTTGTAAAAAGTTGTAAAAATAAGAGGTTTGTAGTGATTTCGTCCTAAGTCTTACGTCATTTTGTCTATTTTCTAGTTTTTTAAGGATTTCAAATTTTCACAACCTATATAACCTAAAGGACTTAAGGTGAAAAATGCATGCTTTTGAAATTAATAAAAAATAAGAAATTAGAATCCTTTTAAATTCCATTAAAAATTTTAATTTTGCGCCACTATAACCAATAACTATGGCAACGTATAAAAAACGCGGAGGCAAACCCAAAACTAAGGCTGAAAAGGATCAGCAGTTTGAAGATGACAGTACAACGGCAGAAGTATTTAACACGCTAGATGAAGGCGCGTCTAAAACTGAAGCATGGATAGAGAAAAACCAAAAGTTAATTCTTGGGGTTATCGGGGTTGTAGCTGTATGTGTTCTAGGGTATTTCCTATATCAGAAATTTGTTCAGCAACCAAAAGAGGCTGAAGCGATGAACGAGATGTTTCAAGCTCAGAACTATTGGGAGCAAGCACTGACAGCTCCTGCAAAAGACTCACTCTACAACTTGTCCTTACAAGGTGGTGAGGGGAAATACGGTTTCCTTGACATCATGAATAACTACAGCGGAACCAATGCGGCAAATCTTGCACATTACTATGCGGGTATGGCTTATTTAAATACTAATAAATACAAAGAGGCCGTTGCGCAGCTCGATAAGTTTAAGAGCGATGACGATATGCTAGCGCCTTTGGCAAAAGGAGCAATTGGCGATGCATTTATGCAATTGGGCCAAAATGAAGATGCTTTAAAGTATTATGAAGAAGCTGCAAAAATGCGTACGAACGACTTTACTACGCCACGCTTCCTTTTAAAAGCTGGAATAGCTGCCATGTCTTTAAAAAATACCGACAAGGCATTATCACATTTCAAAAAAATAGCGGATGATTATCCAAAATCAGCCGAAGCCGCCAAAGCCGAAATCTATACCGGTCGCGCGGAAGCAATGAAAAAATAAATGGCTACAAAAAATACAGATTTATCGGCTTACGATAAAAACACAATCCCAAACGCGAAAGATTTTCGGTTTGGGATTGTTGTTTCAGAGTGGAATCACGAGATTACTGAAGGCATGTTTCAAGGCGCTTTTGATGCTTTAAAGGATTGTGGCGCTATTAATGAAAACATTGTTCGTTGGAACGTTCCGGGGAGCTATGAGCTTATTTACGGCTGTAAACATATGGCAAAAAGCTACGATATGCTGGATGCTGTTATAGCCATAGGAAATGTTATTCAAGGGGAAACAAAGCACTTTGATTATGTTTGTGAAGCTGTAGCACAGGGTATAAAAGACCTTAATGTTCAAGGTGATATTCCTGTTATTTTCTGTGTGCTTACAGATAATAACATGCAGCAATCTATAGAGCGTAGCGGTGGTAAGCACGGTAACAAAGGTACCGAAGCGGCCATAGCTGCCATAAAAATGGCTCAGCTTAGGAAAGATTCTAAGTTTTAATGGGGCTTTAAGTTCCTCCGAAAAGGAAGTGCTTTAGAAATAATTTCATTTTTTTATAGTAGTGTCCGATTAAAATAATTAAAAAACCACTTGTTTCAACAATAGTAAGCTTTTAGAATATCATTAAAATATAACACCTTGCTATTGAGATTCCAATAAAGGATAAACATTTTAAAAATATGTATAACGGAATTAACATAATTATCAAGGCTTTACAATTCTAGTCGTATGTCGTTAGTCATTTAGCGAAGCGGTCGTACATCTTTGTCGGACACTAATGATTTTTTTAGTTACTTTAATGAGTCAGTCAATTTCCTTTAGAGGAGATTGAGTAAGACAGTGGTATGGTAATTGTTCAAAACAAGCTTCTGAAATACTTTAGAAAACACAGTATTTTCAGTAACTTTGAGGCACAACAATTATGGGATTAATAGGCAAAAGAAAAAACAAGAAATTTAACTATAAACCACGTCACTATGAGTTTGACGGAGAAGGCAGTCCATATTCTATGGAGCATAAATTTGACCGTTTCCGTACTACAGTTGGTGAAAACAAAGGTTTAAAGGGAAAATTTAAAACCGCATGGGCAGACTTGCGGCATTCTTCAGATAAAAACGCCAACCGAAGAATTATTATTATAGTTGCTATCTTGGTGCTACTTTTCCTATTTATTATCGAATTCGATTTATCTATTTTCTACGCATAAACTTTAATGTCAGATATTATTCAGTTATTACCGGATCACGTTGCAAACCAGATTGCAGCAGGGGAGGTTGTACAACGCCCTGCTTCTGTAGTGAAGGAACTGCTAGAAAACGCTATTGATGCAAAAGCAACTACCATAACCTTGGTTATAAAAGATGCGGGTAAAACCTTGGTTCAAGTAACCGATAACGGCGGTGGTATGAGCATTACCGATGCACGGCTAAGTTTTGAACGTCATGCAACTTCAAAAATTAAGGCTGCCGAAGATCTTTTTAACCTTCATACCAAAGGTTTTCGTGGCGAGGCCTTGGCTTCTATCGCCGCAATTGCCCATGTGGAGTTGAAAACACGAACAGAAGACTCTGAAATAGGAACCCACCTCACAATTGAAGGCAGCAAGGTTATTTCGCAAGATCCGGCCGTTGTTCCAAAGGGGACAACTATTTCGGTTAAAAACCTTTTTTATAATATTCCGGCGCGGCGAAATTTCTTAAAGAGCAATTCCGTGGAAACTCGGCATATTATTGATGAGTTTCATCGCGTAGCTTTGGCGCATCCAAGTGTTGCCTTTCAGATGCTTCACAACGGAAATGATGTATTTAACTTACCAACCTCAAATTCGCGGCAACGCATAGTAAACATCTTTGGTAGCAAGACCAATGAAAAACTGGTTCCCGTTCAAGAAGAAACCGAAATTTTAAAGATTGAAGGCTTTGTGCTAAAACCTAAATTTGGAAAAAAGAGTAGGGGCGAGCAGTTCTTTTTTGTAAATAACCGTTTTGTAAAAAGCTCTTATTTGCACCATGCCGTATCATCGGCATTTGAAGGTCTGATGAAGAATGGCGTTCATCCGGGCTATTTTTTGTTTTTAGACGTAGATCCGCATTCAATAGATATAAACATTCATCCTACAAAAACGGAGGTGAAATTTGATGACGAGCACTCCATTTATGCCATGCTTCGCGCAACGGTAAAACACAGCTTAGGGCAATTCAATATTGCGCCAGTACTAGACTTTGACCATGATAAAGGTTTTGATACACCTTATGATTACAGTAAAAAAACGCCTACCGCGCCTTCTATTGATGTAGATAAAGACTTTAACCCTTTTCAGGAAAAGCCGAAACAAGCTAAGGTTAATTTTCCTTTTAAAAGAGAGCAAGCTTCATCTTGGGAGTCGCTTTATGTGGGTGCTAAAAATGAAGACGTTGCGGTGTCAGGAATAGAAGCTATTGAGTTTGAAAGCGAGCAGGTAACGGGAAGTCTATTTGAAAATAGCGATCTTGAACCTGAACAGGTAACGTTTCAGCTTCAAAATAAATACATTGTATGTCCGTTGAAGAACGGGATGATGATTGTGCATCAAAATTTGGCGCACCAACGCATTCTTTATGAAGAGTTTTTAAAAAATATTACCGTAAAAGAAGCGGTTAGCCAACAGTTGTTGTTTCCATTAGAATTGAATTTTTCTAGGCCTGATGTAGCGGTACTGCAGAAAATCAGGGAGCAATTGGAGCATACAGGTTTTGTTTTTTCAGAAATGAAAGATGAAACAATTGAGATTAGTGGTATCCCTACCTTGATTATGGAACGCCATGTTGTAAATTTGTTGGAGCAATTGGTGCGCGATATTAAAGAAGAAGTGCCCGATAGCGGGTTCAGTCAAAACGATATGTTGGCAAAATCAATGGCGGCTAGTATGGCTATAAAAACAGGAGCTTCCTTAAATAAGGAAGAACGCGAGCACCTAATCAATCAATTGTTTGCATGTAAGGAGCCAAATGTAAGTGCAAACAACAAGCCTATTTTTACCACGGTTGATGCCACCGATTTTGATAAAAAATTTATGTAGAACCAAGCCTTTAGGGTGAAAAAATAACTGTTAAGGATTATCCTGAGCGATAATCAAGGGGCAGGGAATATTATGGGAAAAATAACCGATACAGTAAAATTTCTTTTAATTATTAACGTGATCTTTTATATAGGGTCATTTTTAATTGGAGATATATCAATCAAACTGTTTGCACTCTATTACTTTGAGAATCCTAGTTTTCAATTTTGGCAGCCTATCACGCATATGTTTATGCATGATCCTTCCTCAATATTTCATATCCTTTTTAATATGTACGCACTTTGGGCCTTTGGCTCGCCGTTAGAAATGCGTTGGGGCAGGAATAAGTTTCTCTTCTTTTACTTCTCGGCAGGACTTGGTGCAGCGGTTGTGCATACTGCGGTAAATTACTTCCATATTCATAGTGTTATGGACTCCTTGTTGGCAGGCGGATGGAGCGAAGCCCAGTTAATGAGCTATCTATCTGGAGGGAATGGTGGAACCCAAGCCGTTCTAGATACGGTGCCTATGGAGCAGATAACCTCTATGGCTCAATCGTATAACGGGGTGGCACTTGGAGCCTCTGGGGCGGTATATGGAATATTGGTGGCTTTTGGTATTATGTTCCCAAATATAGAGCTTATGCTTATCTTCCTGCCAATACCAATTAAGGCGAAGTACTTTATTCCAGGAATTATAGTCTTAGATTTAATCTTTGGAATTACTGGAACTCCAACCGGAATTGCACATTGGGCGCATATTGGTGGGGCATTGTTTGGCTTTATTATGGCCTGGTACTGGAAAAAAAATAGTTTTGATAGTCATCGGTGGAATTAGTTATGACAGCAAGTAACCTTTTATATAAATATAAAACAGCCAATATACTGATAAAGCTCATTGTTATCAATGCAGCTGTGTTTTTGATTGTTAGTTTAGGGTCTTTTTTTATGAGTATAAGTCCGCAATACTTTACCCGATGGTTTGTGTTGCAAGACGATATTAGCACGCTGGTATTTAGACCGTGGACCTTAATCTCCTATGGCTTTCTTCATTTTGGCTTCTTTCATATTTTGTTTAACATGATCTGGTTATACTGGTTTGGGCAGTTTGCTTTAAACCTATTTACTGGAAAACGATTGCTTACCATCTATCTTTTGGGAGCATTGTTTGGGGGCTTGCTATTTGTTTTAGCCTATAACCTCTTTCCTGTATTTGCTCAAAGTAGAGGGTATTTAATAGGAGCTTCTGGGGCAGTGACAGCAATTATGATTTTTGTGGCTACCTACACACCCAATACCGAAGTGCGTATTTTTACTTTTACCATTAAACTATGGCATATTGCGGTTTTCCTTTTTCTTATGGATCTTATTCGCATTCCTTCATCGGGTAATGCCGGTGGCTTATTGGCTCATGTGGGTGGGGCTGCTTTTGGATATGTTTATGCCGTACAATTGGCAAAAGGAAATGATATTGGAAAGTGGTTTGAGAATTTTATGGATTGGATCGCCAACCTTTTTAAACCCCGAGCCAAGAAACCCTTCAAAACCGTGCATCGTACAAAACAGCCAAAGACCAAACAAAAAACTAAGACCCAGACATCAAAATCTGATCATCAGAAAAAGGTGGATGGTATTCTAGACAAAATTAGCAAGAGCGGCTATGAAAGCCTTACCAAAGCCGAAAAAGACTATTTGTTTAAAGCTGGGAAAGACGACTAACACCGATGAAAAGATTTTTCAATACGTTAATCTATTGGGGTAATTTACTTGTCGCCTTTCTTTTATTGGTTTCCTTTATTCTACCGTATTTACCACCGAAAAGCTTTCCCACACTTTCTTTGTTGAGTCTTTTTGTGCCGCTAATTATCATCCTCAATATTATTTTTGCACTTTATTGGGCTATCCAACTACGAGCGAGGTTTTTTCTATCGTTTATCGTACTTTTTGTTTCCTATTTCTATTTTAATGTTTTTTATGAAGTGTCTGAGGAAGGAGATGCATCACAGTATAAAAATACACTTAGTGTTCTTTCGTATAATGTTCGCATCTTTAATGGCTATGAGAAGAATTCAGACCTTAAAATTAAGGGAATCGAGATAATGTCTGAAATACTTAAGAAACATGATCCAGATGTACTTTGTATTCAGGAATACTACAGGTTTAATAAAATTGATTTATCGGCTTATCCGTATAAATATATCCACTATGGAAGGCCACGAGCAGAAGTGGGGTACGCTTACTTTTCAAAATATCCTTTGATAAATACTGGTGGATTTGATTTTACAGAATCTAGCAATAATACACTTTATGCAGACGTCGTTAAAGGAGAGGATACTATTCGGGTGTATAATGTACACTTACAGTCTATGGGGATTTCGCCAAGAGTTACTTACTTACAAGAAGTTGACAATGAAAAATTAAAGAATCAAATTTCTTCTGTTTTTGAAAAGCAGCAAAATCAGATAAACACTATTTTAAAACATCAGAGCAATACAAATCATCCAATTATCGTTTGCGGCGATTTTAATAACACCCCATTTTCATATAGTTACCGCATGTTAAAAAATGATATGCAGGATGCTTTTCGGGAACGTGGAAATGGCTTGGGAACTACGTTTGACTTTGACGGTTTCCCCATGCGAATTGATTATATTCTTGCTTCTAAAGGCTTAGATTTCCTCAATTTTGAAACTATAAATAAGACTTTTTCTGACCATAGGGCTATACTGGCAAGGGTGGGGTGGTAGTCGCCTAACCTCCAGTGGGGCAATTCTTGTGAGCCAGAGTTCTTACTGTTTCTCTCCTCTGCGGAGATGCTCGAAGGGAAGAGGAGATTCTTCTAGATAAGTTAAAGCATTCGGTCCTTCATTAAACAGCAAGTCCAAAACACTAAGGTTTGGCAAAAAAGGATGATTCGCTTGATGAACTTGGGTGTATTGCGCTGGTTTAAATAAAGATTTTCGTTTTGCATCTATCAAAAAACGGAAATCTTTTATTTTCGGTGTAAATTCATAAGTGCTGGTTTTAAAGATTTCAACCTCAATTCCTATTAATTCACATAAAACCTCGTTTATTTTTAAGTTATGATCCATCAATTCGGCGACGCTTTCTGTAAATAAAGGTTTTAAATCGTCTTCGTAGTATTCAAAAAAAGGTGATGTTCGATAGGCGCTTTGCAGGCTTTTCCAATGGAGGTCTTGCCACGGAAAGGCATTTTCTACAAGTACCTCCTTAGTTTTTTGACGCTTGCCTTTTTTGTCGTGCTTTACAGGGATGTTTAAAAGTAGCTTTCCATTGCTATGGGCTATATATGCACGATTTCTATAGGTTTGTTTTTGGTAATTATCCGCTATTTCAAAAACTACTTTTTTGGCTTGTGCAATAGCCGCCATTTGCTCAATAGATGGAAAATAGGAGGGATGGAGTAGAATTGTTTCGTTCATTTGAAAATATTACGGAAATCAAAAATAGTAAAGAAATTGCAATTGGAATCACGATTGCTAGGTTAAAGAATCCCGATTGTTGGCAGTGGTCAGTGGTCAGTGGTCAGTGGTCAGTAAGGCAGTAGTCAGTAAGGCAGTGGTCAGTAAGGCAGTGGGCAGTAAGTCAGTGGTCAGTAAGTCAGTGGTCAGTGATTCAGTATTCATAAACAACAAACCACAAATAATAAACCCATTCCCTCTAGAGGCAAGGTGCATAAACAATCCACTCAATAAATCTTAAATTTTGTTTCTTGAACCTTAAATCCTTTTCCCTACCTTTGTAGAAATATTAAAACTATGCTTATAATTGGCATTGCCGGCGGTACAGGAAGCGGCAAAACTACTGTGGTAGATCAAATTGTAAAGGAGTTACCTGCAGATGAAGTCTGTATTATTTCGCAGGATTCTTATTACCACGATACAAGCCATTTGTCTATTGAAGACCGTAAAAAGATAAACTTTGACCACCCAAAGGCAATCGACTTCGATTTGTTGGTAAGCCATTTGCAGGAACTGCGAAACGGAAACTCTTTTATGCAGCCGGTATATTCATTTGTTGAACACAATAGAACGGGCGAAACCCTGCCCACATTTCCGCGGAAAGTAATTATTGTTGAAGGAATTTTGATTTTAACAAATCCGGACCTTCGTAAGTTGTTTGATATCAAGATATTTGTACACGCAGATAGTGACGAACGATTAATACGAAGATTGAAACGCGATATTGCAAGTAGAGGCCGCGATCTGGATGAAGTTTTAAGTAGATACCAGACCACCTTAAAACCAATGCACCAACAATTTATTGAGCCTACCAAGGAGTTTGCAGACATTATTATTCCTACCAATAAATACAATACCGTAGCCGTTGATGTTATTAGAACCATTATTCACCAAAAAATTAGCTATACAGAATTGTGAAATTTTCGAAATTAAAAGAGAACCGATGGATCAAGATCATAGGCAATAAATACATGCTTATTGCTATTTTATTTGTGGTTTGGATGGTTTTTTTTGACGCCAACTCCTATCTAATTCATAACGAATTGGACACGGAAATAGATGCCTTGGAAAAAAATGCAGAATTTTATCAAAACGAGATTGAACAAGACAAGGCTTTTATAAAAAAAATGGACGATCCGGCCGAAATGGAGAAATTTGCCCGTGAAAAATATTACTTGAAGAAGGAAAATGAAGAAATTTATATTATTGAAACCAATGACAGCATCAAAAAAGAAGAAAAACGATGAGTAAATTTACACCTGCCCAGCCTTTTGGTGGGTTTGAAGATTTTGATGAAGTTTCCGCAAAAGAGTGGAAACAGAAAATACAGTATGACCTAAAGGGAGCAGACTACAACGAAACTTTGGTTTGGCAGAGTCCAGAAGGCGTACACGTAAAGCCTTTTTACCACCAAGACAATTTTAACGAAGATTTCCAACCCATTCCCGGGCAACCAGAATCTTGGAAAATTGCGCAAAGAATATTTATTGATGATGAAAAAATAGCGAATAACCTTGCAATAGATGCCTTAAAAAGAGGCGCAGAATCAATTGTTTTCGCTGCAAAAAAGGAGTTTGATATACAAACTGTCTTTAAAAATTTTCCTTTTGATTCTGCTGTAATTTACTTCAACCTAGAGTTTCTTTCTGAAAAATTTTACACAGAACTCATTCAGTTTCTTTCCACCGAAAAAGCAGTAGTCTATTACAATATTGATATACTAGGAAACCTTGCCCGTACCGGAAACTGGTTTTACAATTTAGAAAAAGATCATGAAATTCTAGATTCAATATTTCATAAAAACACACAGGAAAACATAGTAGGTGTTGATGTTGGGCTTTATCAAAATGCGGGAGCTAATATTGTTCAGCAATTGGCTTATGCCATGGCGCATACCAATGAATATTTGCATTATTTTACTAAAGGAGGAAAGCATTTATTTAAGCTAACGTTTAATATCACTACAGGGCCAAACTACTTTTTTGAAATTGCCAAAATCCGTGCCCTTAGAAATCTTTACGCAGTCTTAGCGAACGAATATGGAGTACAGGAAACCTGCCATGTTGTTGCTACGCCCTCCAAGCGGAATAAAACGCTTTATGACTATAATATTAACTTACTTCGTAGTACAACCGAGTGTATGAGCGCTGTTTTAGGTGGAGCAGATGCCGTTTTTAATCAGCCGTATGATGCCATTTATCATAAAAGCAATGAATTTGGGGAACGTATTTCACGAAATCAATTACTTATTTTAAAGCACGAGAGTTACTTTAATACCGTTAGTAACCCTGCTGATGGCACGTATTATATTGAAAGCTTGACCGATCAATTGGCAGAAAAAGCTTTGACAATTTTTAAGGATATTGAGAAGAATGGCGGATTTCTTCAGCAGTTAAAAGCAGGAGTTATTCAGAAAAAAATAAAGGAAAGTGCCGAAAAAGAACAAGAGCTTTTTGATGAAGGCGAACTGAAGTTATTGGGAACCAATTACCACCCCAATAAAAATGACCGGATGAAAGACGATTTGGAGCTTTTTCCTTTCGTTAAAAACAATCCTATTAAAACCATCCTTCCGCCAATTGTTGAAAGAAGAATTGCCGAAAAAGTTGAACAAGAAAGATTGAGCAATGAGTAGAAAAGATTTACAACATATTAGTTTGAAAAGGACAGATGGCGGAAGACCGAAGACGGATGTATCTAAACATTCACAATCAGAAGCCAGAAGCCAGAAACCAGAAACATATTCAACAGCCGAAAAGATTGATATTAAAGAGCGTTACAGCAAAGAAGACATTGCTGAGCTTAAACATCTAAACTTCGTTGCCGGAATTGCGCCAAACCTTCGCGGGCCTTACTCAACTATGTATGTTAGAAGACCGTGGACCATTAGGCAATACGCTGGGTTTTCAACGGCAGAAGATAGCAATGCTTTTTACCGAAGGAATCTGGCTGCGGGTCAAAAAGGACTTTCGGTTGCCTTTGATCTTGCTACACATCGTGGATATGACAGTGACCATGAACGTGTAGAAGGAGATGTGGGTAAGGCTGGTGTAGCTATTGATAGCGTTGAGGATATGAAGATTCTCTTTGATCAAATTCCGTTGGACAAGATGAGTGTTTCTATGACAATGAATGGTGCCGTACTTCCTATTATGGCGTTTTACATTGTTGCTGCAGAAGAACAGGGCGTACTGCCAAAAGACTTGGCCGGAACTATCCAAAACGATATTCTAAAGGAGTTTATGGTTCGGAATACGTATATCTATCCGCCCACACCTTCCATGAAGATTATCAGTGATATTTTTGAATACACTTCTAAAAATATGCCTAAGTTTAACAGCATTTCTATTTCGGGCTATCACATGCAAGAGGCTGGTGCCACTGCAGATATTGAGCTTGCTTATACCTTGGCAGATGGACTGGAATACATCCGTACCGGAATTGATGCAGGTATGGATATTGACACCTTTGCCCCGCGATTGTCTTTTTTCTGGGCAATTGGATTGAACCACTTTATGGAAATCGCAAAATTGCGTGCCGCTCGAATGCTTTGGGCTAAAATTGTAAAGCAATTCAACCCAAAAAACAAAAAATCGCTTTCATTGCGTACGCACTGCCAGACCAGTGGTTGGAGTCTTACGGAGCAAGATCCGTTTAACAACGTTGCTAGAACGACTGTTGAGGCGGCAGCAGCTGCTTTTGGCGGCACCCAATCTTTGCATACCAATGCGTTGGATGAGGCCATTGCACTGCCTACAGATTTCTCTGCACGAATAGCAAGAAACACCCAAATTTTTCTACAGACCGAAACCCAAATAACAAAAACCGTTGACCCTTGGGCAGGCAGTTATTATGTAGAAAGCCTAACCAATGAAATTGCAAACAAGGCTTGGGCTTTGATAGAAGAAGTGGAAGAACTTGGCGGAATGACGAAAGCCATAGAAGCTGGTATTCCGAAACTCCGTATTGAGGAAGCATCTGCACGAAAGCAGGCACGTATAGACAGCGATCAGGATGTGATTGTGGGCGTGAATAAATACCGTCGCGAAAAAGAAGATCCCTTGCAGATTTTAGATGTGGATAATAAAAAGGTACGTACTTCACAAATTGAACGATTAAACCGAATAAAGGCTGAGCGAAACACAGAAAAGGTAAATAAAGCATTAGCAGCAATTACAGAATCCGCAAAGACAGGTCAGGGAAATTTATTAGCTTTAGCCGTTGAAGCTGCTCGTCAAAGGGCTAGTCTTGGCGAGATTTCTTCAGCAATGGAAAAAGAATTTGGAAGGTATAAAGCAGAAATTAGATCATTTAGCGGCGTGTATAGTAAAGAAATAAAGAAAGACGATAGTTTTGAGAAGGCAAGAGCGATGGCAGACCAGTTTGCAGAATTGGAAGGTCGCCGTCCGCGTATTATGATTGCAAAAATGGGGCAGGATGGTCATGATCGAGGCGCAAAAGTAGTAGCTACGGGATATGCCGATGTAGGTTTTGATGTAGATATAGGGCCACTATTCCAAACCCCAGAAGAGGCAGCCAAACAAGCCGTTGAAAACGACGTGCATATACTTGGGGTTTCCTCCCTTGCCGCAGGGCATAAAACCTTGGTGCCACAAGTAATAGAAGCCTTAAAAAAGTATGGGCGCGAAGATATAATGGTTATTGTGGGCGGTGTAATACCGCATCAGGATTACCAGTATCTTTTTGATGCCGGTGCGGTTGCCGTCTATGGTCCAGGAACAAGAATTAGTGATGCTGCCATTGAAATGCTTGGGGTTTTGATAGGAGCGGCAGATGCTTAAAAAAACATTGCTCGTTCTTTATGCCTTTTGTCACAGAGAGGGGCGGCTTGGTTTATTTTCGTAAGGTTCATAGTTCAAGAGGTGATTTTAATCGTTGGTGTCTAACAAAGACCTAAGGTACTTTGGCAAGCTCAGTAACCACCGCTTCACTTTAATACTTACGATCTACCAATTACGACTAGGATTGTAATAGCTTGAAGTTAGGTAAATCTTATTCTTTTAAAATACTCTTAAAGCGTACTATTATTTAATGAGAAAAACTTACTTTTCCACCTTATTTTTAGTTAGGAAACTAGTCGTGTCCGACTAAGATATAAGACCGCTGCGCTGAAAGACGTAAGACGTAAGATTTGCTTTTTAATAGATTGAAAACTAGATAAAATTGATTAAACATAAATTTTGATGCTAAGTATAATAGCATGCTGTCATTAAATAAAAAATATTCTAATTGCCTATTATCTGTGACTCAACAAATTTTCTCACTCTTTTAATCGGACACTAATGTTAGGAAACCTTTAATTCACGCACCGATGCTAAAACGTACGCTATTGCATTTATACTGAGATAGCGGTGTTTTGAATACAATCATGTACTAAAAACAACATTCGCAAGCAACCCACAACCTTAGAATCAAAATTATACAAAATAAAAAATATGAACTCAACTACGCTATTTAAATATACCGCTATTCTCTTTTTAAGTTGCTTGTTTCTGTCTTGTAACAACACGAACAAAACAGAATCAAAAGAAACAGAAAAAGCAAAAGATTCACTTGCGCAAAAATTTCAAAACAAAGGTCACGAGTTGGTGTATAATATGGTGCAGAAAGTGGGAGATTACGAAACGCTTGCCAATAAGAGAAACGTGAGCTATACCTACACGTATCAAACACCAGATGATAAAAAAGACATTTCTAACGAAAGGTATATTTTTGATGGCGAGCTATCTTATGGAAAGTATAACACACACGAAAAAACTTTACCACAGTTAGATGGTGTGATAGAACAAGGTTATGACGGAAATGAATTCTGGCTAAAACAAAATGGAAAAATTTTAACCGATCCTGCACTTTTAAAAGCAGTCGCTTTTAATCGTCCCACAAACTTTTACTGGTTTACAATGATGCAAAAATTAATGGATCCCGGTGTAAACTATGAGCATCTTGGTGAAAAAACCATAGCGGATCAGGAATATGATATTGTGAAAATCTCATTTGAATCTAAAGACGATAAACCCACAGATATTTACCAGCTTTATATCAATAAGAAAACAGCTATAGTAGATCAGTTTTTATTTACAGTAGCAGATTTTGGTGTTATGGAAACGCCCTTTTTAATGCAATTAGAGTACAAGAATGTTGATGGTATTTTAATTCCTGCAAAACGACAGTATAAAAAATCTACTTGGGATGCTGAGGTAACAGATCAACCTTGGGTGTATGTGAATTGGACTGATATTAAATTTAATACAGACCTTACAGCAGAAGATTTTAAAAAAGAAAATCAAATGCAGTAAGAGAAGGGAACTTCACATAAACTAGAAGAATTATCAAGAAAAATTGTAAGAAGTGCGTTAGTATAAATGAGGTTTAGAATAAGACCCAAGGTCACTAAACTTATTTCCCTTCAGTTCATTTTTTGAAAAGTGATTCACCATTTTTGAAATTGCAGGATTTTGTAAACTGTTTCGTGAATAAGCAAGTCCAACTTCTCGATAATACAAAGGCCCTTTATAAGGTCTAGTTTCAAAGCCATACCAACCATCAATAAAGTATTCAGGTAAAAAAGTTAAACCAAGTCCGGCCATTAAGAGGCTTAATGTTTCTGTTTTAGTTGAGCAATTTCCCACAGTGTTTAAGGTTTGATTGGCAAAATTTAAAATGGAAATACATTGCTTATGGGCTTCACAAGGCGGACAATGTATAAAATTGACACTCTTTAAATCTTCAACTAAATCAATTTCATCTTTTTGCAATAATGGATGCCCATTTGGGATGCACAATACATAATTTTCCTTCCAAATAGGTAAAAACAAATCTTCCTCATCTTTCCATTCTCTTACCAATAAATTCACCTCATTTTCTCGCCCTATAGCGTTGACGTTCCATAAAACAGAAGAATTTAGTTCTGTTGCGGTTTTAAAAAACTGTAACTTATATTCTTGAGGCAAACTATCTGCAACACCAATGGTAATTTCGTTTGCTATTTCTCTCTTCAAAAATAGTTCGGGTAAGTCTTTCAATTCGCCCAATAATCGTTTTGCAATAGGATATAAATAGTGTGCTTCGTTCGTCATTTCCACACCTCTTTTATGCCTATCAAATAGATTTCTACCCATTTTTTCTTCTAACTGCTTTATTCCGTTAGAAATGTTAGGTTGCGACACAAAGCATTTTTCGGCAGCTCTGGTTAGATTTTTCTCTTCATAAACAGCTACAAAAAATTTTAAAAGACGTTCTTCCATTATAAGTGTAAATTATGACAAACATAAAAACATAGTATTTTGATGACGCAATCTTGCATCATACCTTTGCAATGAATTTACAGTAAGTGAATTTAGATTCAAAAATCAAAATTATCATTAATATTTGTTATAGCAAAAATAAGATATGGAAACTAAAAAACTGATTGTCATTACAGGTGCAAGTTCTGGATTTGGACTGGAAATGGCTAAAGCATTTTCTAAAGATGGCTATCCGCTTTTGCTTTTAGCCAGAAGGGTTGAAAAAATGGAAGCCTTAAACTTGCCTAATACTTTATGCCGCAAATTGGACGTTACTAATAAAGCCGATTTTGAAAAAGTTATTGCTGAAGCGGAGGCAATCTATGGCGATACCGATTTGCTAGTGAACAACGCCGGAGTAATGCTATTGGGAGATATTACAACCCAAGATCCAGCGGAATGGAAAAAGATGCTAGACGTTAATATTCTTGGCGTTATGAACGGAATGGCTGCTGTAATGCAGAAAATGAAAGACCGAAAAAGAGGAACCATTATTAACGTTTCCTCTATGGCTGGCATACAACCATTCGGAAATCACGCCGCCTATGCTGCTAGTAAATATGGCGTTAGAGGATTAACACAAACAGCACGCTTGGAGTTATCGCCTTATAACGTAAGAGTTATTTCTATAGAACCTGGAGCGGTTAAAACTGAGTTGTTAGATCACACAACTGACAAGTCTATTATTGATGGGTATAATGAATGGAAAGAAACTGTTGGGGCTATAAATATTACGGCTGCAGATGTGGCTAATACCATAAAGTTCACCTATCAACTTCCTCAGGCTGTTTTATTGCGAGAAATAGTTATTTCAGATACAATGCAAGATGCTTAATGGGTGTTTTAATTACGCGGGACGATAAAGGACTAACGTGAAAAAGTGACGATTTTAATTATAATTAAAACCGTCACTTTTTTGATATTTCTTTACATCAAAAAAAACACTATCAAATGAACAATGCAACGAACGAATTCAAGAATTTAAATATTATCTTTGAATTTAAATAAATAATTTCCTTTTGAAAAACTCCTTCATAAAGAACCACACCATTAGTGAAATTATTGAAATTCTTGGAGACTCCGACCAAGGTGATGGATTGCACGTTCATATTTCGCATAATAAATTTGATACCATACCCGTAAAATACCCTTTTAGAAATAATAGTTACTCCTTAATACTCATATTATCAGGCAGTTTAACCTTTCAGCTTAATTTAATTCCACATACAGTTTCAAAAAATGAAGTGATCATTGTAAAACCGCAAGCTTTAGCTCAAATTCTTGATATGAGCCCTAAATTAAGCATCATTTCTATTAGTTTTACGATCGATTTTATTCTTCAAAATGGATTTAAAAAAGAAGATTACGATGCTTTCGAATTTTTTTCGGGTAATAACATTCCTAAAATAAAATTATCTGAAGAAGAAAGAGAGTCTGCCGTTTCTTTGGCAAAAATATTAGAACGCAGCATAAAATTTTCGTTAGAAAAACTACCATATAGAGAAGAATTGGTCCAGTCTTCCTTTAAGTTATTGTTATATCATTATGCATCCATCTACAAAAAAGCATTTCCTGATTTAGAAGCCAGTTTAACACGTCAAGAAGCTATAATGGTTCGTTTTTTAGATCTTTTAGAAGAAAACCTTATCAATGAACGAACCGTTCAGTTTTATGCAGACGTACTAAGCATAACTCCAGGGTATTTATCTAAAGTATTAAAGGAAGTTTCTGGTAAAACAGCCAATCAATTAATTGACGAAGCAATTATTTTAGAAGCTAAAATATTACTAAACACACCAGCTTTAAGTATTGCTGAAATAGCTGAACAATTAAAATTCAGTGATCAGTCCTTTTTCGGTAAATTCTTCAAAAAACATACAGGATTCTCTCCTAAAGCTTTCAGAAAAGCACGCTAAATCAGCATATTACACAAAACCAGTATTGACTATTTTTAAAGAGCAGCTCATTATCTAATGTGTTACTCCTTAAGCGCTTATACTCTTCTTCAGTTATTTTTAAATATAAAATAACGGTTTTAGACCAATTTCTTCGTTTTATAGACCTTTTCTAATCCTTGCATTAGAAGCAATTTTGCAGTGTAAAAATAACTACATCAAAAATTACACAAACAAGAAAGTCTATGAAACATTTAATTGCTGCAATGGTGCTTGTCTTTTTATTAGCAAGTTGTTCAGAGAAAAAAACGAATACAAAAATTGAAGTTATACCAGAAGTTACGGTAAAAGAAATCAAAAAAACAGCTACAAAAGAAGTCTTAAACTATAGCGGAACCATAGAAGCTGATAATACAGTGTCTTTAGGTTTTTCTATTCCGGGGAGAGTTTCAAGTGTTTTGGTCCAAGAAGGTCAAAAAGTTCAAAAAGGACAATTATTAGCAAGAATTGAAGCCACCACATACAAAAGTGCATTCGATATTGCCAATGCAGGTTTAGAGCAAGCCAACGATAATTTTAATAGGTTAAATGGTTTATACCAAAAAGGTAGTTTACCAGAACGAGATTTTATTGCTGTTAAAGTGGCAGTAGCTCAAGCTAATGCCAATAAAGATTTAGCCGTTAAAAATCTTTCAGACACCAAGCTCTCGGCACCCTTCTCAGGAATTATCACGGCAAAACAGACCGAAGTTGGAGCCACTGCAGCCCCAGGTGTTCCTGCCTTTACGATAATGAAAACCGATCAAGTATATGCCCATGCCGCGATTACAGAGTCAGAAATTTCTAAGCTAAAAATTGGCACACCTGCAAAAGTTGAAATCGCCTCTATGGGGGAAGTTTTTGAAGGCGAAGTAGCGATTGTAAATCCAAGTGCTGATGCTTTGACAAGAACCTTCAACGTAAAAGTAAGATTGGATAATGCTGAAAACAAACTACTTCCAGGAATGATTAGCGACATCAAAATTGAAACTAATAACGATCTAAATATCATCTCAATACCGGCTGAAGCTATTGTGAGGGATGCCAATAATATTGTTTATGTGTTTGTGATAGATGGTGATAAAGCGATTAAAAAGAGAGTATCCATCGGCGGGTTTAATGCCAATGAAGTGGTTGTGCTTGATGGTTTATCTGAAAAAGATACGATTGTAATTGCAGGTCAAAGAACCCTAAAAGATGGTCAAACGATCACGACAAGATCTAACTAAAACAGCATTTTAAAATGAAGAAAGTGAAAATAAATTTTATAGAAGCCGCAATGAAATACCGCCAGGTAACCATTGTGTTGACTTCGCTATTAATGCTACTCGGTGTCTATGCATTAACAACGATGCCACGTAGTGAAGATCCACAGGTTACAGTGCGCAAAGGTTTGATTATCGCCGCATTTCCTGGAGCAGATGAGTTACAAGTAGAACAGTAGTTAACTAATAAATTAGAACAGTATTTATTTGGTTTTGAAGAAATTAGAAAAGAAAAGACCATTTCAGAAACCAAAGAAGGGCAGGTCGTGATAACCGCCGAATTAAATGAAAATGTTAAGGACACCGATCGTTTTTGGGCAAGCCTTCAGCACGGTTTAAATACTTCTTTCAGACAAGAATTCACCCTACCGCAGGGAATTATCGGACCTGTAGTAAATAGTGATTTTGGTGATGTAGTGGCACAAATGATTACCGTATCGGCGCCCGGTCGTAGTTATGCAGAATTAGAATCGTATCTAGATGTATTGGAAAACGGCTTAAAAACAATTAATGAAACCTCTAAAATA
The DNA here is from genome assembly GCF_031631895.2 of Aequorivita marina. NCBI lineage: Bacteria > Pseudomonadati > Bacteroidota > Flavobacteriia > Flavobacteriales > Flavobacteriaceae > Aequorivita > Aequorivita marina. Next base: position 82,756 of record NZ_JAVMBW020000014.1, read on the forward strand.
AAACGTTACGGTGGACAAAAACAACAAATTTATGTTACGGTATTAGATGAAAAAATAAAACAATATGGTTTTGATTTTTCCACCATTGCTCAAGTTATCCAGATGCAGAATTCCACAGGATATTCCGGCGGAATTACATTAGAAAATACCGAGGTATCTGTTTTTGCAAAAAATCAATATAAAAATGAAACCGATTTAGGAAATCAAATTATTTATAGCAGCCCAGACGGGAAAGTGGTGCGTTTAAAAGATGTCGCTACCATTGAGCGTCGTTATGAAGAAACCTCAAGCTTCATTAAAGTAGACGACAACCAAGTGATGATGCTTACCGTAGAAATGCAACCTGGCAATAATATTGTTCAGTTTGGCGAACAACTTACCGAAAAAATTGCGCTTATAGAAAAACAGTTACCGCAAGACGTTTCTATTAACACTATTGTGGATCAACCTACTGTGGTAAAAGAAAGTATTAGCCACTTTATGTTAGAGTTTATCATTGCAATTTCAGTAGTGATTGTTGTGGTTCTTATACTTCTACCCTTTAGAGTCGCGATTGTATCGGCTGTGGCTTGCCCTATATCTATTGTCATCACTTTTGGAATATTAAATATCCTCGGCATCGAAATCCACCAAGTAACCCTTGCCGCCTTGATTATTGTACTCGGAATGGTGGTGGACAATGCCATTGTTGTGGTAGATAATTATATCGAAAAACTAGATGAAGACATAGATCCCTGGACAGCGGCTTGGCAAAGTGCAACGCAATTAATGATCCCTATTTTCACAGCGACTATGGCTATTGTTTTTGCCTTTTTACCATTGGCATTTTTCTTAAATGGTATCGCTAAAGAATTTATCCAAGCCTTACCTATAGCAGTAGCGGTCGCTCTATTTACATCATTATTTGTGGCGGTATTAGTAACCCCTTATATGTGTTATGTGTTTATTAAAAAGGGATTAAAGAATAAAGAAAAGGAAAGCAAGCAGCAAAAAAAGAAATCCTTGTTAGACAGAATTCAGTCGGTATTTAATGATTTGCTGGATCGTTGTTTTAAATACCCAAAAACAACATTGTTAGTTGGATTGGCTTCAGTAGGATTGGCGTTCGTAATAGCTTCAGGTTTAGAACAAGAACTATTCCCTACAGCCGAACGAAACCAATTTAATATTGAAGTTTGGTTGCCAAATGGCGGCAGTTTAGAGCAAACGGCTGACGTTGTGAGTCGTATCGAATCTGAAATTAAAGAAGATGAACAGGTCATAGAAGTAGCCAGTTTTGTTGGCACCAGTTCGCCTCGATTTCATTCGACCTATGCGCCCGAGTTTCCGCGTAAGAACTTTGCGCAGATATTTATAACCACTACCGGAAAAGAAGCAACTCAAGAATTAGCTGATGCCTATCTCGAAAAGTTTGAAGGTTTTATTCCAGACGGATACATACGTATTCGGCAATTGTCGATGAAGGAAACGCCTGCACCAATTGAAGTTCGTATTGTAGGTGAAGACTTAAGCAAGCAAAAGCAAGTTGCAGAACAGGTACAAGCTATTCTAAATGATACGGAAGGAACCAACTGGGTGAGAACCTCGTATCAAGATGATTATTATGGTGTCAATATCAATTTAAAAGATGATAAGGCAAACAGACTTGGCGTTACCAATGCTATGGTGTCGCAAACCCTGGGAGCTGGATTAAAAGGCTTTCCTGTTTCTACTTTATATGAAGGAGATACAGCGGTAGATATCGTATTACGTTATGATGCCAATAATCGAAAGAATATTGACGATTTAGGAGCGCTTAATATTTCTACCATTTTTGGAACAAAAGTACCTTTAAGGGAAGTGGCATCCATCACTCCAGAATGGCACACAGGAACCATTACACACCGAAACGGGCTCAGAACCTTGACGGTACTTTCCGAAACGCAAATGGGCTTGAAAGCTGCAGCGGTTCAGAATGCCATTATGCCCAAAATTGCCGAACTGGAATTGCCAGATGGCATCAGCATCAATTACGGCGGAGAATATGAAAGCACAAACGAAACCGCGCCAGGTATGATGATGTCATTAAGTGTGAGCTTAATATTAATCTTCTTGGTGCTAATGTTTCAGTTTAAAAATTTCACCAAAGTATTGGTGGTATTAGCCACCTTCCCTTTGAGTCTTTTAGGCGCTTTTTTAGGGCTTAAGTTAACGGGTAATCCGCTTGGTTTTACGGCGTTTATGGGCATTATAAGCCTAATAGGTATTGTGGTTAGAAATGGGATTATCATTGTGGATTATGCTGACGAATTGGTGTCGGTTCATGGATACACCATAAAGGAAGCAGCTCGTGCGTCTGGAAAACGACGTATGCGTCCAGTATTCTTAACCTCAATTGCCGCTGCTGTTGGAGTTGTTCCAATGATTATAGGAAAATCGCCACTTTGGGCACCTTTAGGAAGCGTCTTGTTTGTTGGGTTGATTGTGTCTATGGTTTTCACCTTGTTTATGGTTCCAGTCTTGTATGCCAGATATGTAAAACCGGGAACCGAAATTGAACATACGCATTCAGGTGAGCCTATTCTTTATAAACGTAAACGGAGTAGAACCAGTAGAAAACTGACCATCCTAAATCACAAATTAAAAAAACGATTTAAATAATAAAAACTATAGGCTACTGCTTCCCTGATTGATAGCAAATTTCCCCACTAAAGGTGAAGTGGTAGTCCCTATAGTATATTTTAAAAACTAAATAATGAAAACATATAAATATATACTGTCTTTTGCTTTTCTATTGATTATTTCATTTCAAGGATTACAAGCTCAAGACCAAATATTAAGCTTGGAACAAGCCAAAAACTTAGCTAAAACGAACAACAAAAAAACACAACGCGCCTCGCAAAATATAGAAGCAGCAAAAGCGGCCAAAGCTTCCGTGTATGCATCAGATAAACCTTTTGTCGATGCGAGCGCTATGGGGATTCACTTAGGCGATCCAATAAATGCCTTGCTGCCAGAAAATCAAGGCGTCGCCTCTTTAGGTGTTACACAAGTTATTTATGCTGGTGGAAAAATAAATGCTGCAAAAAAAATAAGCACTACAGCTGTAGATTTACATACCACTCAAAAGGAATTAACCGAAGCCGAAGTATTGTTAGACGTTGAAACCACCTATTGGCAAATCATTAATGTCACTGCTAAAGTAGATTTAGCCAATAAATACAAAGACCTGTTAACAGAGCTATTGAAAGATTTAACTAATTCATTTGATGCTGGACTTATCTACAAAAATGACGTGCTTCAAGTACAAGTGCAACTCAATCAGGCTGAATTGGATTTACTGAAAGCCAAAGATGGATTAGCGATTTTAAAGCTGAAAATGGCACAATTAATAGGTTTTTCGGATACCAGTTTTGAGATAAATGATACCATAGAAAATAGTGAAATACTTTCAGAAAAAGCTGCAATAAATGAAGCTTTAACACAACGTCCAGAAATTAAAATGCTTAAAGACGCCGTAGAGATAGAAAAATTGCAGGCAAAAGTTTTAGAAGCTGATAGAAAACCTACGGTTGCTTTTAATGTTAGCGGATTGTATGCCACTGGAAAAGAGATCAATTTTACAGATGCCAGCAATGACTTTACGTCGTATTACGGCGTGTTAAGCGTTAACATTCCTGTCTTTGATTGGGGAGGAAGAAAACAGAAAGTAAAAGAACAAGAGTTTAAAACCGAAGCAAAACAATTGGAATTGGAAGACACCCAAGAGTTAATTCTTATTCAAGTTGAAAACGCGTATTTAGAATTGCAACAAGCCATAAAAAGGGTTGAAATTTCTGAAAAATCATTAGCACAAGCAGATGAAAACTTAAAGTTGAATCAAGACCGTTTTGATGCTGGTACCGTGATTGGGAAGGATGTTTTGGAAGCACAAGTATTATGGCAGAAAGCTTATTCAGAAGTTATTGATGCCAAGGCAACGCAACAAATAAGTCAGGCGAATTATAAAAAAGCTATAGGTCAAATTAAATAAGTCTGTTCTATTTTGCATAGCAAAAATCACATTTTAGAGGTAGCCAGAGAATTGTTTTTCAGCTTTGGAATTAAGAATATCAGTATGGATGATATCGCCAATAAATGTGGTGTGTCAAAAAAAACGATTTATAAACATTTTCAAAGTAAGGACAACCTCTTGTTTGAAGTGATTAAAATGAAAGCATTTCAAATTAAAAAAAGTATTGATAAAATTCAGATAAAAAATGATCCCGCCATACAGGAATTGCAGAACTTTTTTGAGCTCATCAACGGATTGGCGCGTCGTATTTCCCCACGGTTTGGCAGAGAATTAAAATCAAACCACAATTCAAACCTTTTCAAGGCTTTATCTTATGTAGATGAAATTTTAAAGCCATTTGTCATTCAAAACATTGAAAAGGGAAAATGTGAAGGTGTTTATAAAGAAGAGATAGACGCTCGCAACATTTGTAAATCTTATGAAAATCTTGCAAAAGCGGTGTATTTCAACTATTACTTAACCGATTCGCAAATGAATTCTAAGTCATTTGACTTTTTGAGCTATTTATTTCTTTATGGTTTAGTTTCCGAAATAGGATGGGCATATTTACAGAAAAACGCCTAACTGAATTCCTGTAAAATCACCAAAAGAAGGGTTTTGCGCCAAATTCCGTTAGTGGAATTGGCGTTTTCATAGTTAAAACCTACATCAATAATTGGTTTGGCAAGTGCTTATTTGGAAAGATCCTTTGGATTGTTCTCTAATAAATTTTTGTTTACTAAATTAGATGCTTTACCACGCAAATAACCACATACAAATGCGCTAATCACAAGTAAATAAAATAACTTCTAATTTTATAATATAGCAAGAAACAGATTTTTTAAACTGTAAATAGTGCCGATATTTGTTCCCACTATTAAAAGAAAATGAACGAACAAAATCAGCAGAATTATTACCGAATTGCCAAAGCAATAGAGTTCATAAAAGACAATTTTAAAACGCAACCAAACCTTGATGAATTGGCTGAAAAGGTAAATTTAAGTAAATATCATTTTCAAAGGCTTTTTGCAGATTGGGCAGGAACAACGCCTAAAAAATTTCTTCAATTTACCAGTCTTCAATATGCTAAAAACAAACTTCAAAAGGAAAACTCACTATTTGATACCGCTTTTGAAACTGGTTTTTCTAGCACGAGCAGACTGCACGACTTATTTGTAAAAATTGAAGGAATGTCGCCAGCAGAATACAAAAATGGTGGCAAAAATTTAAAGATAAACTATAGTTATGCCACAAGCGACTTTGGAAACCTAATAATAGCTTCGACCACGAAAGGGGTTTGCTATTTATCCTTTTTTGACCAAACAAAAAATGATGCTTTAAACGACTTACAGTCTGCATATCCAAACGCTCAACTAAAAGAAGATAAAGATGATTTTCAAGAAAACGCCTTGAAAATTTTTAATAAAAAAGCAACGGCAATTGAGGACGTTAAACTGCACTTAAAAGGCACAGATTTTCAACTAAAAGTTTGGGAAGCCCTTTTAAAAATTCCGACCGGAAATTTAGCCACTTACGGAACTATTGCTAAAACCATCCAAAAACCAAATGCTTCAAGAGCAGTGGGATCTGCAATCGGAAAAAACCCTATCGCCTTTTTAATTCCTTGCCATCGCGTTATTCAATCTACAGGACTATTTGGTGGTTATATGTGGGGAACGACTCGAAAAACGGCCATTATTGGTTGGGAAGCATCAAAAATAAACACTTCAAATAAAAAACAAATTGGACATTAGAAACTGCACCATAAACGACATCGATGAGATATTCAGACTTTATAAAATAGCATCAGATTATCAAAAAAAAAAAAGAAAGTCGTCGTTTGGCCCGATTTTAAAAGATCGCTGGTAGAAACCGAAATTAACGAAAACAGACAATGGAAACTGATTATCGATGGCGAAATTACGTGTATTTGGGCCATCGCTTTTCAGGACGAACAAATATGGGAAGAGAAAAATAAAGATAGCGCCATTTACATTCATAGAATTGCCACTAACCCTAATTTTAGAGGGCGTGATTTTGTTTCGAAAATAGTTGACTGGAGTAAAGCTTACGCAAAATCAATCGGCAAGCAATTTGTTCGATTAGATACCTTGGGGAATAATGTAAAATTAATTGAACATTACAAAAACGCAGGATTTAATTTTTTAGGAATGTTCGATTTAAAAAACACAGATACCTTACCCGAACATTACCAAAATGCACCCGCTTGTTTATTTGAAATAGATTTACAAATTGAATAGGAAATAGCAGTTGCTGACACCGTATATACAAAAAGGTTTTAGGCACTAACCTAAACCCTTTTTGTTTTTAATTAAGTATCTTGCTTTCTGTATTGTTAGCAGATCAAATCCGCTATGCTCATATACGAGACCCGAATCTTTCATCAAAAAAACCACATATTACAATGCATAATTACGTAAAGCATCTTGTTAAATCATTGGGAATGCTTGTAGAAGATGCAGAACTATTTGTTTCTGGTTTTGAGAGGGTTGACTATGCAAAAAACGATTTCTTGTTAGAAAAAGGAGATACATCTAATGTTGTTAAGATAATTCTAAAAGGTTGTGCAAGGGGGTTTTATATTAAAGATGGAAAAGAATTTACTACCAATTTTTATTTTGAAAATGATCATAGTTACGATTACGCGAATTATTTACAAAATAAACCTTCTCAAATAACTATAAAAGCGCTAAGTCCTATTAAAACAATAGAGATGACAATGGAGGCTCTAGAGTTTTTGAATTCAGAAATTATTGGTTTTCACAGAATGACTTTTCAATTGTTTAAAACAAATTTTATAAAAGTAGAAGAACAACGGCAATCTTTGATCATAAAAACGCCAAAGGAAAGATATTTAGACCTTCTAAAAAATAACAAACAAATTATTTCGAGAGTTCCGCAACATCAAATTGTATCTTTTATTGGTGTTTCAGCGGAACATTTAAGTCGTATTCGAAAAGAAATACGTGATGCAATATGAAAGAAATACTTTCCCCAATTGAAGCACAAAAGCTAATACTGCTTTCTCAACGTGTTTTGCCTAATATAGTCAACGGAACTGCGATAAATAAGACGTTGGTTAGTATTGAGCATCTTGGCTATGTGCAAATAGATACCATTGCTGTTATTCAACGTGCCCATCATCATACGTTATGGAATAGAAATCCTGAATACGAACTGTCTCATATTGATGCATTAATTAAATCTAAACAGATTTTTGAATATTGGTCGCATGCTGCTGCATATCTACCCATGCGCGATTATAGGTATTCGCTTCCCCGTAAAGTAGCTATTCTAAAAAACGAACAAAGCCATTGGTATCAGAAAGATGTTAAACTAATGGATACCATACTAAAACGCATAGAAAACGAAGGTCCTTTAATGGCAAAGGATTTTGCACATACGGCTAAAGTTAGAGAATGGGAAAGTAAACCTGCAAAACAAGCATTAGAAAATTTGTTTATGCAAGGAGATTTGATGATTTCGAGTCGTAAGAATTTTCATAAAGTATATGACCTTACGGAACGCGTTTTACCAGAAAACATTGATACTAAATGCCCTACTCAGCAAGAATATATCCGGTTTTTAATCAGAAGCTATCTAAGCGCTAATGGTATTGGTCAAGCAAGTGAAATCGCCTATTTACTTAAAAACACCAAAAAACGTGTTACTTCAGAATTAAAGAAAATGTATGCAAACAATGAATTACTTGAAGTAAATGTTAACGGACAAATCTATTATGCCTTTCCTGATACTTTGGACTTGTTGAGCAAGCCTATTAATCGTCAATTAAAAATTCTATCTCCTTTTGATAATTTATTGATTCAGCGTAAACGTATGCAGCACTTGTTTAATTTTGAATACAAAATTGAATGTTATACTCCCGCAGCAAAACGTAAATACGGCTACTTTTCATTACCCATTCTCTGGGATGGTAAATTAGTGGCCAGAATGGATTGCAAGGTCGATAAAAAGACGGCAACACTTCATATCAATCATTTATTTTTTGAAGAAAATTTTTCTTTTAATGAGGCTTTTAAAGCTGCTTTTACAAAAGAGCTAGAAGCATTTAAATGCTTTAATGATTGTTCAGAGGTGAAAGTTCACAAAACCACACCAAGCTCATTATTAAGTGCAATTAAATCTATTTCTTAGCAAATATCAACGATTATTTTTTTCCATTTGATCCATCTTTGCATTAAATTTAAAGATAGAATTACAATGGGAAATAACGTTTTTAATTTGAAACAATTTGTTATTATCACTTTAATAACAAGCATTTGGATACATATTGCTGAAATAGCAAGAGCCATTTTTGTTGCCTTCCCGTTGATGGAAGAATTCTTTGCGGGCAGAATCCCAATTGGCGCTATGGAATTGAGTAATGCCTTGATATGGGGGTTATGGGATACTTTGCTGTCTGCAGTTTTAGTATTTATATTTTGGCTTTGTTCAGTTGCATTTGGGAATAACTTAAAGTCAATAATTATTTCAGGTACAACGACAGCTTTAGCCACAATTGGTGTTTTTTGGATTGCCAATGTAAATACAGGTTTGGGAGCGTGGAGTACAGCTGCTATTATATTTCCTATCGCTTGGGCTGAGATGATTATTGGAGCTTGGATAGCGTCAAAACTTTATGCAAAAAACAAATAGAAATGGCTGTTTCAAATGATTTTACACAGTTTGTTCTCGACCAACTATCGGGTTGGGGCAATGTACAAGTAAAGAGGATGTTTGGCGGTGCTGCACTTTATCAGGATGATCTAGCTTTTTCTATGATCGCCAATGATGTTGTTTATCTAAAAGTAGATGAAACCAATAAGGCTAAGTTTATTGAATCTGGTTCGGTTCCATTAAAGCCTTTTAAAAATAATGCAACAGTACTTTCATTTTATAACGTTCCAGCTCACATAGTAGAAGATGCTGATGCGTTTATTAGATGGGCAAAAGAATCATTGGAAATACAAAAAAAACGACAAAATTAAAGTCGAAAAATATGGAGTTACTGTTGAAGCATACCTAAGCTAAGAAACGAACTCTGAAAATTAAAAAATGGATAAAATGATGAATAAAAAAGAAGTAGCAAGGCAATATATAACGCACCTTGGAAACGGAAATGTTGAACAAATAGTTGCATTATTCAATCAAAATGGAATAGTTGATTCACCGCTATACGGAATAAAAAAAGCAGATGAATTTTATCCGGAATTGAATAGCGACACTTCAAATTCTGAACTGACTTTAAAAGGAATTTTTGAAGAAAATGACTCAAACACTTTAGCCCTTTATTTTACCTTTAATTGGACTTTAAAGAACAATAAAAAAGTGGAATTTGATGTCGTAGACATTATTGAATTCGATAATCAAAGCAAGATTAGTAAACTAAAAATTATATATGACACTGTTACTGCCAGGAAACTAGTGGAGCAATTATAGAAAAAAACCAAGTACAATGTATATAAAACATTGCTAATATAGGCTTTCCGAGAGCTTAGTACATCTTTGCAAACTCGTCAAATCTGAATTGAAAAAACATCACAAATTAACCGGATACTTGAACTTGATTTTAAGTATCCCTATTTGTTTTTACTCGAGAAAGTGAACTTATTGAAAGACTTTTTGCTGTCTTAGCAATTAATGTTGGATATCATATGTTATATTATTTCTTTTCTTTACATCAAAAAAAAGAATAATGAAGTATTTATTTTTGGCGCTGGCAATTGTATTTGAAGTGGTAGGTTCCAGTTTTTTGAAAGCTAAAATTATGTAGGGTAAAAATTTCATTCTTTTTAGATTTGTAATTAACTGAAAAAGCTTAATTCAATGCTGCATTCTCAATATACTCTTTTGGACTTATTCCAACCTTCTTTTTAAACAAGCGCGAGAAATATTGTGGATATTCAAAACCTAATTCATAAGCTACTTCCGAAACGCTTTTATGAGGCTCCAAAAGAATGCTTTTTGCTTCGTCAATTAAATACAATTGCAAATGTTCGGTAGTCGTTTTTCCTGTTTCTTTTTTAAGTGTATCACTTAAATAGCGTTGAGAAACTGACATTTTATTGGCTATTTGTTCTATGTTTGGAATACCCTTTTCTTGTAGTAGTCCTAATTCAAAATATTCAGACAATTGTAGATTAAATCGCTCCAACAAGTTATTTGATAATTCTTTTCTATTCAAAAACTGTCTTTCATAAAATCTATTGGCATACTTAAAAAGCGTACTTAATTGAGAAATGATAATTTCTTTGCTAAACTCATCTTGGTTGTTATGATATTCTATTTCAATATTTTCAACTATCGATTCTATTTGCTTTTCTTCCTTTGGTGAAAGGTGCAATGCTTCATTTACTGAATAGGAAAAGAAACCATATTTCTTTATTTGTTGGGCTAATTCTGTACCTTTCAAAAAATCTTCGTGGAAATTTATTGAAAAGCCTTTTTGTTCAAAAACTACGCTGTTATCCCATTGTAATAATTGTTTTGGTGCTATGAAAATTAGAGCTCCATTAGTAAAATCATATTTTGTTCGTCCGTAGTTTAAGTCACCTTTTACAAACTTCTTTAAGCTAATGGAATAGCAATCGTTGGTAATAGGTGGCGAACTTTCTCTCGGACAAGGTAGATAACCTTCGCCTTTTGAGTTGAAAACACTCAACATAGGATGCTCTGGTCTAGGTAGTTCTAAATAATCTAGATAAGATGATAATGTTTTAAAATGTTGCATGTTCGATTTTTCTAGTTTTTGTATTTCAAATATTTGTTAAGGGTTTTAAATTAAGAAGGTTTATATCCACCACTTATTATCGGATAAGTCTTCTTCAATCGTAAAAAGTTGACCGAGTTTTGGTAAAGAAATTTCTAAATTTTCTTCTTTCGCAAATTTAGTGAATTCCTTTGCAGGTTCTGTCCAGGAATGCATGGCTAATGAGAACCCTGCCCAATGAACTGGCATTCCCTTATTTGCTTTCGCATCTTTCAAGGCCTGAATACTTTGAAAAGGAAGGGAATGAATAGCTGGCCATTTTTCATTGTATTGCCCGCATTCCATGAAAGCGAAATCGAAAGGCCCTAATTTTTCTCCAATCTCTTTGAAATGTGTGCCATATCCTCCATCGCCACTAAACCAAATATTATCTTTTCTTGATTTGAATACCCATCCACCCCAAAGTGATTTGCAACGATCAGTTAGTCCTCTACCAGACATATGCTGGGTGGGAGTGAATGTGATATCAATACCTTCAATATTTTGACTATCCCACCAATCAAATTCTTGTATTTTATCTTCTGATACTCCCCACTTTACTAAATGCCTTTTTACACCTAATGCAACAAAAAACTGTTTTGTTTTAGGTATTAATTTTTGAATACTATCATAATCTAAATGGTCATAATGGTCATGGCTCATGAGAACAATATCTAGATCAGGAAAATCATCAATCAACTCTAGGCTATTATCCGAAAACCGTTTAACAGGTTTGGGTGAAATAGGGGCAGCATTAGACCCTAGCATTGGGTCTATTAAAATAGTTTTCCCCATCATATTCATTAGTACTACAGAATGGCCATACCAAATAATCTTTGTTTCTTCGCTAGGTGCTAAAAATGATTCTTTATTGAATGGAATGATTGGGAGTGGAGCTTTTGGCTCTCGTTTTTCTCTATTGGTTAGTTGTTGGTAGAGAATTGGACCAATGTCCCAAAAATTTTCAAGTACCTTGGTAGGTTTAAAATTTTGAAACTTACCATTTTTCCAATTTTCCGATTGCGCATATCGAAGTTGATCTTCTTTTGTTGGTTTAGCACCAAATTGATTTTCGAATTTCATCTTTCCCCTTATTTTTTTTCTACAGACAACAATTGCTTGTTATATGCATCTACTCTGGCTGATGCTGTGCCGTCTATTAACAATATGACCACCAACATGGCAATAGCTGTAATAAAACTAGCCCTCCATATAGGTGTGTTTAGAAACATAATACCTAGTGCACAAGCTATTATGATTAAGGGAACAGCTGTGAAAACAACGTTTTTGTATTCTTTTAGAGTCGCTTCGGTACGTTCAAGTTCCGATGCTACAAAAGCTGAAGCATCTGTATTGTAAGCTGTTTCAAATTGTGTAACTCTAGCTTTATTGGTGAAAAATAACCCAAGCCCAATGATAATAAGTAATGAACCTGCTACTAATGTAGGGATGATGTAAGCTTTGGCTATTTCCGTTTTACCTAATTGCCAAAATCCTAAACTCGCTGCCATAAATATGACTCCGAATAGGATGAAAAATGGGGTTGAAACAAGTTCTGCTTTTGCCCAATCTGTTGCTGTTTTTAATATGTCCATATCTGATGCTTTTAAAGATTTTATTTACCAAAAATATTAATAATTATTATACTGCATTTGCATATGAGCAGGTAAAGCATCGGGTTTTACACCATTGATTTCAATACCTCCGTGAACAAAAGATTGTGTAGCACCACTATGTTTGGTGATAAATGTGGGTTGTGGTACAGTTAGTGCATCGAGCGAAGTTATTTCATCCGCACTAAGTTTTATTTTCAGTGCCTCCAGATTACCTTTGAGGTGTTCCAATTTTCTAGCTCCGATAATGGGGGCACTTATGCCAGGTTTACTTATTAGCCAAGCTATGGCAGTTGCTGCAATAGTTGTGTTATGATTTTCAGAAATTTCCTTTAGCTGATCAAGAATTTGAAGCTGTTTTTCGCTTAGGTTTACATCGCCCATTGCAGCAATTCTTCCTTTTTGATCTTTACCTTGATTTTCACGATTGTATTTTCCGCTTAATAAGCCACCAGATAAAGGCGAATAAGCAGTAATCCCCAAGCCCATTTCTAAAGCCATCGGTACTAACTCATCTTCCACAGAACGTTCTAACAAAGAATATTCGATTTGAAGTCCCACAAAAGGAGACCAACCTTTTAGATGTGCATACATTTGCGATTGTGCAATCTTCCATGCTGGTGTATTACTGATACCCAAGTAACGAACTTTTCCACTTGCCACCACATTTTCCAACGAACGCATTACTTCTTCATAGGGAGTGTGCCAATCCCAGGCGTGCACCCAATAAATATCAAGATAATCTGTTTGTAACCTACGTAAAGACTGATGCAAGTTTTCCAACATTGATTTTGTACCAGTTCCGCCACCATTTGGGTTTCCTGCGTGTCCGTTGGAAGAAAATTTAGTTCCAATGACCATTTCGCTGCGCTTCGAGGAATGTTTTCCCACCAAATCGCCTATTATTTTTTCTGAATGACCATTATTATATACATTGGCAGAATCCAAAAAATTGCCTCCGGCTTCCATATAATGATTCAATATTTTTTCAGCTTCTTGTGGACTGGAACCGATGCCCCAATCTTCTCCAAATGTCATGGTTCCCAGACAAAGTGGACTTACTTTTAACCCTGATTTTCCTAATGTTCTATAATTCATAATTTCTTTTTTATTTAAATTTTATAATAAGTCTTATAAGTTTTACCTAAATTTTCAAATGCGGATTTTTGAGCTGATTTAAATATTTCTGTAAAAGAAGAACCAGTATCAGTGTTCTTAGGTTTAAAGCTACCTTCATATTTTATAAGCACTCCACCATCTTTTTCTTCAATAAATATTTTCCCAAGAAAATCATTCACAGGCATAACACCATTACGAGACGCATAACTGAAATACTCTGGCGATCTAAAACCAACAATCTCTTCTTCGATTCTCATTTCTTCGCTTAATACCAACCGTACAGCCCCTAGTCCCAGAGGATAATCTTTTCCGGGCTTTATTATTTGTATATCAGGTAAGAGCTCAGAATTAGTCCAAGCCTTATAATCGGTTAATAAATCAAAGAATTTTTGTCGGTCAAAGTCCGGGTAGAAGTGTTCGAGTTTGTAATCTATTTTTTTACTATTTGTCATTTTTTGTGTGTATTTAAATTATTATTTTTCTTTGGTAAGAATGAATAGAGATGCATTCATTCTTATGTAGGTTTACAGCACTTTATGTAGTATGTCTTGTCAATTAATAATAATTATTTTCTTAATCCTATGTTGGTTACAATACCTGCTGGTCCTTCTGGAAACCAATATTTTATCAAAAATTTAGGAATCCTACCAGCGGGAATATAGTCTGCATTGTAAGTGATTTTAGTGGTGGTATCATCTATTTTTTCAAATTCATAAATCACTTTATAATTGGTCATTCTTTTGGTTTTTGTTTTCTTATAATCACTAGAAAAAGCGGTAGCGGTAAATATAAGTTTGTTGCCTTGTTTGGTGCGGTTAAATTTTATAACCAAATCGCTATTGGACAAAGGCCAAGGAGCATCAAAATAATAATAGGACAGCCATTCGTTATCTGATATTCTTTCAAATTCTTCTGTTACTCTTGTGCCCTCAATATAGTTTTTATGATTGGCTGTATTTGAAAGATAGACATCCAATTCATCTAAAGTTATTTTAGCCGTGGTTTCTGCAATATAAAAGAAGTGGGTTCGTTTCTTTTCCTTAACCAACTCATACTTTACCGTTGATTTTCCGTCTTTAGAGGTTTCGGTAGTCCAGTTTCTTGATTGAGAATAAGCGGACAATGTTAAAAATAAAATTGCCAGTGTGCTTATTTTTTTTATAGAATTAAGATATATCATATTATTGGGTTTAAATCCTTACAAGGAAACATACTTGTCATAGAACTCCGCATAACTATCATATGTAAACTTCTGCCCTTCTTGACCAATTGATGTTTTACTGGCTACAGCTTCAAACCCATGGAAGCAATCTTCGAAGATTTTAAATTTTACGTCAATATCAGCATTTTTCAATGCGTTGATGTATTGTTCTGTTTCTTTATAGAATGGTTCAAGAGTTCCGACAAATGATATGGTAGGCGGAAAGTTTAAATAATCCTTATTTCTGGCAGGAGCAGCATAAGCGGGTACTTCCTTGCCTTGGGCTTTGATGCCTCTCAAATATTGTTTCCAACCAAATGTATTTGTAGTATTATCCCAAGTAAGATTATAGATTTCACGAGACTTATCAGTTGGCTGAGTATCATCTATCATTGGATAAATAGGCATTTGAAACGCAATATTTACGTCTTTTGTGTCTCTTGCTTTTAGGGTTACCGCAGCAGTGAGTCCACCACCTGCACTGTGCCCAGCAATGATGAATTTATCGTTGTTAATACCTAGTTGGTCTGCATTATTTTTTGCCCACAACATGGTATCATAACAATCGTTGAATGCTGCTGGGTATGGTGCTTTGAGCGCTAATCGATAATCAGGAGAAATAACTACACAAGGTCTTTTCTGAATAAATTTTTTTATTTCACCTGCAGCCATTTCAGGGGTGCCAGAGATGTAGCCTCCTCCATGAATGTATAACATGATTGGTAATTTTTCTTGCTGACTTTTAGGTTTGTAGATTCTAGCTCTAATTTTTGTTTTACCATCACTACTAAGTACATATACTTCAGAGCAATCAAGGTCTTTTACATTTTTTCCATTGGTTATCAATGCGGTAATGGCATTGAAAGGTTTTAACAACCATTTATTTTCAAAAATTAAACGTAATGCATTTATACTGCGGTAATAAGATTGTAAATCTTTGTGAAGCATATTTTTTTTTACCTTCATCTTAATTTTATTAAATATTTTTAAATAGTTTATTGCCTTTTTATTCCATCCGAATTACTAATACTATTACATCTGGCTAGCAAGCCATCTTGAATCATATTTTTGATCACCTTCAAAATGTGGGGCATATTTTTCAAAGGCTTTTGTGATTTCTTCTGCTTCTTCTTTACAATAATCTTTTCCCCAAGGATGAGAAACGATATAAAAGTCGCCATTTTCAATTTGTGGCCAAATGATATCAATAAATTCATCACCTGTCATACCTGCCTGTGTCATAGCCTTACTTCCTCCAAGTTCCGACTGAACGAGGCCAGGGAAAATACATCCGACCTGAATCTGCTCTGGCATTTCTTGTCTTAAGCTTAAGGCAATTGCTTTGGAAGCAAATTTTGAAGACATATAAGTACTCATATATGGACCTACGGTATAAAGACCAGTTTCAGAATTGACAACTAATATCATTGCAGGTGTTTT
Organism: Aequorivita marina; assembly: GCF_031631895.2. NCBI lineage: Bacteria > Pseudomonadati > Bacteroidota > Flavobacteriia > Flavobacteriales > Flavobacteriaceae > Aequorivita > Aequorivita marina. Next base: position 98,931 of record NZ_JAVMBW020000014.1, read on the forward strand.
TTGCTCCACCATTCGTTTTCCAAAAGCCCAAACACAGTTAAGTAAGCCAAATACATTGACGTCATAAACTTGTTTAAAATCATTTTCAGATAAATCTACAATGGATCCTGGACTACCAGGAATCCCCGCATTGCTTACCAAAACATCTACATGACCAAATTCTTTCCATGCATAATCCGCTAATGCCTTAACATCCTCAAGTTTCGATACATCACAAACCTTATAACGGGCTTTTACTCCTTTTTCCTTCAAATCCTGCACCGCTTCTTGAAGTCTGTTTTCTCTTCTGGCAGTAAGAATTACTGTTGCCCCTTCAGCTCCGAATTTATCGGCCATTGCTTTACCAATTCCGGTTGCTCCACCGGTAATAACTACTACTTTATTTTTAAAATCTTTCATAATTTTCTAAATTAAAATTAATATTATGTCGCAGTGTGATGGAATCAGTTGATAATACTATCACACTGCAACTTTTAAGTATTAATAATCTCTTTTTGTCTTGATCTTATAATTAGAAATTCCACTTAACGCCGGTTTCTTGCTCTGATAACTCCCACAATTTTTTCATCGCAGCTTTGTCTTTGGCATGTGGCTTAATTTCTTGAGGGCCAACCGGACCAACCCAGTTATTTCTTCCTGTAGGACCGTAAAATCCACTTTGATCAAGGTTTGGCTCTGTTGCACACATCAATTCAGGATAAGCACCATTCTCGGCAGGTTGTGTTAATGGCGTTAATTTCATAATGCCAAACATCAATTTCGTTATAAAGCTTGCATTGGTTGACATTAATGAGGTTCTTGAGGAACCTGGATGGCAGGCGTATGCTTTTACATCTGTTTTTTCGGCTGCTTTCAACCTTTCATTTAATTCGTACATAGACATGATTTGAGCCAATTTACTTTGACTGTATGCATCATTTGGGGTATAGTCTTTTTCCCAATTTAAGTCATCAAACTTAATGGCTTTAATTCCCATGTCATACCCCATACTTCCAACCGATACAATACGACCTTTTGATTTTTCAATCAGAGGAAACAATAAACCTTGTAGGGTAAAATGCCCGAAGTAATTTACCCCCATTTGCATTTCCCATCCTTCTTTTGTTAAGCCACGTTTTGGTGTTTGACCAATTGCTGCATTACAAAGTAGTGCGTCTATTTGTGTAACAGAGTTAAGGACCTCTTTTGCGGCTTTTTTCACAGAATCTTGCTCTGCTAAATCCATTTTAATAGCAGTTACATCTATGTCATTACCAAGCTCTTGTTTCAAAACTGCGGTGGTGCCTTCTGATTTTTTCAGGTTACGATTTAGCATCACCACTTTTGCGCCTTTCGACAGCAATATACGTGCTGCTTCAAATCCTGTACCGCTGGTGGTTCCGGTTATAACATATGTTTTTCCGCTTAAGTCTCCTAACCTTTCCGGAGTCCAACCTTTTTTTCCAAATTGATTTTTAGTACTAATAATTCTATTTTTTGTTAATTATTATTGCTTTTCTTTTAACAAATTATCACGATACAAATAAACAACAGAAAATGTGCATGTTAGTTAAACATTTTGGTAGATAATGTATACATTTTGGTTAATTCCTAATATTAAATGTGGTAATTTACAGTCACTACAATCTTTAAATCCATTAGTATATTTGAAGTTACCGCCACAATCATCCTTCAGCATATATAAAGGACAGTAGCAAAAACATGCAATTGAACTCATCTTCAATCGCCAAATAGGTTTCAGAATTGGGTAAATAAAATAATTTATTCCTGGAAGGATGGTAAAAGCGGATTGGTGCGATAGAGTTTGTGAAATAATCCAATTGATAAAAGCTAGTTGTATCACTCTTAATTCGGAGATAAAGTAAGCGATATAATCTCACTTTTAGTTCCTATTCTGAAAGGAGGCCCAAATGTTGCAACTCCCTCAGGCTGTTTTATTGCGAGAAATAGTTATTTCAGACACCATGCAAGATGCTTAATGGGTGTTTAAATTACGCGGGACGATAAAGGACTAACGTGAAAAAGTGACAGTTTCAATTATAATTAAAACCGTCACTTTTTTGTTATTTCTTTGCATCAAAAAAAGAACAATGAAGTATTTATTTTTGGCGTTTGCAATTGTATTTGAAGTGGTAGGTTCTAGTTTTTTAAAAGCATCGAACGGGTTTTCAAAATTAATACCTACCACAATTACAATCGTGGCTTATATTGCTTCTTTTTACTTCTTTTCACAAGCCTTAAAAACGATTAACCTGGGTGTGGCCTATGCCATTTGGGGAGGTTTAGGAATTGTTCTAACCGCAGTAATTTCCGTTGTGATATTTAAACAATCTTTGGATATCCCTGCAATAATCGGAATTTCTCTAATCATTGCCGGAGTTTTAGTTATGAATTTCTTTTCTAAATCGGCTGTATATTAAAATACTGCGCTAATAAAATTCCTATTCAGCACAAGGAGGAGCTGAGATTTATTTATTCTTTTCTTAGCAGAAAAAACCAAAACTTCGGTATATTTGGCTTAAGCATATCAGAAATAAAAACCAATCGAGATGCCAATAGAAAACATACCTGAAATTTACATTAATGACGCGCAAAGCAATCCCGATTTGTTCATTTATGATTTTAAAATGACAAATGATGTTGTTAAAAGTAAAGTCAATTTAGGTATGAATATGTTTAGCTTCTTACAAATTGGCAAGAAGCAGGTACATTTTGCTGGAACATCTGTAGCGGTTCATAAAGATCAATCTTTATTGCTAAAAAAAGGAAACTGGTTATGGACAGAATTATTAGATACCGAAGCGATTTATTACTGTAAACTTTTCTTTTTTTCAGAAAAAAAACTCACCGAATTTTTAAGCAAATACACAAACAGCGTAAAACCTAACCAAGAGGAAGTGCCCTATTTCATCATAGAAAACGACGCTTATATCGCCGCATTTTTAAACTCTTTGTCTGCTGATACTTACACTAATCATAATTACAGTGACGCTTTATTGCTTTTAAAGTTTGAAGAAATAATGCTGTATCTACTAAAAAAATATGGTGATAAATTTGAATATTACTTACATTCCTTAATAGTTAAAGAAGTGTCTCCTTTTAAAAATGTAGTAGAAAGCAACGTGTATTCAAACTTAAGGTTAGAAGAAATTGCCTTTCTCTGCAATATGAGTTTGTCAACTTTTAAACGTCATTTCACAAATGAATATAATGAACCTCCTGGAAAATGGCTACAAGACAAACGCCTAAAAAAAGCGAAAGAGTTACTACAAGGTGGCGAATTAAAAGCCTCTGATATTTATTTAGATATTGGCTATAACAACCTTTCCAACTTTAGTATAGCCTTTAAAAATAAGTTCGGAATTAGTCCAACAGATATTTAGAGGAAATTATTAATTTTATAAACACTTAAAAATCAGTAATTTAAGTGTTTATAAGAGTCAATTTTATTTCACAAAACACACATTGAACGTTTTTCATAAGTCATTGAACTAAATCAATAACTTAAAAAGCGAACAGCCGCCGTAAATTTGCAGTGTAATTAATAAGAAGCAATTCTTAGAGATTACATCTAAATAATTAAAAAAATAAAAAATATAATTATGGCAAATGTAACAAAACCTGTATTTAAAGAAAGATACGGGAATTTTATTGGCGGTAAATTCTTAGCACCGGTTAAAGGTGAGTATTTCGACAACGTATCTCCAGTAGACGGTAAAGTATTTACTAAAGCAGCACGTTCATCTCAAGAAGATATTGATCTTGCTTTAGACGCAGCACACGAAGCCTTTCCATCTTGGAGCACGTCGTCTGCAACAGAACGAAGTAATGCGTTACTAAAGATTGCTCAAGTAATGGAAGATAATTTCGAGTACTTGGCAACTTTAGAAACCATTGATAATGGAAAACCTATTCGTGAAGCTCGTGCAGCAGACATTCCTTACTGTATTGATCACTTCCGTTATTTCGCAGGTGTTATTCGCGCAGATGAAGGCAGTATTTCAGAACACGATAAAGACACCGTTAGCATCGTATTAAACGAACCTGTTGGCGTTGTTGGTGAAATTATTCCTTGGAACTTCCCAATGTTAATGTTAGCTTGGAAAATTGCTCCAGCTTTAGCAGCAGGATGTACAGCGGTTGTAAAACCAGCTGAACAAACGCCGACTAGCGTTATGGCGTTAATGGAACTTATTGGTGATGTATTGCCAGCTGGTGTTTTAAACATCGTAACTGGTTTTGGTGCAGAAGCAGGTGCAGCTTTAGCAACATCTAAGCGAATTGCAAAACTTTCATTTACAGGTTCTACGGAAACTGGACGTAAAGTTTTACATAACGCAGCAGAAAACATTATTCCTGTAACAATGGAATTAGGTGGAAAATCACCAAACATTTTCTTCCCATCAGTAGCCGATCAAGACGATGAATTCTATAGCAAAGCTATCGAAGGCGCGTTAATGTTTGCGCTTAATCAAGGTGAAATTTGTACAGCGCCAACACGTATCCTAGTTCACGAAGATATCGCTGATGGTTTTATTGAAAAGATGAAAGAGCGTCTAAAAGAAGTCAAAACAGGAAACCCATTAGATCCTGAAACGATGATTGGATCTCAAGTCTCTAAACCACAATTCGAAAAAATCCTTAACTATATTAATATTGGTAAAGAAGAAGGTGCTGAAGTATTAGCTGGTGGTGACGCTGGAAACTACGAAGGTGAACTTTCTGAAGGATACTACGTACAACCTACCGTATTAAAAGGAAAGAATAATATGCGTGTCTTCCAGGAAGAAATTTTTGGCCCGGTGGTAGCTTTAACAACATTCAGTTCTACTGAAGAAGCTATTGCAATCGCTAACGATACACCTTACGGTTTAGGTGCAGGAGTTTGGTCTCGTGACGCTCACGAATTATTCCAAGTGCCTCGTGCTATTCAAGCCGGTAGAGTTTGGGTGAACCAATACAACACCTACCCTGCTCACGCTCCATTTGGTGGTGTTAAAGAATCTGGATTTGGTCGTGAAAACCATAAAATGGCTTTAGATCATTACCGTGTTGTAAAAAACATGTTGATCTCTTACGACAAAAAGCCGATGGGATTCTTTTAAGGTAAACCTTATTAATTAAGTGTATAATGAAAACCCCGAATTTTTCGGGGTTTTCGTCTTTAAAATACAAACTAGTGAATTCAAATTAATCCTTATTTTCTATGAAAAAACCATTTTACGCCTTTAGGTATATCAGTTGGATTGCCATTTTATTTTCTCTTTTAGGTTCATTATTACTGTTTATTGTAGGCGCTTTAAAAACACTTAATGCATTTAGAGTTTTCTTTTTAGGTTATATTCCAAAAGGAAAAGAACACCTGCATACAGTAGATATTGGTATAACCTACCTTATTAAATCTTTAGACACATTCTTGATTGCATTAATACTTTTTATTTTTGCACATGGCATCTTTACACTGTTTATTTCCAATAAAACAAGCACTAAAAATAATGGGGTGCTCAATTGGATTCAGACACCAAACATAGGTCATTTAAAAAATGTATTGGGCGAAGTGATTGTTATTATACTATTTGTAAAATTTCTAGAAGTGGTTTTCGTGAACATCGATCACTTAGACTGGAATTTACTCATTCTTCCGATATCTATCGTACTAATGGCAGTAGGCTTAAAGGTGTTAAAACTAAACAAAGGAGAAACCTATAACGATAAAACATAAAGCGCTTTGAAAGCTACTCAACACAGAGCAAACTTCTACACCTCAACAAGTATTAATCTAAATAATACTGACCATCTGGTTTGGAATGGGTAATTGGAAGAAATGGAATTTACATTGAGCTCGATTTGGAATGCATTGATACTTATGTAAAAGAAGGTGAAATTAGGAAATATTCAAGAAATATTTTCCTATCTCAATCGTTCATCGTAATATTGCAATGAAGTAATTAATAGATTACAATTATGTACACAGAACAACAAAACGACATCGCTTTATTCGCTAAAGTCTTCGGACATCCGGCGAGAGTGGCTATTCTTCAAAGGTTATTTGAAATAGACGCTTGCTATTGCGGCGATTTATCTGAGGAAATTGGACTCGCTCAACCTACCATTTCCCAGCATTTAAAAGAATTGAAATCAGTAGGACTTATTCAAGGAGCCGTGGAAGGTGTTAAAGTTTGCTACTGCATAGACCCCGAAAACTGGGCTAAAATGAAAAAAATGATGCACCAATTCTTAGACCAAGACATTCCTAAAGCAGACTGCTGCTAAAAAAATTTTAACTAATCAATCGTATAATCGCAATAAATAAATATAGATATGAAACTATCAGAAGTTAAAAACAAATTAAATCAACTGGACAATATCGCTTTTCAATTACCCAATGGCGAATTGGTTCCTAACCACTTTCACGTCACAGAAGTTGGCAAAATCACCAAGCACTTTATAGACTGCGGAGGCACAGTTCGCCAGGAAGAAGTCGTGAATTTTCAGCTTTGGAATGCCGATGATTACGATCACCGCTTACATCCAGAGAAATTACTACATATCATTGAACTTTCAGAAAAAACCTTGGGCATTGGCGATTTAGAAATTGAAGTGGAATACCAAGGAAATACTATTGGAAAATTCGGATTGGACTTTGACGGGCAGCACTTTCTTCTAACCAATAAAGAGACCGATTGTTTGGCAAAAGAGCAATGTGGCCTCGATAGCAATCAGGCTCCAGAAGAAAAACTAAAACCACAATTAACTGCAATTGAAACACAAGATGGATCTGCTTGTACCCCAGGTGGCGGTTGCTGCTAAATAAGAACCTCAGAGAAATGAAATCAAAACAAGTAAAGATCTTCTCAGAAATTGAAAAAAGTATTCAAAACTTAAAGCCAGCAATGATTTCGGAGGAACGTAAAGCTGTTTTAAAGCCCTTAACGGATTTTATTCAGCAAAAAGTTTCAAAGAATCAAGCAGTTAATATCAACTTTATCTGCACCCACAATTCGCGAAGAAGTCATTTGTCGCAAGTTTGGGCGCAAACAATGGCCAGTTATTTTCAGATTAGAAACGTGTTTTGCTATTCCGGTGGCACAGAAAGTACAGCCCTTTTTCCGATGGTTGTGGACACTTTGAAAAATTCAGGTTTTCAGATACACAGGATTTCCAATAACGAAAATCCTGTGTATAGTATTAAATATGCTGAAAATGCGCATCCAATTATTGGATTTTCAAAGACCTTGGACGCTGACTTCAATCCAAAATCAGAATTTGCAGCCGTGATGACTTGCGATGCCGCAAATGAAGCTTGTCCCTTTGTTCCCGGTGCCGAAAAGCGGATTCCAATCACTTATGAAGATCCAAAAGTATTCGATAATACGCCACAACAGGCTACAAAATATCAGGAAAGAAGTCTGCAAATTGCCACCGAACTACTTTACATTTTCTCTCAAATAAAATCATCATAATATGGCTTCTAAAAAGCTAAGTTTTCTCAACTCTTATCTCACGTTATGGATATTCATCGCTATGCTTTTAGGCGTAGGTATAGGATATTTTTTCCCATCTTTTCCCAATATAATCAATTCGTTTAGTAGCGGAACAACCAACATTCCGATTGCAATTGGTTTGATTTTAATGATGTATCCACCACTGGCAAAAGTGAATTACGCACTCTTGCCTAAAGTTTTCAAAAACACAAAAATCCTTTCTATTTCGCTCATTTTAAACTGGATAATAGCTCCCGTTTTAATGTTTATTTTGGCAATTACTTTTTTGCAGGATTATCCGGAATATATGGTAGGCGTTATTTTAATCGGATTAGCGCGTTGTATCGCGATGGTGTTGGTTTGGAACGATCTGGCCGAAGGCGATAGCGAATACGGAGCAGGTTTGGTGGCATTAAACAGTATTTTTCAGGTATTTGCCTATAGCTTCTACGCCTGGATTTTTATCACCGTTCTTCCTCCGTATTTTGGGTTTGAAGGAGTCCCGATAGCTATCGGGATAGATATCTCAATTGGAACGGTGGCAGAGAGTGTAGCTATTTATTTAGGTCTTCCGTTTTTAATGGGAATTTTAAGTCGGGTAATTTTGGTAAGGCTAAAAGGAGAAGATTGGTACACCAATAAATTTATTCCGGCCATTTCACCCTTAACGCTAATTGCGCTATTATTTACCATTGTCATTATGTTTTCGCTTAAAGGCGAATTAATTGTTGAAATTCCGATGGATGTTCTAATCATCGCTGTTCCATTGATTATTTATTTCAGTGCAATGTTCATTATCAGTTTCTTCTTTACCAAAGCAATGGGCGCATCGTATAAGGAAAATGCAGCCGTTTCATTTACCGCAGCAGGAAATAACTTTGAATTGGCGATTGCCGTAGCGATTGCCGTTTTCGGACTGAATTCAGGGCAGGCGTTTGCAGGAGTAGTGGGGCCATTAGTTGAAGTCCCGGTGCTCATCTTTTTAGTCCGCGTTTCCTTTTGGTTAAAGAAAAAATATTATGACAAAGCTGAAACTCTAAAAACAAAAAAACAATGAATATAAAAAATAGCGTATTTATCGCAACAAGTATAGACGGCTATATTGCGGACAAAAAGGGCGGAATTGATTGGTTGCATTCCATTCCAAATCCCGATAATGACGATATGGGATATGTGGATTTCACCAGCAGAATAGACGCTTTGGTTATGGGCCGAACAACATTTGAAACTGTACTTGGGTTTGATGTGGATTGGCCATATGTCAAACCAGTTTTTGTGTTGAGTAATACACTGCAAGAAATTCCTGAAAGTCATCAAGGAAAAGCATTTTTGGTTAAAGGAACTTTGACTGAGATTTTAGATCAAATTCACGAAAAAGGATTTAAAAGACTTTACATTGACGGTGGAACCACGATAAGAAATTTCTTAAAAGAGGACTTAATTGATGAAATGATACTCACCACAATTCCGGTTGTATTGGGTGGTGGAGCTTCTTTATTTACTGAATTACCAAATGAATTGACTTTTGAACTCATTGAAACAAAAACCTATTTAAACCAAATAACACAGCATCATTATAAGAGGCAAAATAAAATATAAAATGGCAACATCCTGTTCTATGATTAATGCCTAGTTCAAGCCTGCTTACCAATCCAGATAGATATAGGGAAGCAGACTTTATACCTGTGATTTATTTGCAAACTTTAATACTTAAACACGCAACGAAATCATAAACACGTAGTAGAGCTAAAACAACACAACTCAATGAAAAAAGAATGCTGTAACATTAACGAGGTCGTACAAGAGTTTTACGATTATCTTAAAGGCTATATTGTTAAAAAGACAGGTGATATAACTGTTGCCGAGGATATCGTGCAAGAAGTAATGGTTAAATTGGTCGAATCTCACAAAAAAGAAAGGGAAATTAATAATGTCAAAGCTTGGCTGTTTCAGGTGACCCGGCACACGATAGCCGATTACTACAAAACACATAATTTGGAGTATAACTTTGATGAGGAATGGAAAGAGGACGCTATAAAAAGTCAAAGTCTTCCAAAAATATTAGCGACTGATTTTGTAATTCCGATGATAGAATTACTTCCTCAAAAGTATTCACGCCCCTTGATGCTAAGTAATATTGAAAATGTAGCCCAAAAAGAAATAGCCGACATACTTAACCTCGGACTTTCTGCCACAAAAATGCGTATTCAACGCGGTCGCGAAAAACTTCAAAAACTATTTGTGGAATGTTGCCAAATCGAATACGATAAGAAGGGGGATTTTATTGGCTGTACGATTAAAGATAACTGTAGCCCTCTAAAATCTGTTGAAAAAGAACTTAACGAAAGTACTGAATCATAGTGAGTTATGGTTTTATACATAATTAATTAAAAAATAGTTCGTAAAACTTGTGTCTTCTCAGGCCTTTTTCAGACTTCATAGTAAACGTTTAATTAAAAAAACACTTATTATGAGTACTGAAATTAAAATTTTACAATCTTCTTGCTGTTCAGACGGCTCACCAATCAAAAAGCAATTAGAAAACATTGCAAAAGACAATGACCTTGAATTGCATATTGAAGAACTATCTGATATGCAAGATACGATGGCTTACGGTACAATGAGTTTCCCTTCCCTAGTGGTCAATGACAAGATTTATGACTTTAAAAAACTAAAGTCTGACGATGATATCTTAGCAATCATTAAAACGGCCTAAAGATGGAAACTTTAGAAACTTGGCTCTCAAAGTTTGCAGATTTAATTATCTATCAACTTTTAGATTTAGACAAATCAGGGCTGTTTGCTTCAGCCCTGCATTATTTCATTACCACCTTTATTTTGATTTCTGTTTTAGTCATGTTGGTGACCTATATAATGGGAATTCTGCAAAGCTACCTGCCCATGGAAAAAATCCGGGATTATTTGGACCGGAATAAAAAATCGGGCTTTGGTAATTTTTTAGCTTCCGCGTTGGGAGCAGTGACCCCGTTTTGTTCGTGTTCTTCTATTCCTTTATTTGTGGGAATGATGCAGGCAAGAATTCCATTGGGAATAGCTCTATCTTTTTTAATAACCTCCCCTTTGGTTAATGAAATTGCGATTGTGCTTTTTTGGGTAGCCTATGGATGGAAAGTTACTGTAATCTACATTATTTCAGGAATTTTGCTCGGTGTAATCGGAGGGATTGTTCTGGAAAAATTAAAAATGGAAAAGTATGTGGCAGATTGGCTGAAAAAACTAGACAAAAACAATTCGGAGCAAATTAAGGATAAGCGTTCTTTGGCCTTGAGATTTCCGGCAATCCATACAGAAGCTATTCAAACCTTAAAAAAGTTGATTCCATATATTTTTATCGGAATTGGAATAGGCTCCTTTATTCACGGTTATGTTCCTCAATCGTTTTTTGAACAATATATTTCAGCAAACAATCCATTGGCAGTCCCAATATCCGTTCTGTTAGGTATTCCTTTATATATTGATGCCGTTGGCGTATTGCCGGTTATTGAAACACTTGTTGACAAAGGTGTTCCTCTTGGAACCGCTATTGCGTTTATGATGGCATCGATCGGGTTGTCACTACCAGAAGCTCTTTTGCTAAAAAAGGTAATGAAGAAAAAACTGATTATTGCATTCTTTGTGACCATTGGAACAGGAATGATAATGTCAGGTTACCTATTTAATTTAATAATGTAAAAAAATCGAATGAAAGTATATGACGTTATAATAATCGGTGGCGGACAAGCAGGTTTGTCCGTTGCCTATTTTTTAAGAAGAAGTTCGTTAGAATATCTGATTTTAGATAATCATAAAGAAGCTGGAGGCGCTTGGTTGGAAACCTGGGATAGTCTAAAACTATTTTCACCTAGCCAATATAGTTCCTTGTCGGGTTGGCAGATGCCAAAAAGCAAGGAAGAATATCCTACTAAAAATGAATTTATTGATTACCTCAAAGCCTACCAAGAACGTTATGATTTTCCTATCCAAAGGAAGACCAAAGTACACCGAGTAGAAAAAGAAAAAGACCGCTTTAAAATTAAAACCAATCAAGGCGATTTTTACACCAAAACTTTGGTGAGTGCTACAGGGACCGCCAAGAGCCCCTTTATACCCAATTATCCAAATCGTAAGGATTATCAGGGAGGACAATTACACTCGGTGGACTATCGTAATTCAAAGGATTTTGAAGGGAAAAAAGTCCTTGTAGTGGGCGGTGGCAATTCGGGTGCTCAAATACTATCGGAAGTTTCTAAAGTAGCCGAAACAAAATGGGTTACAAAAAACCCACCGCAGTTCTTACCCAAAGAAATAGATGGGCGTTATTTATTTCAACAAGCCAATGCAAGTTATTTTAAAGGTGAAACTGAAGCCTACAACAGAGAAATTTCATTGAGCGATATCGTGCAGGTCAATAGTGTGAAAGATGGTTTGAAAAGGGATATTTACAATGCAGTACGACCCTTTGATTCGTTTTATGAAAATGGTGTGATTTGGCCAAATGGAGAAAAAGAAACTTTCGATGCCGTAATCTGGTGCACGGGTTTTAAGGCCAATATCCAACATTTGGAATCCTTGCATATTATTGAGAACAATCGAATTCAAACCCAAAATACACGTTCTATTAAAGAACCAAATCTTTGGCTGGTCGGTTATGGTAATTGGACGGGCTTTGCTTCTGCCACAATTTATGGCGTGGGAAAAACCGCTCGGGCGACCGCTGAAGAGATTAAAACACATAGCACAAATACAGAACGATAATCAAAAAAATCATTTTTATTTTTGAATAAATTCACTTCTAAATAAGAGACCGTTTTGAAATGTGTGATTAGAATTTTTATGAGCTATTTTTGATACAGTTTTAGGCAAAATTTTTTAGCATAGCCGTAGCTATGGTCAAAAATTTTAACGACAGGGCCGCGAGAAAAGGCCAACGATTTGGCCTTTGAACAAGGAGCCAGATGCTGCGCTGGCTTAAAAAAATAATTGACATCATTCAAAACAGTTTCTGAATCAAATCCAGCACCTATAACGTGAATCATTTATGGTTACTGCTAGTTCTCTTAGTAAAGTCCCCGAGGAATTTCATCTTGGTGTTATTTGCTAACTTTAATGCTCATATCTTTCGGCTAAGTATCAAAATTCACGTTGGTAGTATTAGCAGAGCAAACCATATTGAATGAATAATAAAAAATCAGATCATAAAAATAGTTGAATACCACCTAAATAGGCATCAACCCGATATGCCTCAATTAGCCATACACGATTTAAACGAATTCATTAGTAAACACGAAGGGCACACCACCAAACCACATATTCATAGCTACTTTCAAATCATTTGGTTTAAACAAGGTAACGGAAAACATTTTATAGATTTTGAAGCGCACGATGTTATTGACAATACCATTTTATTCGTAGCTAAAAACCAAGTCCATTATTTTGATCACAACACAGATTATCAAGGAGTTTTGTTACATTTCAATGAAAATTTCATTGTTCAAAATGATAACGAAATTGATTTTTTCTTGAAATCTAATCTGTTCAACAACCCATATCTACAACCACTTTGCGCCCTAAAAAAACCAACAGCCAATATATTTGATGAATATATTACCCAGATAAAAAGAGAGTTTAGCAATCCAGATGAATTTGGAAAAGAAGAATTATTAAAGTCCTATCTTAAAGCTTTTCTCATCCAAATACAACGCGTAAAACAAGCCTGTGAACAGACAGAAGAAAACACAGCGGTTGTGTTTGACGAGAAAAAAATACAGCTGGTTAAGTTTATCAACCTAATTGATGAGAATTACATCAAAGGCTTTACCGTTTCCGAATATGCTAAATTGCTTTCTATCTCATCCAGAACGCTATCTGACCTTACCAATCAACAATTAAATAAAACGCCTTCGCAAATGATAAAAGAACGCATTGTTTTAGAGGCACAGCGTTTATTATTGTATTCCGATTTAAACGTGAATCAAATTGGCTATCGTTTAGGTTTTGACGATCCCTCTTACTTTGTAAAGTATTTCAAAAAACATACAAAGCAATCCCCTTCAGAATTTAGAAAGTCCGTTTCCTAAAAATACCATTCCTTTTCGTATTTGTCCATTTCCTAACACTGATGTTATACTGAAATTTGCCGTATAAATTATTAGAATTATGGAAGCAAGTTTTTATTTTTATTCAGTTTTAGCAGCTTTAGGATACATTTTTCTAGAGTCTTTATTTATGATTGGGGTTTGGATTTCGGCAAAAGGCGAAACAGAAAAAATGCCCAACGGAAAGGATTATGACAGTGAAATGATTTTGTTTCCATTTAAAAAGATGATAATGAAATCGCGCCAAGAAGTTGTGGTTTTTAAAGGGGAGTATTTTAAAGCGCTTATTGAAAAATTAAGCGTACAACTTCCCGAGTTCGAATTTAAGACTTCGGATAAAGAAATTTTAATTACAAGAAACGATAGTCATTTTGTAGCTTTTATAAATTTGTTAAACGAACGTATAAAACGTGTTGATCCAAAAATTATAATAACTCTTAGCAGTTCAGGCGTGCAGTTTCACAAAGAATACACGCGTTACAAAGTCAATAAATACTTAAGAAAATCGATAATCCAATGTCCCATATGTATGTCTTCCATTTGGAGCATTTTCACCTACTGGATTCCTGTAATTTATTGGTTTGGTTTTAGCTGGCCTATTGTGTATTTAGGCATTGCCAACACCTGTATTCTTGCTTGTGTAAACTGGTTGGTGTTTTCGAGCAGACAACAGTAAAATAGGGTTTTTATTTAAAGCTTGCTAACTATTATTTATTGAGGGTAGTATTGAGAATTGTAAGGAAAACAAATCATCATTCAGTATTATTCAAAAAATCAGCCTATTTTTATAACATAACTTATCTACAAATCCATTATGGGTCGTGATAGACAAATACAATAGTCAATGAAAATAGATCAAATCCTCGACAATATATATCCGCTTCCCGAAACTTCAAGAGAATTACTCAAACAGCATATTACAGAAGTAGCGTTTTCCAAAGGACATTTATTATTGAAAGCCGATAAATTGGAACGGAATATTTACTTTATAAAAAAAGGGATTGCCCGAATTTATACCCATACAACAGAAAATGAAATAACCTTTCTATTTTGTAAAGAAGGCAGCGCACTTGTATCAATGAGAAGTTATGTTGAAAATAAAAGCGGTTATGAAAACGTAGAGCTGCTGGAAGACTCGCAACTATATGAGTTAAAAGCAGAAAAACTTCAAAATTTGTTTATAGAAGATATTCATATTGCCAACTGGGCTCGAAAATTTGCAGAGCAGGAATTGATTAAAACAGAAGAGCGCTTTATCTCTCGGCAATTTAGAACTGCCAAAGAGCGATATAATCAACTTTTAAATGAAAATCCTGAGTTAATTCAACGGGTGCAACTTGGCCATATTGCTTCTTATTTAGGGATAACGCAAGTCAGTTTAAGTAGAATAAGAGCAGCTGTAAAATAAAATTTCGCTTTTTATCATTTGTTAAATTTATTTGCGGAGTTGTTCTTGACCTTTGCAAAAAACAAATTGATATGAATTGGATTATTTTAGTTATTGCAGGTCTATTTGAAGTGGCTTTTGCTTTTTGTTTAGGTAAAGCCAAAGAAGCGACAGGAAATGAAATGTACTTATGGTATGGCGGTTTTTTGGCTACCTTGTTAATTAGTATGGGGCTTCTAATAAAGGCCACGCAAAGTTTACCCATCGCTACGGCTTATACTGTGTGGACGGGAATTGGAGCCGTAGGTT
Organism: Aequorivita marina; assembly: GCF_031631895.2. Lineage (NCBI taxonomy): Bacteria > Pseudomonadati > Bacteroidota > Flavobacteriia > Flavobacteriales > Flavobacteriaceae > Aequorivita > Aequorivita marina. The sequence goes on from NZ_JAVMBW020000014.1 coordinate 114,206, forward strand.
CTGTTTTAATCGGGATTTTTATATTCAAAGAACCCGCTACTTTTCTTCGATTACTTTTTCTAACCACTTTAATTTGCTCAATAATTGGATTGAAAGTGGTTTCTCAGTAAAATGTCAGAATGATCCTGACCGGCTACCTATTTAATGTTTTAATGTAAAAATTAAAGCCGAATGAAAGTATAGCACGTTATAATAATCGGTGGCGGACAAGCAGGTTTGTCCGTTGCCTATTTTTTAAGAAGAAGTTCGTTAGAATATCTGATTTTAGATAATCATAAAGAAGCTGGAGGCGCTTGGTTGGAAACCTGGGATAGTCTAAAACTATTTTCACCTAGCCAATATAGTTCCTTGTCGGGTTGGGCGATGCCTAAAAGTAAGGAAGAATATCCTACAAAAACGGAATTCATCCAATATTTATCGGCTTATGAAAATCGTTATGACTTTCCTATTCAAAGACCAGTTGAGGTTTTTGAAGCAGAGAAAGAAAATGGACTTTTTAAAACAAAAACGAATAAAGGTAATTTTTATTCCAAAACCTTAGTAAGTGCAACAGGCACCGCAAAAAAACCATTTATTCCCTAGTACCCCAACGCTAGGCTCTTTTCAGGAACACAAATTCATTCCGTTAATTGTAGCAATTCCGATACGTTGAAAGATAAAAATGTGCTTATTGTTGGCGGAGGAAATTCCGGCGCACAGATTTTAGCTGAAGTTTCTAAAGTAGCGCATACCAAATGGGTGACTTTAGACGAACCCACTTTTCTTCCTGATGATATCGATGGGGGCTATCTGTTTAATGAAGCCACTCAAAAATATTTAGGAAAAACGAGTGAGCATTCCAAAAATCAAAGTGTTTCCTTAGCTGATATTGTAATGGTCGAAAATGTAAAAGACGTTAAAGCATTAAAAAGTGAAATTGTCCAATTACTAGATCCTAAAACGAAAAAAGTAAAACGAACAATTTGGTTAAGAACATTTAAAGAAACGAAACAAGATGTTTATTCAGGTGTTTATGAAACTAGTACAATTCCAAATGGAACAACTTGCATTAAAGCAAAGTTTCCATTACCAAACGGACATGCAACCGTTATTTTAACTCCTAATGTTGGAAAACATGGTGAATTAATTTTAAAATCATCAGGTGAAAATTTGAGACAGTGGTTTTTATTTTCTGCTAAAGGACTCAAAGGGACATTTATGGGCTAAATATATTAAGTCGTTTAAAGATAAGTTAGTTGCAAAATCTAAAAATGACAGAATTTTCGTTAAACAGTCATTAACTTTATAGGGATTTTAAAAGCTTTAAATGTGCTTCGCTACCTTAATTCGCGCATCTACTGCGGTAATTGCGCGTTGAGTGCCAATCAACGGATTGATATCCATTTCTATAATTTCGGGAGCAACTTCCACTAAAGCAGAAAGACGTTGAATTATTTCTACAAAGATGGCTTCATTTGCTCCTTTTTTTCCTCTGGTGCCTTGAATAAGTTTATACCCACGAAGCGAGCGCAGCATTTTTTCGGCTTCAGTTTTAGAGATCGGACTTAGTCTGGCAGATACGTCGTTAAGCACTTCTATAAAAATACCTCCCAAGCCACAGAGAATGGTATGGTTAAAACCGGGCTCTTTTAAAACACCTACAAATAATTCCAATCCTGTTATTTGAGGCTGCACCATTACAGCGGTGGCAGAATCAATTTCCATTAGTTGGTCAAAAGTTTCGGCAGCTTCATCTTTATTGGCGATATTTAAAACTACGCCCTGCGCATCCGATTTGTGAAGCGGCCCCACAACCTTCATTACTACGGGATAATCCATGTTTCCCATAGCATTTAGCAGTTTCTCTCTAGAATTTTCTACAATTTCATAAATCCGCGGAATTCCTGCTGCATCCAATAATTGGGTAGTTTGTTCTGGTGATAGATATCCTTCGGAAACGGAATCAATTACATTTCTAACTTCTTCGACATCAATTTTTGGCAAGGAAATTTTATCTGATTGGGGCTCGGGGGTATTGTAAACTTGTGCCAAAGCTTTTCCCAAAACTACTTCATCTGGAAAATGGATATGCCCTTTTTGTAAGAAGGACATGATTTCATTATGCGCATTGACCACCGACGGTAGCACGGGAAAAATGGGTTTGTCGCATATTTCCAACTTTACACTTAATACGTTGTAAACATTTTCAACATTAAACAGGCCTGCGCTTCCAAAAACCACCACCATGGCATCGATATTTTCAAACTTATGTTCGCAATAATCAATGATGATGCCCAATTGCTCTGCAGTTCCGGTAGCTAAAAAATCTATTGGGTTGGCAACAGAAGATCCTGGATAGAGAAAGGACTTTAATTTTTCTGCATCTGGCCCAGAAATTTCCGGCACTTTTAGTCCGCCCTTGGAAAGCTGATCAGCAAGCATCACGGCTGATCCTCCAGCATGGGTTATGATAGCGATATTTTTCCCTCTTAATTTTCGATAGTTAAAAATGGAAGCTACACTTAATAACTGTTCGCGGCTGCTGCAATACACGATGCCAGCTTTATGGAACAATGCGCGCACCGTCATATCGCTACTTGCTATGGCACCCGTGTGCGAGGTGGCGGCGCGACTACCTGCTGCAGTGCTTCCGGCTTTAATGGCGGCGATCTTGGCTCCTTTTTTGATCAGGGATGATGCGTGCTTTAGTAGTTTTTTAGGATTGGAAACGGTTTCCAAATAAAGCAGTTTTACTAAAGGATCGGTCTTTGGATCAAAATGTTTGTCCATATATTCCAAAATATCCTCAACACTGGTTTGTGCTGCATTTCCCGTGGAAAAAATATTAGCAAAAGAAACGCCCAAGGGCATTCCAGCTTCCATAATAAAAACAGCCGTTGCGCCCGAACCTGAAATTAAATCGCATCCATTTGGGTTGAAAGGCGGTACCGGTGCTGTAAAAACGCCCTTGTAATGTTCCGTGATAACACCTATACAATTTGGCCCAATTAGGCAAGCATTTACACTGTTGACCGTTTCTGTAATTTCAGCTTCCCATTGTTTTCCCTGTTCGTCACCTTCGCCGAAACCAGCGGAAATGATAATAAAAGCTTTTGTGTTTTTCTCTGTTGCCAATGTTTTAATGACCGCCGGACAATGTTTAGCGGCAATGGCAAGAATGGCAAGCTCGGTTTCCGGTATTTCTTCAACCGAAGCATAACTTGTAATACCCTGTACTTTCTCCTCTTTTGGATTGACAACGTATAGTTCACCCTTAAAACCACCGGTAAGAATGTTTTTGAGCATATTGCCGCCGGGTTTTTTAATGTCGTTAGAAGCACCAATTACGACGATGTTTTTAGGTTGAAGCAGTTGTTTGTTGACCATAATAGAAGAAAATTGGCTATAAAAGTAAAGCTTGTTTCGGAGAGGCAATATGATAAAAATCATATTCTGAGAAATGATGAGGATAGAAATTTGGCTCATATTGTATAATAAGGTATTTTTATCCTTTTATTTAGTAACTGTCAAATTACAAGCAAATTTGGTTAATTATTTTACACGAATTTAGTCCCTCAAAATGTCTATAAAACCAAGACCCTACATTTTAACAATCACCATTTTAGTATTCCTTTTTGGTATTTACAATTATATCGTTTACAACACCGAGAGCTACATTGCTGTAGAAAAGCTATCGCCGGTAGCAGTGAAAGGGCAGCAGTTGTTTCAAAGCAATCGTTGTTGGTCCTGTCATCAATTATACGGTTTGGGCGGTTATTTGGGGCCAGACCTTACCAATATCTATTCCGAAAAGGGAAAAGGACCATTATATATAAAGGCTTTTCTAAACAGCGGCGTAAAAAGTATGCCTCAGTTTAATTTTACCGAAGCTGAAAAAGTTGCTTTAGTCCAATATCTAAAACAGGTGGACGAAACAGGAATATACCCAAATTTTGATGCTGAAATTCAAGCAACAGGTTGGGTGAAAATAAAATATAAAAATGAAAAGTAAAGCCCCTATCTATTTTCTCCTTTTAGCATTAACGGCCTTGTTTTTAGGAATGTTCTTCGGAATGACTGCCTCGTTTCAATACCTAATGCCCGAGTTTCTAAAAGAAATAATACCATTTTCAAAACTGCGTCCTTTCCATGTTACTTCAGTGGTTTCATGGATTGTACTTTCTGCAACGGGAAGCATCTATTTTTTCTTAACATACATTGAAAAATTTAAGGTGTTTTCACCGCTGATGGTGAAATTACATTTTATAACCTTCCTCCTTACGGGGATTGCTATTTATTTTTCCTTCGCTTTTGATTATACCAAGGGCAGAGAGTATTTTGCGTTCTATCCTGTTTTAATGATTCCTATTTTGTTGGGGTGGTTGCTCTTTGGTATAAACTACTTTAAAACCCTCTACAAAAACATAAAAGCTTGGCCGGTATATTACTGGATGTGGGGCACAGGAATAGTCTTTATGAGCTATCATTTAATGGAAGCCCATTTTTGGCTGTTTGATTTTTTTAGATTAGACTTTATTAAAGACTTTTCAGTACAATGGAAATCAACAGGTTCCTTTACGGGGTCCTGGAATATGTTGGTCTATGGTATCTCAATTTACCTGATGTCCAAAATAAAGAAAGACACTCATGTAGCTACAAATAAAATGGCGTTTTTCTTTTATTTCCTCGGGTTAACAAATTTGATGTTTGGATGGGCACACCACACTTATTTGGTGCCTACGCAACCTTGGATTCGGTACGTAGCTTATGGTATAAGTATGACCGAATGGATTGTGCTAGCTTCCATTATTTACAATTGGAAACGCTCCGTTTTAAACGTTGAAAAGGAAAACCATCCTATGGCATATCGCTTTTTACTTTCAACTGACTTGTGGATTTTCATCAATATAATTATCGCTTTGCTGTTTTCAATTCCAGCGATAAACTACTATACCCACGGCACTCATATTACCGTAGCGCATTCCATGGGAACCACTATAGGCATTAACACTACCATTCTGTTTTCGGCTTTGTTTTTTATTGCGCATCGTCTTTATCCAGATTTTGAAACGGATAGAAAATGGATTAAACGCGGACTTATTTTCTTTAATATTTCGCTATTTGCTTTTTGTCTTTCGCTGTTTATCGCAGGTGGGAAAAAGAGTTATTGGATGTATGCGGCTAAAGATATTTCGTTTTCTGAAATGCAGCACTCACTCGTTCCATACTATGTTTCATTCTTCATTTTCGGTATTGGGGTTTTTGCTTCGCTTTTGGTTGTTGCCTTCCCCATTTTTAAATTATTTCTTCAAAAAATTAAATCATAAATACGATGGATTTACATCAAAAAATAATTGAACTAAAAAATCAAAAAAACGCAGTTATCCTCGCGCATTATTATCAGGTGCCCGAAATACAGGAAGTAGCGGATTATGTTGGAGACAGTTTAGGGCTTTCACAAAAAGCTGCAGAGACAGATGCCGAAGTAATAGTATTCGCCGGGGTGCATTTTATGGCAGAAACAGCCAAAATATTGAACCCAAATAAAAAAGTGCTGTTGCCAGATATGCTGGCAGGCTGTTCCTTGGCAGATTCTTGTCCGCCAGATGCTTTTAGGAAATTAGTTGAAGCACACCCAGACCATGTGGTAATTACTTATGTAAACTGTTCTGCGGAAGTAAAAGCGCTAAGTGATATTATTTGCACTTCTTCAAATGCTGAAAAAATTGTAAATTCTATTCCGAAAGATGTCCCAATTATTTTTGCACCTGATAAGAATTTAGGAAGGTATATTGAAAAAACAACTGGAAGAAAAATGCTGCTTTGGGACGGTGCGTGTATTGTTCACGAAGCCTTTTCAATAGATAAGCTATTGAAACTTTACAAGGAACATCCAAAATCTAAAATTATTGCACATCCAGAGAGTGAAAGCCATGTTTTGGATACTGCAAGCTACGTAGGTTCAACAGCAGGAATGATTGATTATGTGAAGAAAAATCCTTCCGAAAAATTTATAGTTGCCACTGAAGCTGGAATTCTGCATAAAATGCAACAAGAAGTGCCAGAGACTGTATTGATTGCGGCACCAGCGGAAGAGGATAATACCTGTGCCTGTAGTGAATGTGCCTTTATGAAAATGAATACCCTACAAAAGTTATATGATTGTTTGTTAAATGAAACCCCACAAATAGAAGTTTCTGAAGCAGTACGTAAAAATGCAATTCTTCCTATTGAACGAATGCTCGAACTATCAAAAAAATGATAAAAACCAATTTTTTGATTATTGGTTCTGGAGCGGCAGGATTAACATTGGCAGTAAAACTGGCAGAAAAATTTCCAAAGAAAAAAATTACCGTGGTTACTAAGGCGAACCAGTCTGAATCTAATACTAAATATGCCCAAGGTGGCGTGGCCGCGGTTTTTGATAGAGAAGAAGATTCATTTCAAAAACATATAGAAGATACAATTGTTGCTGGGGATGGACTCTGCAATAGAGCAGTCGTAAAAATGGTTGTTAAAGAAGGGCCGTTTTGTTTACGAGAATTAATGGAATGGGGTGCCAATTTTGATACCAATGCAGATGGAAAACTTACCTTGGGTAGGGAAGGAGGACATTCTAAATGCAGGGTAATTCACCATAAAGATGCCACTGGCAACGAAATTGAGCGTGCATTATTAAAACGCACCGAACAACTGCCAAATATTACGCTCCTCGTCCATCATTTTGCGATAGATTTGATAACAGAACATCACGCTCCAAATCTAAAATCGGAAAATGCTACATGCTACGGTGCCTACGTTTTAGATCAGATTTCAGGTAGTGTTTATACAGTTAAAGCCAATTCTACAACCTTGGCTTCCGGTGGCGTGGGGCAAGTGTATGGGCATACCACCAACCCGGCAGTGGCCACGGGCGACGGCATTGCAATGGCGTATCGAGCAAAAGCGCGAATTGAGAATATGGAGTTTATTCAGTTCCACCCAACAGTGCTTTACGATGGAAAAAAAGGATCTTCTTTTTTAATCTCTGAGGCCGTTCGTGGTTTTGGAGCCTTTCTTCGGAATAAAAAAGGCGAAAGATTTGTATTTAATTTTGACCAGCGTGGCGAATTGGCATCACGAGATATCGTTTCTCGCGCAATTGATTCTGAGATTAAAAATTCTGGAGAAGACTGTGTTTATTTGGATTGTACCCATATTGACATTGATGAGTTCAAGAGTCATTTTCCCAATATATATGCTACTTGTTTGTTGAATAAGATAAACTTAGAAAAAGAATGGATTCCGGTTGTACCGGCAGCGCATTATTTGTGTGGTGGTATAGTTGTAGATGTTAACGGAAAAACAACAATTCAGAATCTTTTTGCTTGTGGTGAATGTTCTTGTACAGGTTTGCATGGGGCTAACCGGTTGGCATCAAACTCGTTGCTGGAAGCTTTGGTTTTTGCAGATCGAATTTTTAAATACATCAGTAAGAATCTATCTTTGCATCCGACTATTCCAATTGCGAAATGGGATGATGCCGGTACACTTGTGTTAAGTTGCGCTAAAGTTCTTCCGCAGAAAACAGAAGAATTGCAACACTTAATGCGAAATTTTGCGGGTATTGTTCGCAATAATAGAGATGTAAAGAAAGCCGCGCTTCAACTTGAAAAGCTATATTCGGAAACCGAGATGTTATATAAAAAGCACAAGTTGAACACCGCTTTATGCCAGCTTCGGAATATGATTAATGTTTCGCATTTAATAATAGAACAATCGCTGAAGAGGAAAGAAAATTACGGCGGATATTATAACGAAGATTACCATTCTAAAAATATAAAAGAAAAACTATGAAAACTTTGATTGAAAATTCAGTTAAAAAAGCAATGGATTACGAACAGTACAACCTGCTTTTTAAACAATTGGTGGAAGAAGGAAGAACTACTGGAGAGCAAACCGAGATGAAGGTAGATTATACAAAATTGAACCTGAGTCGCACCAAAAGATTAGATAAAACGGCTAAAATAGCTGAAGAAGCTGTAACGGCTTTTAAAAATATTTCAGATAAACAAACTTGGCTTGTAATTAGCGAACCTTGGTGTGGCGATGCGGCACAGACACTTCCATTTTTAAATAAGATTGCCCAACTTTCTGATAAAGTAGATTTAAAGATTGTGCTTCGCGATGAAAATCCAGAGCTTATGGATCAATTTTTAACCAATGGCTCGCAGTCTATTCCAATCGTAGTTGTGCTGGATGAGGCTATGAATGTACTTCACACTTTTGGGCCGCGCTCCAAAGCCGCTACAAAATTAGTGACGGATTATAAGGAAGAACACGGAGTTATTGACGATGCTTTTAAACAATCTCTTCAAATGTGGTATAATACTGATAAAGGCGTTTCTATTGTAAATGATCTTTTGGAAGCCATAGCGGTTAAGGCATAAAAATGAACCACGAGAATTTACTAAAAGGAATTCTGTTTAAAGGGAATCGCGAGGATTTTAGGCTTAACACCTAATTTCAGGCACAATACGTTTATTGGGCTTGTAACTCTGTGGTCGTTGGTTAGATTATCTTTTTAAAAACTGTCAATTTATTTAAAAAATCTGACCAATATCATTTTTCAAGATAGCTGGATTCTTAAACTTTGCATAAATTAACTAAATATCCACCCAGGGTGTTCCGCTTAGCCGGAAAAAGGGAAGCTTATGAAAATAGTATCTGCCCAAGAGGCTGTATCCATAGTAAAATCTAATAACCGCGTATTTTTTCAAGGCGCAGCGATGACTCCAAATTTATTGATAGATACATTGTGCCAGCGGTATCAAGATCTTAAGAATGTTGAAATTGTCCAAATTCACACCCATGGGGATGCAAAGTTTTTGGAAGCGCCCTATAACCAGGCATTTCATTTGGCCAGTTGTTTTGTGGGGCAAAACGTACGCAAAGGGGTAGATTCCATTCACGGCGATTATATTCCAGTATTCTTAAGCGAAATTCATTGGCTCTTCAGAAGGAATATTCTGCCATTAGACGTTGCCTTTATTCAGGTTTCACCGCCAGATAAGCACGGGTATTGCTCTTTGGGGCTTTCGGTAGATGTTACTTTACCCGCCATTCAAACGGCAAAACATGTAATAGCCTTAATTAACCCAAATGTTCCAAGAACTCATGGCGACGGAATCATTCATATCAATAGCATCGATTTTGGAGTGGAAATAAACACGCCAATCTTTGCATCTACTATTGGCGAACCTTCAGAAATTGAAGCGGTAATTGGTAAAAACGTTGCCAGTTTGGTAGAAGATGGCGCAACCTTGCAAATGGGTATTGGCAATATTCCAAATGCGGTGCTTCACAACCTACAACACCATAAAAGACTAGGCATTCATACTGAAATGTTTAGTGATGGAATTCTTCCTCTGGTAGAAAAAGGAATTATAACCGGTGAGGAAAAAGAAATGAAAACCGGTAAGATTGTTACCTGCTTTGCTATGGGAACAAAAAAACTATACGACTTTATAGACGATAATCCCAATATTCATTTCAAGGAAGCGGCTTACACCAACGATACTGCTATTATTAGAAGAAACCCTAAAGTTACAGCTATCAACAGCGCTATTGAAATAGATTTAACGGGTCAGATATGTGCAGATAGTATTGGTATGTATCAATATTCTGGGGTAGGAGGGCAGATGGATTTTATTCGTGGGGCCTCACTATCAGAAGGAGGGAAGCCAATTATCGCTATGCCGTCTGTTACCAATAAAGGCATTTCTAAAATTACACCATTTTTAAAAGAGGGCGCAAGCGTTACTACCACGAGAGCCCATGTTCATTATGTGGTTACGGAATATGGCGTTGTGAACCTATTTGGAAAAGGATTGGAACAACGCGCAAAAGCCCTTATTTCAATTGCACATCCAGATCATCGCGAAGCATTGGAACGGGAAGCAAAAAAGCGGTTTCATTAATTATAATTGTAAAACAATAGCGTCCTAAACGTTCATAAGGTAACCATTGAAAGCCCTTGTTTAATGGGGCTTTAGAGATAATATGAAGCTTAGGGGGCTGTAATTGAGAATTCCTGTTTTTTGGCCTATCGAAAATTTATCGTAAAATTTGAAGTGAAGTTCCCGTAAAATTTTAGGCTGTTTGAGCCAACAAAGATAGTCATCAGAGTACTGGACTTAAAGGCGAGTTCCTAAAATTTAGGGGACGAACAAAAAATTTAGAGAAAATTTCGTAAGTCTAGATTTTTTTGGTTCGTTTTTTCATCAATGGAAAAAATGAACAGGTTAAATATTTAGGACAGGATTGATTGTAAAATAGTCTTGTCCGACTAAGACATAAGACCGCTGCGCTAAAAGACATAAGACGTAAGACTTGCTTTTTAATAGATTGAAAACTAGATAAAATTGATTAAACATACTTTTTAATCGATAAATTTTGATGTTAAGTATAATAGCATGCTGTCATTAAATAAAAATATTCTAATTGCCTATTATCTTTGACCCAACAAATTTTCTCACTCTTTTAATCGGACACTAATGATTGTAAAACATATAAATTTGGAATAATGATGTAGTGTGCCTACGGATAGACTTTAAGGTTTTTTTATCCTTTAAGTAATGGGAATTATTTAAATTTACAAAAAACCAATACTATGTTCTCAAAAGCTTGCGAATACGGAATCCGGTCGGTGTTATTTATTGCGGAACAATCCGAAGCGGATAAACGACCAAATATTACAGCAATTGCCAAGGCCGTTGATTCCCCTGAACCTTTTACGGCTAAAATATGTCAACAATTAGCAAGGGCAGGAATAATTTTATCTAAAAAAGGGCCTAACGGAGGCTTTTATATAGAAAAAAATTCCTCGCTGACACTAGCTGATATTGTTGCGTGTATTGATGGAGATGCAATCTTTAAAGGTTGTAGTTTGGGCTTGCCCGAATGTTCTTCAGATCATCCTTGTCCGGTTCACGATCAATTTCAAGACGTACGTGAAGGGCTTAAAAATATGTGTGAAAACACTACAGTACTACAATTAGCCGATAAACTTCGAAATGGCGAGACATTTTTGAAGCTGTAAAATATTGCCATTCAATCTATAACCAAAGTGTTGAAATTTATTTCTGACAGCTGTATCAGAAATAGGTTTTTTATATACCTTTGTAAAAAATTAACGACCCCATGTTTTCAAAAGCGTGCCAATATGGAATTAAGGCTTCGGTGTATATCGCATCGCAATCTGCGTTGGGTATTCGCGTTAGTTTAAAGGAGATTGCTTCCAATGTAAATTCGCCTGAAGCATTTACTGCTAAGATCTTGCACAAACTGGCGAAGGAAAATATTTTGACATCGCTTAAGGGCCCCAATGGTGGCTTTGAAATTCCACAAGGTGCTGCGGAAAAAATTAGATTGAGCAATATTGTTTCCGCTATTGATGGAGATTCTATTTACACAGGCTGTGCAATGGGCTTTGATTCTTGCGATGCATCAAAACCTTGCCCTATGCATTCTAAATTTGTAGATATTAGAAACAACCTTAGAGTGATGTTGGAAAACACTAGCCTCTATGAATTGGCTAATGGATTAGATGTTGGAATGTCGTTTTTAAAGCGATAAAATTTTTTTAAATTAATTCTGACACTTTTGTCAGAAATAGAAAAATTAAAATTTAAACTGATAAAAATCAAATATTTAATACAAATGAGAAAAGTGAATTGGTTCATTTTATTGATCCTGGGAATACTGCCACAGCTTGCGTCAGCACAGAATAAGGGGAGTATTTCAACAGAAAACTGGTTGTCAAGCCCTGGAATTATTGGCACCTTCGTGTTAATTGCCATTGTAATGGTTGTTGCGGTAATTATTCTTCTGGTGAAATTAAACGCCTATATAGATACGCTGAAAAAGAAACAACACGACAAAAATAAAATGGCTTTCGATGATGAGATTATCGGAATGGATGAAGGTGATATCGACGCAATCCTCGAAAAAAGGAAAGCTGCACTTAAATACAAGTTGTCTGGCGATGAATTGGGAGGTGAAAATGAAGCGGTAGATGAAAAAGGCCTGATCCATCATATAGACAATAAGCCAAGCAACGCCTTTTTTGATGAGAAGAAGAAAACATCACTCAGCTTAGAAACACCTGAAGCCTTAAAAAAATTGGTTATCTACTATATTGGAGCCGCAGCTTTTTGGTTGGTATTGGGAACCTTTATTGGGCAATACTTAGGGATGAAGTTTGTATGGCCAGAAATGGATCACCAATCTTGGCTTTCTTTTGGGAGGTTAAGACCGGTTCATACCAATATGGTGTTCTGGGGCTGGTCCTCGCTCGCAATGATCGGGCTGGCATATTTTGTTATTGCCCGAACCTCAAACACCACCATACACAGTTATAAAATGGGATGGTATGGCTGGTTCCTTATTAATGCTACCGTCCTTTTTGGGAGTTTGTCGCTAATGGCAGGTATCAATAATGGAGGAGGGGAGTACCGTGAATATATCTGGCCAATTATGATGCTTTTCGCTGCTGCCTTAATTATCACGCTTATCAACTTCTATAAAACCGTGGCAAAACGGAAAATTTCAGAAATCTATATTTCAAACTGGTTTATTCTTGCAGCGCTAATCTGGACTATTGTCTTGGCCGTTATTGGTTATTTGCCATTTTATCAAAATGGACTCGGAGAAACCGTAATCCAAGGATACTATATGCACCAAGGTGTGGGAATGTGGTTTATGACCTTTACCCTAGGGCTGGTTTATTACTACTTGCCTTCATCTTTAAACAAACCCATTTATTCGTATTCTTTGGGGGTACTTGCTTTCTGGACGCAGATGTTGTTTTATACCATGATAGGTACCCATCACTTTGTTTTTAGTCCACTACCATGGTGGCTACAAACAGTGGCGATTGTATTTAGTGCCGGTATGGCCATTCCAGTAATTGCGGGAACTACAAACTTTTTAATGACCATGCGCGGAAGCTGGAGCCATATTACAAAAAGTTATGTCTTGCCTTTCTTTTTGGTAGGAACCATATTTTACTTTGTTGGGTCTATGCAAGGAAGTGTACAGGCATTTCGATTTACCAATTTTGTTTGGCACTTTACCGATTTTAACGTGGCGCATAGCCATATGACAATGTATGGAATTATCGCCTTCTTTTTATGGGCATCTATTTATGCCATATTGCCAAAGCTTACCGGAAAGGAACCACCGCAGGTTTTGGTGGGCGCACATTTTTGGCTCGCATTCATTGGGCTATTTGCCTACATGGTTTCGCTTATGGCAGGAGGAACATATAAAGGGCTTAGCTGGATTGACGGCAATGCTTTTATTGAATCGGTAATCCTAATGAAACCCTACTGGGTATGGCGTGCCATTGGAGGTTCGCTGATGTTCCTTTCGCACCTGGTTTTTGTATATAATTTTTATTATATGATTAAAAACTATCGCAAAGTGGAAACCGAAGTTAAGTCAAAAGAAGTAGAGGAAATAACAGTTTAATATTATTAAAAATGCTCAATTTTCATAAAGAACATAAAAATTTAGTGCTCACCGCAGGAGTTGTGTTTATAGCACTGAGTATAATTATAGCAATACTTCCCGCATTTCAAATGCAGGAAACTGAACCCATTCCAGATCAAAAAGCCTTATCGGCAAATGAAAAAGAAGGCCTGCAAATCTATGTATCTGAAAACTGTATGGCTTGCCATACCCAACAGGTTAGAAATATAGAAATGGATAATATGTGGGGCGATAGACCCTCCATTCCATCAGATTATTATTTTAGTAAACAACGCTTAGATGTTTGGCGACAATCGCCTTCGTTGTTAGGAAGTGAGCGTACCGGGCCAGATTTAACCAATATTGGTAAACGTCAGCCAAGTGAAGACTGGCACCTGTTGCATTTGTACAATCCAAGGGCAGTAGTGTCAGAGTCTGTGATGCCTTCTTACCCGTGGTTATTTAGGGAAGTAGATAGTGTAAACGTAGGAAAAGACGATAAAACCATTACCGTTCCCAAGGAATTTTTTGACAAACCAGGAACCAAAGTAGTTGCTTCAAAGGAAGCTTTGTTGTTAGTAGATTATTTAAAATCTTTAAAACAAACCGAATTACCTGGCGGAAACGTAAGCGATTTTATTCCTGCTTTACGTAAAGTTCAAGAAGAGGGAATGAGTGGTGATAAATCTGGTGGTGGCGGTCTAGATGGTGCCAATCTGTATAAACAAACCTGTGCCGCTTGTCACCAAGATAACGGTAAAGGTATAGCGGGTGCATTTCCTCCTTTGGCAGGTAGTAAAATTGTAAATGATGAAGATCCTGAAATGCTAATAAAAATTGTGCTTCAGGGCTACGATGCTCGGCCAGATTATGGTGTAATGCAAGCCTTTGGCGACCTGTTAACTGATGCCGAAATTGCAGCAATAACCACCCACGAACGTAGCAGTTGGGGCAATGACGCTCCTCCGGTAAAGGAAGAAGATGTTAAGAAAATTAGAGAATTCGTTTTAAACGAACTAAATCAATAAAAATGAAAAAGATAATATCTGTTTTTGCGGTCTTGTTTTTATTAGGAAATCAACTGAGCTGGGCTTGCGATGTGTGTAAAAAGAACCAACCCAGTGGCTTTGAAAATATAACTCACGGAGCGGGCCCTTCAGGAATGTTAGACTATATAATTATTTGGTTGGGAATTATAATTGTGGTTGCAACCTTGTTTTTAAGCCTTAAGTACTTGATAAAACCAAAAGAGAGTAATCCAGACCACATTAAGAATATCGTTAAAAATGAAGGATTTTAAATTATGGAAGATAATAGAGTCATAAAAGTATTTTTAGATGAAGATCCAAAGCCGTTTGCATCTTTTGCACCACCGGTTAAGATTACATTAGATACTACTAAAATTCCCGATGGGAAACACACCTTAAAAATTGTAGCCAAATCGTCCAGCGGAATTGAGGGTGTTCGTGAAGTTCCTTTTGTGGTGCGCAACGGCCCAGCTATTTCGGTAGTAGGGCTAAAAGAAAACGAAACGGTTGATACCCAAGTGCCTTTGATTATCAATGCCTATGGAAGTGAAACTAGCGATTTTTTCGTTATAAAAGGTTCTGAAACGCCAAAAGCAATTCCGGCGTGGGTGTGGGCATTGGTAATTATGTTTTTCGGTTTTGGACTGTTCTACCTAATAATGTATTGGAGTCCTGACCTGTATAAATCATTTTTCTAAAGTGAGTTTTGAGCAACCGAAAATATAATTTGAAAGAATATAAATAAAAACAGGATTACGTATAAATGCAGTTTCAAATTTAATAGCAATTGAAGTTGAAGTTGTATTATAAAGTTATGACGGCTTTAACGCGAATTCTGTGTAGATATAAATAACTTTAATAAATAAATTATGGCAGATACAAGTATGTTTCCAAAGACAACCCGCGAATTAGCTGAGAAAAAGGCCGCATTGGCGCCACAAAATATTGAAGCGTGGCGAAATTTTAGCAAGACGGTATTTCAAGCCGGCGCGTTAGACGAAAAAACAAAACAACTCATTGCAGTTGCCGTAGCTCATGTAACCCAATGCCCATACTGCATTAAGGCTCACACCCCACAAGCTATGCGTAAAGGTGCCAGCAAGGAAGAAATAATGGAAGCTATTTGGGTAGCTTCAGAAATGCGTGCCGGAGCTGCTTATGCCCACGCCACCCTTGCTATGGAAGAAATGGAAAAGCACAGTAAGTAGAAACTTCTCTGTTTTTAATTAACGGCGGCGCAATGAATGATATTTAGTAATAAATAGCTCTAGTTTAAAACAACTATTATGTTGGATATTTGAAATTTCCGGTATTTTTTCACCCTTTAGAGAGGGGTAAAACCAATATACCGAAAATCCGATTATTTTTACCTAATCCCTAAAGCGAATAATCGGATTTTCTCCAGTCGGATGGACTTCAGGGCGTTGTATTTTTAAATGGAACATTGAAATCAATGCTAGAATAAACTAGAGCTTAATAAATTAAACTATAGTATTATGAAAAATGAACCCGTTAAAATTAAATCAATCCAGCATATTACCCACGACGTATTGCAGATTGTTACCGAAAAACCCTTTGATGCCGATTTTACGCCTGGTCAGGCCACTGAAATTTTCATCGATAAAAAAGGATGGCAAAACCAAGGAAGACCGTTTACATTTACGTGCCTGCCAAAAGACGACCATCTTGAATTTACAATTAAAGCTTACCCTGATCGAAAAGGAGTAACCAACGAACTGCTTAGTTTAAAAGCAGGCGATGGGTTAATTGTTAATGATATTTTTGGAGCTATTGAATATAAGGGCGATGGTGTTTTTATAGCCGGTGGAGCAGGAGTAACGCCTTTTATATCTATACTTCGCGATTTAAACGAAAAAGGCAATCTAGGAATAAACAAATTGGTTTTTGCCAATAAAACTAAGGCCGATATTATTCTTAAAGGTGAATTTACTGAAATGCTGGGAGATAACTTTATCAATATTCTTTCAGACGAAAAAACAGAAGAATACGACTACGGACAAATTTCAGAAGATTTTATAAAATCGCACACCGACCATTCAGGAAGCTATTTTTACTTATGCGGCCCACCACCGATGATGGATGCCGTTGAAAAGCAATTGGCAAATTTGAATGTGCCTACTGATAGAATTGTAAAAGAGGAGTTTTAAAAAACCTTGATGTTCATGGTCTAAAAAAACACATTATGTCTAAAAGAAGATTGGATTATAACAAAACTGACCCCAACGCCATAAAAGGAATGTTGGAGCTGGAAAAATATGTAGTAGAATCAGGGCTTGAAATAAGTCTATATGAACTGGTAAAACTCCGCGCCTCACAAATTAACGGCTGTGCGTATTGTATAGACATGCATGCCAAAGATGCACGCAAGGCTGGAGAAACCGAACAACGCTTGTACACATTATCGGCTTGGCGGGAAACCTCCTTTTATTCAGAACGAGAACGTGCTGCCTTAGCATGGACGGAAGCAATGACCTTAATTTCTGAAAATGATATGGACGATTCACTTTATAACGAGGTTCAGAAACATTTTAGTGAAAAAGAGCACTTAGCACTCACTATGGCAATTGTTGCTATAAATGGTTGGAATCGTTTGGCTATTGGTTTTCGGAAAGAACCGGGGAGCTATAAACCTGGGTAATTATGAATTTGGAATAAATGAAATAGTTGTTTTATAATGAATTTTTAGAAGAAGCGCATTAATATGGAATTACATAAAAAAATAGCGATAGTAACTGGAGCCAGCAGTGGTCTGGGAGCTGCAATTTCTAATGCCTTGGCAGAAGCTGGTGTTAAAGTTTACGGACTTGCCCGGAACGAAAATAAGCTTCAGGAAATTCAAAAGCGTATCGGACGTGATTTTATTCCGGTTAAGTTGGATATTACAGAAGCTAAGGTCGTAAAAGAATGGTTAAAGGAAACTTTTTCAGAGCAAGCGATTCCTGATATATTGGTGAATAGTGCGGGTGCAGGTTCCTTCGGGAAAATTGACGAAATGCCTTCCGAAGCATGGTATAAAATGATCAATGTTAATTTAAATGGCATGTATTGTATTACTTCAGAAGTTGTAAAGCTTATGAAGTTGAAAGAAGCGAGCACGCATATTCTAAATATTGGTTCTATTCTAGGGATTACAACGCGCGCTGAAGGTGCAGCCTATTCGGCCACAAAATTCGGAATAAGTGGTTTTAGTGAATCGCTTTTTAAAGAGTTAAGAGGCGATAATATTAAAGTTACTTGTTTAAATCCAGGTTCTATTGATACCGGTTTTTTTAAAAGTTCTGGAATACAAGCACACGGAAATATGTTGCAGGCAGAAGATATTGCTTCAACCATAATACATGTTCTTAAAACGCCAGACAATATGTTGATAAGCGAAATGACCCTTAGACCGCTCAATCCAAAAGCTCCTGAATAATTTGCGACTTGAGAGGGTAGGCAATAGAAGTCTCAAAATCTATTATCTAAAACCTCAGGTCTTTTAAAAAAAGAATCATTTTTTAAATCTATATAAATGGGCTATATTCAACGTTTTCTCGCATTTTTTCGGAAGAAGCCGAAAGAAGAACCCTTAGCAGAAATTAGTGAGGAGTCTGGAGAAAAAAACTGTCCGTTTTGCTGGGGATATCAGGAATACGACGATAAAACCCGATTGATGCGCAAGGACAAGGAAATAGACGTTAAAAACCATAAAGATAAATATGTAAAAGTTGGTAAGTTTATGGTAGAGCATGTTGACGGATTTAAAAACAAAAAGCGAATCGTAGAACGCTGCCCAAAATGTGGTGGCAAACGCATAAAATATAAAGAAACCTCTTAAATTTATGGAAAAGAAAAAACCAATAAAACGGCATGAAGCCTTAAAACCCCTAAGCAGGCAACATCATTTTGGATTATTGTTTAGTTGGAAACTCCGCAAAGGTTTTCAGAAAGAAATTGAAATAGGACGTATGCAGGAGTACGCAAAATGGTTTTATGAAAACGAAATAAAACCTCATTTCAGGGATGAGGAAAAATATGTTTTCCCTATAATGAAAGAGGGCGATGAACTGGTTGAACGCGCATTAAAGGAGCATCGCCGTATAAAACGCTTGTTTCACAATACAAAAGACCCCGAAAAATCCTTGCATCGGTTGGAGGAGGAGCTCGACGCCCATATCCGTTTTGAGGAACGGGTGCTTTTTAACGAAATACAAAAAGTAGCTACACAAGCCCAATTAGAGAAAATTGAAGAGATCCATAGTGATCTAGAAAAAACTCCGGATTATGAGGATCCTTTTTGGGAATAGAAGCTATAAATAATAAGCTTTATTTGTAACAGCATGATACTTTAAAACACATAGTCATAGATTATTAGAGTTTTAAAATTTAATTTCTGACAAAAATGTCATTATTATGATTTAAGTCATAAAATAAGTCGGTTATTCTGCTGTAATTTGCAAGACAAAATAATTAATAAACTATAAAACTATAGATATCATGACAACACTTCAAGAACGTACCGTAGCCGATGTGGTTACCGAAAACATAAAGGCCGCACATATATTCAAGAAACACGGCATAGACTTTTGCTGTGGTGGAGGGATTAGTATTGCAAAGGCTTGTGAAAAAGCAAAAGTAGATCCTACAGCCTTAGAACAGGAATTGGTAAACCTGGATACCGTGCCAGATCGTGCTTCCAATTACAATAGCTGGAAGCTAGATTTTCTAACTGACCATATTATAAATGTACATCATCAATATGTAGAGGAAAACAGCCCCTTGCTTTTGCAGTATTCAAAACGTGTAAATCACGTACACGGACATCATTACACCGAACTTGCCGAAATTGAAGCTTTGGTAACACAAGTAGTTCAAGCAATGGCAGCACACCAAAAGAAAGAGGAATTGATTCTCTTCCCATTTATTAAAAAATTGGTAAAGGCCGAACGTGAAGGCACCGAAGTACCACCAATTCATTTTGGAAGTGTTGAAAACCCTATTACCATGATGGAGGACGAGCATGAAGAAGCCGGTGAAATTATGCGAAAAATTGCCGAACTAAGTAGCAATTACACTCCGCCACAAGGGGCTTGCAACACCTACCGCGCTTTTTATGCCAAGTTAGATGAGTTTGAACAAGATCTTCACCACCATATCCACTTAGAAAATAATATTCTTTTCCCTAAAGCATTAAAACTGGAAAAGGAATTAAAGAAAGTTACTGATTAGATGTTAATGTCTAATTGGCATAAGTAAACCCAGTACGAGTTTACTAGCCCCAAATCTAGATTTTAATTTGATTGGTTTTTAGAACAGTTTGGAAGATTGACAACTTTGAATGTTTGCAGTCAATCTCCGAACTGTTTTTTTGTAATTTTGCAGCTTGGTTAATTTAAAAAAACATATTGGTATTGCCTTAGCCTACTTTTTGGTTGTGGCATTGATGGGTATTTTACTTCGGTTTTACTTGGTAACCGATTTGCCTATCAATTATAAGTTTTTACTTCATGCACATTCGCATACCGCCCTTTTAGGATGGATTTATTTAGGTTTGACAAGTCTGATCTATAAAGTTTTTCTTGCCGAAGCACAAAAACCAAGACTCTATAAACGTATTTTTCTGGTCACCAATATCTCTATTCTTGGGATGATCTTTACGTTTCCTTTCCAGGGATACGCGCTTTACTCCATTATATTCTCAACCCTATTTTTATTTGCTTCGTATTGGTTTGCTTGGTTCGCCATGAAATATATTCCTGCGCACTTTAAAGAACGCCTTTCATGGAAGCTTGTAAAAACATCTTTGTGGTATCTTTTGCTTTCCAGTATTGGTCCGTGGGCAATAGGCGGGGTAATGGCAACCTTGGGGCCAGAGTCTATTTGGTACAAGACTTCCATATATTTTTACCTGCATTTTCAGTACAACGCCTGGTTTATCTTGGCATTCCTGGGAATCCTCTTTTATATTCTTGAAGAAAAAGGTATACGCTTTAATCGCGAAAAATTTAAATCCTTTTTCCTGCTTTTTAATTTTGGGCTCATCTTTACGTTCTTTCTTTCGGCACTGTGGTTTGTTCCGCCGAAAATTTTCTATGTCCTTGGTTTAATTGGAGCCATAGCCCAAATTCTTGCTTTTTATGAACTTTACTGTATTTTGAAGGGAAATTTTTACCAACTAAGGCAGAGTTTTGCACCGCGAGCGTTTTTCCTTTTAAAAATAGCAGGCGTTTTACTAATTGTAAAACTCTTTATGCAACTTCACTCCGCATTTCCTTATATGGCCAGCTTGGCTTTTCAACTAAAAGATTTCGTAATAGGTTATTTGCACCTAGTATTCCTTGGTGTGGTTGTAACAACCATGCTGGCAGTCTTACATTATTTTAAACTCATTAAGATTCCAAATAGCTTTCTCTGGATTTTCCTGTTTGCATTTGTTACTACCGAGCTTCTTATTTTCTATAAGCCTATGGCGCTTTGGTTAGGGCTTCCTTTTTTTAAAGACTACTACCTCTATCTTGCTTGTTTAAGCTGCTTTTTCCCCATTGCAATAGGAATTTTATTTTTTAAACACGTAAAAAGTATATATCTTTCTGCCTAAGCTTTTTAAATTTATATGATGCTTAGTGTTTAAATTGAAATTAACTGCTGATAATTGTCATTGATAAATGAAGCAGGTTTTGCAATATTTGCACCAGAAATAATGAGCAAATTTTTTTAATTGATGGTAAATTGTTTCCATTGTGGCGATGCGTGTTTAGATGTAGAAATTAAGCATGATGAAAAATCATTTTGTTGCCACGGCTGCAAAACGGTTTACGACATTCTGCACGATAGCGATTTAAGCTATTATTACGATCTTGAAAAATCGCCAGGTATTTCACCACAAGAAATAGCAGGGAAGTACGATTTTCTGGAGAATGAAGCTATAGTTGAAAAACTGTTGGAATTTGACGACGGCAATATGCAGATTGTTTCGTTCGTAATTCCTTCAATCCATTGCAGTAGCTGTATTTGGATACTCGAGAATTTAAACAAGCTAAACCCCGCGGTAAAATCATCGCAGGTTAACTTCCCTGAAAAAACCATCAGAATTTCTTTTTCTTCTGAAGAAATCTCCTTAAAAAATTTGGTTGTTCTTTTAAGCCGAATTGGTTACGAACCCTATATTTCACTTGAAGATTCAGATAAAAAAGATAAAAATATTGACCGTAGCTTGGTCTATAAATTAGGAATTGCCGGTTTTGCTTTTGGGAATGTGATGTTTCTATCGTTTCCCGAATACTTTGAACATTCCGAATTTTGGCTGGATCAGTTTAAGCCTTTTTTCCGCTGGCTGATGTTTGCATTTTCACTACCCGTTGTTTTTTATTCGGCAAGCGGATATTTTACTTCGGCCTATAAAGGACTTCGTTCTAAAATCTTAAATATAGACGTGCCAATAGCATTGGGGGTCGCCGTTCTTTTTATACGCAGTACCATAGATATTGTTATGGATCTGGGCACTGGGTTTTTTGATAGCCTAACGGGGCTCGTTTTCTTTTTGCTTCTAGGCAAGTTCTTTCAGCAGAAAACCTATAGCTACCTTTCGTTTGAGAGAGATTATAAATCGTACTTTCCAATTGCTGTTACGCGACTTTTTAAAAATTCTGAAGGAAAAACCCTTGAGGAACAAGCTGAGGTTTATCAAGTTGAAAAAGGAGACCGGTTAATTATTCGGAACAACGAAATCCTCCCAGTTGATGCAATTCTGATTAAAGGAAATGCATTGGTAGATTATAGTTTTGTTACGGGTGAAGCGGAGCCTATTTCAAAACAAAGCGGCGATAAACTTTTTGCCGGAGGAAAACAACAAGCAGGAATTATTGAAGTAGAGGTGCTAAAACCCGTGTCGCAGAGTTATTTAACTCAGCTGTGGAGTAATGATGTTTTTAGCAAGGATCAATCGGGTGTTTTTGAATCCTTGACCGATAGTATTAGTAAGCGGTTTACCGTAACCCTGCTTTCCATCGCATTTATAGCTACTGTTTTTTGGTTGGTGGTAGATCCTTCAAAAGCTTTTAATGTGTTTACGGCGGTACTCATTGTTGCTTGTCCTTGCGCCATTGCCCTGGCAGCACCGTTTACCTTGGGTAATGTGTTGCGTATCTTCGGAAGGGAGAATTTATACCTAAAAGAAGCTTCGGTAATTGAACAAATGGCGAAATTGGATACCGTCGTTTTCGATAAAACAGGAACCCTAACCACCAATACGAAAAATCTGATTACATACGAAGGCGTAGCGCTTTCTTCAGAAGAAAAACAATTGCTTACCAATACGCTTAGAGCTTCTAGCCACCCGTTGAGCCGTTCGCTATACAGTATTCTCGAGAAAAATGAAATTCAGACTTTAGATGAGTTTGAAGAAGAAGTAGGTAGAGGGATTTCGGCAACGTATAACGATAATTCCATTAAAGTTGGATCATACGAATTCGTTGGTTCTGAAGCTGCTGTAGCTGAAGTTAAGAACAAAACTACTGTTCATATTAGTACCAATAAAGTTTATAAAGGCTGCTATGTTTTTAACAGTGAATACAGAGCGGGTGTGGCCGATATTTTTAAAGAATTAGAACGCGATAAGGAAGTAATTGTGCTTTCTGGAGATAATGAGGGGGAGCGTGAAAGGCTAGAGGGGATGCTTCCAAAAGATGTAAAATTACACTTTAATCAAAAGCCTGATGACAAGTTAAATTTTATAAAAAACCTTCAACAGCAAGGAAAGCGCGTATTGATGATTGGCGATGGGCTTAATGATGCGGGAGCATTAAAACAGAGCGACGTTGGCTTTGTAATTTCAGAAAATACCAATGTATTTTCCCCAGCCTGTGATGGTATTCTTGACGCATCTAAGTTTGAGAAAATTTCAGATTACTTAAATTTTTCACAGCGTGGTGTACGCATAATAAAGTGGGCATTTTTATTATCGTTGTTTTATAATTTAATAGGAATATCGTTTGCGGTTACTGGGCATTTACGTCCTGTTGTAGCTGCTATATTAATGCCCTTAAGCTCTATTAGTATTGTTGTTTTTACAACCCTTGCAACCCAATATATAGGGAAGAAATTAAGAATGAATATAAATAAGGAATATTGATAAATATCATACTTTTATGATCTTTGCAATAATATTTTTGAGAAATAAAATTCAGGTATGACTATAATTTACATGCTTCTGGCACTCAGTCTATTCGTAGCGATCATCTTTTTTACGCTATTTGTTTTTTCAGTAAAAAAGGGACAGTATGACGATACCTATACGCCATCGGTGCGAATGTTATTTGAAGATGAACTGGTAAAAGACGATTCGCAGACAAAAAATGAAACTTCAAAACCTGAAACTTCAGACCATAAAAACTAATAACCAATCCAGATAAATAATCCAATTACCATTATGCAAACAGAACAGTTTTATTACGACAATCAGATTGTCAAAAAATTTGTCTATGCCACCATTTTTTGGGGGCTTATAGGTATGAGTGTGGGCTTACTGCTGGCCTATATGTTTATGTTCCCTAATATGACGGATGGCATTTCATGGCTTAGTTTTGGTCGTTTGCGACCTTTACATACCAATGCCGTGATTTTTGCCTTTGTTGGGAACGCTATTTTTGCAGGAGTTTACTATTCTAGTCAACGTTTGTTGAAAG
The DNA here is from genome assembly GCF_031631895.2 of Aequorivita marina. Lineage (NCBI taxonomy): Bacteria > Pseudomonadati > Bacteroidota > Flavobacteriia > Flavobacteriales > Flavobacteriaceae > Aequorivita > Aequorivita marina. The sequence goes on from NZ_JAVMBW020000014.1 coordinate 138,408, forward strand.
CGAGAATGTGGAGCGATTTTTTAAGTAACCTTAACTTTTGGGGATGGCAAGCAATTATTGGTGCAGCAGCCATTACGTTACCGTTAGGTTATACCACTTCAAAAGAATATGCCGAATTGGAATGGCCCATAGATATTGCCATTGCAGTTATTTGGGTGGCTTTTGGTATCAACTTGATTATGACTATGGTTAAACGCCGTCAACGTCACCTGTACGTTGCACTATGGTTCTATTTAGGAACATGGGTAACTGTTGCAGTTTTGCATATTGTAAATAGTATGGCAATTCCTGTAACCGCCCTAAAGAGTTATTCAATGTACGCTGGCGTGCAAGATGCGCTTGTACAATGGTGGTATGGGCATAATGCGGTTGCGTTTTTCCTTACTACGCCTTTCCTTGGGTTAATGTATTATTTTGTACCAAAAGCAGCAAATAGACCGGTGTATTCTTACCGACTTTCAATTGTTCACTTCTGGTCCTTGATATTTATTTATATCTGGGCTGGTCCGCACCACTTGCTATATACCGCACTTCCAGAATGGGCCCAAAACCTTGGGGTTGCCTTTTCTGTAATGCTTTTGGCTCCATCTTGGGGTGGTATGATTAACGGGCTGTTGACCTTGCGAGGCGCCTGGGATAAAGTACGAGTAGATCCGGTTTTAAAATTTATGGTTGTAGCCATTACGGGTTACGGGATGGCAACTTTTGAAGGCCCCATGCTTTCACTTAAAAACGTAAATGCAATTGCCCACTTTAGCGATTGGATTATTGCCCACGTTCACGTTGGTGCCCTAGCTTGGAACGGTTTCTTGGCCTTTGGTATGATCTATTGGTTGGTACCACGCTTATTTAAAACCAAGCTGTACTCCATACCTTTAGCCAACGCACACTTCTGGATAGGTACGCTGGGTATTATAATGTATGCCTTGCCTATGTATGTTGCCGGATTTATGCAGGCTTCTATGTGGAACCAGTTTAACCCAGATGGAACGCTTACCTATGGAAACTTCTTAGAGACGGTAACTCAGATTATGCCAATGTATTGGATGCGTGCAATTGGTGGAAGCCTTTATATTGCAGGAGCCTTTATCTTGCTTTATAATATGGTTATGACGGCAAGAAAGGGTAGCAAAGTTACAGATGAATTAGCCGAAGCTGCACCACTTACCCCAGTTACAAAAAGACAGACTTCAGGCGAAGGCTGGCACACTTGGTTGGAGCGTCGTCCTGTTAAATTAACGATTTATGCTACAATTGCAATCCTAATTGGAGGGATGGTTCAGATTATTCCTTCGCTTATGGTTGACGATTATGTGCCTAAAATCTCTACAGTAAAACCCTATACGCCTTTGGAGTTGGAGGGACGCGATATATACATTCGTGAAGGATGTGTAAACTGCCATACCCAAATGGTACGGCCGTTTAGAAGTGAAGTAGAGCGTTATGGAGAGTATTCTAAATCTGGTGAATTCGTTTACGACCACCCATTCCTTTGGGGAAGTAAACGTACCGGTCCAGACTTACACCGCGTGGGTGGAAAGTACTCAGACAACTGGCACTTTAACCACATGTACGACCCACAAAGTACATCTTCCGGATCTATAATGCCTTCTTATAAATGGCTGATTACTTCAGAATTGGACAAGTCTGATACCGAAAGTAAAATGCGCGCACTTTCAAATATTGGTGTTCCTTATACCGATGCTGAAATTGAAAGAGCACAACAATGGATGGACGAACAAGGAACCGAAATAGAAAAGAACCTATACAGCGATCCCGACTTTGTAACTACCTATGAGGCCGATAAAAAATATGCCGAAGACAACGGAGAGGATTTTGTAGAAATGAGAAACCGTGAAATTGTAGCGGTAATCGCTTACCTACAACGACTGGGAACTGATATTAAAATAGAGAATGCCGATAATGCTTCGGCCCAAAACAATTAATTATGCTGAAGTTTATAAAAGGAAACCTTGAGAACATCGATAATGTTCAAATATATCCAATGATTTCACTTTTAATATTTTTCATCTTTTTTGTGGCCCTTTTTTACTGGGTAATCACGGCAAAGAAGAGTCATATTGCCGAAGTGAGCAACATTCCATTGGAAGACGATACTAACCATCAAAACGACGAAATACTATGAAAACCACAGCCTCATATTTAAGAGTCATCGGCTTTATGATTCTTGCCTTTTTTCTAATGGAATACATTGTAGATTCCGGAGAAACCTTGGCAATAATCAAATACCCAATTATATGGGCAGTCTTAGGAATGGTCTTTTTTCTTGCAATTGCTTTTGAAGTAATAGCAGCAACCCTACAACGAATTTTGTTTGCCAGTTTAGATCCAGAAGCACAATCGCGTTATGTAGCTGCGGAGGAGCAACGTAATGAAAGTCGTTTTGGATGGTTTAAGAAGAAGTACTATCAAATGCTTGATTCCAAACCTGTAGCAAAAGAGCAGGAGATTGTATTGGATCATAATTATGATGGTATTCGCGAATTAGACAATAACCTTCCGCCGTGGTGGAAGTATCTATTCTATGTTACAATAGTATTTGCAGCAGGCTATTTGGTGTATTATGAAGTATTTGATGGACCTAATCAAATAAATGAATACGAAACCGAAGTGGCACAAGCTAAGGTAGATATTGCAGAATTTAAGAAGAACAATAAAGATTTAATTGATGCAGAAAGTGTTGAGCTAATGACCGATGCAGCAGACCTTGCAGCTGGTGAAGCTATATACACTGCCAATTGTGTGGCTTGTCACAAAGCTGACGGAGGTGGTGGAATTGGGCCAAACCTAACAGATGATTATTGGATTTTGGGCGGTGGTATTAAAAATATATACCACACCATTAGCGAAGGAGGTCGTGCCGGGAAAGGTATGGTTGCCTGGAAGTCTGAACTTAAACCTAATGAAATGGCACAAGTGGCCAGTTATGTTATGAGCTTGCACGGAAATGAAACAGCTGATGGTAAAGAGCCAGAGGGCGACCTGTGGACCGAAGAAGACGCAACGGCAGAACTATAACTTTAATTATGATTGGAAACTCAAACTTAAGTTTGAGTTTCCAACCTAATCCTTAAAAGTAAAAAAAGTGGATACTCCAGAAAACGAAAGGTTTAGAGATAGTATTGGTACCATAAACGAAGAAGGTAAAAGAGCTTGGGTCTATCCTAAGAAGCCCTCAGGTAAATTGTATAAATACAGAAAATACGTAAGCTATATACTGCTTGCGTTTCTCTTTATTGCTCCTTTTGTAAAAATAAACGGAAATCAGTTTTTGCTGTTTAACGTACTGGAGCGCCGGTTTAACATCTTTGGTTTCCCTTTTTGGCCGCAGGATTTTTACCTGTTCGTGATAATGATGGTGATTGGGGTTGTTTTTATACTTTTCTTTACCGCTGCTTTTGGTAGAATTTTTTGTGGATGGATATGTCCGCAAACAATTTTTATGGAAATGGTTTTCCGAAGAATTGAATATTGGATTGATGGCGATAGGGGCGCGCAAATACGTTTGGACAAAGCACCATGGAATGCGGCAAAAATTAAGAAACGAGCCTTAAAATGGTCTATCTTTTTTATTATTTCGTTTTTAATAGCCAATATTTTTCTCGCCTATTTTATAGGAAGTGATCGGTTGATACAATATGTTTTTGAAGGCCCCTTGGAGCATATTAGTACGCTTATTTCTTTACTTATTTTTACAGGCGTCTTCTACTTTGTTTTTGCTTGGTTTCGGGAACAGGTATGTATCATTGCCTGCCCTTATGGACGGTTGCAAGGAGTGTTGTTAGACAATAAATCTATTGTAGTTGCCTATGACCACAAACGTGGAGAAAAAGAAGTAGGAAGAGCAAAATTTAAAAAGAATGAAGACCGTGAGGCTTCAGGAAAAGGTGACTGTATTGACTGTTTTCAGTGTGTTCACGTTTGCCCCACGGGAATTGATATTCGCAACGGAACCCAGTTGGAATGCATTAACTGTACAGCCTGTATAGATGCTTGTGATGCTATGATGGAGGCGGTAAACCTTCCGAAAGGATTGATCCGGTATGCCAGTGAAGAAAACATTGAAAAGAAAGCTCCTTTTAAATTTACACCGAGGCTGAAAGGCTATACCGCGGTATTGGTAATTTTAATTGGGGTGTTGAGCGGTCTATTGTTTTTAAGAAGCGATGTAGAGGCAAATGTTTTAAGGCTTCCTGGGCAGCTTTACGAACATAAGGAAGGTAATATAATTAGTAACGTGTTTACCTTTAAACTTCTTAATAAAACCACCCGAGATATTGAGGATATACGCTTTAAGCTTAAATCGCCTAAGGGGACTATCCATACCGTTAAGCAAGGCGAAATAACTGTTCCTGCACAGGATATGTTTGAAGGTACCTTTTTTATCGAAATAAATAACTCTGCTTTAAGTGGCGATAAAAATCGCGCCGTAATTGAAGTGTATAGTGGTAAAAATTTAATTGAAACAACGAGCGTTACCTTTTTAGGGCCGCGTAGCTATAATTAGGTTTCGATTAGCCTAAAGTGAAACAAAAAATAATCCTTAAAAAATGAAATTTATAGCTTGTCGATGTATTTCGCCAACGACAAGCTTTTAAGTAGAAGTAATAGCGAAACAGAATTATAAAAATAGTTAATAGACAATACAATGAAATTTAATTGGGGTACAGGACTGGCAATTTGGTTGGCACTTTTTATAGCCTTCATATTGTATTTTGTTATACGTATAAGCACTGATAAGAAATATGATTTCGACTTGGTTACGGAGGATTATTATAAAAAGGAAATGGTGTTTCAGAAAGAAATCGATGCTGAAACAAATGCCAATACATTAACAAGTAATATTTCTGGTAAAAAGATGGAATCGGGATGGATGTTGACATTTCCAGATAATATTGACTACTCCAAAGTTGAAGGTACTGTGTTTCTTTACAGGCCATCAAATAAAAAGCTAGATTTTAAACTTCCACTTAAACTCTCCAGCGCAAATTTATTAATACCAGACGAACAGATGCTAGCCGGCCGTTGGAATACAATCGTGCAATGGAGCTATAAAGGTGAGGACTACTTGTTTAAAGATAAAATTGTTTATTAACTTCCTTTATTTAAAGATAGAGTAGAAATGTGTTAGGAATTCCTAAATGCTGGAATGTTGCTAGATAGTAAACGAACACGGAACTTGAATTTTAATACGTAAACCTGAAATGCTTTTAACCGCTCTCATATTTGGATTATTAGGTAGTTTTCACTGTGTGGGAATGTGCGGACCTATTGCATTTATGTTGCCGGTAGATAGAAGTAACAACCTAAAAAAGATTGGACAGATATTTCTCTATCACTTTGGTCGTATTATGGCGTATAGTATTATCGGCTTGGCATTTGGATTGGTTGGTAAAAGCTTAAACCTATTTGGTTACCAACAACAGCTTTCCATTGCCATTGGCGTTTTAATGTTGTTGGTAATATTTATTCCGCAGAAAACATTCAACAAGTATAATTTTTCAAAACCACTTTTCAAAATTATTTCAAGAGTGAAGTCGGCACTAGGGAAGGAGCTTAAAAAGAAAACCCCCGATACGTTTTTGACCATTGGTTTTTTAAATGGTTTTCTTCCATGTGGTTTGGTTTATATGGCGGTTTTTGGGGCTGTTGCTTCCGGCAATGCAATACAGGGTAGCTTGTATATGGCTTTGTTTGGCATTGGTACCATCCCTTTGATGACATCGGCCATATATCTGGGGAATTTCTTAAATGCACAAGTACGTCAGCGTATTCGTCGTGCTATTCCGGTATTTGTAGTTATTATAGGTTGCCTGTTTATTGTTAGAGGTTTGGGGCTAGGCATTCCATATATATCACCAAAACCTGTAACAGAAACCGTGGACGCAAATGCAAATTGCGCTCCAATGGTTTTAGAAAATGAATCAATCAATAACCATTAAAATTATTAGAACATGACAAATTTAATTTTACCACTTGCAAATTGGGGTATGGGGACTGCAATTATTATTTTCTTTGCAGTACTGTGTGTAGCGCTAACTGCTATTGTGCTTGCCTTTGTACTGGGCGGAACCAAGAAAAAGAAAGATGAAGACATTACCTCTGCCGATTCTGATAATGTATAAAGTTTCTAGGCTGCGAACATTTTAAACCTATTTCATAGATCAATTTTACCAGTTGCGTTGTTAGCACATTAATTTCTGTCCTGGTATGCTTTTCTATTATTGTAGCAAATATTCTTTATATGAAGAATGGTTAAAATCGAAAGAAGAAGGAACACAGCAAGAAAATGGATAACGCGTAGAAAAGAGGATAGGTTTTAATGAAAAAAGAAGTATAGCAAGGAGTTTCCTTACTATACTTCTTTTTTAGTTAGTCTTTTCCTTTTACTGAGCCAGATCTATAATAGCCTGAACGGTTTCCTTATTGTTTACACCAAGGCCTTCTTGTTGATGGGCTAATTCGCCACCTTGGTCAAAAACACTTATAATATTTGAGTGAGAGAAGTCCATGGGCGAAATTTTCTTGTAGTTAACCGCCAATACTGCGGCAAATTCACGTGTATCTTCTTCTGTTCCGCGTAGAAAAAGCCATTGGTCATCTTCCATGTCGTTTTCTTTTGCAAACTCGGTTAAGCGTTTTGGGGTATCTGTTTTAGGGTCTATACTTACAAAAACAAATTGAACATCGTCCATTTTGTCTTTTGGAATCTGTTTTTCAATGTTCCGCATATCGGCAACTAATCGAGGGCAGGCAGCTTGGCACGAGGTGTAAATCATAACCATTGCCAAAACCTTTCCCTGTAGATCCTTGAGTTCAATCTCATCACCGTCTTGGGTTGTCCAATGGGAGGGGAGATTGTATATTGACATATCCGAGATGGCTGCAGTTTCGGTTTTTTCTGTTTTACTGGCAGCTGCGGTTTCACTATCTGAATCTTTTTTTGAAGCATCATTACACGAAATAGCAAGCATTGCCATTACTGCAAAAACATATTTGAGTTTATTTTTCATATCAATTCTTATTTTTCTGCATCTTTAGCACATCTGAAACCTAAGTTTTGTGAGCTAAATCTAGCTTCCATACTACCGCGAAAGGCGAAACGCATAAAAGCTGCATAATTCATTAAATCTGAGGCGCCTATTGCTGCGCTTCCACAGAAAAGGTTGGCATCTTTATCAACATCTTTTCTAGACTCTCCAGATATAAGTACTGTGTTAAAGTCTTGGGTCCATTCCCAAACCAATCCGTGAAGGTCGTAAATGCCCCAATAGTTTTTAAAGGTTTCACCCACGGGTTTGTTATAGGTTCGTGGGGTTTCATACCAATTTAAAATATATTGGTTATACGATTCAATTTTACGTGCATCTGGTACGTCTTCATTTGCCATTGCAGCAAACTCCCATTCGTCCATGGTTGGCAAGCGCTTACCTTGGCATTCGCAATATTTTTTTGCGGCAAACCAAGAAATATTATTCACTGGAGCATTTGGCAGACCCGTAAATGTAGTGTCATTGGTCCATTTTGCCAGATAACTCTTATCTGCAAACAAACTTTTTACATTGCTCTTTTTCCATTTTGGGTATTCCTGAACAAATTTTAAATAATCTGCATTGGTTACAGGAAGTACATCCATCATAAAAGAGTTGACTTCTACTTCTTGATCTTCGGTACCGTATAAGGGTAAATAAACACCGCCTTTCACCAATGCCATAGTATCATGCTGTGCGGTTACTTTACAGAATAATGTAAGGCTCAGGAAAAAAACGGTGCTATATAATTTCAATCTAAACAATTTCTTTATCTGTTTCTAACGGCTTCCACCATTTGTGGAGTAACTTCTTTTTTGGAGTTGCCCCAGCTGTTATAAACGTAAGTAAGTACGTTTGATACTTCTTCGTCACTAAGTGCCTGTGCGGTCATTACGCTGTTGTATTTTTCGCCATTTACTGTAATTTCACCAGTTAAACCGTGTAATACAACGTCAATAGCACGATCAACATCGGCATTTAAATAATCTGATTCTGCAAGTGGAGGGAAGGCACCTGGAATTCCCTGTCCGTTTCCTTGGTGACAAGCAACACAAGTGGCCATATATTTGTCTTTACCAAACTTCATTTTTTCTTCAAAGCTTAAGGCTTTAACTTCTTCTTTTGGCTTTTTTCTATTTAAGCTTGGCATAGACTGGATTACACTACCTTCAGGAAGGTAAATACCTTCGTGTATTTCTCCAGCAAAAACAGTTTCATTTTCTTCACCTTCCACATTAAGCATAGCCAGCGCCCCTTTATTAAAGGCTCTAAATATAGAGTGGTCTACGAGAATAAAAGTTCCGGGAACATCAACCTTGAATTCAACAATGGCAGCACCTCCAGCTGGGATGAGTGTTGTTTGTACGTTGTCGTTTATGAGGTCTCCACCTTCAACATGAACTCTGTCAAAGATTTCTCCAATTACGTGGAAGGATGACACCAAATTCGGTCCTCCGTTTCCTACAAACAAACGTACGGTTTCGCCTACTTTAGCTGTAATAGCATTGTCACCCGTCATAGCGCCAACGTGGCCGTTAAACACAACATAGTCTGGGTTTTCGTCTATGGCTTTCTGCATGTCAAATGCTTGCATCCCGCGATCTCCGTAGTCTCCTTCGGTGTAAAAATCACCTTGCATGATGTAGTATTCTTTGTCAACAGGCTCTAGACCTCCTTCTGGCTCTACCAAAATAAGGCCATACATGCCGTTGGCAATGTGCATTCCTACAGGTGCCGTTGCACAGTGGTACACGTATAGTCCTGGGCTAAGTGTTTTAAATGAAAACACTTTTTCATGACCTGGCGCAACAAATGAAGATTCTGCTCCACCACCTGGGCCATTTACAGCATGTAAGTCAATGTTGTGCGGAAGCTTATTGTCTGGGTGGTTTTTGAGATGAAACTCTAATTCATCACCAACTCGAGTTCTAATAAAGCTCCCGGGAACGGTTCCTCCAAAGGTCCAGTACACATATTCTACCCCGCTTACCATTTCACCTTCGCGTTCCTGGATTTCAAGATCGACAATTAGTTTTTTAGCCTTTCGTTTTCCAACCGGAGTAGGAACAAATGGAGGCGATGTAAGTTCGGCTACCATTTCCTGGGTTACCGGAATTTCCTCTGCTTTTTCATAGGTTTTGTCTGACTGGTCGTTAACACAACCCGATAGTAACGCTACGGTACCTAGGCCAAGTAGCGTTTTTGTAATTAAATTCTTTTTGATAGTTAATTTCATGTTGATAAGGTATTTGGTTTTTAAAAAATGATGTAAGCCTTATTTGTTTGCTAATGCGTTTTTGAAAAGCCTACATTGGTTTGGTTTTAAATGATTTCTTTATCTATTTTAGGTTTTGGTTTTTGCCAAGTAAAAATTACGGGATCTATATTGAGCATCACCCAAGCCCAGTTGTTGGAATTGCCATCAAAGTTATTTTTTAAAATTTCAGTGGCTTCTGAAGCGAAAAACTGGGAATAACCTGCTTTAACATCAACAAAATCGTTTATTTGCAACGAAGTTACAAAATCCAATTCAAAGCCCAAATCCTTCGAATCCACTTCACGTATAGTCTCTGCAGCAAAAAATTGATGTACACCAAGGTTTATATTTGCCTTTTGGGTTAAGGAATATTTTATGTTTCCGTGTAAATCCATCAGGCCTACATTGTTAAAATGATTGCCTACATAAAAGTAATCCATGTATCCGTTAAACTTATGGTTTGTTCCATAAAGCGGATTAAAAGCCTTGTTTTCTCCGTTAGAAGGGGCTCCGTATTTATTACCACTCTGCAGTTCACCACCTAAACCAAGGCTTAGATTTTCTGACGCCGAATATAAGGCTTCCAATGAGAAAAGATAAGCATTAAGTGAATTGTTTGAAATATCTTTTCCAAACTGATAGTAAAGATTGGCATTAAAGTTAAACCTGTCTGCTTCAGCGTTTAAATGCATACCTGCCGTTTGGCTGTAGCGGGTTTCATTCTTTAATGCATCTTCATCAATATATTGTAAGCCATTATTCAGAAAGAGAAAGCTTGCGCTAAATTGGTTCCAGTCCTTATGCAACCATAAATACTGTAAGCTTTTATAAGTGTTAGTGGTGAGAATATTCCCTGCTAAAGACTCGCCATCTTGATTAAAAGCACCACCAAGGTGTAGTTTTATGGTCTTGGGTTCATACTTTATAACAGCGGCATCGTGACTTCTCCCTTGCTGTGCCCAGCCTACGTTTCCTAAAAAACGTTGATCGTCATAAATTATTTCTTGGCGACCTACCTTTAAGGAAAGTTCCGGGACCAATACAATTTCAGCCCAAGCTTGGTGAAGTGAAATGCCATTTTTATCAGATGCATTTAACTGTGGAACATCTCCCCATACCCGAACGTCCTGCGGACTCAAATACACTTCAAGATTTTCAGTTTTATACCTAAAATTTAAACGTGTTCGCTGCGAGACAAAGGCTGCTGGTTCGGTATTATTTGGAAAAAGCGTTTTATACCCGTGCCGATATTCAAAACGCGGTCTTAATTGGGCATCTACAGTAAACTGTGAATACACTTTGTTTATACCTAAAAAGGCAATGATTATTAAAATACTTCGGAAGCTGCTCATTGGTCCTATACTTTTATTTATGACACAAAGGTCAGAATATAATTCGCTGCTAAAAATGACGAATGTCATTAAATAGCGATTTAGATAGATTTTTTTCAGAAAGTTACACTGTCATTGAAAACAGTTGCGTGTCTGGTTGCTTACGTTGTAGGAGGAGGTCGAATGCCATACATACATTGCGAACATAGGGGCGACCTTTTGTTGTAATTTGAAGGCCGTTGGCTTTAATAGTTACCAAGCCGTCTTCCTGCATTTCACGTAACTTTTTTAATGTTGAGGGTAATTCTTCAAACTGCATAGCCCGATCGTTCCAAGAGGTTTCTAGATGGCACATTATGTTGAGGATGTGCTTGCGTATAAGCAACTCTTTTTTGTTTAAAAGATGTCCTTTATGAATGGGCAACAAGCCTTGTTCTACCATACTTTGGTATTCTTCAACGTTTTTTACATTTTGTCCAAAACTGTACCAGCTATCACCAATGGCCGAAACCCCCAGGCCAATCATTAATTGAGTTTTGCTTTCGGTATAACCCATAAAATTTCTATGGAGCTTATTTTCTATAACAGCTTGGTATAGGCTATCGGTTTTAAGAGCAAAGTGGTCCATCCCAATTTCTATATACCCGGCTTCTTTCAATTTGTGTTTTCCTGCCTCGTACATTTCTCTTTTTTCCGAAGCACTCGGTAAGTCTTCATCTTTAAAACCGCGTTGGCCGTTTCCTTTAATCCATGGAACGTGAGCATAGCTGTAAAAGGCTATTCGGTCTGGCATTAGCTCTTTGGTTTTTTCAATTGAATGGAGCACGTGTGCTTTCGTTTGAAAAGGAAGTCCGAAAATAATATCATGTCCTACCGAGGTATATCCAATGTTTCGAGCGCCTTCTGTAGCGCGTTTCACGTTTTCAAAAGGCTGGATTCTATGAATTGCCATTTGAACTTTAGGGTTATAATCCTGAACACCGTAGCTTACACGTGTAAAGCCGCATTGATAAAGCACCTGCAAGTGATCTTCAGTTGTATTATTAGGGTGGCCTTCAAAGCTAAATGAAGGGTTTTCTGCCATTGTTGCCTCGCGAAAAATCCCTTTAATTAAAATTTTTAAGTTTTCTGCAGAAAAAAATGTTGGCGTACCTCCGCCCAAATGGAGCTCTTTAATAATAGGACGCTCATTAAACATCTGAAAGTATAGCTGCCATTCTTTTAAAATAGAATCTAGATAGGGAGTTTCAACCTTATGGTTTTTTGTAATCCGCTTGTTGCAGCCGCAAAAAGTACAGAGACTTTCGCAAAAGGGAAGATGAATGTAAAGGCTTATCCCTTCAGAAGAATTGCTTTCAGAAAAACTTGTTGCAAGGTTTGTTTTCCATTGTTTGAGTGTAAAATCGGCATCATTCCAATAGGGAACTGTAGGGTAGCTTGTATAACGTGGGCCGGGAACGTTGTATTTTGAAACGAGATCTGTGTGCATGGACTTTATCAATTCTGTCCAAAATTAGTTTTGTCATAAAAACTATAACATGATAAATGTCACTTTTCTGTAATCTTCTTTTAACGTTTTAATGGGGCTGTAAAAGTATGCTGGATAACCGAATTAACCTTCAAGGGTGAAAAAAGATCTAGAGTGAAGCTTAAATTTAACTATTACTTGTTAAGGATTAACCATAGAATTAAACCGTCCTTAAAATCGTCGCGAATCTTGTTAAAGGCAATTCGCATTTGAGCCTCTACCGTTTTTATTGAAATGTTTAAATGGTCTGCGATTTCTTGGTATTTATAGCCTTGCATTTTAAGTTGAAGGACTTCACGACAACGTGGCGGTAAGGTTTTAATAATTTTCTTTAGGCGTTCGGTAGCTTCATGCAGTTGGTTTTCGGGCTGTTGTTCCTCCTGTTCAAGTGCTTTGTATTTTAACTCTTCAAGCAGACTACTGCGTTTGTTTTTTTTTCGAATGGTCTTTAAAAAGGAGTGATAGCCCATTTTATAAAGATAACTTTTCACCGAAGTATGCACCTCTATCTCCTCGCGTTTATTCCAAAACTTAACAAAGGTTTGTTGTGCAATCTCTTCAGCCGAATCAAAATCTGGGGTATAGCTTCTGAGATAGGTGCAAAGCGGCCTGTAGTATTTTTCAAACAAAGCTTTGAACGCGGGTTCACTTCCTTGTTTTATTTCGGCTATTAAATGGTCGTCGTCCATTGTTTTGTCCCTGAATTTTGGGGTTCGAAGTTAGGAATATTAAAATTACTTAAAAAAAACTTAAGGGTAAATCATTTTTCCTGCATCATAGGGGTATAAAAGAGAAAAAACAGATTTGAAAACCCTAATTATTAAATATTTGAACGAAACCATTTCAGAAGCGGAAGAGCTCCAGCTTATAGAATGGTTGCAAACTCCTGAAAACCAAAAGACATTTAAGGAGTATGTAAAAATTAACCATCGCCTCAACAAACTTTCAGCAACTGTAGATTCAGATGCGGCTTATAATAAGGTGATGACAGAAAATATTGAAACTAAAGAAAAGACAGAAACCCCTGTAAGAAAACTTATCCCCAATTGGCTAAAATATGCAGCTGTATTTGCGGGAGTGGCAATTATTGGATACGGTATTTATTTTAACTCCCCTCAAAAGAATACTGTAACGGCCGCTCCCCAAATTACATTGCAATTAGATGATGGAAGCATCCGTACGGTTGATGAAACTACGGAAACCGTTATTGTTAATGCAGATGGCAGCAGTATCTCGCAGCAAAAACACGATGAACTAATCTATACCGATAATTCGGCTTCGCATACTTTAAAGTACAACACCTTATCGGTTCCTTATGGTAAAACCTTTAAGTTGCTGCTTTCTGATGGCACAAAAGTGGTTTTAAATGCGGGTTCAAAATTGAAGTTCCCTGTTAACTTCATATCTGAGACTGACCGAAAAGTCTTTTTAAATGGGGAAGCATACTTTGAAGTAGCCAAAGATCCTGCACATCCGTTTACCGTAAGCGCTAAAGATATGGACATTGAGGTGCTCGGAACCCAATTTAACGTGACCTCTTATACCGAAGATCAAAAAACCTATGCCGTTTTGGTTGAAGGAAAGATAGCTGCTCATGATAATGCTTCAGCTGGTGATCGTAAAATAGTAAGCCCAAACGAAAAAGTATTTATTAAAGATGGTGGCCTGCAGGTTGAGCCTGTTAAGGTTGCTAAATATATAGCTTGGACCCAAGGGGAGTTAGTTTTTGTTGACGATGCGTTTGCTGTAATAGTAAATAAGCTGGAGCGCAAATTTAATCTTGAAATTAAAAATAATTATACCGAATTAGCAACTATAAATGTTACCGCAACTTTTACCAACGAAACCATAGAAGAAGTTTTAAGCACTTTTCAATCCTATAAGAATTTTGATTATGAAATAAAAGATGGAACTGTAATAATCAACAGACCTAAAAAGTAATACATATTAAACGAAAAAAGGAAGATGCGCCAACACCTTCCCTTTTAAAATAGAATGATTCAACCTTATTACCAACAAAGTAAAATCGATGTAAAATTATGAAAAATGAACCAATCAAGAGTGTACTATTGTACATTTTCAACACCAATCATTTAAAGATGAAACTAACATTTGCGTTATTGCTCATTAGTCTTTTTCAAATGACGGCCTCTACAAGCTACGGACAGAACAATAATGTGTCTGTTCTTGCAGAAGGAGCGCCACTTACGCAAGTTTTTCAGATTATTGAAGATCAAACGGACTTTCACTTTTTCTACAACAGCAAAGAAATTGACGTTAGTAAACGAATGGTTTTTTCCGCAAAAGATATACCTGTAATTGAGGTTCTCCAAAACCTTTTTACCAACAGTGATATTTCGTATCAAATTTTAGGAAATCAGATTGTTTTAAAAAGAGTGGTGAAACCTGTAGGAAAAAATCTGTTGCCGTTTCGGAACCAAGCACCACAGCAACCTGTAACTGGAACAATCACCGATAGAACAGGAATGCCGTTGGCGGGTGTTACCGTTCTTATTGAAGGAACCCAGAAAGGAACCGTAACTAATTTTGATGGGGAGTATGAAATAACCTTGGCAGAAAGTGAAAATGTCTTGGTGTTTTCTTCACTAGGTTATAAAACCGAACGTCTGGAAGTAAACAACAATGCAATCATCAACCTTGTGATGGAAGAAGATTTTAGTCAACTGGACGAGGTGGTTCTAATTGGTTATGGCGAACAAAAACGGGAAGACGTTTCAGGGGCTGTTTCATCTGTAGATACAGAGAGTGTTGTACAATCTTCTATTGGAAATATTGGTTTTGATCGCGCTTTGGGTGGCTTGGTTCAAGGGGTTCAAGTATCTCAAGGCAGCGGCCGTCCTGGATCTCCTGTGCGTTTAAACATCCGTGGTATTACTTCGCCTCTTTCCTCGTATGGCCTTAACCAACCTTTATACGTTATTGATGGCGTTCCTTTTAATCTGGATGCAATTGGCGGTGCCAATCCACTATTAACGCTTAACCCAAATGATATTGAAAGCTTCGATATTCTAAAAGATGCAGCAGCAACTTCTATTTATGGGTCAAGAGGAGCTAATGGCGTTATCCTTATTACTACAAAACGTGGTGAGCGTGGTCAAAAACCAACCATCTCATTTTCTACTTCAACCTCTATTGCGGAGCCTATAAACACTTTAAATGTATTAAATGCCAAACAGTACAAAGGTTTTTATGACCAATTAATGAAAAACTCCGTAAACGCGATGAATGCAGGGCAGTTAGATCCTTTTTTCTCCTTTGACCTTGCCAATATAGCAAACGTAGACTTAGATTTTGATACATTTTTAGTAAGCTATGATGGCCTTCGCGATGATTACTTCGGAAATGCAGATACAGATTGGAACGATGTTGTCTTTAGAGACCCTGCCGTTACAAAGCAAGCCAACTTCAGTATTAACGGTGGTGGAAATAAATCGAATTACTCCTTAAGCCTGTCGGCAATAGACCAAGAAGGACTTGTGGTAAAAGATAAATTGAAGCAGTATAACTTAAGCATGTCTTTAGATAATGACGTAAACGATTATATTAAAGTAGGAGGGTCGGTTAATGTGAGCCACACTGAAGCTAATTCTGGAGAAGATTCAGGCTTAAGCCAGTATAATGTGAATACCTCTATTGCCCGTGCCCGTCCAGACCTACCTGTTTATGATGAACTGGGAAGACTTCTAGGACAGTCGGACTACAGCTACCCTTTTGAAACCTTTGAGCCTAACCCATTGATGCGACTTCAAAACAAAAACAATAAGAAGTCGTATAACCTTATTGGTAACTCTTATGTGGAGATTGAACCGATTAAAAACTTAAAAGTTAAGGCAGACGTTAATGCAGCTGTTTTCTATAACACTACAAGTATTTTTACCCCAAAAATTACACAGACCGATTTTGTAATATTCCCGAATGATTCATATTTAAGTGAATCTGATGGTTTGGTTTCTAATATTACTACAAACCTTACTGCAAATTATGATTTTGATATTTCTAGCCATCATTTCAATATTCTTGCTGGTTTAGCTTGGGATAGAACAAACTTTAATAATAAAAGCCATTTGTACGTTGGTTTTCCAGATGATGAAGTTTTAATAAATGCATCTTCTGCCGAATCGGTACTTGGGTACAGTAGCAGACGTTTAGAAACGGGCTTAAACTCGATCTTTTCAAGGTTGACCTATAACTTTAAAAACAGATATAGTGCCACCATCAACTTTAGAACGGATACTTCGTCTAAATTTGGACCAGGCAATAAGCGCGCCTATTTCCCTTCAGTTTCAGCAGGATGGAATATTGCCAATGAAGATTTTGTTGCTTCAGAAAAGATCAACAACCTTAAGCTACGTGTTAGTTTGGGCCGTGTAGGTTCTACAAACGTTTCAGACTTTGCTTACCTACAGTTTTTTCAAACTAATACCAGCGATATTTATAATGGAGGTTCAGCGGTTATCCCATCTGATAACTTTCCAAATGTAAATATTGGTTGGGAAACCACTGAAGAAATTAACCTTGGTCTGGACTTTGCTTTCTTTAATTCAAGACTGCGTGGAAGTGTAGATGCTTACAGCAGAAAGACAAAAGATGCATTAGTGCGTACACCGTTTCCTTTGGAATTGGGCCCCAGCAATTACTTTTCTAACTTCTTAGATGTTTCAAACAAAGGAGTTGAGGTTAGCATAGGAGGTGATATTGTTAGAACTGATGACTTTACCTGGAGTGCTAATGTAAATTGGGCTTTCAACAGAAACAAACTAGATAAACTAAAAGGAGCGTCTATAGATCCTTTCTTATTAGATTATTTTGTAGAAGGCGAACCAGTAGGAACCATTAAAGGTTATAAAGTGGTTAAAATTTTCCAGGATCAATCCGAAATAGATGTGCTAAACCAAAATGCGCCCGACGGAATTTACGACAGAATGTCAACAGGAGCAGGCGATTATATGTATGAAGACATTAATGGCGACGGTGAAATAACTTCAGACGATAGAACAATTATCGGAAACATACAACCTGATTATTTCGGTGGTATTTCAAACACATTTAGATACAAAGCCTTTAGTCTTTCGGCATTGCTACAGTATTCAGTTGGTGCAGAGACCATTTGGGATGGCGTTGCTTTTGGAACTTTTAACAGCCTTGGAGAAAACAAGTATAGCGAATACGCACTAAACACTTGGACTCCCGAAAACACAGATGCAAAATATGCACGTGCACTTTACACAGACCCTTCGGGTAGCAGTCGTGTTTCAGATAAATATCTGTTTGACACTTCTTACCTAAGACTGAAGAGCTTACAGTTAGCCTATAATTTTGATTCCCAATTAATGGAACGGATAGGTTTTGACAGCGCAAGACTAATGCTTACTGCTAGTAACTTGGTTACTTGGACTAAATGGCCGGGAGTTGATCCTGAAAGTCTTTCAGATAGAGGTGCTATTACAGATCAAACCTCTGCGGAAGATCCTTATCCATTGTCAAAATCATTCTCACTTGGTATCCAAGTTCAATTCTAAAAAAACGAAAAGATGAAAAAATATATAAACACACTTAAAAAACTTTTAATCTTAGCTATTGCAGTTACTATTTCAAGTTGCAGTATTGACGATATAGAACCTATAAATCAACTAACTGTTGAAAATACGGTTCGTGATGAAGCCTCAGCTCAATTGGTGCTTAACGGTATTTACGATTTAGGACGCGCTTTTGATGTTAGTTTCTTTCCACTTCATTTGGCCGCTTATGGCGATGAAGGTGTAAGTACTTTTCTTAGTGGAGATAGTGGTTTTAACACCAATGAGGTACCTGTAGAAAATAGATTTTTGACCAATCTTTATAATGGGCATTACAAAATCATCAACTCTGCTAATTTTTTAATTGAGGAGTTGGAAGCAGGAAAAGCTTTGGGAATTTCAGAAGAGCGTAAAGCTGGAATGATTTCTGAGGCCAAATTTCAAAGAGCTTTTGCTTACTTTAATCTATTGCGCTATTTTGGACAATATTATGATGCAAGCTCCAGCTACGGGGTTGTACTACGCACTTCATTCGCAACCGATTTGGAGTCAACTCCCCGTAGTTCGGTTCAAGAAACGTACAATCTAATTGAAGCCGATCTAGAATATGCCGCCGAAAACGGACCAGTTTTTATCGAGCATTTTTACAGTGGAAGCCTAGCTGCCAAAGCTTTATTGGCAAAGGTTAAACTGTACGAAGGCAAGTATGCTGAAGCGGCTACCCTTGCCCAAGAAGTAATAAATAACGGCGAAGGTTATGCGCTGGAAATGGTTTATGCCGATGTATTTGCAAATAGATTTAACTCTGCTGAAGTTATTTTTGCGCCCTTCGCTGGTCCAGGCGCCGAAGGTGGAAGTAATATGAATTTGGTTAGCCGGACTACGTACAGCGAGTATTTTCGCGCGTTGGCCGATGCCCAAGTTGGTGCGGATAATGATGGTAGCCTAATTGGTGAGGGCTCAGATTACGATCCTCGTTTTAGTTTTGCGTATTCCGAAATAACACAAGGCGTAAACGCAAATGGTAAGTACCCGTTTGCTGACAATGCAAGTTCACAGGGCAATACCATGTATCATTTGCGTCTTTCCGAAATGTTTCTGGTACATGCAGAAGCAGTAGCTCGAGCAGGTGGCGATACAAACGTTGCTTTGCAAAGCCTAAATACTATTCGAGAAAGAGCAGGGGTGGAGTTAAAGGAATTTACAGATGTGGCTACTTTATTGGAAGACGTTCGCCAAGAAAAATTATTGGAACTTTCCTTTGAAAACGGCGAACCACTTTTTGACCTTGTACGCTATGATGTGCTTGGAAATTTAGATGCATCATCCATAAAACCAACCTTAAACAACGAAAGCAAATTTGTACTGCCAATGCCTTCTCAAGTATTGATTGGTAACAACGAACTGGTTCAAAACCCAGGATATTAAAATTTTTTTACATCTAGCAGGCATCAATGCCGGGCATATTGCAATCTTGCCTGTTAGGAGTTAAAACACATAAAATACATTCGAATGAAAAATATACTTTTAATTTCAATAATTTGCCTTTTTGCAGCCTGTAAGCAGGAACAACCGCCAAAGGACTATGCAGTAATACACGGAAAAATTACGAACCCTACGGAAAATACAGATCTTCGTCTTTTTGATCCAGTTAGTTCAGAAACCGTCATGATAGATGTTGCTGAAAATGGATCGTTCCGCGATACCTTAAAACTGAAGGAGCCTGCCTATTACAATGCGGTCTACAACAATGTTTTCAACCTTTACGTAGCCAATAATATGGATCTAGAGGTAAACTTTGATAGCAATAAAATTGCTAAAACCATTGCCTTTGAGGGAAATGGTTCAGAAGAAAATAAATTCTTGAGGTACAAAAGCAAAAAAAGAACCGAATTAATGGGGGCCAATTACAAAGAATACCTCGGTCTTGAGGACGCAGCATTTAACGAAAAAACTTCGGCTTATTCAAAAGATTTGCTTGAAAAGCTTGAAGCTGAAAATTCAGGATATAACGTTGCTTTTATAGCTTCAGAAAAAGAAAACATTGCCAATTTTGAAAAGAGCATTCAACAGCAACATCAACAACAATTGGAAATCAATGCTGCTTTGAGTCCGGGAATGGCGTCACCGCAATTTACCGATTACCTAAACTATGAAGGCGGAACAAATTCACTTTCAGATTACAAGGGTAAATATGTGTATATAGATGTTTGGGCCACATGGTGTGTTCCGTGCATTTACGAAATGCCGTATATGATTGAAATAGAAAAAGAATACGCAGACAAAAACATTCACTTTATCGGCCTTTCTATAGATCGTAAAAAGGACGAGGACAAATGGCGAAAAATGATTGTTGATAAAGAATTGATGGGTACCCAGTTATTGGCCCACAACGAAATTAACTCGCAATTTATTCAAGATTATTACATACAAGGTATTCCACGGTTTATCCTTCTTGATCCTGAGGGAAACATTGTGAGCTATGACGCACCACGCCCGTCAGAGCCAAGATTAAAGGAACTGTTTAATTCACTGGATATTTAGATTTTTGTTTTTTTAGTTGGTTAGTAGTTTTTCCGGGAGTATGCTTTGATTTGTTTTCATCCGGAATTGCGGAAATTAGGGTCAATGATTATTTTGATTTGACCCTTTTTCTTAACCAATTTTAAAACAAGCTTACTAACCCAGCGTAACCCGATGTATTTGACATGTACCTTCTTTTTTTTGAAGGTGAAAATCCTTACTTGTTTAAATCAAACACTTACCCATCTAAACCCCTAAATCAGAAAAATAAAAACTATGAAACACATATTTTCCTTAAAATCCCTGTTCCTTCTGGCTTTATTGTTAGTTGTTCAGCAATCGGCAATCGCCCAAACCACAAATTCTAAATTTGAAAAAGTAAAAGTGCTGGAAGGCGTTGAAGAGTATCAATATACCCCCAACGGACTTAAAATACTTTTGGTACAGGACAACGCTGCCCCAGTGGTAAACGTCCAAATGGTTTACAACGTAGGCTCAAAACACGAAGTATCCGGAAACACTGGCTCTACACACCTTTTAGAGCACTTAATGTTTAAGGGAACCGATAAGTTTAATAAAAAGAAAGGAACTTCCATCGATACCGAATTAACGCGTTATGGGGCGCAAATGAACGCAACTACCTGGAACGACCGTACCAACTATTACGAGACTATCCCTAGCGATAAAATTGAGCTTGCTATAGAAATTGAAGCGGACAGAATGCGCAATCTTCTTCTGTTGAAAGAAGATAAAGAGGCGGAAATGACCGTGGTGCGAAACGAGTTTGAACGGGGAGAGAACAACCCAAATTCTGTGCTTTCAAAAGAAATTTGGGCAACTGCTTATATGGCTCACGGCTACCATCACTCTACTATTGGGTGGCGTTCTGATATTGAAAACATGCCCATGCAAGTATTACGAGATTTTTATGACACGTATTACTGGCCAAATAATGCTTGGTTAACCGTAGTTGGCGACTTTCAAAAGGATAAGCTTTTTAAATTGGTAGATACGTACTTCGGAAAAGTATCTAAAGCAACACATACCATTCCAGAACCTTACACCGAAGAACCGCCTCAATATGGCGCAAGAAAAATTATAGTACGTAAAGCTGGAGAAACTAGCGTAAATACTGTGGCTTATAAAATACCGGGTACGTTGCACGAAGACCTACCTGCCTTGGTGATATTGGCAGATGCTTTGGGCAGCGGACCATCTTCAGTACTTAGCAAGGAGTTTGTAGATGGCGGTCTAGCTTTTTATGCGTTTGCTTCTGCTTCGCAATTTGCTGAACACGGTTTGTTTTCAGTAAGCTTGGGCTTTGACCCCAAGAATGATTCGGACGAAATGAATGCCAAGCTTTTAAAAACTATTGAAAGGGTTAAAAAGGAAGGTATTCCACAGCGCGATATTGATAGAATTATTGCAAACCTAAACGCCCAAACTATTTTGGGAAGAGATGGGTCTGGAAGTATCGCTTCAGAGTTGACCGAATATATTGCTGGTGGTGATTGGACCGAGTATATCAACGAAAGTAAAAAACTAGCAAAGGTTACTGCAGCTGACGTAGCCCGAGTGGCAAACAAATATTTAGTTGCAGACCAAAGTACAACGGGATATTTTATTCCGAAGAAAGCCGGAGCTAATACGGAAGCAGAAGCAGGTGAAGCGAAACGGACAATGGAAACAGAAGGAAAATACTTCTACAGAAATCCAGAAATGTTTCCAGATAGTCTTAAAGAAGCGAAAACTTCTTCAGAAAAAACGCTTAAAACAACAACAGAAACTTCAAGCAATGAAGATTTTATCAGAAAAACCGTGGCAGGTATTGATGTTATCATAAAGAAAACTGGTGCTAAAGGTTTTGTAACAGTAGCCGGGAGCTTCCCGATTGGCGCTTATTTTGATGGAAATAACAACGATATGGTCCCAACCCTTACCACGGCTATGTTGAGCAAGGGAACTACCAAAAATGATAAGTTCCAGTTTTCCCAAAAATTGGAAAACTTGGGTGTAAATATTTATGTAAGTTCAGATAACGATAATGTAAAACTGAGCTTTAAGTCGCTTTCAAAAGATGTAGATACAGTATTAGCGCTGTTGGCAGAAGAACTGCGCCATCCTCTTTTTGATGAAAAGGAATTTGATTTGTTAAAGCAACAGTTTATTGGGAATATGCAACCCGGACTTTCAGATCCTGGAACCCAAGGGAATATTGCTTTAACACAACAACTCTACCCAAAAGGACATCCAAATTATTCCCCTTCAATTGAGGAATCTATTAAAAATATTGAAGATGCGAAGTTGGAAGATTTAAAAGCTTTTCATAAAAAATATTTCGGACCTGCAGATATGACTCTTGTTGCCGTTGGCGATGTAGATGCAAAAACTGTTTATAAATCTTTGGAAAAAAACTTTAATAACTGGAAAGGCGGTGTAAAAAGAACTCCAAAAACCTATGATGTAAAAAAGAGTACTGCGCTTACAAAAGTTGTGACCATCCCTGAAAAACCAAGTGCCGAATTATTTATTGGCCAATACACTGGAATGCGACGCAGCAATGCAGATTACCTTCCTTTTTATATAGGCAATAGCGTTTTAGGCGGTGGATTCTCCGGAAGATTAATGCTTACCGTGCGTGACGAGGCTGGATTGACCTACGGAATTTATACCCGTCAGAATGGTTATACGTTTGCTGATGGCTATTGGTACATAAATGCATCTTTTAACCCTGAGTTGTTTGAAACTGGGAAAGAGGCGACATTGGTAGAACTTAAAAAATGGTTGAATAAAGGTATTACAGCTGCTGAATTGAAGGACAAAAAATCGAGTTTGATTGGAAGCTTTAAAATAGGTCTATCCACCACCCGAGGTATGGCGAGCAACATTTTGGCAGTTGTGCAACGTGGGGAGCAGCCCAATTATATTTACGAATATCCTGCAATGTTGGAAGCTGTAACTTTAGAAGAAGTTAATGCGGCCATTAAAAAATACATTAATATGGATAAACTAGTTATAATTCAGGCTGGTTCCCTAGATCAAGACGGGAAGCCATTAAAATAAAAACTGAATCATAGGAGAAACTAATTTTCCTAATTTTAAATAGAAGCTTTGATTGATGACGTAGAGGATGCGTACAAAACTAAAACTTCAATAATTTTTAATTGAAAGAAGGGCTACCGGTTTTGGTAGCCTTTCTTTATTCAGAAAACGTATTGATTAAAACTTTGAGATAGAATTAATAAAACTTTACGCAGGCTTTCATATCAAAACAGTATTTTTATCTTCGCTTTTTAGCGTGATAGGTACCAACTGAATAGCTTTTACCGTCGATGCCAAATTAAAAACCATCAATAATTCATTAAAAATAAACGAAATTATGAAATACGTATTACTATTGAGTATTGTTTTTTGCTTCAGTTTAAGCAGCATAGCACAGGAAAAGGCAGATGACGAATACGCCTATGAAACTGAAATTATTTTCTCTTCACAAGACAAGGATTATCTTCAACTTTGGCATTACGAGCAATTGTTGCAAATGAGCTTAAATCAAGAAGGCAGAGACAATTACCTTTCGCTTCTAAACTACTACACTTATAAAATGTCACGATTGGGTCTAAAAAAATATGGATATACCGATGCTCAAAGAAAGCAAAAATTTGATGGCTTGGTAAAATCCTTAAACGCCGATATGAAAGATCTGCTAAGTAAGGCCGATTACAAGATTCATAAGGATAGCTTTAAGAAAATTGTAAAATTGGTTTACGATAAAAGAAATTGGGAGTAAAGCACAAAAAGACACCTGTTTTCGGAATGTTTTGAGTGTTTTTCTGTAATAAAATCTGGAGTATAAAACCTCAGTTATACAGCTTAGCGTTTTAAGGCTAGTTCATCTAAAATTTGATACGTTATGATCGCAGCAGTAACTTTATTTTTAGTGGTTTCACTTTCCGCCTTGATTACTAAAATTGCAACTATTGCATTGGTCCATACGGGGCTTTCTACGCAAAGCGCAAGGTTTCAGGCACGTTCTGCCTATACTGGTGCCGGGTTTACTACATCCGAATCGGAAAAAATAATGAGCCATCCACTGCGTCGTAAGATCATCTATATTCTCATGCTTGTGGGTAATGCCGGGATTGTAACCGTTATGTCTTCGCTTATCTTAACTTTTGTGCTTCCAGACACGTTGAAGTCTAAACTGTATGGTCTGGGAATAGTTTTGATAGGAATGGCAGTTGTTTACTGGGCCATAAAAAGCAAATGGGTTGATAGAGGACTCTCTAATATTATAAGCAAAATGTTGGAAAAATATACCGATTTGAATATCCAGGATTTTGCGGCAGTACTTCATTTAAAGGACGACTACCGAATAAGCGAACGAAAGATAGATGCCGATGATTGGGTTTCTAATAAATCACTTAAAGAACTTGGTTTAAGAAAAGAAGGCATTACCGTTCTTGGAATAGATAGAAAAGATGAAGATTATTTTGGTTCGCCCAATGGCGACTTTAAACTATTGCCAGGAGATGTGGTCACCATTTATGGAAAAGCAGAAGGAATTAAAAGTCTGTATGCCCGTAAAAATAATTATGTTGCCAATATGGAGCATGAGGAATATGTAGAAAGAGAAAACAAACGAATTAAGGATCATCAGGTTAAGGATAATGAACCTGATAGAACATAGGTTTTTTTAACACAGGTACTACAATAGATTTTAATGACCCAAAAACTTACCAACTCTACTTTATATTTAATGAGCATATCAGCAGGCCTGATAGTTGCTAATTTATATTACAATCAGCCATTGCTCCATCAAATAGCAGTAAACTTTGGAGTTTCTGAAGCTGCCGTAAGCAATGTGGCGCTCAGTACCCAGTTAGGCTATGCTTTTGGTTTGCTTTTTATTATTCCGCTGGGCGATAAGGTTTCAAATCATAAAATCTTACAGGTAGATTTTCTGTTGATGATATTTTCCTTAGTGGCTGCTGCTTTGTCAAATTCACTTTTGCTACTTATTGTAAGTAGTTTTTTTATTGGTTTTACATCTGCAGTGCCGCAACTATTTGTACCCATGGCAGCACAATTGAGCGATAATAAAGGTCGTGGTCGTGCAATTGGTATCGTAATGAGCGGTTTATTAATTGGTATTTTGGGTAGCCGGGTAATTAGTGGTTTTGTAGGAGAACAGTTTGGGTGGCGTGTAATGTATTATAGCGCCGCGGGATTAATGGTATTTCTGTTTTTGATTCTTCGTGCAAAACTGCCACCTTTAAATCCGCACTTTCCGGGTAGTTATGGTAGTTTGTTAAAGTCTATTTTGCATTACTTTAAGACCGAACCAGAGCTTCGGGTGGCTTCGTTACGTGGAGCACTGGCTTTTGCGGGCTTAAGCGCATTCTGGACCACTTTGGTTTTTCTAATGGAAGATAACTTTGGCTACGGAAGCACAATTACCGGCCTATTTGGCTTATTAGGAATTGCGGGTGCCCTAGGGGCAACTGTAGTAGGAAAGTTGAACGACAAAATCAATAAAAATCAATTATTGTTGTTTTCTGCATTGTTATTGATTGTTTCTTGGATTATTTTTCTGGTATCAAGCAATTCAATTTTTGGCTTGATTGTAGGAGTAATTTTGGTTGACCTTGGGTTACAAGCCCTTCACATAACCAATCAGAATATTATTTTTTCAAAAAATCCTGAGGGAAGAAACAGAATTAATACCGTCTATATGGTTTCCTTTTTTATAGGTGGTGCGCTTGGAACCACCTTAGGAGCCCTCGCTTGGGAAACATATCAATGGACAGGGGTTTCAGTCTTGGGGCTTACGCTGTCGGCATGTATTCTTTTCACCCATTTGTTCTTTAGAAAAGCATAAAACTGTCTTAAAATTTTATTTTTGGTAAGTCTTATTGTGTTTTGGCTCGCTTTATGATTATTCAACCCTAAAAAAGAAAGTCTGTCTAAAGTCTTCACTTTTATTTAGCTTTTTTATAGGCTTATTTATGATTTTAAAGCTTTAGATTGAAGAATGTTTAAAAATAAACCAAACCTAAAAATTAATTTATCATGAAAATTCAACTTTTTACAATTGCCATTGCAGCTTTATCACTCTACAGTTGTGGGCCCACTCAAAATACAACTACTATGGATGACACAACTTCCGATTTGGGAATAACTGAATCTTATTGGAAATTAGAAACGCTGGAAGGCAAAGATATTTTATCGTCTCAGGATAATGAGCGGGAAATTGGCTTTACCCTAAATGAAAGTGAAAACCGAATTTCCGGATATGCCGGCTGTAACAATTTTTTTGGCACCTACACGCTTAAGGCTGGTAACCAAATTGACTTCTCTGCCTTAGGGGCTACAAAAATGGCCTGTCCAGATGGCACTTTTAATGAATCTAAGTTTTTAAAAGTGTTTAATCTTGCTGACAATTACCGGATAACAGGCGATAAGCTGGAACTAAACATTGGAAAAAGAGCGCCATTGGCCGTTTTTAAACGCGTAGTAAATAGCGAACCAATTGTAAACAAATACTGGAAATTGAAAACCTTAGAAGGTAAGGAAGTAAAAATGCTTGAAAATCAGGAAAAGGAAATTTATTTTACATTAAAGCCTGAAGAGAATCGAGTAGCTGGGTTTGCTGGTTGCAATGCATTAATGGGTTCCTACACTTTAGAAACTGGAAATAGAATTCTTTTTTCAAATATGGCCTCCACTATGATGGCCTGCCCTGATGTTGATATTAACGATCGTGATTTTCTAAAAGTTTTTGAACTCGTGGACAACTACACCGTTAATGAAGACGAATTGTCTTTGAGCGTTGGTAAGGACGCACCCTTGGCAGTTTTTGAAGCAGTGTATTTTGACTGAAATAAATAGAATGCGCTTTTGTAAACTTTCATTAGTTTTATAGGGAATAATGTAAAATCATCATTTTCGTTATTTGGCAAAATCAGGGTTTTAAACCATGTTTAATTTAGAATAGCGAGATAAAGTTTTCTCCCATATTTCCAGCTTAATTATAAAAAATGAAACCTAAATCAAAATCGGTATTATTAACAGGGGCTTCGGGAACCGTGGGTTTTCAAGTTTTAAAACAATTGATAGCGACTCCAAATTTAGATGTTACGGTTTTTGATAAGGAAACAAAGGTTTCGTCTAAGAAACTGAACGCTTACAAGGATAAAGTCAATCTAATTTATGGTGATATAACACTGCCCAACGACCTTAAAAAGATAGCTCATCCCCAAGACTATGTTATTCATTTGGCGGCTATTATTCCGCCAACTGCCGATGACAATCCAAAGCTTGCTAAGCAAGTAAATGTTGAAGGAACCAAAGCCTTAGTGCGTTTGCTAGAGAAACACTCGCCTAATTGTTTTTTTGTTTATAGTTCTTCCATTTCTGTTTATGGCGACAGGCTTGAGGATCCCTATATTACAGTTAGCGATCCGTTGGAGCCTAGCCCTGGAGATGAGTATGCAGTTACTAAAATTGCAGCGGAGAACATTCTTCAAAAAAGTAAATTGGATTGGTCAATTTTTAGGCTAGCTGCTATTATGGGGGGGCACAAAATGTCTAAATTAATGTTCCATCAACCTTTAGATACCTCCTTAGAAATAGCAACGCCCCAAGATACGGCAAGAGCTTTCGTAAATGCCTTGAAAAAACGAGAGCAATTGTCTAAACGAATATTTAATCTGGGGGGAGGAGCGGATTGTAGAATTAGTTATGAAAAGTTTTTAGAACGCTCATTTGGAATCTATGGTCTTGGCAACTTGAGTTTTCCAGAAAAAGCTTTTGCCGAAAAGAACTTTCACTGTGGTTTCTATAAAGATGGAGATGAATTGGAACGTATTGTTCATTTTAGAAAACATAGCTTGGAAGATTACTTTAGAATGGAGCGTGAAAAAGTTTCTGGTTTGGAGAAGTTTGGTGCCTCTCTTTTTAAAAAACCTATAAAATATTATCTTTTAAAACAATCTGAACCGCTTAATGCGCACAAAGAGAACGACGCAGAAATGAAAAAGCAGTTTTTTGGAGAATAACAATAAATTTGTAGTATGAAGAATACGATAGTAACATCAATATTTTTACTTTTTTTAGCTCTAAGTATGAACGCGCAAAATTGGAAGACTCCAACAATTGAAGGTTATGGAAGAATTGTAGAATATGAAGACGTGGCTGTAAAACCAGATCCAACAATGGAGTACAAGCTCTTGTTTCATATTACCACTGCAAAGGAAAGAGAAGGCGTAAATGTTGCACTATGGAAAATGGCACGTACTATCAATTTGTTGGAAAGTGGAGGTGTGCCCAAGAAGAATATTCAGCTGGTAGGTGTTATTAGTGGTGCGGCTACACCTGTAACTTTAACTGAAGAAGCACATCGGGAGAAAATGGGGGTGAGCAACCCCAATTTAGAATTGCTGAAAAAATTGACAGCTTATGGAGCATCAATCCATTTATGTGGGCAAGCTGCCGCGAAAAAAAATATAGATCCAAATGTAGATATGAATCAATACACCAAACTTACCTTATCTGCGTTAATTGATATCCCTACGTATCAAATGCAAGGCTATGTAATTATGTTTTAATGACTTAATGCTAATTTAGTATAAAAATTAACTAACTTTTATTTAAACTAAAATGACCACTTTATTAATATACCTCACACTGTTTTTTGCCACCGTACAGACCGAAAAACATACGTTAACCATTACAATCCATAACATAGAAAGCCATCAGGGCACCCTTGAGGTTGGGCTTTTCAATAACGGCGAACGCTTTATGGAAGAAGGGCAGGCTCATGTTGGTGTTTCCCGCGAAGTAAGTGGAAGTTCCGAAACCATCGTTATTAAAGATTTGCCCTCGGGAAATTATGCTGTTTCGTTATACCATGATAAAAATGGAAATGGAGAATGTGATCGAAATTTCTTGGGAATTCCTAAAGAGCCATATGCGTTTTCAAATAACTTTAAGCCAAAATTCTCCAAACCTACTTTTGAGGATTGCCAGTTTGAATTAACAGCCGATAAGGCCATAAAAATTGAATTGAACAATTAATCAAATTTAATACAATAATGCAGCGTACTTTTAATCAGTACTTTGCGTTTTTGATACTTGCGAAAGCTATTAAAAAATGATATCTTCGCGTCATTGTGTTTTAAAAAAAATCGTGTTGGTTTCTCAGTAGCTTTTTCGCAGCGTATTGATTCTAACCTAAAGCCTTTCTTTTAGGCTTATCTTACTGCCATTCGCAGTGTCTTCACAATAGAATATTAACATTGAGCACCTGCTTTTTAAGGATGTGCTCGCTACAACTTTATTTAATATATGAATGATAAACGTATGAACAAAAAACGGATAGGAATTATTGGAGCCGGCCCAAGTGGGCTAGCGCAACTTAGAGCATTTGAAGCGCTTCAAAACCAAGGTGAGGATATTCCAGAAATTATTTGTTTTGAAAAGCAAAGCAATTGGGGCGGTATGTGGAACTATTCCTGGAGAACAGGAGTAGGAAAATATGGTGAACCTATTCACGGAAGTATGTATAAATATTTGTGGTCTAACGGTCCGAAAGAGTGTTTAGAATTTTCGGATTACTCGTTTGATGAACACTTTAAAAAGCCCATTTCTTCGTATCCGCCAAGACCAGTATTATTTGATTATATACAAGGAAGGATCAAAAAAAGTAAAGCTCGTGATTACATTCGTTTTGACACTACTGCACGGTGGGTAAGTTATAACGAAGAAACTAAAAAGTTTACACTTGTACTTGACGATTTAAAAATTGATAAAACCTATTCGGAAGAATTTGATTACTTGATTGTAGCTTCAGGACATTTCTCTACGCCGAATATGCCTTACTTTAAAGGAATTGAGAACTTTCCGGGCAACGTGATGCACGCCCATGACTTTAGAGGTGCAGATCAATTTAAAGATCAAAATTTATTGCTTATAGGAAGCAGTTATTCCGCAGAAGATATTGGGGTTCAATGCCATAAACACGGCGCAAAATCTGTTACATTAAGCTATAGAACGAACCCGATTGGGGTACCTTGGCCAGAAGGAATAAAAGAAATGCCATTGGTTACTCACTTTGAAGGCGACACAGCTTTCTTTAAAGATGGCACAACCGAGGCGTATGACGCCGTTATTATGTGTACCGGATATCAACACAAATTTCCGTTCTTACCAGACGAATTGCGACTGAAAACTAAAAACAACCTCTATCCAGACGATCTGTATAAAGGAATATTCTTTAATGACCTTCCACAATTGATCTATTTAGGAATGCAGGATCAATATTATACTTTTAATATGTTTGATGCCCAGGCTTGGGTTGCACGCGATTATATGATTGGGCGTTATAAACTTCCAGAAAAAGCGGAGAGAAGAATTGATATGAATAAATGGCTAGAGAAAAATGACAAATTAGAAACAGGATTTGATAATGTAGATTTTCAATCAGCATATATCAAAGACTTGTTAGAGCTTTCTGATTACCCAAACTTTGATGTAGATAAAGTAGGAGAGATGTTTAAATCTTGGTTAGATGATAAAGATGAGAATATATTAACCTATCGCGATAAAACATACCAAAGTGTTGTTACAGGCACTATGGCTTCCGAACACCATACCGAATGGATGGATGAACTGGATGACAGTAAAGAGCGCTACCTTTATGAGCCTGAAGAGGAAGAGTTAATTCCTGATAGAATATAGGGCAACAACAAATAGTCCGAAAATTAGTAGGTATAGCTTCAGAACTATGATGCTAATTTCAGGATATTCGTATTCAAGAGTTTAAAAACAACAACCCCCTTTTTTAAAGGGGTTTTGTTGTTTTTAAAGGTTTAGGGAGCTTAAAAGCTATTAATCTCATGCATGGATGTGCTCTGTTTTAAAACTGTAAGGCTCTAGTTTAAAACAGCTATTATGTTGGATATTTGAAATTTTCGGTATTTTTTCACCCTTTAGGGGCGGGGTAAAGACAAAACACCGAAAATCCGATTATTTTTACCCTATCCCTAAAGGGAATAACCAGATTTTCTCCATTCAGATCAACTTGAAACCCTTGTGTTTTTAAATAGAACATAAAAATCAACGCTAGAATAAACTAGAGCCAACTGTAAAAACAATCACAGTTGTTATATAATTTCTTTAAAACGACCTTGACATTAAGTACTTAAACATGACTTTTCTGAAATTTACAATTACGGTAAATGGAATCAGAGTTAGTACTTTCAACTATGCAGAATGTGCCTCACTAGAGTTATTCTTTTACAAATTTTACTACATGACCGTTTTTCATTTTTAAAATATAAACCCCTGCTGCCAGACGCTCAATATTTACCCTTTCATTAGGATCGATTGTGCCCGTTGTAACCTTGGCGCCTACAATGGTATATATTTCGTAAAAAGTAGGAGTTTGTAGGTTGGCAATTTGAATAAAATTATGGGCAGGATTTGGATATAGCTTAAAATGGTTTCTCTGGTACCTAGTATCTAAACCTAAAATATTCTCAACTTTAGATATTTTGTTGGCTCCCTTTTCCAAAATAAACAGGGTACTTCCCGAAATTTCAATATCGGTGGGTTGATTAACCCCAGTTACAAGATCTATGGCGGTATTGGCGCTGTTGGTAAGGTCCTTCATTGAAATTTTATTACCAATATATTCAGCAATAATAAGATTGTTACCATTAAGGCGAATTCCGAGCGGCCTATTCACGCCCACAACTACGTCTGTTGGCTGGGTTACACCACTATCAACATCAACTTTGGAGACTCTGTTTGATTGACTTTGCGCCATATATAAAATACTCTCATGTAATGCTAAACCCGAAGGACTAAAGTTAACCGCAGAAGTAGCAACTAATGTCGTGGTTGGATTTAGATCTGTTACATCAAACTTTTCAACAATGTTGCTGTTATTGTCAGAATAATACATTGTATTTCCTGAAAGGTACAATCCGTTTGGGGTATTAAGACCAGAAATAACCGTTTCTAGACTTGGAGTTGGATCGCTTATATCAATTTTTGAAATTCTTCCCGCATTAAACTCTGCAATATAAAGTGTATTACCTGCCATGGCCATTCCCGTTGCGGCATTTAAACCAGAGACCACAGAAGTAGGGGTAGGCGAAGTTTGGGTAATGTCAATTTTAAAAACTTCAGAAGTTGTTGAGAAATATAAATCATTGCCATTAATTAACAATCTGGAAGGAGTGCTAATACCGGTTACTACATCTATAGTTTGAGCTTGTATCGAAAAGTAGCTTAATAGAAAAATAAGGAATAGAAGATAAATTTTTTTCATGACTTTTAGTTTTAAGGATTATTGACTACTGATACATCGCATAAAAAACAAATTGTCATCAATATTCTGAAGATATAAAAGTCCATCAAAATGATGGGTGTTTAGTAATCTATAGCTGTTAGATATAGCATGGTTAGATCACTTATGTATAGGGTTTTAAGATGAATTTTTTGGATATATTTTCAGATTTTTGTAAATTTATAATTGCTCTCCACTCAATTAGCTTTAATAGAAATTTTTACAATTTAGTAATGATGAAAAAGTCTAAGCTTATTTTAAAAACAGTGGTATTTATATTTACCTTCTTTTCTACTGCAGCGTGCTATGCCCAAGTAGGTATTGGCACCACAGATCCCGATGGAGATGCATTGCTAGAGTTATTCTCTAACAACAAAGGCTTACTAATGCCTCGCGTAGCATTAACTTCAACTACTTCTTTTGCACCGCTTTCTGCTCACGTAATGGGTATGACAGTATATAATACAGCTACAAACGGATCTGGAGTTACAGCAGTAAGCGAAGGTTTTTACTATAATACTGGAGCTAAATGGATAAAAGTGGGTAATGCAATTGCTGGAGACCAAACAGACGATGCTTGGATAAATAATAGCGCAGAAAACCGAATAGAGCTCGGCACACTTAGTGATGGCACTACATTACGTCCGGTTGGGACAGAAATGGTTGTTACAGATAATGGAAAAGTAGGTATAGGAACAGAACATCCTACCCAAAATCTCGAAATACACGGACTTGATGCTGATATAGATACCTACATATATGGAGTTAATGGGGTTTCAATATTTCACATTCATTCTGCTGCCGGTACCATGGCGAATCCTTTAGCGGTTTCAAATAGACAAACGTCTAACCTTTTTAGTATTCAGGCAAAAGGCTATGATGGCACCAACTATATTAGTGCAGCTTCTATATCAATGGGGATTGATGGAGTACCAAATTCTACTGGGCCAGATGATATGCCGGGTAGAATTTCTTTTCGCACATCTCAGGATGGAACAACCTCGCTTGCTCAACGTATGGTTATAAAAAATAATGGGTTCGTAGGAATAGGCACAGATAACCCAAAAGTCGACCTTGAAGTAAACGGAATGATGAAAACTCGGGGCTATAAAGTGGCCGACTTACCGGCCGGAGTCACAGGTGCTATGGCGTATGTAACCGACGCAGTAAGTCCACAATATTTAGAACCTGTTATTGGTCAGGGTACTACAATATGCCCTGTTTTTTATAATGGTACAAATTGGGTATGCCATTAATATAAAACAAATTACTTGCCTGTAGTTTTATTTAAAACTGTATTGAGGCTTTAAGCGTGTTTATAATAACAAACCGATTATCTTTAAGGCAGCCTCTAATGCTTATTGAAAATTATAGACAAACTCTTTTAAATCGACATTCTAACTAAGCCATCCAAAATTTTTATTCTCAATTAGTCGTGTCCGACTAAGATATAAGACCCCTGCACTTAAATACATAAGACGTAAGACTTGCTTTTTAATAGATTGAAAACTAGATAAAATTGATTAAACATACTTTTTAATTGATAAATTTTGATGCTAAGTATAATAGCATGCTGTCATTAAATAAAAAATATTCTAATTGCCTAGTATCTGTGACTCAACAAATTTTCTCACTCTTTTAATCGGACACTAATGATTTTCAATTATAAATAAAAACGCTATAACAGGATACCCGAGTATTTTTAAACACCAAAGGGTATAAAAATGTGTCACTCACTTAGCTCTAAAACAATCATCTTAAAATACGGTAACCGAGTGATTTTATACACTAAAAGTGAATTAAAATGCACCAAAGTTAGTTGTTAAGCATCACAGGCATAACAAGCATAGTAACTGCTTCGCCCTCATCAAGCCCATCAACTGGAGTAAGAATTCCAGCCCTATTGGGGAGGCTCATTTCTAAGGAAACGTGATCGCTGGTAAGGTTGTTAAGCATTTCGGTAAGGAAACGGCTGTTAAACCCAATTTGCATATCATCGCCTTGGTAATCACAAGTTAAACGCTCTTCGGCCTTGTTGCTGTAATCTACATCTTCAGCAGAGATATTTAATTCGGCACCAGCAATTTTTAATCGAATTTGGTGGGTAGTCTTGCTAGAGAAAATAGAAACCCTACGCACCGAATTCAAAAACTGGTTGCGGTCTATCGTCAATCTGTTTGGATTTTCCTTGGGAATAACCGCTTCGTAATTTGGGTACTTCCCGTCAATCAGGCGGCATACCATCTCGGTATTTTCAAAAATGAACTTAGCATTACTTTCGTTATACTCAATAATTACATCTTCTTCGCTACCAATAAGGATACTCTTTAGAAGGTTCAGCGGTTTTTTCGGCATAATGAATTCAGCCGTTTGTGAAGCGCTAATATCATCACGAGTGTATTTCACCAACTTATGGGCATCCGTTGCAACAAAAACCAAATTGTCTGTTGAAAACTGAAAGAAAACACCACTCATTACCGGCCTTAAATCGTCATTTCCGGAAGCAAAAATTGTTTTACTGATGGCAGTCGCGAGCACATCGCCCTGTACAATGGTAGAGGAGGGGTCTTTTAACTCAACGGCATTCGGAAATTCTTCGCCACTAGCATAGGCCAAGGCATACTTACCGTGGTTGGAGCTAATCTCTATGGTGTTGTTGTCTTCAATGGTAAAGGTTAAGGGCTGTTCTGGAAAGGTTTTTAATGTTTCAAGCAAAAGCTTGGCGGGTACACAGATCATTCCTTTTTCACTGCTTTCTACCTCTAATTTTGACGAAACGGTAGTTTCCAGGTCGGAAGCCGAAACCCTAAGCGTGTTATTGTCTAAATCAAAAAGGAAGTTATCCAAAATTGGTAGGGTATTATTATTGTTGATAATACCACCCAATACTTGTAGTTGTTTTAATAAATACGAACTAGATACGATGAATTTCATTATGTATATTTTTTATGAAATAATTCTTAATATTACTCTTCAGTAAATTTAGGCAACAAAAATGAAGTTTAATGAGCTTATATTATTCATTCTTTTTACAACCAATTTATTTAAGATAAAGAGCATTTCTATATAGCTTTTTTCAATCAGCCTGGCTTTACAATTAATTATAAAAAACGAAGCTTGGTGAGCCTGCCGAACCACATCTAAATAAAATAACCAGCTAAGGTTATATAGTGTAGTCTAAGTACAAATATATTTCAATTGATGTGTTTGATAAAACAAACTTATTAACATTTAGCGGGTGTATTTACGTCTTCGATAGTAGTTAAAGCCAATTCCAAAAACTAAAAGTAAGCCCAAGGGTAACAGTAGGTTAAGTGCTTGCCACTTTGTGCGTTGATCGGCGGTTTTCTGTTGATCTAAAAATGGTACCGCAATTTGTCGTGTTCTAATGTTTATAAGTCCGCTGTCGTCAAGGAGGTAATTGACGGTATTCAGCAGAAATTCCTTGTTTCCATAAAAGGAATTGGTTGTTTTATCAAACCCGAGCTCTAAGGGTCGGTTGCCCTGCATTTGGTTTTTAATCACATCGCCATCGCTAATTACAACCATTTTTGAGGCTTTTCCTTCGTCAATATTTTTTAGTGCTCCTTGCAGTTTCACCGGTTTTACGCGGTTTTTAAAAACTGAGGTAAATTGACCTTCCAGCAGTACGGCCAGCGGAATCTCACCAGCGTTGAACTCCTTCGGGTTTGGCCCTTCGTTAACTACCTGAAGATTCTTGGGGATTTCTTCATTATAATCAATAGGAATTGGAAGGCCAACAATTTTTGAAATAGGAGAGGTGGAAAGTAAAATCGTCTTATTTATTTTGTTTGGAAGCGTGTCTATGGCACTGGCATAATCAAACTTAACGGCCTCAATATTGGTTACAATAGGGTGATTGTTGGCGCTACTGCTAAGCGGACTGAAAAACCAGGGGTATTTGTTGTATTGCGATTCATTTTCTTCACCACTTGCCAAAACAATCGGGGCAGCATATACATCTTTTACCAAATTCGGGTTTATTCGAATACCGTACCTAAAGAAAAAGTCATTTAGGTTTAAATCCCTGCCAAAAGCAAAGGTCTCGCCTGTTGTAGGATCGGCTTGCATTTGGGTGGCGTCCAGTAGCCATAAGGCTTTCCCGCCATTCATAAGGTATTGGTCTAGTATATATTTTTCGGCATCGCTAAAAGCCACTGTGGGCTGTGCTACCACTATTAAATCAAAGGTGTTTAAAGCGCGTAGGGTTTTTTCAGGTGTAGAGGCAACTGAATCTAGCGTAAAAGGTGCAATAAAATAATAATCTCTTAGGGTTGCAAAAAAATCGGCTATATACCGGTCGTCATATTCGCCATTTCCCTTTAGAACGGCTACTTTTTTAGATTTTTCCGTTGCTAGCTTTTTAAATCCATCGGCAAATGCATATTGTAAGTTTTGTAAGGAGCTGTTTACTCTTTCTTCTGAAGTGGCGCCCAGTTGATTTTTAAGCAAAGGTATTTTTACAGATTTACCATTGTGATGGGCAAGCGCCCAAGGATAAACAAGTTCGGTACTCTGTTTGCCGCTTTCGGTAACCGATACCTGGGCTGGGGTTAATCCAAATTTTTCAAATTGTGGCTGAAACTGTTCCGAACCTTTTTCAGTGGGATTGATAAACTTAAACTTGATGTTGCCGTTATAGGCTGAAAACTCGTCTAACAGTTGTTCAGTCTCACTTTGAAGTCTTCTGAATTCAGCCGGAAATTCACCTTCTAAAAATACATCTACAAGTAAGGGAGAGTTTATAGGAGCGATAATTTCCTTGGTTTCTTCTGAAAGGGTAAAACGTTTGTCTTGGGTTAGATCAAAACGCTCGTAAAAGTAACTGCCTAAAAAGTTCAGCAGCACTAAGCCAATGATAAGCAGTACTGCGAACCCAATATTGTTTTTAGTTGAAGTCTTTTTCATTTTTGCTTCAATTTTAAAACCGTTAAAGCGATAAAGAATACCGTAATACTGAAAAAATAGATTAAATCGCGCGTGTCCAAAACCCCACGTGCTACACTATCAAAGTGTGCTTTCATCCCTAATTCTGAAATATTAAATGCCGATGACGAAAAGCCATCAAAACCATAGTACAGCGCAAAACATAAAAAAACCGCAATTATAAATGCCACGATCTGATTTTCTGAAAGGGTAGACGAAAATATCCCGATGGAAGTATAGGCAAATACCAAAAACAGCAACCCAATATACGATCCAATGGTGCTGCCCAAGTCATAATTGTTTGGTGGGTTACCTAATTCAGAAATACTATAAACGTAAAGCAGTGTTGGGATCAAGGCAATAACAATTAAAGTAACTGCGCCAAAATACTTTCCAAGCACTATCTTTAACAAGGTAATTGGTTTGGTAAGCAAGAGCTCTAAGGTGCCCATTTTCATTTCGTCACTAAAGGCGCGCATACATACTGCGGGAATCAAGAACAGTAATACCCAAGGTGCCAGCTCAAAGAATGGGGCAAGATCGGCAAATCCGGAATCTAAAATGTTGTAATTTCCATTAAAGACCCAAAGAAATAAACCGTTGATTACTAAAAACACCGCGATTACCAAATACCCAATGGTACTTGAAAAAAAGGAGTTGATTTCGCGTTTTATTATTGCTAGCATTTATTTTTCATCTCTGGCAAAGGCGCCTAGACGCCTTGGTTCTTATTTTCTATAAACTACAAACTCACGAGCGTATCTACACTCCACGCCGCGGCTTTCTCTTTAAAAAGCGGTTTGGTTTGACTCCATACTTTTTTAAACAAATCGCTATGTCGGTAGTTTTCAAGATCTGTTTCCTCATTCCAACGGCTGTAGGTAAAAAAGATTGCTTTATTGTTTTTATCTTGATAAAGCTCCAAAAAAGTACAACCTGGAAAGTTGCGTATCTTATTCTTTACAGCCTCAAAGTTGTCTAAAAATGTAGGGATGTTTTCTTCTTGAAACTCCATTTTTACGATTCGTGTAAACATATTTACTATTTTAGGTTGTTGAGCTTGTCAAAATACAATTGCTTTATTTGGTGTGTTTGGATTATAACAACTTCATTCAGTCTGTTATACATATAGCTAGCTTAATCCATAAAGCTCACTACTATTGCATCTCTGTAATCTAAGCCATGCAAGGAGGAAGCGCTACCAATGGTTTTTGAACTACTTTTGTAAACAGCCAACTCCAAATAGTTGGAGGAGTTCCATAGGGCTAGTTTCTTGCCATCTTCTTCCCTGCGTTCTGGAGGAAGATCAAAATTAATGGCCTCGCTATAATGGGCGTATATCTTATCAAATTTTGCCGTTCTGGCATTGATTTCAAATTTTCTGCCTTTACCAACTTCCTCAAACAATTTTTTGGTAATATTACTGATTACATTGCCATAATTGTCAATATAAATAACATTTCCACCTATTTTATATCCTTTATTGCTAATTACTGGCCGTATTCCAGTCAACTGTTTTATTTCTGTTATATTTTTACCAATCACGTCTAGCGTTCCGCCTCGTGCTATATGGCTGGCAACTTTTACAAAAACATCCAAAACCGGAAAATTGCTCACAAACCTATCGTGAATGTTGATTTCTACAATTTTTTCTGGTCGTATTTCCGAAGTGAGCATCGAAATAATTCCGTTGTCTGCACAAATAAAATAATGACCATCCATAAAAACTGCAATATGTCTGTTTTCTATATTCAATTCAGAATCAACACCAATTACATGGATGCTTCCTTTAGGGAAACTACTATACGCGTTTTGGATGATGTATGCCGCTTCATGAAGATGGAATGGTGAGACGTTATGAGAGATGTCAACAACCTTTGCATCAATCATTTCGGTGTAAATAGCTCCTTTTACTGCACCAACAAAGTGATCCTTTTCTCCAAAGTCAGTCGTAAACGTGATTATAGCCATAAATAATTGTTGATGTTTTCTTAAATCAAGTACCACAAAAATAAGTTACTTTTGTGAGTAGCAAAACTATTTTTGTTGAATAAAATAAATAATAGACTTTAAATGTTTTTGCGGTTATTTAATAGGGAGTGAATAACATGCCTACTTTGGATGTTTAACGAAACTAGTAACCCAATATTGAATTTCGCAAAGTTTAATTCTGATAAAAACACACTGCTTTTGAACGAACTTATAATCGAACTCACAGACATAAGCCCAAGAGATTTTTTTGGCCTCGAAAATGCCAATATTGATTTGCTTAAAACCTATTTTCCTAAACTTAAAATTGTGGCACGTGGCAATAAAATAAAAGCCTATGGCGATGAGGAAATTTTAGAAGAGTTTGACCGGCGTATCAATATGCTCCTAGAGCAGTTTATGAAATTTAACAAACTTGACGAGAATGTTATTGAACGTGTTTTAATGAGTCGTACCAAAGAGGATTATGAGGCTCCGGCGGGGAGTGGCGGTACAATTATCCACGGGGTAAGTGGAAAACCTATTAAAGCACAAACCGCAAATCAGCGCAAACTGGTGGCACTAATGGCAGACAATGATATGGTTTTTGCCGTTGGCCCAGCGGGAACGGGAAAAACATATACCGGCGTTGCCTTGGCGGTTAAAGCCTTAAAGGATAAAGAGGTAAAACGAATTATTTTAACGCGCCCCGCGGTTGAGGCAGGAGAGAACTTAGGTTTTCTTCCAGGCGATCTTAAGGAAAAGTTAGACCCGTATATGCAGCCCTTGTACGATGCCTTGCGCGATATGATTCCTGCAGAAAAACTGGCTTCACATATAGAGTCTGGTGTAATTCAAATTGCGCCCTTGGCTTTTATGCGCGGTCGTACACTAGACAATGCTTTTGTTATTTTAGATGAGTCTCAAAACACGACCCACGCACAAATGAAGATGTTTTTAACCAGAATGGGGAAAAATGCCAAGTTTATGATTACTGGCGACCCTGGGCAAATTGACTTACCACGCCGTGTAACGTCTGGATTAAAAGAAGCTTTGTTGGTGTTGAAAGATGTAAAAGGCGTTGGAATGATTTATTTAGACGACAAAGATGTAATCCGTCATCGATTGGTTAAAAAAGTAATTGCTGCATATAGAAAAATTGAAAATGTAGATTAAACCCCGTATTAAAAAACATATAGCATCATGAGTAACACTTTAACTTCAACGAATTTTCATTTTCCAGGCCAAAAAAGTGTCTATCACGGAAAAGTCCGTGAGGTTTACACCTTGGAGAATGACCAGCTTTTAATGATTGCCACAGATAGGTTAAGTGCTTTTGATGTGGTCATGCCGAAAGGAATTCCATATAAAGGTCAGATATTAAACCAGATTGCAACCAAAATGATGCGAGATACGGAGCATTTAGTTCCCAATTGGTTGACTGCCGCGCCAGACCCAAATGTTGCCATAGGCGAAGCTTGTACTCCTTTTAAAGTTGAAATGGTAATTCGAGGTTATATGAGCGGTCATGCGGCCAGAGAATATAAAGCTGGTATAAGAACCTTATGTGGCGTCGCTATGCCTGAGGGAATGAAGGAAAACGACAAATTTCCAGAGCCTATAATTACTCCAGCTACCAAGGCGGAAATGGGGGATCATGATGAGGATATATCTAGAGAAGAAATTTTAAAAAAAGGAATCGTTGCTGAAGCAGACTACCTACAGCTTGAAGATTATACACGAAAGCTCTTTCAGTTTGGGAGTGAAATTGCAGCAAAAAGAGGCTTGATATTGGTTGATACCAAGTATGAGTTCGGAAAGACCAAGGATGGAAAGATTGTTCTGATTGATGAAATTCACACCCCAGATTCATCGCGATACTTTTATGCTGAAGGCTATACTGAAAGACAATCTAAAAACGAACCACAAAAACAACTATCTAAGGAGTTTGTTCGGCAATGGCTTATTGAAAACGGATTTCAAGGTTTAGAAGGGCAAGCGGTGCCTGAAATGAGTGCTGATTATATTGAAAGTGTTTCCAAAAGATATATTGAACTTTATGAAAATATTACAGGCGAAAAGTTTGTAAAAGCAGACGTTCAGAATATTCAAGAACGTATTGAAAATAACGTGTTAGAATATCTTCAGGAAAATAATTAATGCGTCTATTATGAGCGCCGAGTACTTGCAGTTTGCCAGTTCGGTTGTCTAAATTGCCGAAGAACTAAGGCACTGCTTTTCTTTCGCGAAAGTTAAAGTTATGCACATAACCAAGGCTTAACTCTGTAAAGTCTGCTTGGCCTAAATTTGCATTTAAATGAGCTCCAACATATAGATTGTTTTTTGGAGCTTTTTCCATTCCAATAAGGTAGTATTTTAGGCCTAAACGGGAAGAGATCCGATATTTCTTTTTAAACTTTGAATCGAGAACTCCTAGCTTCCACGCTTTTGAGATTTCGCGTGGAGGGTCTTTCCAACCTTCATTAATGCGATAATCCATTTTATAGGCAGGCTTGTGAAAATTATACCCCAATTGAAGGTCAATGCCCACGTGGTTTAAAAATATTTCGCCGTGTAGGCTTATTCCTAGGTTGCTGGCGTAATACACAGGGTTGCTTCTAAAATAGTCAAACTCTCTTCCCGGTTGTACCAAAGATTCGTTGCCGTCAATATAATCGTAATAATGCTGGTAAAAGCGGTAGTAAAATCCAACGCCAACTTTAAAGGTGTTATTATAAACACGCCCGTATTCCGCAGCAAGAGTGTAAACATTTCGTTTGTCGTTAAAGGCTAAGGCAAATACGTTTTGACCGAGCCCAGTACGTACAGCCAGATAATTGTAAACTGTGCTCTGGTGCTTTATTGGAATAGCTAGTTTTTTGTTTTCCGGTTGTTTTAAAATGTGTTTAATATCTGCTGAAAGGCTAACCAAAAACGAATTATATCCTTGGTTTAACAAACGTGTATGTCCGTTAGAATGATGCGAATATCCAAGTCCTGCCCGCCAATCTATTTGTTTTGTGGAAAAAAGCTGATAATAGAAGTACATTCTAAAAGCCCAAGTTACATCAGTGGTTACGGCTCTGTTTTGTGGATTTGTATCTGGGTGGAATTTTTTCGAAAAATACGACGCACCCATGCTTGCGAGTATTTTAAAACGGTCTATTCCAAATGCTCTAAATTCAATAAAAGGAGCTACAGTAAACGCAACTCCCAAGCTGTCTAAATTTCCGAAATCAGTAACGCCAAATGATAAGCCTGTTTTTGGTCCTTTTAACTGTTGGGCCCATTGTTGCGGATTTTCAGAATGGTTTCTGCCAAAGTTTAGAATGAGCTGTTTTTGAAGCTCAGTATTTGGGAACCCGTCATTGGCCTCCATTGTTTTTCCGAGGAGAACTTCAGGCGTAAAGACAAAAGCGCGTTTTTTCCAATCAGTTCTTGACTGCCCAAATACAAGTACTGGTAAAATTAGTAGGAAAAGGCTTAGGTTTTTCTTCATGCTGTACTGCAAGTAACAATTTCCCCATTAATTATAAAAATTTTTATCATACATTAGACGAAAATTTGACATGTATGCTGAAAAATATAGATCAATTTATAGCTGAAATAGCTTCCATGGCATGGGGTTTACCGTTACTAATACTCTTGGTTGGCGGGGGGCTATACCTTTTAATACGAATTCGGTTTTTGCCATTTCGATATCTAGGGCATGCTGTTGCCGTGTTACGCGGAAAATATGACAGCGAAGATGATGCCGGCGAGATTACTCATTTCCAGGCCTTGACCACGGCCCTGTCTGCAACTGTAGGTATGGGAAACATAGCTGGAGTTGCAGTTGCAATTGCTATTGGTGGGCCCGGAGCTGTGTTCTGGATGTGGGTAAGCGCTGTAATTGGTATGTCTACTAAGTTTTTTACTGCAACCTTAGCGATACTGTATAGAGGGAAAGATAGCGAAGGGAATATTCAAGGCGGTCCCATGTATTTTATTGTTGAAGGCCTAGGAAAACGTTGGATTCCATTAGCTGTGGTTTTTAGTGTTGCCGGCTTGGTAGGGGCCTTACCTGTATTTAATGTAAACCAATTAACGCAAGCCATTAATGACATTCTTTTAAAACCGGCCGGTCTTTACAATGGGTTTACTACCGATTTAATTATCGGCTTGGTATTAGCGGCAATAACTGCCATTGTGATTTTAGGTGGCTTATCGCGAATTAGTAAAACCGCTTCTAAATTGGTGCCGGGAATGGTGGTGCTTTATTTTGTTTTAGTGTTGACTATTTTAGGAATACATATAGATGTAGTGCCAAAATACTTGGGGCTAATCTTTACCGATGCTTTTTCAGCAAACTTTTATAAAGGCGATGCTTTTCTAGGGGGCGTTATTGGCGGGATTATTTTATTAGGAATCCGTCGTGGAGCCTTTTCAAATGAAGCGGGGATAGGTACGGCTCCAATGGCCCATGGTGCAGCAAAAACCAATGAGCCTATTCGCGAAGGATTGGTAGCCATGTTGGGGCCAGCTATAGACACACTCGTAATCTGTACGCTAACCGCCTTGGCCATTTTGGTGACTGGGGTTTGGCAAAGCAGTGAAGCTAACGGTGTAAGTTTAACGGCTTCGGCTTTTGAAGAAAGCATCCCCTACGTCGGAAAATACGCCTTGTTGGCATGTATTTCTGTGTTTAGTATTTCGTCGCTTTTCTCCTACTCATATTATGGTAGCAAGTGTATGTCTTTCCTCTTTGGTGCAAAAAATAAAGGTATCTATAACTACTTTTATATAATTAGCATTTTAGTAGGGGCCACAACCTCTCTGAGTATGATGATTAATTTAATAGATACATTTTTTGCAATGATGGCAATACCAACCATGACCGCAACAATTATTTTGGCCCCGAAGGTAATTAAGCGCGCAAAGCTTTATTTTGAAAACTTAAATAAAG
Organism: Aequorivita marina; assembly: GCF_031631895.2. Classification (NCBI taxonomy): domain Bacteria; kingdom Pseudomonadati; phylum Bacteroidota; class Flavobacteriia; order Flavobacteriales; family Flavobacteriaceae; genus Aequorivita; species Aequorivita marina. The sequence goes on from NZ_JAVMBW020000014.1 coordinate 182,848, forward strand.
GGCAATAGGTTGCGTTATTTCTTAATCAAAATAACTGAAGGTTTCGCCATCTTTTATATTTAACAAGGTTTCGTAAATAAGTTTAATTACGTTTTCAACATCATCACGATGCACCATTTCAACTGTAGTGTGCATATAACGAAGCGGAAGAGAGATCAATGCGCTTGCTACTCCTTCATTACTATAGGCAAAAGCGTCCGTATCGGTTCCTGTGGCACGAGAAAGTGCTGCACGCTGAAACGGAATTTCTTTCTTTTCGGCCGTGTCAACTATTAAATCTCTTAGTTTTTGCTGCACAGCAGGAGCATAGGCAATCACAGGGCCAGCGCCAATTTCAGCTTGCCCCTCTTTCTTTTTATTAATCATTGGGGTAGTGGTGTCGTGCGTAACATCTGTTACTATTGCAACGTTTGGTTTAATACGTTCGGCAATCATCTGTGCGCCGCGCAGCCCAATTTCCTCCTGTACCGAATTGGTAATATAAATTCCAAAAGGAAGCGATTTTTTATTTTCATGAAGTAACCTAGCCACTTCGGCAATCATAAACCCACCCATTCTATTGTCTAACGCTCGGCATACAAGCTTGTTTTCATTAAGAATATGAAACTGGTCGGGGTACGTTATTACGCATCCAATATGGATTCCCATTTCCGCTACCTCTTCCTTGTCTTTGGCGCCTACGTCTATAAATATATTGTCTGGTTTTGGCGCTTCTTCCTTAGACTTATTGCGCGTATGAATTGCAGGCCACCCAAAAACTCCTTTTATAATACCGTTCTTGGTGTGGATGTTAACAATTTTTGAAGGTGCAATTTGATGATCGCTTCCTCCATTTCTAACTACATAAAGCAACCCATCATCACTTATATAATTTACATACCACGAAATTTCGTCGGCATGGCCTTCAATAACCACCTTAAATTTTGCTTCGGGGTTTATTACTCCTACAGCAGAACCATAGGTATCGGTAATAAACTCATCTACATACGGCTTTAAATATTCCATCCACAGTTTCTGCCCGTCCCATTCATAACCAGTAGGTGCGGCATTGTTTAGGTATTGCTCTAAAAATTTAAGTGATTTGTCATTTAATATTGAAGTGCTCATAGTTTCTTTTTATGCTGAAATAATTGTGAATGGTAAAATTAGCAATTTCTTATTAAGGATAGCAAGGCAATTTGCTTAATTTTGGTACGTTTTTAGATGAAGTGAAGCATAATTATTAAACCGTTTAAATGAAATTTTTTATACCTATATATATAGGCTTGTTATTTTTAGGTTTGCAATCCGGATATGGACAAACTGATTCGGAGTTCTTAAAGAAGAAGAAAGACTCTTCTGAAGTAATGTACTATATTATTGCGGGAGACACTGTTGCTCGTGAAACTATTGACCTGGAGGAAGTGATTCTGTTAGATCGGTTAAAGTTTAGTTCAGCAAAGGACCGTAGGCGTTATCTTATACTTAGAAGAAAGACCCGTAAAGTATATCCGTATGCCAAACTTGCTTCTGAACGTCTTACTACAATGACGGAACGATTAAAAACGGTAGAGAAGCGTAGCGATAAGAGAAAATATACCAAACGGGTGCAAAAGTATATTGAAGGCGAATTCTCTGAACGTTTAAAAAAACTAACGCATACCGAAGGTCAAATTTTAGTAAAGCTAATTCACAGACAAACTGGCCGCACTGCTTTTAATCTGGTAAAAGAATTGCGTACGGGCTGGCGGGCATTTTGGTATAACACTACTGCGAGTTTTTTTGAAATATCCTTAAAAGAGGAGTATAGGCCTTTTGAAGTAAAAGAAGATTACCTTATAGAAGATATTTTAGAGCGGTCTTTTCAAGCGGGAAGGCTAGATAGGCAACGCCCTGCCTTTTCAATTGATTTTTTAGACTTAAAGGCAAGTTGGAAGAAAAAGACTGTTAACAACTAATGTATCAGGCGGTTGCGTAAAACCTGTGAACATTGTATCTTTATTGGGCGTTCTTTTTTCTTTTATGGATTGCTTCTTATGCTATACTATCACTTTTAGTTGAAATACGGTTGTTTTTTTTGGCGTGGAGCAGATGACCGGGAGTTTTTGTTTTTTTTCTTTACTCATAAGCGCTGAGTTTTCAGTCACTTGCGTTGTCTTGGAAAAAATACTTTAAAAAAACGTTTAAAATAGTTTGTGGGTATTGAAAAGCGTTCTATATTTGCACCCGCTTAGGACAACAGCCCAGCGCTGAATTACAAAGCGAAACGCTCTTTAAAAACTTTAGAAAAAATATTAAAAAAGCATTGCGAGATTCAGAAAAGGGTCTTATGTTTGCACCCCGCTACTAGGAAGTAAATTTTTCACTTAAATATAGCAGCGAACGTTCTCCAAAAAACTTTTTTAAATTATTTTCAAAAAAGTATTGCAGGTTTAAAAAAGAGTGTTATATTTGCACCCGCTTAGCGATAAGCACGCTCTTAAAAACAACAGGTGAGAGGCACAGTACAGCGGTTCGACTCCGTTACACCGACAAATTGATTCCTTATATAATAGGGAAAAGTTCATTGAGATATTGAAATTGACAGCGTAGATTAATTTTTCGAAAGAGAGTTAATCAACAAAGAAACTAAACTAAGTAAGATTTCCTGAGGATTTTTTTGAGAGTTAGGCTCTTTATCGATGTATGGTCGCAATATTATTTAAGATTATACGATGAAGAGTTTGATCCTGGCTCAGGATGAACGCTAGCGGCAGGCTTAACACATGCAAGTCGAGGGGTAGATAGAGGCTTGCCTTTATTGAGACCGGCGCACGGGTGAGTAACGCGTATGGAATCTGCCTTGTACAGGGGAATAGCCCAGGGAAACTTGGATTAATGCCCCATAGTATTACGAGACGGCATTGTTTTGTAATTAAAGATTTATCG